>CAXSHW010000028.1:37853-41700 GCA_964237245.1 uncultured Pyrinomonadaceae bacterium
TCGAACTCGTCAAGGAGAAAAAAGTTTCGATGGCGCGGATTGACGAAGCCGTGCGGCGCATTCTGAAAGTTAAATACGACTTGGGATTATTTGAAAATCCGATGCCGTCGCCGTCTGTCAGAAACAATTTCGGCAAACCGGAATACGCGCAAGTCAGTTTGCAAGCCGCCCGCGAATCTTTGACGCTGCTTAAAAACGACAACAACATTCTGCCGCTCTCGAAAAATAAAAAAGTTTTGGTCACGGGTCCGACCGCCGATTCTTTGATTTCGCTGAACAACGGCTGGACTTGGGTTTGGCAAGGCTCTGAACCGTCGCTTTATCCGAAAGACAAGATGACGATTCAGCAGGCGGTTGAAACGAAAATCGGCAAAAAGAATTTTGAATTCGTGCAGGGAACGCGCCTCGTGCGGGCGGCGGGCGGCGCGAGCAACAACACGCCGACTAATATAGACGAAGAAGTTGACATCAAAAAAGCGGTTGACGAAGCCAAAGATTCCGATGTCGTCGTGCTGTGTCTGGGCGAAGGTTCATACACCGAAACGCCCGGCAGCATCACGGATTTGACTTTGCCCGAAACGCAGTTGAAATTCGCCGAAGCGATAATCGCTGCCGGCAAACCCGTCGTGATGGTTTTGGTCGAAGGTCGTCCGCGCGTCATCAGCCGCATTGCCGATAAAGTTCCGGGAATTCTGCTCGCGCTCAATCCGAGCAACGAGGGCGGAACGGCAATCGCCGACGTGCTGTTCGGCGATTACAACCCGAATGGCAAACTGCCGTTCACGTATCCGCGCAACCCGAATAATTTGCTGACATACGATTACAAATTGTTTGAAAACGAAGAAAACATTGCCGTCAACGCGGCAACCCGACCGCAGTTCGCGTTTGGCACGGGTTTGAGCTACACGACATATCAATACAGCAATTTGAAATTATCGTCCGATTCGATTCCGATGAACGGCGAAATCAGCGTCAGCGTTGACGTGAAAAACACGGGTGCGCGAGCCGGAAAGGAAACGGTTATTTTATATCTGCGCGACGAAGTAGCATCAATTTCTCCGCCGGGCAAGCGCGTCAAACGCTTTGCGAAAATCTCGCTCGAACCGAATCAAAGCAAAACTTTAACATTCAAATTGAACCGCGACGATTTTTCGTTTATTAACGCGGACAATAAACCAACGGTCGAAGCGGGCGATTTTACAGTGATGGTCGGCAATCAAAGCGGCAAATTTACGCTTAAATAATTTACCGATTTATATCTTAAAATTCCGATGAAAAAAGCGATTTATTTTCTCCTGATTTTATCAATCGGGGCGCAGGTTGCGCTCGCGCAGAGCATCGCGCAGAAACGCGCCGACCGAATGGGTTTGGGAATGAATTTGTCGTATCTCGACAATTACTGGCTCGGCGCGAAAGAGAAACATTTCGCGGATTTCGTCAAACCGGTGGAAGCGGCAAAGCGCGAAAAAATGTTCGCCGATATTGCCAAAGCGGGTTTTAAAACCGTGCGGATTCCGATAGATTTCGGCGCGTGGGCGAGTTTGAATCAGCCGTATCACTGGGAAAATGAAGAGGCTTTGAAAATTGCCGATTCGTTTGTCAAATGGGCTTTGGCGAATGATTTAAACGCCATAATTGATTTGCATCACACGGAATTTGACGGCACGGTAAAAGGCGCGGCGGCGACTGAAAGAATCGTCTGGCTGTGGCGCGAGATTGCCAACCGTTATAAAGATACGAATCCCGAACGAGTATTTTTTGAACTCAGAAATGAACCGCACGACATCAAGGCGGAAGATTGGCGCAAACAAGCCGAAGCGATTATCAAAATTGTGCGCCCGATTGCGCCGAATCATACTTTAATCGTCGGCTTTCACGATTGGAATTCGCGGCAGGCGTTAATTGATTCAAAGCCGTTTGCCGATTCAAATATCATTTACACTTTTCATTATTACGACCCGTTTATTTTCACGCATCAAGGCGCAACGTGGTCGAGTCCGGGTTTGGCACAAATGAAAAATGTGCCGTTTCCTTATGACGAAAAACGATTGATTGCCACGCCCGACGCGGTGAAGGGAAAATGGGAAGAAGGTTTGATTAAAAATTACGCGAAGGATTCTCAGCCGGAGAAAATATTTGCCGATTTGAATGCGGCGAAAGATTGGTCGGAGAAAAACAAAGTCCCGATTTTCATCGGTGAATTCGGTTCATACGGCAAATATCCGACGTTGGACGACCGCTGCCGCCACGCCGAAACAATTTATACGGCACTCGGAAAATTGAACATTCCGAGCGCGTGGTGGGAATGGGACGGCGGTTTTAATATGTTCGAGAAAGGCACGAATCAAATTGCCGGTTGTATGCGAAAAGCGGTTGATTCTTACAGCGCGCAGAATGCCGTCAAATAATAAAGCGTTTGGTTTTAATTCCGGCGGCGAGTTTCAATTTTATGAAGAATTTCTTAATCAAAATCTCATTAATTTGTCTGTTAATTTTATCCGCTGTTTGGATAATTTCGGCGCAGGAAAAAGATTTATCGGCACTTCAAACAGCGCGACGTAATTTGATGCCCGTTCCGGCAAACGTGAATTGGCGGGACGGCAGATTGCCCGTTACAAAATCCTTCGCCGTCGCCGTCGCCGGTCAAACCGACGAGCGTTTGAAATCTTATATTTTCCGTGTGATGCGCCGAATGGAAGGCAGAACGATTTTAGAGTTGCCGCGTGAATTATCAAACGATACGGCGAACGCGCAGCTTTTAATCGAAACCAATTCAACCGGCAATGCCGTTCCAAAACTCGGCGGCGACGAATCATACAATCTGGAAATTACGGACAGACAAGCGAAAATAACCGCGCCTGCGACCGTCGGCGCGATGCGCGGTTTGGAAACTTTTTTGCAGTTGCTTGAAAGTGACAAAAACGGGTTTTATTTTCCCGCCGTTTCGATAAACGATAAGCCGCGTTTCGCGTGGCGCGGTTTGATGATTGATTCGGCGCGTCATTTTATGCCGATGGAAGTTTTGCGGCGGAATCTGGACGCGATGGCGGCGGTTAAATTGAATGTTTTGCACTGGCATCTGACCGAAGATCAAGGTTTCCGCGTTGAGACGAAAAATTTTCCAGAACTTTATCAGCAGGGTTCGGACGGAAATTTTTACACGCAGGAGCAAATCCGCGAGATTATCAATTACGCGGCTGATAGAGGAATTCGCGTGATGCCCGAATTCGATATGCCCGGACACGCGACTGCTTGGCTCGTCTCGCATCCTGAAATCGGCAGCGGTTTGCCCGGAGTTACTTATAAAATCGAGCGCAAACCGGGAATTTTCGATCCGACGCTCGACCCGACGAACGAGAAAACTTATAAACTTTTGGAAGTCTTTTTCAAAGAAATGTCCGCGCTTTTCCCCGACGCTTATATGCACATCGGCGGCGACGAAAATGAAGGCAAACAATGGGCGGCAAATCCGCGAATCCAAGCCTTTATGAAGGAAAAAGGCATTGCAAACCAGGACGGTTTGCAGCAGTATTTTAATAAACGAATTCTTAAATTCATCGAAAAAGACGGCAAAATTATGATGGGTTGGGACGAGATTTTTCAGCCCGGAATTCCGAAAAACGTTGTCATCCAATCATGGCGCGGACAAGAATCGCTCGCCAAAGTCGCGCGTCAGGGAAATCAGGGGATTTTGTCAAACGGATATTATATTGATTTGATGTTTCCCGCATCGCAGCATTACGCGGTTGATCCGCTGCCCACCGACACAACTTTGACGGCGGAAGAACAAAAACGAATTCTCGGCGGCGAAGCGACGATGTGGAGCGAATGGGTTTCGCCCGAAACG
>CAXSHW010000029.1:0-8113 GCA_964237245.1 uncultured Pyrinomonadaceae bacterium
GCGACCCGAATCACCGAAAAGCTCAAATCTAAATATCCGATTTCCGACGAAGAACAAACCGCCGTTCGCGTCGCGGCTTTGCTGCACGACATCGGACACGGCGCGTTTTCGCACGTTATCGAAACGATTCTGGATTTTCACCACGAACAATTTACGATTGAAGCCGTGTTGAGCGATGAAACCGAAGTCGGACAAGTTTTGCGCGATTATTCTCCGCAATTGGCGGAAGATGTCGCCGATATTATTCGCGGAAATTTTCGCCCGATGGCGCTCGCGCAGCTTGTTTCGTCGCAACTGGATGTTGACCGAATGGATTATCTGCTGCGCGACAGTTTGATGACCGGCGCGAAATACGGCATTTACGACATCGAATGGATTATCAAATCGCTCGAAATTGACGAGAAAAACGACCGTTTGTATGTTGCGGCGCGCGGTATTTTCGCCGTCGAAGATTATCTGCAAGCCAGGTATTATATGTTTCGACAGGTTTATTTTCACCGCACTCTGCGCTCGGCGGAGACGGTTTTGCGCTCGCTTCTGCGCCGCGCTCTGACGCTGTTTCAGACGGGAAAACCGATCTGGTTCGCTCGCGGAACGCCGTTTGAAAAAATTTTGAAAGGCGAAAAACTTTCATTAAAAGAACATCTCGATTTGGACGATTCTGACGTGATGTTTCACATCAAACAATGGCAAAACGCTGACGATAAAATTCTGGCTGATCTGTCGAAGCGTTTTTTGACGCGCAAACTTTTCAAAATCTTCGACCTCGATATGCCGGAAAACGAACGGCGGGAATTTTTGGAAGAATCGCGCAAATTGGTCGAACGAGCCGGATTTGACCCGGAATATTATTTTATCGAAGACCGCGCCGGCGACGTGGCGTATAATTTTTATACGACGGCGGGACGCGATCCGAAAAATTTGATCTACGTCGAAGAAGGTTTTTCGCATCCGCAAATCAAGGAAATTTCCGAAGTCAGCGCGGCGGTTCGCGGCTTGCAAAAAAGCTATCAAATGCACCGCGTCTGTTTTCCGCCCGAACTGAAACCGGAAATTTCGCGGCTTTACCATAAATAAAGAAATTTTTTAGCCACAGATGTTCACAGATAAACGCGGATACAAATCAAGATTTCAGATTAAAAAATCCGTGTTTATTTGTGTCAATCTGTGGCTAAATTTTCTTTTTCTCGTTTTAGCTGCTTCCGCGCAATCGAAAATCGCCGTTCTCGTTCCCGAAAAGAACGCTCAAACTCAGGTTTTTGTAGAGAAAATCGAAAAGTCACTCGCTAAAGATTTCAAAATTTTAGACGATTCTTTGAGCGAAACCGCTTATACTTCGGCAAATTACGAAAAACCTTTCAATCTTTCGACAACAGAATCAAAAAACATCGGCGCGGCAATCGGCTGCGATTATTTTTTGCTTGTCAAAGCCGAAACTTTGCGGCGTTATACATTTGAAAAAAAAGACTTTTACGAATCTTATGCAACCGTTTTTGCAGTCAGTTCGCGCACTGGCAAATTGATTTTCTGGAAACTCGTCAATAGCGAAACCGAAACGGCGGAAAAATCGGAAGCGAAATTGTCGGAATCAACAAACGATTTGTCGGCAGAGATTTCCGATAAGTTAAAATCTGTCGCTCAATCAGAATCAAGCGAAAAATCTGTTTCCAAATTAGAAGAATTGCCAGCCGAAAATTCGCCGGAAGCCAAAAATTTTCGCCCGCCGCTTCCGTATAAACGGCTCAAGCCGGATTACACGCCGATTGCCAATCTTTACGGCATCGAAGCGACAGTTGACGCGGAAGTTGACGTTGACGGAAACGGCAAAATCCTAAACGTTGAAATTGCGCGTTGGGCTGGCTTCGGCTTGGACGAATCGGTCGTCGAAGTCGTCAATAAAATGCAGTGGCGAGCGGCTTCGCGCAACGGAAAAAATCTGCCGATTAGAGTTTTGCTCAGATACAATTTCAAGAAAATCGAGAAAGAGGAATAAACGGAAAATGGAAAGTGGAAAATGGAAAATAAAGAAGTTTCTTTCATTTTCCATTTTCCACTTTCCATTATTTTCAACTGATAAGGCGAAAATTTCGGTTGTTTTTGCGCTTCCAAATGAAACCGTCCAAAACATAATGAGTTAATTGCGGAACGGCGAGCAGCGGCACGAGATAAGTTTTCCAGTCGTCCAAATTCCAATCCGCGCCGAACAAAAATTCGTGTTCGTGCCAGACGCCGCGATTCCAAAATAATTCTTCGACATAAGCCAAAGCCCACAAAGTCGCCAGAAAAACGAACCAATTGTGCGAAACTGATTTGTAAAATCTCGATGCGGTTTCGCGTCTGGATTTAGCGTAAAAATAGATCAGAGCGAAATATGGAACGCCGTGAATTATCACGTTTGTCACCGTAAAAGCGTAATCGGAATTGAGCCAGACAATTCCGACATACCAGCAAACAGCGGTCGTCAAAACGATTATATCTTTGCCGATGTTCAAAAATCCTTCGGCAAAATAAAGATAAATTGACTTGGCAAAATAAGCGGTCAAAGCCAGAACATATATTGGGAAAAGAATCTGTTCGACGAGCGCGGGCAAGGAAAAAAAATCGTCCTTGACAAACCAATCGAAATTGCGCGGCAGACTCGTCATCCAAAACGCGAGCGGATAAACGGTTGCGATGTAAATTGCGATTGCGTCAATCCACCACGTCAAATTAGATTTTTCGCCGAGTTTCGCCCGATAAAGCGCGACCCAACCGTATTGCTGCCGCACGAAATGAAAAACCGCAGTCAACGCTAAAGCCTTCCAAAAAACAAGTTCGCCTTCCGAATAAAGCGCGACGCCGATTGCGTAACCGAAAACGGGAACGAGCGTGTAAAGCCAAATTCTCCGCTTGAATTCTTCCGCGTCAAAATAAACCCGAAAAGAAGTTGACCAAACGTGCGCGACATCAATCAGCAAAACCGCCGAAATCCAAGTCCAATCCGGCGCGTTATCATTTAAAATCCCAAGCTGACAGCCAATTGCGAGTAGCAAAAGCGACAAAACTGCGCTGCCGAGAAAGACAGACAAATCAATTTTCGGGGAAAAAAGCCATTTCAATTGTAGAGGCGCTTCGCTCATCAGAAATTTATTTAACAGGATGGACAGGATTTACAGGATAATTCAGGTTTTGAAAACTAAATTGTGTGATTTTGACCAATTCGCGCAAAAACTCACCAACGAAGAAAAATCCTGCTTATCCTGTCCATCCTGTTAAATTTCCCCACATTATTTATGCAAGCGATTATATTCCAGTCTCGCATTGCCAAAATTTATCAATAAACCGACTTCAATTTCCGTTGCTACCAAATAATTTATCACCTGCGCCTTATGTTCCGGCAGGATTCGGCTTACAGCTTTCAGTTCAATTATTACCCTTCCCTCGACTAAAATGTCGGCGTAAAATTCACCGACAATTACGCCGCGAAATTTAACGCGCAGAGGAACTTGACGAACGGCATTCAGACCTTTTTGCTTTAATGCCAACATCAACGCTTTTTCATATACCGATTCAAGAAAACCCGCGCCAAGTTCGCGGCTGACCTCGAAACTTACTTCCAAAATTTTACCCGTTAGTTCATCAAAAAGCATTATCCTGCTCATCCTGTCTATCCTGTTTGAGTTTTCTCTAATATCTCACGCGCCGCGCGAATGCCGTGAAAAAACGCTTCTTCAAAAAGCGCGATGCCGCTTAAATCGGAATGCGCGAAATGAATATTGCGATACGGTTTCTGCGCCTGTTCGCGCGCGCCTGACCAGAGAAAATTCGTGCGCGGCGAAATCATCGCGTGTCCCCAACGCATTATGTCAATGCGCGTCGTCAGCTCATAAATATCGGCGTGAGCGCGTGATAAATCGGTTAAAATTACGTCGGCTAAATCTTTCCAATCGAGCGCGAAAAGTTTCGCTCGTCCGTTTTCCTCCGCGCACATCGGGTAATAATAAGTGAAAATCGCCGCGCCGTAATCAATGCCTTTTTGATGCGTCGCGTTGACATATCCGAGCGATGGACTTTCATACAAAACATTGTCCCAGGCGAGCGGGAAATCACGCGGGAAACGATTTTTCGGGCGATCTTTCAAAAACAAATTCGCTACGAACCAGGCGTTGTGCTGAAATTCTTTAACGAATTCGGGCGCGTTTTGCCGGAAATCTCGAATCAGATATTTTGATGTGAAAATCGGCGCGGCGAAAATTACTTTTGCGCAGTGAAAACCTTTTAACTCATTAGTTTCAGTGTTTAGATACACTACATCAACCGTTTTTTCATTCGGAACAATTTCGAGCGCGATAGTTTTTAATTTGATTTTGTCTTTGATTCGCTCGGCTAAATAATTGACAAATCTGCCGTTGCCTTCGGGAAAAGTAATAAACGGCTGCGATTCTTCGTCGGATTTGCGAACGCGCGAGCAGAAGTAAAAAAGTCCAGCCCAAGCCGAAGCGTTTTCGAGTTTCAAACCGTAATCGTCGCGCGTCGCATAGTCGCAATACCAGACGAGTCTTTCGGAGTTGAAACCTTTTTGCCTTAACCAATCGGCGAAAGAAATTTTATCCAATTGCAAAACTTCCGCGTCGGTCGAACAATTTGCGATCGGCACGACGAACGCGCGTTTGCCGTATCCGTCTTTCCAATTTACCCAAAAATCAATTTGTTTTTGAAATTCTGAAAATTGTCGTTTGTCTTCGTCGCTCGCGCCGACCGTCAAATACAAATTTTCATACCAGCGCCCTTTGTAAAAAACTCTCTCTTCCGGCTCGCGGCAGAGAAATTGTTCTTTGATTAAAACTTCGCCGAGCGCGTTTCTGCCTTCGGTGAGATTCATTTCCTCGAGCAGAGAAATCAATTCGACGTTTTCCTGAAACGGAACGGGCAAATAATGCGCGCCCCACGGATAGCCGACGATGTTTGAAGTTCCGCTCTGCGCCGTTCCGCCGATTTTGTTTTCTAATTCCAGCAAAACAAAATCTTTAAAATTTTCTCTTTGAAATTTCCAAGCCGCGCTCAAACCAGCCGCGCCGCCGCCGATGATGGCGACTTTGACGGTTTCCCAATTTTGCGCGGCAACTTCGACGCTTCGATTTTCACGCAAAATATGTCCGACATTAACATTTGCGCCGACGATTTCGCCGTCTGGAAAGTTATTTGCAGAGTTTGATTTGCACGCCGCGAGCGCGAAAGGCAAACCCAAGAATGCGGACAAAACCTCGCGTCTTGTGAAATTCATTCGTTAAATTTTTGAAGATTAGCTTTATTCCATTACAGCTTCCAATTCTCTTAATAAATCGCTGCTCGTCCACTCGTTGCCGGTAAAAATCTTTTTTACTTTGCCGTCGGGCGTGATGACGATTGTTCTGAGAGAATGGTTGATTTGCGTTTTGTCGGTGTTATCGGTTTCGTAATATAAACCGAAAAATCCGGCGATGTCTTTTATTTGTTTGTCCGTTCCGGTGGCGAGCTGCCAGACGGTAAAATCAGGTTTTTCCGTTCCGCGCAAATAACCGAGTCCGTAATCTTTCAAAACCTGCGGCGTGTCGTTTTTCGGGTCAAACGAAATGCTCAAAAGTCTTATCTTGTCTCTAAATACGGTGTTTTGCAGTTGTTTGGCGAGGTCGGAAAAATTCGTTGACATTTTTATACAGTAATCGGGCAGCGGACATTTCGTATAAATGAACGTCAGCGCCAGAGCTTTGCCGCGAAAATCTTTGAGCGAAATCTGCTTTCCGTCTTGGTTGGTCAAAGTAAAATCGGGAACTTCCTTGCCGATTTGAGACAAATCTTCGCGCGTCGGCGGCGCGGGCTGGTTCGGATTCGGCGCGGCGGTGATGGCGACGTTTTCGAGCCAAAAGCCGTCTTTGTCAACGACCAAATCGGCGCGGATGTCGGCGTCTTTCGACAAATCGTCAAAAACGAAATCGTCTTTTATCGGAAACTCCATCGTCATCGCGGGCATATAATTTTCTATGTCTTCGTGTGCGATAGTCGCTTTTTTGTGGGCTTTGTCAACGGCGACGACTTTGCCGCGAAGATTATAAAGTTTGGCGTCGGGCGACGCGATTTGCTGCGGCGTTTGTGTTTTTTGACAAGCCGAAAAAAGTAGAATCGAAAATAAAATAATAAAAAAATAACGCATAATTTTTACCTGTCTCTAAATTTTGAACGAACTCGCGCGAAACAACAAATGGTTTAAGGTTCTAATTTTTACTTTGCTTTCAAATTTTCGTCATAAAACATTTGATAAACTCGAAAATTCGCCATCACTTTATAAACGTAATCTTTCGACTGCGTGAAAACTGTTTCGGGAACGTAAAAATCGGGATTGTCGGTTTTTGCGCGCTTCAGCCAGCGCGAAACGTTGTCTTCGCCGCCGTTATAGCTTGCCGCGACTGCCTGCGGCTGATTCGGAAATTGCCGGAAAAGATTCGACAAATACTGCGAGCCGAAAAGAATCGCGGTCGGCGGATAAAAAAGTTCGTCCTGATTTAAATTATTTCGTCCGAGTTCGGCGGCGATTTTATCGGCGGTCGTCGAGGTGAATTGCAAAAGCCCGCGAGCCGCGGCATTTGATTTGACATCGGCGCGAAAACGCGATTCCTGCCGCATAATCGAAAGCATAAAACGCGCGTCAACGCCTTTTGCGGACGCGAATCGCAAAAGCGAATCGGCGTAAGGCGCGGGATAAAGCAGTTCAATTTGGTCTCGCGGAATCAATTCGATTTCGTAATCGGCGGGAACGTTTCGCCACAAAGGTTCGGCAAAAACAACAGCGCGATTCGCCGCGTCGCCGCGTTCGTAAAAAACGGCTAAAGTGTAATTTATATCGCTCGATGTTGGATTTTGGATTTTGGATTTTGGGTTAGATTTATTGTTTTCCACGTTTTCCGTTTTCCATTTTCCATTTTCCGTTAAATAAGTTTCGAGTTCCGGCGTCGCTTCGTCGTAAAGTTCCAGGAATAAAAGCTCGTCGGCGATAGTTTTGTGAGGATTTTCATCTGAAATCTCGCCTCTTTCCGTCAAAATTTCTTTGCGCCCGAATTCGAGTAATTTAAAGTTTGGAGTTTTTTGATAATTCGGCAGCTTTGCGTAAACAGATTTGATTTTGTCCAGGATAACCGGATTATTTGTCAGGCGATAACCTGATTGAAGTTTTTCTCTTTCTTCGTCCGGCGAAAGAACGTGCGTGATTTCGCTCAAAACGCCTAATTTTGATTCAACGAAAGGCTTGGTTTTCGCGTCATTCCCTAATTCTCGCAATCGTTCGGTTGCGCGCCAGCCGTAGTATTCGCCGCGTCCGTCGGGAATCGAAAGATAAACGTCAATCGCTTCGCCGTAACGGTTGAGTTTTTCCAAAACCAAGCCTTTCAGAAACGTAATCTCAGCTTTGTTCGTGCCACCGGGAACGCGCGTTCCGCCCAAATCCGGGAAGTTTTGCAGATTGTTTAAATCGTCGAGCGCGTTTTGCCAGTCGTTTTGCGCGATGTGAATTCGTGCTTGGGCGAAAAGCGCAGTCGCTTCGGGCAATTTTCCGCGAAAGGTTTCTTCGGTTTTCGCAGTCCATTCAAGCGCGTCAGCTTCATTTCCTTCGTCGCGCAAAACGTCAACGATATTCAAAAAGGCGCGTTCGAGATTGTCCGCTTTCGGATATTTCTCGATAAATTTCCGGTAACGCGAAATCGCTTCCTGCGGTTTATTCAGGCGCGAATAAGCGGATGCGGTTTGGCTCAGAGCATCTCTGGCAATCGGATTATCGGGAAATTCGGTCTGTGCGCGTTCAAACCAAATTATCGCTTCATTATAATTTTCTTCCTGAGCGAATCCGCGTCCGATTTGAAAAAGCGCGTCCGCAGCGTTCGCCGATTGCGGAAAGCGTTCGACAATCGCTCGATAATGCAGACGCGCGAGCTGAAAACGGCGGTTGAATTGATAAATAAACGCGCGTCTTAAGTGTTCCGCTTCAATCAATTGCGGCGCGATTTTGCCGAAATTTTCTTCGCCGACATCGAGCGCGTCCAAATTTTCCGCCGCTGTGAGCGCGAAATCATCGGGCTGCGCCGGTTTCGGCGGATTCGTTATTAAA
>CAXSHW010000029.1:8145-14849 GCA_964237245.1 uncultured Pyrinomonadaceae bacterium
TTGTCTGAATTTCCGCTTTGCCGAAATGCTTGTCCGAGAAAAACCAGATTTTGGCGCGCTTTCGGATTTTGATAATCGAATTGCCGACTTTGGTTTTCGGGGATTGAATTTTGAGTTTCCGGTTTTAAGTTTTTTTCGCCTCGAATTTCTAAAATCACGGTTTGTGATTCATTCGCCTGCTTTTGAATCAATCGAATCGCCGCGCCAAAATCTTTGCTTTCAAAATAACTTCCCGCCATTCGCGCTTCAGCCGCGTCATTTAATAAACCGTTCGGCGCGATTGTTAAGAGTTCGCGCAGATAGATTCTTTCCAAAAACAGATTTCCCGAATCACGCGCGATTTGCGATAAATGCCGCAAAGCATATTCGCTCAAAACCGAATTTCTGCTCGCAACCGTTTGATAATTCGCCATCGCCGTCGCCAAATCGCCGGTTTTTTCCGCCATTCGCGCCAGCAGATAATCGTAATTGTTGAGCGCGAAAAGTTTTTTGTCCGCTCGCTCGAAATTTTGCAGTTCGTTTATCGCGGTTTTGTAATCTTTATTTTCGACGGCGGCGCGGATTTTAGAGTGGATTTCATTCGGAGTTTGAGCCGAAACATCGAGCGCGAAAAATAAGATCAGAAAAAGGAAGGCGAATTTCATTGCTGATAAATGTTAGCTTTTTTTTGAAAAATAAAAAAGAGAAAGCCTTTCGACTTTCTCGGATATTATTGAAAATTTGTAAAAATTTACGGAACGGCGACGATACTTTCTTTGGCGTTGAGCGCGGGAAGCGGAATGTCAGAAGCTAAACCGTAATTAAAACTTCTGAATCGTCCGGTCGAACTTTCTAAAATATACCAAAATCCTGTGCGATAAACCGCCAAATCCGTTTTGCCGTCGCCGTCGTAATCTGCCGGAACAGGTTTATCGGTCGAAATGCCGAATTGTCGGGTTTCCAATTGATTGTCTTCGCTGCGCCTGATAAACCAGATGCCGTTTCGATAAACGGCAATGTCGGCTTTTTTGTCGCCGGTGTAATCTGCCGGAACAAGCAAATCAGCGCCGGCGCGACCGAAATCAACCGAATACTGTTTTTTACTGCCGCTCAATCGAATATACCAGCGATTTTCCGTCGAGCAAAAAACCGCGATGTCGGTTTTGCCGTCGCCGTCATAATCGGCTTGAACCGGAACGTCGCCTAGTTTGCCCCATTGATAATACTTCGCGTAAATCGGATTGTAACCGTCGGTTGATTGAAGCACATACCAAACGCCGTTTTCCGGTCGCCAAACCGCGAAATCAGCTAATCCGTCGCCGTCGTAATCAGCCGGAACGGGAACGTCCGAGGCAACGAGTGAGATAGAGCCGGGCGGCGGAGTAACGGGGACGCTTCCCCATTGAATCGCAAAAAGTTGGTTGTCGCGGCTGCGATGCACATACCAAGTTCCGTTTGAAGGTCGCCAGACGGCAAAATCGGTCAGTCCGTCGCCGTCGTAATCAGCCGGAACTAAAACGTCGGTCGGCAAGCCCCATTGAAAGCTGGAGGAGGTTTCCGATTCGGTCGAATACGCATACCAGGTGCGATCCGACTGACGAAAAACACTGAAATCGGCTTTGCCGTCATAATCGAAATCGGGAAAGGCGTCGATTTTTTCTGCGGCTGAAAAACATAGAAAAACAAATAAGCCTGCGAAAAGAAATAGTCTGGAAGTTATTTTAGTTAAATTGAGCATAAATTTTCTCTGCAAAATCCAATCGGTCATTTTAAGGCAAAGCGTAAATTTAAAAAATATTTTTTCCGTATAAGCATACGCCGCGCTTGCCTTTCGCGTTCCTTTTTTATTTAGCTTCGTTAAACTGACAATGAAGCTATGTTTCCTGTAAAATCAATAAAATTATGACAGCTAAAATTTTAGGCGGCGCGGAAATTGCCGGAGCGATAAAACGAGAAGTTGCCGAAGAGGTTAAGGAATTAAACGAAAAATACGGTTTTCGTCCCGGTTTGACGGTCGTGCGCGTCGGCAGCGATAAAGCATCGGAAATTTATGTCGGAAGCAAAGTGAAAACGAGCGAAGAACTCGGAATCGTTTCCGAACACCGACATTTACCGGCGGAAACGACGCAAAAGGAACTTCTCGAAATTGTCGAAGAATTAAACAATCGGGAAGACGTTGACGGAATTCTGGTGCAGCTTCCGCTTCCCGGACAAATTGACGAAGCGGCGATTTTAGAAAAAATTGACCCGGAAAAAGATGTTGACGGTTTCAGCCCAATCAACGTCGGACGGCTCGTCCAAGGTCAAGCGGCGCTCGCGCCCTGCACGCCAGCCGGAATAATTGAAATTCTAAAGCGTTCAAACGTCGAAATTGCCGGAAAACACGCGGTTGTCATCGGCAGAAGCAACATCGTCGGCAAACCGATGGCAATGCTGCTTTTACAGGAAAATGCGACGGTTACGATTTGTCACTCACGCACGAAAAATTTGGCGGAAATCACATCTCAAGCCGATATTTTAGTTGCGGCAATCGGACGCGCCGGATTCGTTCGCGCCGAACATATCAAAGAAGGCGCGACGGTTATTGATGTCGGTATGAACAATGTTTCGGACGAAGCCGAAGCGCGCGTGTTGTTTGACGAAACAGAAATTGAAAAACGTTTGAAAACAATCGAAAAGCGCGGATTTACATTAGTCGGTGACGTAAATCCGAAAGAAGCGCGCGCGAAAGCCGCAAACTTTACGCCCGTTCCCGGCGGCGTCGGGCTTCTCACGGTGGCGATGCTGATGAAAAATACGGTTGAAGCGGCGAAAAAGAGGAGGATGATAACGGATAATTGACAATTGAGAAAGAAAGATTTTTATTCAAATTGCCAATTATCAATTATCAATTATTTCAGTATTTCGGGATGTTCGGGTCAACTTCATTTGACCACGCTGTTATTCCGCCGCGCAGGTTCGACATTTTTCCCTGAAAACCGGCTCGCGTCAGCATTTGAATCGCAGTCGCGCTGCGTCCGCCGGCTTTGCATTGGAGAACGACTTCTTTGTTCGCATCGAGTTCGTCCATTCTTCGCACGATTTCGCCGAGCGGAATTAATTTCGCTCCTTCGATTTTGGCAAAAGCGTATTCGTCCGGCTGGCGCACGTCAATCAATTGAATGTCGTCGCCCACATCCATTCTTCGTTTCAATTCGGTAGCGGTAATTTCCTGCATTATGTTTACCTCAATTTTTTGTTTAAGTGTAGATAATATTTATCCGTTTTGACAAATGATTGATTTAGTAATCTATAAGCCAACCGAAATTTTACATCTGCTTTCGCAAATTTTTATTACTTTCACGCAAAAGAAAAAAGGCGCGATCACAACGGATTCGCCTTTTTTCTTTTGTCGAACTGCTGAAAAATCCTGCGTCTGAATTACTTATTTTGGTCGTATAAAGCGAGACCCAAACCGAATTTGGCGCAGGCGCGGCGCAGAGCCATACTTTCGGAATTTGAACTCGAATCGCCGTAAGAATCCAGAGTTTCGTCTTCCTGTCCGGTCGCTTCCCGATAAACGACGCCTTCGACGCACAAAATCGAAAGCCGAACGATTAAAATTAATTTTCCCGCCACCGAATCAATCGAGCGAATTTCGTAACACCAGCCGGGCGCGTAATGGTCGAGATATTTTATGGCGTCGTGCCACGACAAATAAGTGATTTCCTTGCCGCCCTGCCGCCGTTTGCGAAGATGTTTTTGAGCAATCGGTTTTGACAAATCCTTAACGATTTCGCGGATTGAACGCAGTTCGGAATTTGTTTCGCTCATTTGATTTTCGGTCGTTTCAATTTCGGTTGCCGCTTGCGTCGTCATATTAAAAATTTAACCTCACAAAAGAATTCTGTTTCACCGATGAAACAGTAGCATTTATTTTACTTTGAATCAAACTAAATTTTCGTGAAAACTCAGACGGTTACGGCTTCACGATATTCGCCCCAGACTCGTCGCAGGCGATTTGAAATCTCGCCGACCGTCACGTAATTTTCCACACAATCAAGAATTTTCGGCAGCAAATTTTCCGTTCCTTTCGCAGTTTCTTCCAGTTTTGCCAGAGTATTTTCTGCTTTTTCCGCATCGCGTTTTTCGCGTAAGGCTCGCAGACGCTCGATTTGCCGGCGTTCGATTTGCGCGTTGACTTTTAGAATCGGAATCGTTTCGTTTTCTTCGATTTGGAATTTATTTACACCGACGACGATTTCGTCGTTTTTTTCGACGGCTTTTTGATATTGGTAAGCGGCTTCCTGAATTTCGCGCTGCACATAACCTTGTTCAATCGCTCTGAGCATTCCGCCCATTTGATCAATTTTCTCGATATATTCGACGGCTTTTTTTTCCAATTTATTTGTCAATTCTTCAATCGCGTAACTTCCGGCAAACGGATCAACCGTGTCTGCGACGCCCGATTCGTAAGCGATGACTTGCTGCGTTCTGAGCGCGATTCGCGCCGCCGTTTCAGTCGGCAGACTCAACGCTTCGTCCATCGAATTCGTGTGCAGCGACTGCGTTCCGCCCAAAACCGCCGCGAGCGCCTGAATCGTCGTTCGCACGACATTGACTTCCGGCTGCTGCGCCGTCAAAGTCGAACCGGCGGTTTGCGTGTGAAAACGCAGCATTAAAGATTTCGGATTTTTCGCCGCGAATCTATCGCGCATAATTCGCGCCCAGAGTCTTCGCGCGGCGCGAAATTTAGCGATTTCTTCGAGCAGATTGTTGTGCGAATTAAAGAAAAATGAAAGTCGCGGCGCGAAATCGTCAACTTTCAAACCGACCGAAATCGCCGCGTCAACATACGCGATTCCGTCCGCTAAAGTAAAAGCGAGTTCCTGCGCGGCGGTCGAACCGGCTTCGCGGATGTGATAACCGGAGATCGAAATCGTGTTCCAATTCGGCACACTGTCGGCGCAAAAAGCGAAAGTGTCGGTAATCAGCCGCATCGAAGGTTTTGGCGGAAAAATGTAAGTTCCGCGAGCGATATATTCTTTCAAAATATCGTTTTGAATCGTGCCGTTGACTTTATCGAACGCGACATTTTGTTTTCTGGCAACAGCTAAATAAAGACACAAAAGCGTCGAAGCCGTCGCGTTAATCGTCATCGAAGTCGAAACTTTATCGAGCGGAATGCCGTCGAAAAGCGTCAGCATATCTTCCAAACTATCAATCGCCACGCCGACCTTTCCGACTTCTCCCGCCGCCAATTCATCATCGGAATCAAGCCCGATTTGCGTCGGCAAATCAAACGCCACGCTCAATCCGGTCGTTCCCGCAGAAAGCAGATATTTGTAACGCTCGTTTGACTCTTCAGCAGACGCGAAACCGGCGTATTGGCGCATCGTCCAAAATCTTCCGCGATACATATTCGCCCGCACGCCGCGCGTGTATGGAAATTCGCCCGGCTCGCCGATGTCCGTTTCGTAATTGATTTGAGTATTGTTTGGATTGAAATCGTTTGGCAGTTCGATGCCCAAAGAAGTTTCAAATTTCTCGCGTCTTTCCTTCATATTTTCAAGATTTTAGCACAAGTGAATGTTGAAAACACTCATTGAAAATCCGAAAGGTTTTGCGGCTGAAATCAAACTCGATCAAATTTAACTTTTCAATAAGATGTTTACCGCGAAACCTTTCTGATTAAGATTTTCGGCGTAAACTTTTCCCGCGCAGGCTTCGACGCAGGTTTTGACGATTGCCAAACCCAAACCGCTGCCGCCGGTTTGACGCGAGCGATGAGATTCGGTGCGGAAAAGCGGGTCGAAAATTTTCTCCAGAGTGTTTTCGGGAACTCCCGCGCCTTTGTCCGAAACGATTATTTTGACTTGATTGCCGGAGATTTTTTCCGCCTCGACTTTAATTTCGCCGGCGTCTTTCGCATAGCGGACGGCGTTGCGAACGATGTTGGCGAGCGCGCGCGAAAGCAGTTCGGATTGAGCGCAAACTTCCAAATCTTTTTCGATTTCAATTTTGATGACGGCTTGTTCGGTCGCCGTCTCGCGCGCGACGACGCGCTCGACTAAAGGAAGCAGACGAATTTTTTCCAGTTCGATTTCCGTCGCTTTTATTCCGGCTTTTGAATAATTCAACAGCTCGCCGACGAGTTTTGACATCACTTCGACTTCTTCTTTTACATCTTCGACATAAGCTAGATTCTTCTCATCCACGCGGTCTTCTAAAATCGTCAGAGCAAAATTCATCCGCGCCAGAGGCGAATTTAGCTCGTGCGAAATGTCGCCCAAAAATCTTTTTTGTCCCGACACGAATCCCGACAGACGACTTGCCAGATAATTTACCGCCTTTCCGAGCCGCCCGATTTCGTCCGAGCGTGTTTCGCTGACGCGCACATCGAATCGTTCTTTGGCGATTTGCTCGGCAGCATCGGTCATTAATGCGAGATTTTTTGTCAAATTTCTGACGAACGGAAGCCAAAAAAGCATCGAAACAACGACGACCACGCCGACGATTATCAGCCAGGGAAGAGGATCGAAAAACAGACCGTTGCCGGAAAACGAATCGGAAACGGCGATTATGCGCGCGCGCGTCGGTTCGGAATCGTTCGGCTCGAAAATCATCGTTCGATTCGCATACCAGTAAAGCGGCGGCTCGGTCGTTCTGAAAAATGAAGCAAACGGGCGTCCCGGCGGCAGGTTCTCCGGCGGCGGTTCGCCCGGAAAATTCGGCAGACGGCGCGG
>CAXSHW010000029.1:14859-25754 GCA_964237245.1 uncultured Pyrinomonadaceae bacterium
TAACAACGGTTCGGGCGTTGAAATTTCTTCGAGAATTTCCGGCGGCAGAGAAATTTTTCTGCCGCCGATTTGCCTTCCTTCATTGTCAAAAATAAAGAACTCGACGGCGTAAATTTCCGTGTATCTTTTCAAGATTTCATCGCGTTCGGCGCGTGATTTATCGCTGAGTTCTTCGGAAATCCGGCGCGTGATGTTGTTAATACGATAATCGGTCGGTCGAAAAAAAGGTGAATCGGGCGCGAAACGAAAATTAAAAAGAAGGAGAAACATTGCCGCGAGCAGCAAAAGATTCAGAAAAAACCAAATCATTATTTTGGAAAAAAGCGAAAAACGAACGCGCATCAATTGTTTTCCTCGCTTTTTACCGATGTGTCTTCCGCGTCCGGCACGAGCATATAGCCGACCGAGCGAATCGTTTTGATGTAGCGCGGATTTTTAAAATCGTCGTCGAGCTTGCGCCTTAGACTCGAAATATGAACATCAATCGAACGGTCGAAAACGTCGTAATTTCTGCCCGCGATTTCGTCGAGCAGTTGATCGCGCGTCAAAATTCTTCCGGCTGAACGTGCCAAGTATTGCAATAAATCGAATTCGAGCGCGGTCAAACTTATCTTTTCATCTTTTTGCCAGACTTCGCGCGTCGGAAGATTAATGCGAATGTCGCCGATGTTGATTTCTTCGGTTTGCGACTGCATCGCCGCGATTTGCGAGCGGCGCGTAACGGCGCGGAGACGCGCGAGAAGTTCGCGCGTCGAAAAAGTTTTCGGCAGATAATCGTCCGCGCCGATTTCCAGACCGACAATGCGGTCGGCTTCGTCGCCCAAAGCGGTCAGCATCAAAACCGGCACGACCGAAACGCGCCGAATTTGTTTTAAAACTTCAAAACCGTCCATTCCGGGCAGCATTACGTCGAGAATGACAGCTTGAAAATCATCGGTTTTAATTCGTTCCAAACCTTCCGTTCCGTTATGCGCTGTTTCGACCGTAAAAGCGAACGGCGCGAGATAATCTTTGACGAGGCGACATAATTTCACGTCGTCGTCAATTATTAAAATCCGGGCGTTTGAATAATCGTTTTTGTTTTCCATCGCAATTTTCCGAAAAACAGTTTAACCGAAAAATCCCGCTTCGCAACCGACTTTACAAACTCTTAACAAAATTCCTTTTCGTCCACATAAAATCTTTACATTCGCGCAATAAACTGAATTTCTAAAAAAAAGCGCCAGGCGCTCAAAAGAAAATAATTTACGAAAGGGAGAACTTTTATGAGAAACAACGTGAAACTTTTTGTTCCCGTAGTCCTAGCAATTTTAATCGGTTCGCTGATAATTACTTTTGCGCAGACACGCACAAACGCCGGAAAATCCGGTTCAGTCAGCAATGCCGCGCCGCCACCGCCGCATGATGACGGTTTTCATCCGGGCGGAGGCGGAATTCCGCCGCAAATTCTAAATCAGCTTAATTTAACCGACGCGCAGAAAACACAAATCAGCGCACTGCAAGACGCCGCTCGAACTGCTTCGCAGACGTATTTTGAAACAATCAGAACTGCCGATGATCAACTGCGAACGCTCGCAACGAGCGGAACTTTTAACGAAGCGCAAGCCAGACAAATCCTGGCGACCAAAACGCAGGCGGAAATTGAACTCGAAATCGTCCGTTTGAGAACCGACGCGGCGATTTTCAACCTGCTGACGGCAGACCAAAAAACTTTGTTCGCTCAATTGCTGCAACAGCGTCCCGAACCTCCGCGCGGCGGACGCCCCGATATGCCGCCGCCGCAAAACTAGTCTTTATCTGCCAAATGAGACGCGCGTAAATTGAATAAAAATCACAACGCGCGTCCGTCTTCTTGCCAATTGAATTCAAACGCCCAGGCATTTAATTTAAAACAAAATAAAAATATAAAACAATGAAAGAAAACAACTTACTAAGCCGCAGAGATTTATTGACCAAAGGATTAAAAGCCGGAGCCGCGCTCGGTTTCGGCGCGATTGCCGCCGGCGCGCTCGGAAAATTCAGCCCGGCGTTTTCCGAGATGTTCGAGCCGAAAGCGCTCGCCGCGATTCCGAAGGGCGCGCTCGATTTCGCCGTCGCTGAACAGTGCGTTTTGACGTGCGCGGCAACCATCGGACCTTGTTATTACAACGCCAATCTTGTCCGCCGAGACATTACCGAAGGCAAAGCCGGATTGCCGACACGTCTCGGATTCCGAATTGTCAACGCCGATACGTGCGAGCCGATTTCGGGCGCGACGATGGACATCTGGCACACCGATTCGCAGGGAATTTACTCGGCGCCGATCAGCACATTCTGCAACGGCACGGATTCGACGGTTCGGACGCAGTTTTTCGGGCGCGGCATTCAAACGTCGGACGCCAACGGCTGGGTTTATTTCGACACGATTTATCCGGGCTGGTATTCGTCGCGCACGACGCATATTCACGCGACGATTCGACTGAACAATACGGCGGTTGTGACGACGCAGTTTTTCTTTTTGGATAGAGTGAGCGAATTTATTTACCGCAGTCATCCGAATTATTCAAATCGCCCGAACCGCGACACGACGAACACCAGCGACGGCGTGATCGGCGGCGCGCTGTCGCGTTCTCTGCCTTATGTTTTCACTACGAAATTAGTCAATAACAAATTTTTGCAGGCGGTCAAAACCATCGGAATTCGCACGACGGCGACGACTTGCAACGCTTAAAACGCGAACTGCGGAAATACCGAAGATGATGAACGAATTAAATTGTAAAAACCGATTGTTCAATCGAAAACGGCTGTTCGTTTTGCTCGCGCTGCTGATTTTCGGCATCGGTTTGCCGCAGCAATCGTATGCGCATCAGCAGCCGACGACGATTGTTCTGCTCGATGTTAATTCGGACAAAGTGGCGATGGAGCTGCAAATCCCTCTGAGCGAATTGGAGTTGGCGTTCGGACACAATGTGACGGAAAACACCGACACTTTGGTTGAAAGATTGTCGCCGCAGTTGACGGAATATCTGAAAACGCATATTCATCCGGTGACGGGAAATCAGTCGTGGACGGTCGAAGTCGCCGGTATGCAAATCGGCAAAGCCGAACAGACGCAGAGCGGAGCGTATCAGGAAATCACGGCGCATCTTTTCTTGATTCCGCCGACCGGCGTCGGCACCCGGCAATTTACTCTGAATTACGACGTGATTATGCACCAGGTCGTGACGCATCGCGCGCTGGTTTCCCTGCGAAATGATTGGGAAACGGGAAATATCGGCGCATCTCCGACCGAAGCGGGCGTGATAATGGTTGACACGCAGACGGCGCGGATTTTGCCGCTCGAAATAAATCTCGAAAAAGGCGGCTGGTGGACTGGATTCAAAGGAATGGTCAGTCTCGGAATGCAGCACATTAAAGAAGGAACGGATCATCTGTTGTTCCTGCTCGCGCTGCTTCTACCCGCGACTTTGCTGGTCAACGGAAAAAAATGGGGCGGTTTCGGCGGCACTGAATACAGCATTAAAAGACTGCTCAAAATCGTCACGGCGTTTACCGTCGGACATTCGATAACTTTGCTCGTCGGCGCGTTGGGATTATTGAAACTGCCGCAGCAGCCGGTCGAAGTTTTGATTGCGGTTTCGATTTTAATATCTGCAATTCACGCCATTCGACCGATTTTTCCGGGCAGGGAAATGTATGTCGCCGCCGGATTCGGTCTGGTTCACGGTCTGGCGTTTGCGACCGTTCTGGCGAATCTGAATCTGGGCGCGGGCGAAATGGCATTGAGCATTCTGGGGTTTAATCTCGGCATCGAGATGATGCAGCTTTTCGTTATCGCTCTGATCGTTCCGTGGCTGATTTTGTTGAGTCTGACCGAATTTTACAAATACGTCAGAATCACGGGCGCGCTGATCGCGGCTTTTGCCGCTGTCGTCTGGATTGCCGAACGGGTTTCCGGCACGCCGAACGGCATCGGCAATGCGATTCAAAACATTTCGCAATACGCGCATCTCGGCATTCTGGCGTTGGCATTGATCGCCGCTTCGCTTTTCGGTTGGCAGATAATTGCCAACAAAAAAAGTTCATCGAAATACAACAATAAAATTCAAGGGATTAAATATGAAAAACACCAACAAATCAAACTCGGCGGAAACTAAGCGAAAGAGTTTGAATCTGACCAAAGAAAAATTTTTACTCGGACTTTTTGCAAGTCTGTCGTTGGCGTTCGCGCTTTTTTACACGTTTTCTCAGAACACGACTTACGCCGGATCAGCGGTGATGGCGACGGCTGAATCGGTTTCAGCCGACGCGAAAAAAGCTGCCGATTCGCCGGCGGCGACGGACGCGCCCGAAGCGGTTTCGGATGTCTTAACTCTAGCGTTGGCTTTCAAAGCGACGCTGACGACGGCGCAGCAGGCGACTTTAGAAAAAACTTACACGGCTTCATTAGCCCGCAAATGGTCGAATCTGCCGTGCGGTTCGGGTTGTCGCAACGGAATTCAGTTCAGCACTCTGACCGCCGCGCAGTTGACCGCCGCGCTTGCCGTCATTCAGGCGGCGGCGGGAACGACCGCCAACGAAGGCTACGATGAATTCAATCAGATCAGAGCGGCTGACGATTATTTAGCCGCAAACGGCGGCGGCAGCGGCTATTCGAGCGGACTTTATTTCATCTCGTTTTTGAACACGCCGACGACTTCGGGCGCGTGGATGCTGCAATACGGCGGACATCACTACGCGGCGAACATCGCTTATAACAGCGGTCACGTCGTCGGGGCGACACCGCTGTTTGAAGGTGTCGAACCGACAACCTTTTCCGTCAACGGCACGACTTACGCGCCTATTACGCAGGAACACGACGCGATGGCGAATATGCTGGCATCGCTGACGACCGCGCAATTGACGACCGCCAAACTGTCGCAGACATTCAGCGACGTGACGCTCGCGCCGGGCGAAACCAACGGCGGATCGGGAACATTTCCGGCGACGAAAGTCGGTCTGGCGGTCAGCACGCTGACCGCCGCGCAGAAATTATTGGTTTTAGCGGCAATCAAACCGTGGGTTCAGGATATGGACGACACGGTGGCGGCGAATCTGCTGACGATTTACCAAAGAGAACTCAACGGCACATATATCGCCTACACGGGAAACGGAACGTCAGGCAGTCCAAGCACGTTCCTAAACGCCAACACGAATTACGCGCGAATTGACGGAACGACGGCGTGGGTTGAATTCGTCTGCCAGAACGGTGTCGTGTTTCCCAATCAAATTCATTATCACAGCGTTTATCGAGATCACGTCCGCGATTACGGACAGGATTTATCTCTGACCACCGCGCTTGATTCATCAACCGAAGCAACGCCGACGCCGACGCCGACCGCAACTCCGACGCCGACGATTACACCGACGCCGACGGCAACACCGACTGTGACGCCAACCGCAACACCGACGCCGACAACCAAACGTCTGTTTGATTTTGACGGCGACGGCAAAGCTGATATGTCGCTTTATCGTCCGTCTTCGGGAACGTGGTATGTTCAGCAGTCAACGGCAGGCTTTACCGGCGTTCAGTTCGGTATTGCGACCGACAAAATCGTGCCTGCCGATTTTGACGGCGACGGCAAAACCGACATCGCCGTTTATCGTGACGGCAATTGGTATCTGCAAAGAAGCACTGCCGGTTTCGCGTCAGCCCAATTCGGACTCTCGACCGACATTCCCGCGCCCGCCGATTTTGATGGCGACGGCAAAGCCGATCTCGCCGTTTATCGCCCGTCAAACGGAGTTTGGTATGTCTTCAATCTGGCGACAAGCGCTTTCAGTGCGGTGCAGTTCGGCACTTCCGAAGACAGACCGGTTGCGGCTGATTACGACGGCGACGGCAAAGCCGATCTTGCGGTTTATCGCCCGTCAAACGGAACTTGGTATTTGCTGCAAACCACGAAAGGTTTCACGGGAATTCAATTCGGACTTTCGACCGACAAAGCGGTCGTCGGCGATTACGACGGCGACGGCAAAGCGGACGAAGCCGTTTACCGTCCGTCGAATGGAACGTGGTATTTGTTCCAAAGCAGTAATGGATTTACCGCGAGTCAGTTCGGACTTTCGACCGATCTTCCTGCTCCGGCTGATTACGATGGCGACGGCAAAACCGACATCGCCGTTTTCCGACCGGACACCGGCACTTGGTATCAATTGAAAAGCACGCAGGGTTTCGCCGCGGTTCAATTCGGTTCGAGCGGCGACCAACCCGCATCTAACGCTTTCGTCCGGTAAACACTAAAGCGAAAATTAAATACAAGCGGCGGGCGCTTCGGAAAATTTTTTCAACCGAATCGCTCGCCGCAAAAAATTATTTATAGACAGCCGGGAAATTCGGCTTGAAAAAATCAGAATTCGCCAATTCTACGAGGGAAAAATGACTTTTAATATCGCAAACAAATTATTTGCCGGATTGTTGTTGAGTTTGACAATGATTATTGCTTTGTCGGGCGCGGTTTTCGCGCAAGTCAAATTGCGCAGCGCGCTCGATTACGACGGCGACGGGAAAGCCGATTTAGCGGTTTTTCGCTCGTCGGACAGCAGCACTTACGTTTTGCGCAGCGGCACGAACAGTTTTAGCGGAACCGGCTTCGGCGTCTCCGACACCGACTCGCTCGCGCCCGGCGATTATGACGGCGACGGCAAAGCCGACATCGCTGTCTGGCGTTATTCAAACGGAACTTTTTATTATCTGGAAAGCTCGACGGGAACTTTTAAAGCCAGACAATTCGGAACTATCGGCGACGAACTCGTTCCGCGCGATTACGACGGCGACGGCAAAACGGATTTCGCCGTCATTCGCCGCGCAAACGGCTATATGAATTGGTATATTTCATACAGTTCGGACAGCAGTTTTCACGCGCAGCAATTCGGATTGAACACCGATTACGCCGCGCCCGCCGATTATGACGGCGACGGTAAATTCGACATCGCCGTTCAGCGCGGCGGCGTGAACACGGCGGCGACCTTTTACGTTTTGGGCAGCAGCGCCGGATTTTATTCGGTTGCGTGGGGTTTCGGCAGCGACAGTTTCGCCGCCGGTGATTATGACGGCGACGGCAAAACCGATTTCGCCGTCGTCCGCAAAGTCGGCGCGAACTTAGTTTGGTATATTCTGCAAAGCTCGAATAATCAGCTTCGCGCCGTCAATTTCGGATTGTCGGAAACCGATTCGCTAGTTCAAAACGATTACGACGGCGACGGCAAAACCGACATTGCCGTGTGGCGCGAAACCGACGGCACGTTTTATATTTTGAAAAGTTCGGACGGAACAATTTCCGCAACACAGTGGGGATTGACGACCGATTTGCCAGTCGCCGCTTACGACGCGCATTAAACGCCGATTAGATTTTGCTTTGAACGAAAACGCCGCAGATTAAATTTAAGCTGCGGCGTTTTCGTCAGTTTTCAAAATGCTTCGCCGCTAAAACCAAACAATCTTTTGACTATTTTCACAGCCTCGCGTAGCATTTCATTTTACGCGAAATAGAACTCGATACGAATGCGAAAAAAGCCGTGCGCGAACTCGGCGACGCGATAAACGCGGCGGTTGAAAAATCCGCGCGCGTCTCCGAAGCGATTGAAAATCTGCGCGAAATCGGTTACGAGCCGAATCTGACGTTAAAATTGGAAATCGGTTTACAGCAAATCGAAGAAGATGTTGATGATTTTCCCGAAGACATCGAACTCGAATTAACCGACGAAGACGTGCAAGCCTTGCGCCGTATGAAAATCCGCTTGGAATAGTGCTAAACGGTAAGTGGTAAGTGGTAAATGAAAATACTAAAACTTACCACTTACCATTTACCACTTACCACTTAATGAACTATTTTAATTATTTTTCAGAGATTGAAGAAACTTTTATTCGGCGGCGCGGGCGCAATTTGCTGCTCAATCCACTCGATTGGGCTTTGATTGAAACCTGGCAGGAGCGTGGTATTCCGCTGCGCATCGTCCTTCGCGGCATTGAAAAAGTGTTTGACGGCGTGGACAAACAACCTGCTCAAAAGCGCCCGATTAAATCTTTAATTTACTGCCGCGAAGAAATCGAAGCTCAATACGCCGATTGGCTTCAGGCGCAAGTCGGGAAAAACGGCGCGGAAAAAGCTCAAAGTTCAAAGTTCAAAACTCAAAATTCACCGGAAAAAGCGGATTTGCCGAAAAGCGATTTATTTCCAGATGAAACTATTGCGGCGCATTTGGAAAAAGTCGCGGCGGATTTGAAAAAATCAACGCACAAAGTCGAAGGCGATCTGCGTGAAACTTTAGTCAGGATTTCGGAGCATTTGGCGAAACTTAGTGAAAATTCGCCGAATGCCGAATCATTAGAAAAGTCTCTGGAAAAGCTGGATGCCGAAGTTGACGCAAGTCTTTTGGAGAATTCTGAAATCGAAAAACTAAAAACTGAAATCGAAAAACAAATCGCTTCCTTCAAAGCCAAAATGGAACGTGAAGCCTATGATCGGACATTAGAGTTGATGCTTCTCAAACGTCTGCGCGAGCGAGCGGAAATTCCGCGTCTCAGTTTGTTTTACCTGTAGTTTTCAGCTTAAACTCAACTTACTTTGAAATCTCCAATCAATAATCAAAAAAGCCAAACGATAATAGTAACAATCGAGAAAATCGTGCCGAACGGTTATGGTTTGGCGTTTGCCGAAAATTTGACGGTTTTCGTCGCGCTCGCCGCGAAAGGCGACAAACTGCTGGTTAAGATAATTCAGAAAAAAGGAAAAACCGCGTTTGCCGAAATCGTCGAAATTCTGACGCCTTCGCCCGACCGAACGACGCCGCAATGTCCATATTTCGGACGCTGCGGCGGCTGCAATTTTCAGCAGTTAAATTACGCGGCGCAGCTTCGCGCAAAAGTCGAAATCGTCCGAGATTGCCTATCGCGCATCGGACGAATAAATTACGAGCCGGAAATTCCGATAATCGCCAGCCCGCGAGATTACAAATATCGTTCTCGCGCGCAATGGCATTTGGATACGCGAAAAAGAAAGTTCGGCTATTTCCAAAGAAAATCGCACGAAATTATTGACGCCGAAATCTGCCCGATTCTGACGCCGGAGCTTGAGGAAACATTAAAAACTCTACGTGGAGAAATCAGTTGGGAAAGTTTCTGGAGCGAAATCGTCGAAATCGAAGCGGCGAATTCCGGCGAAGAAGTTTCCGTCTATTCGGCGGAAATTATCGAACCGACCGACGAAATAGCTTTTGAAGCGAACGGCGAACGATATTTTTACGACGCGACGAGTTTTTTTCAAGGCAATCCGTTTTTAATCCAATCGCTCGTCGAAACCGCTCTGAAAGACGCAAAAGGCGATAACGCGCTCGATTTATACTGCGGCGTCGGACTTTTTACTCTGCCGCTGGCGCGAAATTTCCGAACGGTTTCCGGCATCGAAGGCTACGACAAAGCAATAGATTTTGCCAAGAAAAACGTCGAAAACGCCGGACTTTCAAACGTCAAACTTTATTGTGAAAACGTCGCCGATTGGCTGAAAGACAATCAGGAAAATTTGGAAAATCTTGATTTTCTGTTGCTCGATCCGCCGCGTTCGGGAACGGAACGCGAAATCATCGAAGAAGTTATTAAATTGCAGCCGAAACAAATTTCGTATGTTTCCTGCGAACCTTCGACTTTAGCCAGAGACTTAAAAATTTTGCTCGAAAACGATTATCAAATCGAACGAATCGTCGCGCTCGATTTGTTTCCGCAAACGCATCACGTCGAAACGGTTGTCAGGTTGAAACTCCAATAAAAGCAAAACTTTTTACAACGCTTTTTCGTTTGAAACATCAGACTTTAGAGTTTGAAATATCAGAAGTATCCGACTAAAATTTTAAATTATGCCAAATCAAGATTCAACCGGCGCGATTGCCGAAAGATATTCGGTTCGATGCCGTTACTGCGGTCAGAAAAATTCCGTTAAAGAAGATTATGTCAACGGCGAAGCGATTTGCGGACGCTGCCGTCTTCCGCTCTCGAACGCGCCGCACAAAAAGTTTGCCGACTTAAATAAACACGATTACATTCATCCGGGCGACAGCAAAGCGCTCGCCGCGCTGCGGGCAATTCCGGGAATTGATTCGGCGCTCAAAAAATTTCTTACCGTAACGGGCGAATCGGCGATTCGCGTAACTTTTATGGCGAGCGCCGTCAAAGTAACGCCGAAACAATGTCCCGATTTGCACGCCAAGCTGCAAATCGCCTGCACGACTCTCGGCGTTGATATGCCGGATTTTTTCATACAGCAAAATCCGATTGTCAATGCGTTCACGGGCGGCGTCGAAAAACCGATTATTGTTATGCATTCGGGACTGCTCGAACGTCTTAACGACGAAGAAACGCTCGCCGTTATCGCGCACGAAGTCGGACATATTCACGCCGAGCATGTTCTTTATTTGACGGCGGCGCGTCTTATCGAAGCGATGGCAAACGCTTCTCTGGCGCAGCTAATTCCGGGCGCGGAAATTATTAAATTTATGATTTCTGCCGGAATCAGCAGCGCTCTGCTCGCGTGGGCGCGTCGGGCGGAGCTTTCCTGCGACCGCGCCGCGTTATTGGTTACGCAAAATCCGCACGTTATCGGCACGACGATGATGAAGCTCGCCGGCGGAACTTTCGCTTATAAAATGGATTACGACCAATTTTTAGAGCAGGCGCGCGAATTTGAAAAAAATTACGACGAGAAAAAACTCGATAAATTCTGGGCTGATATTTTAAACGCCGGATTGTCGCATCCGTTCCCGATCTGGCGCGTTGCCGAAATTCTAAAATGGGTTGAAAGCGGCGAATACGAGGAAGTTTTGAAAAAAGCCTGAACCGCAGGCAAATTATTTAGCCGCGAAAGAACACGAAAATTCACGAAATA
>CAXSHW010000029.1:25764-41649 GCA_964237245.1 uncultured Pyrinomonadaceae bacterium
TTATAAAATCTATTTCGTGAATTTTCGTGTTCTTTCGCGGCTGATTTTGTTTTAGTTTATGTTGATTATTTTAACGACGACTCCGAATTCGGAAGAAGCCGAAACTCTCGCCAGAAAAATCGTCGAGGCGAAACTTGCCGCCTGCGTGCAAATTCTGCCTCAAATTAAATCGTTTTACGTTTGGAAAGGCGAAGTTCAGAAAGAAACCGAATGTCTGCTTTTAATCAAAACTCTCGCGGTTAAATTCGCCGAACTCGAAACTTTTATTCGTGAAAATCACAGCTACGAAATTCCTGAGATCGTTGCTTTGCCGGCAAGCGATGTGGCGGAAAGCTATCTCAATTGGGTGGAAAATTCACTGTGAAATAAAAGCCCGAAAACTTCTTTTATTTTTTGTTTTCTTTTTTCTTTTTGTTATTTTCCTCTTCCTCGAAAGTTTTGAAGATAAAATCAACCGCGTCTTTCGGTGAATCGGTCAAATAAATTAAGCCCAAATCTTCCGGGTTGATGTTTTTCTCGTGAAGCATCGTCGAAGTCATCCAGGCGAGAAGTCCGCGCCAGTATTGCGAATTAAAAAGGACGACCGGAAAATTTCTGATTTTTTTCGTTTGAATCAAGGTCAACGCTTCAAAAAATTCGTCCAGAGTTCCGAAACCGCCGGGAAAAATAACGTAAGCGTTTGAGTATTTGATAAACATCGTCTTGCGGACGAAGAAATACTTGAACGTCAGAGATTTTGTTTGATACGGATTGGCGACTTGCTCGAACGGCAATTCGATATTGCAGCCGACCGAAATTTTTCCGACATCCGTCGCGCCGCGATTTGCGGCTTCCATAATTCCGGGTCCGCCGCCGGTAATAATTTCAAAACCGGCTTCGGCTAATAATCTTCCGGTTTCGCGGGCGGCGATATAGTTTTCGTTGTCTTCGGGCGTGCGTGCCGAACCGAAAACCGAAACGCCGCGCGTAATGGTCGCCAGATTGTCGAAACCGCCGACGAATTCGCCCAAAATACGAAACACGCGCCACGAATCCGAGCTTTTAAAAACGTCGTCCGGTTCGGGCGAACGCAGCAAAATTTCGTCTTCGGTCGTTTGCCAGTAGTTATACTGTTTCTGTTTTACAGCGTCGGCAACCGTTATAGGTTCGGCAATCTCGACTGTGGCGAGTTTTTTACTTTTATTGTTTTTAGTTTTGGTTGTATTGTTTAGAGTTTTCTTTTTTTCTGCCATTTTAAGTTTTAGATTCCGATAATGTTAAAACCGCAATCAACGTAAATCGTCTCGCCCGTAATTGCCGAAGATAAATTGCTGACGAGAAACAGCGCCGTGTTGCCGACTTCGCGCGCTTCGACGTTGCGGCGCAACGGCGCTTTTTCCGCGATATGTCCGAGCATCGCGCCCATTCCGCGCACGCCGCGAGCCGACAGAGTGTTAATCGGTCCCGCGCTAATCGCGTTGACGCGAATGTTTTGTTTGCCTAAATCTTCAGCCAAATAGCGGGTCGAAGATTCGAGCGCAGCTTTGGCGACGCCCATCACGTTGTAATTCTGCACGACTTTTTCCGCGCCGTAATACGTCATTGTCACGATACTTCCGCCGTCTTTCATCAGCGGAACGGTGGCGAGCGCAAGCTGCGTCAGCGAAAACGCGCTGATTTCCAAAGCGGTCGTAAACGCTTCGCGCGAAGTCATCACAAATTCGCCTTCGAGCGCTTCTTTCGGCGCGAAGGCAATCGAATGAATCAAAAAATCGAGTTTGCCGAATTTTTTTCCGACAGTTTCAAAAGCCGCGTCAACTTCTGTCTGATTCGTTACGTCGCACGGCACGACGAGCGCGTCGTCTAAATTGCGCGTCAATTTTTCAACGTTTTCCTTCAGACGTTCACCTTGATAAGTAAAAGCGAGTTTCGCGCCTTCGTTGGCGCAGGCTTCGGCGCACGCCCAGGCGATTGAACGCTTGTTCGCCACGCCGAAAATCATTCCCGTTTTATTTTCTAATAACATAATTTCTAAATCCAAGAAGCGAATTGCAAATTGTATATGGAAATTTTCGGTTTGTTAAGTTAAGCTATTCGACACAAATAAAAAAGGCGAAAGAAATCAAGCGTTTGTCCGGCAAAATGCAGGCGCTGATTGTTTTTGAATCGAATGAAATTAACTTTTGAAGAATATCAGCGGCAAGCGAGCCAAACGGCGATGTATCCGAAACGCTTGGAAAATCTCGAATATCCGACGCTCGGACTCGCGGGCGAAGCGGGCGAAGTCGCCAACGTCGTCAAAAAAATCCAGCGCGATTTCGGCGGTATTTTGACCGATGAAATTCGCGCCAGATTGAAAGACGAACTCGGCGACGTGCTGTGGTATATTTCCGCCTGCGCCGACGAACTCAAACTGACTTTGGAGGAAATCGCAGAATTCAACGTCGAAAAATTAGCCGCGAGACACGCAAATAATGGAAAACGGAAAATGGAAAATGGATAATTAAAAAACAGAAACATTTTCCACTTTCCGTTTTCCATTTTCCATTATGTTGAAAATCGGTCTGACAGGTTCGATTGCGGTTGGCAAAAGTTACATTTGCGAAATTTTCCGCGAACTCGGCGCGTTTGTTCTCGATGCTGATCAGACGGCGCGTGAAGTTGTCGCGCCCGACACAAAAGGCTTAAAAGCGATTATCGAAAATTTCGGCGCGAACGTTTTGCAGTCGAACGGCGAACTTGACCGAATAAAATTGGGCGGAATAGTTTTCGCCGACGAGCGGAAACGACAACTTTTGAACCAAATTGTGCATCCATTAGTAATCGAAAAACAAAACGATTGGTTACGGACGCGAGAGAGCGAAAACCCGAACGCGATTTGCATAATTGATGCGGCGTTGATGATAGAATCGGGTGGTTTCGAGCGTTTCGATAAATTAATCGTTGTCTGGTGCGAAGCCGCGATTCAATTGCAAAGATTGATGTCGCGCAACAATCTGAACGCGGAGGAAGCCGCCAAACGCATCAACGCGCAAATGCCGCAGGAAGAAAAAAAACGTTACGCGGATTTTTTGATTGACACTTCCGAAGGCTTCGACGCAGCGCGAAAACAAACCGAAGAAATTTTCGGGCAATTATTAAATACTAACCAAAATAGAAATATAAAAAAATGAAACCGCAGATGGACACAGATAGACACAGATTTAAAAGAATGAATTTATCTGTGTCTATCTGTGTCCATCTGTGGTTAATTTCTTTTGTTTTGTTATTCGGCGCTTGCAGTCAACTCGAAAAACCGAAACCGCAGCCTTTTTATTCGCAGACCGCGCCGCCGCCGAAACAGGAATTTCGCTGGAGCAACGGCAAAATGCCGAAATCATTTGATCCGGCGCTCGCCGCCGCGCCGCCGGAAACCGATGTCGTTCGCGCCGTTTTCGACGGTTTGACCGACACGGACGCGAAAACTTTGCAGACGATTCCCGCTGTCGCTAAAGACTGGAAATCTTCGGACGACGATAAAACCTGGACGTTTAATCTAAGACACGATGCTTACTGGTCAAACGGCGAGCCGGTCAAAGCTCAGGATTTCGTGCGCTCGTGGAAGCGTCTGGCGGAAATGGGCGAAAAAGTTTCGCATCACGAATTGTTAAATAATATCGTCGGCGCGCAAATTCCGCGTCAGGAAATCATCGCGCCGAAAAAAGAAGCTGAAAAATCAGACGTTCCGCCGAAAAACTTAGCACCGGAAAATTCACAGTCGTTTCCTCAAAAATCCGATTCAAACTCGACAGCGATTTTACAAAAGAGCGAGAGCAAAACGCCGGAAGTTGTAAAAAATTCTGAAACTCCGGCTAAAATCGAGCAGAAATCAAAAGCGGAAAGTAAAACCGAATCGAGTTTCGGCGTGGAAGCCGTTGACAATTTCACCTTGAAAGTTTCCTTAATCAAAGCCGACAAAGATTTTCCGGCGCTCGTCGCGCATCCGATTTTTCGTCCCGTATTTGGAGACGGCAAACAGTTTGAAACGGGAAAATTGAACGCCGATATAGTAACCAACGGCGCGTTTCACATTTCGAGCGTCGGGCAAGACGGCATCACGCTCGACCGCGCCGAGCATTACTGGAATCGCAAAGCTGTCGAACTCGAAAGAGTGCGCTTTGTGCCGACGGAAAATGCCGAAAAAGCGCTCGAAGCGTATCGCGCGGGCGAAATTGACGCAGTGACGAACGCCGATTTCGAGCCGCTCGCGCTCAAACTTTTGACGCCTTTCGATGATTTTCAACGCACGGCGCACGGCGCTCTGAATTTCTACGAATTTAATTTGGACAAAAAACCGTTTGACGACCGCCGCGTGCGCGAGGCTTTGACAATTGCCGTCGAACGCGACCGTCTGACCGAAGACGATTTGGACGGCGCGAGCCTTCCGGCGCTGAGTTTTCTGCCGTTTGACAAGGAAGGCGAAACGAAATTCGCGCAGGACACAGAGCGCGCGAAAAATCTGCTGTCGGAAGCGGGATTTCCCGACGGCAAAGATTTTCCGGTTATCAAACTGCTGGTAAATCGCAACAACGTTCAACAGCGAATCGCCCGAAGCGTGGCGAAAATGTGGAAGCAAAATTTGGGAGTCGAGACGGAAATTATCGTCAAAGATTCCGACGAACTTGAAGCGGTCGCGCAGTCAGGCGATTTCGATGTTCTTAGGCGCGGCGTGGTGCTTGCGACGACGGACGAGTCGGCAAATATGGCAGCGATTTTCACCGAGCGAGAACAGGTAAAAGGCGAAGATGCCGGGAAAAACCCGGTTGAGGAAAAAGAAGGCGGAAAAGATAAGACGGTTGAAAATTCAAACACTGCCAGCGCGGTTTCCGAACAGTTTAATCAAGCGGAAACTTCAATTGACGCAAAAACGGCGGACGAACAAGCGATGGCAGAAGATTCTAAAACCGGCGCCGACGGCAGACCGATTTTGACCGAAGAAGAAGCCGTCAATCAAATTCGCGCCATTCCGCTTTATTTTCCGACATCGTATTCACTGGTTAAATCTTACGTTCAAGGGTTTGAGACGAATACTTTGGACGCGCCGTCGCTCAAAGATGTCAGGATTAACAGCGATTGGCAGATGAAGGCGACAAACGGCGAACAATAAAATAAGAAGATGAAAAATCCTTATTACGCTTCGAGTCAAGTTTCCGCCGCATCTTGGTTTTATCTTGCCTGTATGCGCGGGAACGTGATAAGTTTATGGCGGTTTCAGGTTTATTTAACTGCTCTTTCCGATTTCTGTAGTTAGACTTTCCCCGTTTAGAAGTTCCAAAAAGGAGTATAAAATTATGGCGCGAATCAGTTTTAATCAAACTCGGTTAGTAGTCGGATTAGTTTTCCTGTCCGTGTTTTTAGCCAACTGCACGACATCGGCGAACAATCGTTATTTCGGTTTGACGCAGGCGCCGAAAGATAATGTTTTGCGTTATGTGACCGGCTCGGAGCCGGAATCGCTCGACCCGCAGTTTGGAACAGGTCAGCCGGAAGCCCGCATTTATCTGGCTTTATATGACGGATTAGTCGAATATCATCCGAAAACGATGGAGCCGATACCGGCGATTGCCGAAAGCTGGGAGACGAGAACCGACGGCACGGAATATCTTTTCCATCTGCGCAAAAACGCCAAATTTTCCAATGGCGACCCGATTACCGCGAAAGATTTCGTTTACTCGTTTCGCCGCGCTCTGTCGCCCGAACTCGCTTCGCGCAACGCGATTTTGGCTTATTACATAAAATATGCCGAAGCGTATAATTCCGGTCAGGCGTTTGTCAGAGACGCGAACGGAAAATTTCTAAAGAAAAAAGATTTTGCCGAACCGAATCCGAATCAGACACAGACGGCGGACACGACCGTTACGCCTGATCAGCACGACACGCTCGGCGGCGACAGCGAATTTCACCGCTTTTTGGACGAGCCGGAAAATCTCTATGTTCCGGCGGACGAAAAGGATCGCGCCAAATTTTACGAAAAAAATCCGAAAATAAAAGCCGCCGTCGAAGGCAAACAGCTTGTTCCGGTCAAAGCCGAAGACATCGGCGTCGAAGCGGTTGACGATTACACGCTGCGCGTCAAACTTTATCAGCCCGCGCCGTTTTTCCTCGGACTTCTGGCGCATCAATTATTCCGCGTCGTGCCGCAGAAAGTGATCGAAAAATACGGCACGAACTGGACGAAGCCGGAAAATATCGTCACCAGCGGCGCGTTTAAGGTTTCGGTTTACAAACCTTACGACGAACTCGATGTCGTCAAAGACCCGAATAATTGGGACGCGGCGAACATCAAACTCGCCGGAATTGATTTTTATCCGATTGACGAGCAGACGACGATGATGAATCTCTATAAAGCCGGACAGGTTGACGCGATTTATAATCATACTGTTCCGGCGCCGTGGCTCGATGTCGTCAGAAATTACAAAGACGAATATCTGAACGCGCCCGAAGCGGCGACGGAATTTTATGTAATTAACGTCAAAAAGCCGCCGATGGATAATTTGAAAGTCAGGCAGGCGTTTAGTTTGGCGGTTGACCGCGTGGCGCTCGCCGAATTTCGCCAGACCGCGAAACCGCTGAACGATATGACGCCCGAAGGGATTTTCCCGAAATATGAAGCCGCGCGCAGTAAAGTTTATGCGGAAAAATTAAAGGAAAACAATATCTCGCCCGAAGATTGGTCGAAGCGCGTTTTCGATCCCGAACGAGCCAGAAAGCTGATGACCGAAGCCGGTTTTGCGGTTCAGAAAAACGGCAGCGGTTTCAGTTGCCCGTCGTTTCCGGTCGCCAATGTCAATATCACTTACAACACGGCGGAAAGCAATAAAGCCGTCGCCGAATTCGTGCAGGCACAGTGGAAGCAGAATCTGGGCATCACCGTTCCGCTCAAAAATCTCGAATTTAAAACCTATCTGCCGCTGCTTTCGAGCGTCAGCTACGACGGTTTCGGGCGGCGCGGCTGGGTCGCCGATTATATGGATCCGTTTACATATTTAGGTTTGTATTATACGCCGGCAAACGACGGCGCGACCGGCTGGTGGGACCCGAAATACGACAAAATGCTCGATGCAGCCAACAACACGGTTGATCCGCAGTCGCGCTTCGATAAGCTCGCCGCCGCCGAATTTTACGTCTCGCAGCAGCAGATTATTATTCCGCTTTTGACCAACGGCACGAGTTGGATTAAAAAACCTTACGTCAAAGGTTTGTATCCGAATCCGGGAACGCTGCACGCCTGGAAATTCGCCTATATCGAGCGCGATCCGAACAAATGGGACACCAACGTTGATAATATTATGGCGGGCAGCGATCCGGCAGTCGAACAACAGCTTAATGCGCTGACGGCGACGCAGGATCAAATGGAAAAATCCAAAACAGACGCCGCTAAAACGGTCGAGTAGAGTTAGATTGAAAAAGATGAACGAAGAAAAAATAAATAATACGATTGAGATTCTGCTGCAAAATCAGGCGCAGTTTTACGCCAACTTGCAGATGCTTCAGGATGCCAACAAAGACGCCGAAAAACGAATCAGCGTTTTGGAAAGAGCAACCGTTAATTTATATAACGCGACGACGAAAACCAGCGAAACGGTTGATAAATTAGCGTTCAAAGTTGATACGTTAGCCGATAAGGTTGATAAATTAGCCGATACTCAAAAGGAAACCGACGAGCGTCTGAATGCGGTCATTTTTATGGTCGAAAAATTTCTAAGCGGTCAAAACGGAAAGTCAAAATAAAAAAACAAAATGCTAAGTTTCATCATTCGCCGATTGCTGATAATTATTCCGATGGCTTTGCTGGTCGTCACTTTGACGTGGGGCTTGATTCGCATTGCGCCGGGAAATTTTTATTCGACCGAAAAGAAATTGCCGCCCGCTATCGAAGCCAATATCAAGAAAAAATACGGTTTGGACAAGCCTTGGTATCAGCAATACGCGATTATGCTCGGAAATACTCTGCGGCTTGATTTCGGCGATTCGCTGAAATATCAAGGGCAATCGGTCAACGAAATTATCAGGCGGCATTTTCCGTATTCGGCGACGATTGGAATTCTGGCTTATATTCTGGCGCTGACGGTTGGATTGGCGATGGGAATAATCGCCGCGCTCAAACAAAATTCGATTTTCGATTACGGCGCGATGGCGCTGGCGATGCTCGGACTTTCCGTGCCGAATTTTGTTTTGGGTCCGATTCTCGTGCTTGTTTTTTCGCTCTGGCTGTTTATTTTTCCGCCTGCGCGTTGGGGCGGAATTCAAAATATAATTCTGCCGGTCATCACTTTGTCGGGAATTTATATTTCCTATATCGCGCGGCTGACCAGAGCCGGAATGCTCGAAGTGATGCGTTCGGATTATATTCGGACGGCGCGGGCGAAAGGCTTGGACGAAAAAACCGTTCTGCTGCGCCACGCGGTTCGCGGCGGTCTGATTCCGGTCGTTTCGTTCACCGGTCCGGCGCTCGCCGCGCTGCTCGCGGGAACGGTCGTCGTCGAAAAAGTTTTCGCCATTCCGGGACTCGGCAATATCTTTATTCAGGCGGTTTTGAATCGTGACGAACCTCTGATTCTCGGCATCGTCGCGTTTCTTTCGATTCTGATTATGATTTTCAACTTGCTGGTTGATATTTCCTATGCGTTTTTAGATCCGCGCATTCGTTACGAATAAAGTTATGACGACAGTTGTTCAAATAGAAAAAGTTTCGCCGCCGACACCGAAAAGATTTCGCGCTGAAGATTTTCGCAAGATGACCGAAGTCGGTATTTTACCCGAAGAGAGCGGTTGGGAAGTGATTGACGGTTATCTGATTGACAAAATGAGCATCGGAAGCAGACACGCCGGAACAGTTATAAAAATCGGAAAATTTTTTGAAAGATTAGTCGGAAATGAAACGCTTGTTTCCGTGCAAAATCCGATTCATATAAACGAATATAACGAACCCGAACCCGATGTCGCTTTACTGAAACCGCGCGAAGATTTTTATACAAACAGTCTTCCGACCGCGCCGGACGTTTTGCTGCTCGTCGAGGTTTCCGATTCGACCGTCGAATACGACCGGGAAATCAAGAAGACGCTTTATGCTCAAGCCGAAATTGTCGAATACTGGCTGATAAATTTGAAAAATAATACGGTTGAAGTATATTCACAGCCGAAAGACGGAAATTATCGTCTGGCAAGAATTCTCGAATCGGGCGAGACAATCGAAGCCGTCGCGGTTACAAATTTGAAACTGCCGATTGATGAAATTTTAGGATTGTAAAATTTTATGGAACAGGAAAATGAAGTAGTCAAAACCGCGTCGCTGTGGCGGGACGCCTGGAAGCGTCTTCTGAAAAATAAACTAGCCGTTTTCGGTCTGGTCGTCGTCGTGATTATGGCAATTGCCGTGATAATCGGTCCGCCGATTATCAAATGGACGACCGGATTTACCTACGATTTTATTCCGCCCGAAGGCGAATATATCAAATCGTTTCCGCCTTCTTTGCAGCATCCGATGGGAACGGACGATTCGGGGCGCGACCTTTTAGCGCGTGTTTTGCAGGGCGGCAGAATCTCGCTGATGGTCGGCGTTATTTCGACGATTGTCTCGCTCGTCGTCGGCGTTTCCTACGGCGCGACCGCCGGTTATCTCGGCGGGAAAATTGACAATCTGATGATGCGAATTGTGGATATAATCTACGCGATTCCTTATATTTTAATCGTCATCGTGCTGCTTTCGGTGTTCGGCGGACCAAACACGCCGCAGTGGATTCAATCAATTTCGAGCGTTTTCGGCGGCGCGGGAAATCAGGGTTTGAACCAGATTTTTCTGCTCTTTTTCGCGCTCGGACTCGTTTCGTGGCTGACGATGGCGCGCGTCGTGCGCGGGCAGATTCTCAGCTTGAAAAATCAGGAATTCGTAATGGCGGCGCGGGCGACCGGCGTTTCGACCCCGGCGATTATTTTCCGTCATCTCGTGCCGAACGCGCTCGGACCGGTGATCGTTTACGCGACACTGACGATTCCGTCGGTGATGCTGACTGAATCTTTTCTCTCGTTTCTCGGCATCGGCGTTCAAGCACCTTACGCATCTTGGGGCAGTCTCTGCGCGGACGGAATTAAAAACATCGCAATTTTCCCGTGGCAGTTGATTTTTCCCGGCGTAACGATGGCTTTGACTTTGTTTTCATTAAACTTTTTGGGCGACGGTTTGCGCGACGCGCTCGATCCGCAGACGAGAAAATTCTAAATAATTTGCAATTCAATTTGATAATTGATGAATAACCAAAACGGAAATATTTTGTCGGTCAGAGATTTGAAGACGTATTTTCAAACTGAAGACGGCGTGGTCAAAGCGGTTGACGGCATTACGTTTACGCTCGAAAAAGGCGAAACTCTGGGCATCGTCGGCGAGTCGGGCAGCGGCAAATCGGTGACGAATCTTTCGATTATGCGGCTGATTCCCGAACCGCCGGGAAAAATCGTCAACGGCGACATCGTTTTCGACGGCGTTGACGTGCGCGCTCTGCCGATTGACGACGTGCGGAAGATTCGTGGCAAACGAATGGCGATGATTTTTCAAGACCCAATGACGTGTCTGAATCCGTTTCTGAAAATCTCGACGCAGTTGACCGAAGTCACGCGCCTGCATCTCGGACACACGAAAGAACAGGCTTACGAACACGCGATAAAAATGCTCGAAACCGTCGGCATTCCCGACGCGGAAAATCGCGTTGACAATTATCCGCACGAATTTTCCGGCGGAATGCGCCAGCGCGTGATGATTGCGATGGCTTTGTCGTGCCAGCCGGAATTATTGATTGCCGACGAACCGACGACGGCTTTGGATGTAACGATTCAGGCGCAGATTCTCGAATTAATCAAAAATTTGCGCACCGAGTTCGGCACGAGCGTGATTTTGATTACTCACGACTTGGGCGTCGTTGCCGGAATGACCGACAAAATTATCGTGATGTATGCCGGAAAAGTTTTCGAGCAGGCGCCGACGACCGATCTTTTCGCAACTCCGGCGAATCCATACACCAAAGGTTTGCTGAAAAGCGTTCCCGATCCGGCGCACGAACAGGGCGCGGAACTGTATCAAATTCCGGGCTTGCCGCCCGACGTCGCGCATCTTCCGCCCGGCTGTCCGTTCGCGCCGCGCTGCGCCCGCGCCGTAGATATTTGTCACCAGGAATTTCCGCCGTTCGTTCAAATCAACGCCAATCACCAATCGCTCTGCCATTTCGCGCAGGAAGTTTACGCCGAATCATTAAAGGAGAACGCCGCCCAAAATGCCTGAAACAAACGAAAATAATTTGATTTCCATTCAAAATTTGCAAGTTTATTACAAAACGAGCGGCACTTCTTATATTGGAACTTTGATAAACGACATAACTCGCAGCTTTCGCCGCCGTGATGCGGTGAATACAAACATTAGTGTGAAGTCGAGAACCGAAGGGAAATTCGTTAAGGCAGTTGACGGCGTTTCGCTCGACATTAAAAAGGGCGAAACGCTCGGACTCGTCGGCGAATCGGGCTGCGGAAAATCAACTTTGGGAAAAGCGATTTTGCGTTTGACCGAGCCGACCGGCGGGCAGGTTTATTATAACGGCAAAGATTTGGCGAAACTTTCGACCGGACAGATGCGCGACGAACGCAAGAATTTGCAGATGATTTTTCAAGACCCGTATGCGTCGCTTAATCCGCGAATGACGGTCGGGCAAATCATCGGCGAACCGCTGAGAACCTTCGGTCTGACGAATGGAAAATCGGTCAATGAAAAAGTGCAGGAACTGATGGAAACCGTCGGAATGAACCGCCGTTTCGTCAAGCGCTATCCGCACGAATTTTCCGGCGGACAGCGCCAGCGCATCGGCATCGCGCGCGCTCTTGCGGTTGACCCGGAATTTATCGTCGCCGACGAACCGATTTCGGCTTTGGACGTTTCGATTCAGGCGCAGATTATGAATTTGATGGAAAGTCTGCAAGCCGAAAAAAGTCTGACGTATCTTTTTATCTCGCACGATTTACGCGCCGTTCGCCATTTGTCAGACAGAGTTGCCGTGATGTATCTCGGCAAAATCGTCGAACTTGCCGAAGGAAAAGATATTTACGCCGATCCGCTGATGCCTTACACCAAAGCGCTGATTTCCGCCGTTCCTGTGCCAGACCCGAAAATCGAAGCCAAGCGCACGAGAATTATTTTAACGGGCGATGTGCCGTCGCCGATCAATCCGCCGTCGGGCTGTCATTTTCACACGCGCTGTCCGTATGCGATTGAAGATTGCAGACGAATCGTGCCGCAGCTAGTCGAAATCAAACCGCGCCATTTCGCGGCGTGCATCCGAATTTCGACTGAGCGCCCGAATATTGAAGAAAATAAAGAAGCCAATCTCGGCGTTGTCGGACATTAGAAAATATCTTCGGCAAAAGTTCGATTGAAAAATAAAAGCGCGATTTCAAATTAAACTTTCCCTAAGATTTAAAATAAAAAAAGGGAGTAGAAGACTCCCTTAAAATCAGCGGTTAAAATGAACGAAAACCAGCTGCTAAAAATTTAAGACTTTGTTTTTATGTTGTCGCTGCTTTTGTCGAATCACGCAGGTTTCTGATTTTATCGTGTGTCGCTTTGACCGTATTGAATTGATTTTGGACGGTAGTTTTTACATTCGCCGGCAAATCTTGTTCGACTGCTTTTTGATAAGCAGCTTTCGCGGAGTCTTCACCGCGTTCGCATTCGCTTAAAATAGCAGTATCATCTTTTCCGGTAACTACGGATTTTATATTTATCCAACCGCGATGAACAGCGGCGCTAACGCTTCCCGAATCTTCCGGGTCGCCGCCGAGTTCTCTGACAAGTGACTGTAACTCACCGGCGAATTGCGAACGCTGCTGCGAACATTCGTAAAAAATTGATTTCAAATCCGAACGTTCGACGCCTTCCGCCGCTACCTTAAATCCGTCTTGTCCGTCTTTACAGGTTTCAATTAAACCGTTTAATGTTGAAATAGTATCTTCGTTTGTCATTTCCCAAATTCTCCCTTGTAAATTAAAAATCTTGTCTCGCACATTCTTTTGTGAACGCTTTTGACTTTGTAGCTTTGAACACTACAAAATGCGTGCCAAACATATTAAGCCGAAACTCAAAGATATTATTAAATTCAGCTTTTTATCGTGAAATGTATTCAGACGTTTGTGTATGAAATGCGTCCATCGGAAAAAATAAAAAGGCTTCCGTATAATTTTAGCGGAAGCCTTTGAAAAGTTACGTGATAATTTGCAGATAATTACTGATTCGCAGTCATTTGTTTGCCGTGTTTTCCTTCGGCGATTTCCTCAATCAATTTTTTGTTAAAAGCCGGAATATCGTTCGGGTTTCTGCTTGTAATGAGTCCGTTGTCAACGACGACTTCTTCATCAGTCCACGTCGCGCCCGCGTTTTCCAAATCCTTTCTCAGAGTCGGATACGAAGTTAAATGTCTGCCTTCGACTACCTCGGCGTTAATCAGCGTCCAGGGTCCGTGACAGATTGCCGCGACGGGTTTTCCCGCTTCAAAAAACGATTTGACGAAATTGACCGCCGTTTCATTGATTCTTAGTTTGTCTGGATTCATCACGCCGCCCGGCAAAACGAGTGCGTCGTAATCGTCGGCGTTGGCTTTTGACAGTTCAATATCAACCGCGACTTTATCGCCCCAATCGTCCGTATCCCAACCTTTTATCTCGCCGCTTTTCGGTGAAACAACGTCCGCCGTCGCGCCTGCTGCTTCCAATGCCGCTTTCGGCTTTTCAAGTTCCGATTGCTCAAAACCGTCTGTCGCTAAAATTGCTACCTTTTTTCCTTGTAATTTGTTGTCCATAAAAACCTCCGTGAATTTTGACGCGAAAATAAATTCGTTTGAGATTGATTCAGCTTCGCATCTAAATAGAAGTCAGTTCAATTTTTGTGCCATAATTGTATATCTCAAAAAATGTTGAAAATAAGAGCTGATTAAACGTATCTAGCTGTAAGTGTAAACAAGACGTTTTCGGCTTTCGCACGCCGGAAAAACATTTGGAATTTGATATTGCTCTTTACTCAATGAACGAAAAACCGACGCAGGAAGAAAAATGGCAGTTGACGCAAGACCGTCTAGCCGAAAGCAGCGGCTTGGCAGTCGTTGTTGCCGACGCCGATTCACCGGACTTGGTGAAATCGAACAACAATTCGATTTGCGAGGTTTTATATAATTCCGAAGAATTCGCGCCCGAATGCGCCAGGTTTTGCGGCAGAGCTTTTGAAATGGCGACCGAAGCCGGAAAAACCGTCGAGTATAAATGTTATGCCGGACTGAATTGTCTGGTTGTTCCCGTAAAAGCCGGACAAACCCAACTTGTCGCCATCATCGGTAGAACTTTTCTGAAAGCCGAAGATTACCGCAACGCGACGACACGCGCGATTTCCGGCGATTGGCGAAGGTTTCCGCCGACCAGGTTTTTTGAAAATGTTTTGTTGAGCAGCTCGATGCAAAATCTGGAAACAGCGGCAAAACAGATAGAAAAATTAGACGCGGAAGAAAAAGAAGCGCTTTCAAAAACTGTCGAAAACTCAAAAGAAATAAAAGAAGCGAAAACTGCGGAATTCGGACGCGACGAAGAATCGGAAGCGGCGCAGACAAGAGGAATCGCCGAAATCGTTGAAAGATTTTACAACGCGGAAGAATCTACGGTCGTTTCAGAAAAACTTACCAGACAAAATAACCAAGAAGCCGAAGAAATCAGCGAATGGCGTTCGCTTCTCGGCTCGCTTTTGAATCAAAATTACCGGCAGGCTTGCGAATCAATTTTAGAATTCGTCGCGCGGCGTTATTCAATCGCTTCGCTGGCTTGGCTCGAAGGTCGGGAAAATCGGCTGGAAGCGACTTTTGCCAACGGTAATTTGCACTCGCGGCAAACCGATTTGAGTTTTTCGGCGGATGATAAACGTCTGCTCGACGCGATAAAAGGAAAAAAATCGTTTGAATTGCGCGAACGGCAAGATTCGGAAAATGATTTCGCGGCGCAAACGATTCATCTTTTTCCGATTGCGATTGGCGGCGAAATTCGGAGCGTGTTAATCGTCGGTGACGAGGATTTAAGTGAAAGCAAAAAACGACACATCCGCCGCTTTTGCCGAACAATTGCCTCAGAACTCGAAATTTTGCGTTTGCGCGAAGAGTTAAACAGGCGCGGTTGGCTCGAAGGCGCCGTGCAGAAATTTAACGCCGGCATCAAAGATATAGATACGGATGATTTTTGGACGATTCTGGCGCAAATCTCCGCCGAACTGATGCGAGCCGAGCGCAGTTCGCTGCTGATTTTTGACGAAAAATCAAATTCTCTGTCGGCAAAAGCGGCAACCGGCGCGCGCGCCGACGTTATTAAAGGAGAAGGCGAAAATATCGGCGAAAGAATCGCGCGAAGGGTTTTGCAAAACGGCAAGCCTTTAATGGTCAAAGACATACAAAAGACCGAAATTTCCGCCGCGCCCGCCGAATGGAATTACAAATCAAATTCTTTTATCAGTTACCCGATTATGATCGGGCAGCGAAAAATCGGTGTTCTGAATGTCGCAGATCGCGCGGACGGCGAAAATTTTAACGAGCTTGATTTGGAGGTGTTGGACGCTATTGTCTTGCAGTTAGCTGTCTGGATTGATCGCACGCTTCTGAAACATAAAGCCGGCGAGTTTGAGCAGCTTTCGGTAACCGATCCTTTGACCGGACTTCTTAATCGGCGATATTTGGAAGAACGTCTCGCCGAAGAAATAAAACGCTCGAAACGCGGCGGATTTCAGATGAGTTTTATGATGATTGACGTTGACGATTTTAAATCCTACAACGATAATTTTTCGCATCCCGAAGGCGATAAAGCATT
>CAXSHW010000030.1:0-8348 GCA_964237245.1 uncultured Pyrinomonadaceae bacterium
CGCGTTTATTAACGATGCCGCGCCGGGCGGAATGGCTGAAGTCGAACTCGGCAAGTTAGCTTTACAGAAATCACAAAATGCCGATGTCAAAGCGTTCGCGCAAAAAATGGTTGATGACCACACTAAGGCGGGCGAGGATTTGAAGCAACTCGCGGCGCAGAAAAAAGTTATGCTGCCGCCTGATGTTTTGCCTGCGCACAAGCAATTGATGGAAAAACTGTCAAAATTAAACGGCTCGGATTTCGACAAAGCATATGTCAAAGCGATGGTCGAAGCGCACGAAAAAGACGTAGCGGCATTTGAAAATGTTTCCAAAACCGCCGCCGACGCGGACGTAAAGGCTTTTGCGACAAAAACTCTGCCGACTTTGAAAACGCACTTGGAAATGATTAAAGGCATCGCGGGAAAAATGAATTTGAAATAAGGCGAAGTTAAATTACGGACGGCAATCGAAAGGAGGAAAAATGGCAGCAAGAGTAGAAAATATGCAGCAGACAAATGATTTGGGTTACACGCTGGAAAACGTCGGCGCAAATGTTATTCGTTACGGTCTGGTGATTATTTTGGTATTTGTCGGCGCGTTAAAATTTACCGCTTACGAGGCGGAAGGTATTCAGGGATTGGTCGCCAATTCGCCGCTGATGTCCTGGGCATACGGCATTTTCAGCGTGCGAACGTTTTCTTCGATGCTCGGCGTTATAGAAATCGCGCTCGGCGTTTTGATTGCGACACGCCCGTTCGCGCCGAAAGTTTCGGCAATCGGCAGCATCGGCTCGATAATTATGTTTCTGATTACGCTGAGTTTTCTGCTGACCACGCCGGGCGTTTGGCAGCCGGGTTACGGCTTCCCGTTTCCGTCGCCGATGCCGGGACAATTTCTGGCAAAGGATTTACTCCTGCTCGGCGCGGCGATTTGGACAGCGGGCGAAGCCTTGCGCGCTTCAAAACTAAGACAAATGTCAGGACGCAACGATATTTAGAGGAATTTAAAGAATAAAATTTTTCTCGCAGTCATTTTTGTCTTTCGCTCATATCAGCGGGCGTATGTCGTAAAGATTTTCTTTTATCAAAAACCTGTCAAAACCTGTCAAAAAATGATTTTAAATTCTACAAAAGGAGTAAGAAAAAATGAACAATAAAAAAATCAAAAAAATCGTATTTAAAACAAATGCGATGACAGCGGCGACTCGTTATTTGACCAGGTTCAGCGCGGTCGCCGTGATGACGAGTTTAATGATCGGCGTGATGTTCGCGCCGTTCGCGCGAGCGTCGAGTCACCGCGATTCGCCGTTTATTTCCGAAGACCCGGCGGCGGATAATACGGACGTTTACGCATTTGTCAGCACCGAAACGGGACGCAGCGATTATGTAACAATTATTTCTAATTTCGTTCCGTTGCAAGAACCAGCGAACGGTCCGAATTTTTATAAACTTTCGGATTTCGTCTATTACGATATTCTGATTGACGTGGACGGCGACGCCAAACCTGATTTGACTTATCGTTATCAGTTTACGAGCAGAATTGTTGATCCCGGCACGTATCTCTATAACACAAACACGATTCTGCCGCCGCCGAATCCGGCTGATCCGACATCGCAATATGTCAATCTGAATCAGCCGCAAAGCTACACGCTGACCGAATACGGAAAAAACGGCAATGGCAATGGCAACGGCAATAATAATGGCAATGGCAATGGCAAAGTTCTGCTCGCAAACGTGAGAACCGCGCCGAATCGTCCGGGACCGAAATCAATCAATGTCGCGGAAGTCGGCAGAGGCGGCACGGTCGTGCGCGGCGATACATCCGCGGCGTATCAAAATCTCGCCCAGTTAGCCGTTCACACCGCGCCGAATTCGGGCGGTCTGCGTTCTTTCGTCGGTCCGCGCGATGAAGGATTTTTCGTTGGTCTCGGAACGGCTTTCGATTTGATCAATCCGAGTGGGGCGGGTGCAGACGGAACGAGCGGTTTCAATATTTCGACGCTCGCCATCGAAATTCCGAAAGCCAGATTGCGGGCGGCGGGCGATACCGACGGCATCATCGGCGTTTGGTCAACAGCAAGCCGCACCAGTTTGCCGGTCTGCGATGCGCAGTCAGTCAAGCCGAATCAATTGTGTATCAATCTGGCAAGCGATACCGGAAAAGGTAACGGCAACGGTAATGGAAACGGCAACGGCAATGGAAACGGCAAAGCCACGCAGGTTTCTCGTTTATCCAATCCGCTGTTTAACGAGTTTCTTGACCCAATCAAGGCGAAAGACTTTTACAACGCCACTGACCCGACCAAAGATGAAAGCAATATCTACCCGTTGATTTTGAATCCGGCTAACGAGCAAGGTCCAAACACGCTAACTCAGCAGTTAAAGGAATTTGTTCGCTGCACGGATACTTTGAACCGTCAAGATCAAGTCGCTTCGTTTATGTTGGGTTATCCGGCTGGCGTAGTGAACGGTTTCCCCGGCAACCGGGAAACCCAGACCAGAAATCCGGCGATTGCCGACGAAATGCGGCTCAATTACAATATTCCGCCGACTGCTGTCGCGAATCCGCTCGGAGTATTGGGCGGTGATTATGCCGGCTTTCCGAACGGTCGCCGCGTGACCGACGATTCGGTTGATATTCTGCTCAAACTATGGGGCGGAATGATTCAGTCGAACTTCGGCGGCACTCCGTGTCCGGCGGCGGCGGCACTGACTGATAACGTCAACGCCAACGACGTGCCTTTTCTGAGTCAATTCCCGTATCTGGGCTTGCCGCAGGAAGGATTTTCGCATACGCACACGCACGACCAGCCTTAGAGTTCGCCGGGCGAACGAGCGGCAGTTTGAATGTTTTTATTCGGACTGCCGACCGGAGACGATAACTGACAGGAATCGTCTCCGGCACAAATCAATTGACTAAAGTTCGAGGTGAATTTATGCCGAAAAAAACTTTATTGATTATCGGAATCGTTCTTTTTACGACGGCGATTTTTGCGATTGTTCGCTTTTCTAAGTCGCAAGCTGATTTGTCAGAAAATTCATCTTCCTCGAAAACCGTCGCCGCAACCTCCTCGACGACGGCTTCTGACCGTCAAATTCAGACGGCGCAAAACCAAATCGAAAAATCTCCGGCTGACGCTAAAGGCTACAATCTTTTGTGCGCCGCGTTTATAAAAAAAGCCCGCGAAACCGGCGATTTCAACTTTAACGCTAAAGCCGAAACCGCTTTGAATCGTTCGTTTGAAACGTCGGCGGCGGAAAACAATTATGACGCGCTCAAATTAAAAGCGATGATTCTGCTGGTCTATCACCGTTTCGACGAAGCTCTTGCAACCGCGCGGCAGGCGAAGGAAATTCAGCCGAACGACCCGCAAAATTACGGCGCGATGACCGACGCTTTGATCGAACTCGGTCGTTACGACGAAGCGTTCGATTCGGCGCGAGAAATGATGAATCGGCGACCGGGAACAAATTCTTATTCGAGAGCGGCTTATTTGCGCGAATTGCAGGGCGATGTCAAAGGCGCGATTGAAGCGATGAGGGCGGCGGCGGAAGCCTCGCCCGACCCGGAAACTTCCGCCTGGTGCCGCGTTCATCTCGGCGATCTTCTTCTTAATAACGGCGAACTCGCCGCCGCCGAACACGAATTCGACGCCGCACTTTATTATTTTCCGAACTATCATCTCGCGCTCGCCGGAAAAGCGCGTTCGCGGCTCGCGGCGGGCGATGAAAAATCGGCAATCGGATTTTACAAACAGGCGCAGGAACGAGTTCCTCTGCCAGAGACGGCAATTGCGCTCGGCGATCTTTACAGCAAAATCGGACAAGCGGACGAAGCCAAAAAACAATACGATTTGCTCGAATTTATCGAACGAGAAAACTCGAATAAAGGCGGCACATATTCACGCCTGCTCGCACTTTACTACGCCGATCACGACATAAAACTCGACGAAGCATTGGAAATCGCGCAAAACGAACGGGCAAAACGCAGCGACATTTACACCTGCGACGCGCTGGCGTGGACGCTGTATAAAAAAGGCGATTTTGCGGAAGCGAAAAAAGCGATTGACGAAGCGTTGCGGCTCGGCACGCGCGACGCGCGGATCAATTATCACGCCGGAATGATTGAAAACGCGCTCGGCAACCGCGCGGACGCAGTAAAACATTTAAGGCTCGCGCTCAAAATAAATCCGGCGTTCGACGCTCTGCAAGCCGATGTCGCCAAACAAAAATTATCTGAATTAGACGCTTGAGATTTCTCAAGCGAGGCGCGCGTAAAGCGCTATAATTAACTGAAAATTAACGATGAATTACATAAGAAATTTTTTGAATTTTCGCTTACTATTTTTAATTGTCGCTTTGTGTTGTGCAACGGCAATTATTCAGGCACAAGCGGTTTCGCAAAATATCGTCGAATCGCCAAAAGCCGTTAAAACGGAAGGTAACGAAACAACGCCAAAAGCAGAAGAGAAAACTGTAAAAAAGAATTCCGAAGCTGATAAAAACGAATCGGTAAACAATTTAGAAAAAGAGAATAACGAAATAGCCGAACTCAATCAACAAGCTGATCCGAAACCGCCGCGTTTCGGCGGTCACGTCGGCGTTGTGATTCCGATTGTGACGCGCGGCAATAATATGACGACAACGATTGCCGACGATTTTATCATTGGTTTCCCGTTCGCGCTGACCGTCAGAACAAACAGTCCGGCGGCGTTTGATTTCGAGTTTGTTCCAACAATCAACACGCCTTCAAATCAGGATTTCCGCTTTCTAGTTCATCCGGGAATTGTTTACAGCATCAAGAAAAAATACGCCGTCGGCATTCGCGCGGCGTATGAATTCGGCACCGGAAGCTACGGTTTCACGCCGATTGCCAATCGAAGTTTCAAGCTGACGAGGAAAACGAATTATTTTATCGAGGCGGATTTTCCGGTGCGACGGGAACGTCGCCCAAATCGCACGCGGTTCACTTCAATTCAATTTGCCGTTCATTCCGGCATCAGTTTTTAAGCGGAATAGCAGGGCAAAAATCAAGTCGGCGTAATGAAGGGATCTTTATTCGCCAATCAAATGCAGAACAAGGAGTAAAAGATGAAAAAAAATACGAAAAATTCACTCATCGCCATTATTATTCTGGCGATATTTATGCTTCAGTTAAACGTGCCGATTAAAGCGTCCGACCACATTGATGGACCGCAGTTGGCGAACGACCACGCTTCGGACATCAACGATATGTATTTTTTTCTCGACCCGAACGATAATTCAAAAGTCGTGATGGTGATGACGATAAATCCGTTTCTGATTTCTTCGGAAATCATCGGGCAAGCCATTTTCGACCACAACGTTCGATACCGATTTGAAATTGAAAATTCAGGCGACGCCAGACCGGATAAGTTTATAGACGTGCAATTTACACGCGGATTGGGGCGCGAAACCGGACCGCAAACCGCGCTTGTAACGCTTCCCGACGGGCAGAAATTCAGGGCATCATTTAATGCTCAACCTAACAAAACTGAGTTATCTGACAGCAAGTTTCAGTTTTCCGATAATTCGCGCTTTGATCTTAACAGTTTAGTCAGCGGAGAAAATTTCATCGCCCAAACCAATATTCCTTCGCAAGGCGACGATACCAACGATATTGAGCCGCCCGCTCTGAATGTAACGACCGACGCCGCGACCGGAGTCAGTTTTTTTGCGGGTGTCACGGACGATCCTTTCTTTCTCGATAACACCGCCGCGAATCGTTTCGTTTTATCGTCAGTTCGCAATCCGGGAAATCCCAATCGGGATATTTTCAAAAATCGCGCCGGATTCAACGCGCCGGACGGTTCAAACCCGAACGCGGATAACCAACGCGAAGGTCAGCTTCCCGGTCAGGCTCGCAATCAAGGATTGAATCAAGGCGCGGGACGAGATACTTATTCGGGATTTAATACTCTGACAATCGCCGTCAGCGTTCCGGCGGCGATGCTGCGAAACGGGAAACAGACGCCGGCGAATAATTACGGCAACGGACTCGGCTTAAACGGCGTAACGCAGCGTCAGCGTCTGCAAATCATTAGAGACGACGGGCAGGTCAGCGGCTCCGGCGATTGGGTGACGGTTGACCGCGAAGGCAATCCGCTGGTCAATAACGGTCTGATTCCGCCCGCGCGTAAAGACGAATATAACGGCGCGACGACTGCTGACGACGCGAGCGGCAGATTCAGAACCGACTTGATTATTTCATTAAAGAATTTTGGAACGAGCGATGAAAATATCGGAAAACTCTTGAATATGATTCAAGTCAGAGGCGACATTTTGCGGCTCAATCTGAATGTTCCGAATAACGGTCCCGGCGGCGGCAATAACACCAACGGCGGTCCGGCAAATATGGGCGGGCGCAGGCTTCAGGACGACGTAGTTGACGCGACTTTTACGCTGATTAATAACGGAATACCGTTAGGAGATTTTGTTGATCGCAACGACTTTATGTTCGGCAATACTTTTCCGTTCGTCGCGCCGCAAATTATGCCGAATCCGAACGGAGTCAATAATGTGGACGACCGAATTCGTCTCTAATTTTCCGGGTTTTGTTTGTGGCGAAAAATCAGAATTTCCGGCACGAACAATAACAGGTAAGAAACGAAGCGCAAAAATTAGAAGACTGGATGCGTTTCAATTTCCCGCTCGTTTCTTACCTTTTTAAAATTATGCCGCAATTAAAAAATAAACCAGCTTTGTTTGTTCTTTTATCCTGTGTTTTTTTGTTGGGAATTGCCTGCGGCGGAGTGCAGTCGGCAAAGAGCAATCCGGCGGCTTCATCCGTTCCGCCCGCCGCGCCGATTGCTTCCGATGAAACGAATGAAATTACGATTCGTTTCTTTGAAAATAAAGTTAAAAACGATCCTGAAGATTTCGGCGCGAATAACAAACTCGCGGGACTTTATCTGCAAAAATTACGCGAAACCGGCAGCATCGAATATCTCGAATTGGCGACACGCGCCGCTCGCGCTTCGCTTCGTTCGGTGCCGGAAATCAGAAACGACGGCGGACTGACCGCGCTGGCGCTCGCCGAATTTGCCACGCACGATTTTGCCGACGCCCGCGATAACGCTCTTCGTCTTGCTGAAATCGAACCCACCAAAAGCTACCCGCAGGGAATTCTCGGAGACGCGCTGGTCGAACTCGGCGAATATGATAAAGCCGACGCTGCTTTCCGGCAAATCGCCAAACTCGACGGCGGCATCAGCCACAACAGCGAAACCAGATTAGCGCGTTTATCGCAACTCAGAGGCGACAACGAAGGCGCGCAGAAACATTTTGCCAGAGCCTTAACTTTCGCGCTCAATCTTCCCGCGCCGCCGCGCGAAACCGTTGCGTGGCTGCGCTGGCAGTTGGGCGAAACGGCATTTTCGGTTGGCGATTATGAAACGGCGGAAAAAAATTATCAGGACGCGCTGATTACTTTTCCCGGTTATTATCGCGCAATCGCTTCGCTCGGTCGCGTTCGCGCGGCTCGCGGCGATTCGCCGGGCGCAATCGAACAATACGAAAAAGTCGCGCGTGTTCTTCCTGACCCGACTTATATCGCTGCGCTCGGCGATTTATATCAACTTTCAGGTCGTCTCGAAGACGCGAAAAAGCAGTATGAATTAGTTGAAACGATTGGACATTTGAGCGAGCTAAACGGCGCGCTCTACAATCGAAGCCTCGCGCTTTTTTACGCCGACCACGATTTGAAACCAGACGAAGCGTTTGAACTTGCCGCGAAAGAATACAAAGTTCGGCGCGACATCTACGGCGCGGACGCGCTTGCCTGGGCAGCGATAAAAGCGGGCAAATCGAATGAAGCGCAAGCGGCGATAAAAGACGCTTTGCGATTGGGAACGCAAGACGCTAAACTTTTTTATCACGCCGGAATGATTAGCGAGGCTGCGGGAGATAAAAACGCAGCGCGGATTTTTATCAAGCGCGCTCTTGAGCTTAATCCGCAATTTGACCCGCTGCAATCAATCGCGGCGCGAAAAATTTTAGAAAATTAACGAACAAGCGGAGGATTTTATGAACAGTGAAGAAAAACGCCCGATGGCGGAAGAAATCGAAGGCGAAAAACTGCCTTATCCGGCGAAACAATCGGATATGAAACAGCAGCCGGATTCGGATTTGTCGAATTACGCGGCGGCGGGAAAATTAAAAGATAAAGCGGCGATTATCACGGGCGCGGATTCGGGAATCGGTCGCGCCGTCGCCATCGCGTTTTGCAAAGAAGGCGCGAATGTGGCGATTGTCTATAACGAAAACGACACGGACGCGGCGGAGACGAAACGGCTTTGCGAGAAAAACGGCGGCAAATGTCTGGTTATAAAATCCGACGTGCGCCATCG
>CAXSHW010000030.1:8358-8649 GCA_964237245.1 uncultured Pyrinomonadaceae bacterium
TGAAAAATGCGTCGCGGAATTCGGCGGATTGAACATTCTGGTCAACAACGCTGCTTATCAAATGGCGCAGAAAAAATTTGAAGACATTACGGAAGAACAACTGCGTCGCACGTTTGAAACAAACATTCTGGGCTACTTTTTTATGGCGCAAGCCGCCGTGCCTCATTTGAAAAAAGGCGACGCGATTATCAATACGGGCAGCATCGTCGGGCGCGTCGGCATTCCGATTTTGATTGATTATTCTTCGACCAAAGGCGCGATTCATTCGTTCACGAAATCGCTGGCGATGAA
>CAXSHW010000030.1:8659-41007 GCA_964237245.1 uncultured Pyrinomonadaceae bacterium
GACACCGAATATTCCCGGCACGATGCCGATTGAGGAAGTCGAAAACTTCGGTCACGAAGTCGCGTTGAAACGTCCCGGACAACCGGAAGAATTAGCTCCGGCGTATGTTTTTCTGGCTTCGACCGACGGCAGTTTCGTGACCGGCTGTTTATTGGACGTAACGGGCGGCAAAATGTCGAGCGATTAGGTGAATTTCAAATTAAAAAATAATTCAGTAATTTGAAATTCATAATTCGTAATTAATTTATGACAACTCACAAATTGATTGACAGCGATTTCGTAACCGAACCAACGCGGCGCGTTCTTATCGAAAGACTAAACGCGAAAGAAACGCCGCCGCGTTTTTTCGACGAGCGCGAATTTGCGGTTTTAAAGTCTGTTTGCGACGCGCTCGCGCCGTCGGACGTTGTGCCGGATTGGTTTGCGGCGAACAAAATTGATACGAGGCTGACGAAAAATTCCGGCAACGGCTGGCGATACGATTCGATGCCGACTGACGGCGAAACTTACCGCACGGGTTTGCGATTACTGAACGAATCGGCGCGGGAAAATTTTCAGACGGATTTTATTCGGCTCAAAATCGGAAAAAGACGCGATATTCTCAAGTCACGTTTGTCCGGCAAATCCGATATTCAAACAGAATCAAATTTTTCATTCGCGCGTTTTCTCGAAGAACTCTGCGCCGAATTTGCCGAAATTTTTTATTCGCACCCGCTCGCGCTCGCGGAAATCGGCTACGTCGGTTTTGCCGACGCTCACGGTTGGAGTTTGGAAAAAGAATCACGAATTACGAATTACGAATTACGAGAAAAAGAAAGTTCCACGTTCCAAATTACGAATTCCAAAACTGAAGTTCGATCCAAAATCCAAAATCCAAAACCCAAAATCCAAAATCCCGTTGATGCCGTTGTCATCGGCACAGGCGCGGGCGGCGCGCCGATTCTGGCGCGTCTGGCGCAAGCCGGTTTGAGCGTGGTCGCGCTCGAAGCGGGAAAAAGTTTCGATTACACGAAATTTGCGACTGACGAGCGCGAGCAGAATAAATTGTTTTGGACGGACGAAAGACTGAGCGCGGGCGAAAACGCGGTTGCCTTCGGCAGCAACAATTCCGGCTGCGGAGTCGGCGGTTCAACCCTGCATTTTACGGCTTACACGCCGCGCCCGCAGGCTGATGATTTTCGGGTTCGCTCGGATTTCGGCGTCGGGCGCGATTGGTGTCTGTCCTTTGATGATTTAGAGCCGTATTACGATGAACTTGAATGGTTTTTGGGCGTGTCAGGCGATTCAAATTATCCGTGGGGAACGCGCCGAAAAAAATATCCGCTTCCGCCGCTTCCCTTAAACGGCGCGGCGAAATTGATGCAGACGGCTTGCGGGCAATTAGGAATTAAAACCGCGCCCGCTCCGAATGCGGCTTTATCGCAGGATTATTTTCAGGAAAAAATCGGAATGAGACACGCCTGCACGAATCGCGGTTTTTGCCAGGCGGGTTGTTCTGTGGGCGCGAAAAATTCGATGGACGTGACGTTTTTACCGCTTGCCGTTTATCACGGCGCGGAAATTCGTTCGGAATGTTTTGTCACCGAATTTGAATTTGATTCGCAAGGCAAAATCAACGCCGTCGTTTATGTGCAAAACGGTGAAGCGAAAAAACAGCTTTGCAAAAACGTTTTCCTCTGCGCGGGCGGAATCGAAACGCCGCGTCTTTTGCTGATAAATAATCTCTCCAATTCGAGCGGACAAGTCGGCAGGAATTTTATGGCGCACACGGGCGTGCAGATTTGGGGAACATTTGACGAAGCGATTTATCCGCACAAAGGCATTCCCGGCGGTTTAATTTCGGAAGACACACATCGCCCCAAAAACGCGGATTTCGCCTGCGGTTATCTTCTCCAATCAATCGGCGTGATGCCCGTAACATACGCTTCGCAGCTCGCACGCGGCGAAAAAGTTTTCGCCGCGGAATTAGGCGCGTGGATGAAAGATTACAATCATACGGCGGGAATAAATATTCTGGGCGACTGCCTGCCGAATGACAATAATTTTATGGAACTCGCGGACGAAAAAGACGCTCGCGGGCTTCAAAAACCGCGCATTTATTTTTCGCACGGCGAGAACGAAAATCGAATGACGGCGCACGCCGAAAAGTTGATGAAAGAGATTTGGACGGAAGCCGGAGCGCGAAAAATGTGGACTTTTCAGCGCAACGCGCACATTATCGGCACTTGCCGTATGGGAACAGACGAGGCTGAAAACGTGGTTGATGAAAACTGCCGCTCGTTTGACGTGCCGAATTTATACGTCTGCGACAATTCGGTTTTTCCGTCCGCGCTGGCGGTCAATCCGGCGTTGACGATTATGGCTCTGGCACTTAGAACGGCGGACAAGTTTCTGAAAAATCAAATTTGAGCGGTAAGAAGAAAATGAAACCACAGATTTACACAGATAAACACAGATTTGCAAGAAATAAATTGATTTTATCCGTTTTTTATCCGCGTCTATCTGTGTAAATCTGTGGCAAAAAATTCTTAAATTTTCTCTAATGAAACGGTTATATGGTTAAAAAAAGTTTTCTTGACATCATTAAAAAAGAGTGCGGCGACGGCAATTACGCGGGCGACCAGTTCGGCGGCGGGCGCGGAACGGACGGCAGCGGAATGCCGACGGGCAAGCCCGGAAATTTTATGTTCGCTACGGGAATCGAATGCTCGTATCCGACGATTGAAAACGGCAAAACGCGGCGCGACCTTCTGGAAGAGTGCGGGCATTACGAACGCTTTGAAGAAGATTTGCACTTGATAAAAGATTTGGGTTTGAAAGTCGTTCGCTACGGTTTGCCTTATTATAAAATCAGCCATCGGGAAGGGCGTTACGATTGGGAATTTGCCGACAAAGCGATGAACCTGATGAAGAAACTTGAGCTGACGCCGATTCTCGACTTGATGCACTTCGGCGTGCCGGATTGGGTCGGCAATTATCAAAACCCCGAACTGCCCGTTCATTTCGCCAATTACTGCGCGGCGGTCGCCAGGCGTTATCCCTGGGTGCGTTATTACACGCCGATTAATGAAATTTACGTGACCGCGAAATTCAGCGCGAAAGACGGCGTTTGGAACGAGCAGTTGAAATCTGATAAAGCCTTCGTGACGGCGATGAAACACACGGTCGCGGCGAGCATAATGGGAACGCACGAAATCGCCAAACACCGCAACGACTGCGTGATTGTTCAATCGGAAACAGCCGAATATCTGCACGAAACGTGCGCCGTGATTTCACAAAAAACACGGATGGAGAATAAGCAAAGACTAATTTCACTCGATTTGCTCTACGCGCATCAGCCGGACGCGGAAATTTATCAATATCTGATGGACAACGGTTTGACGCGCGAGGAATATGACTGGTTTATGGTCGGCGAGCCGCCCGGTTATCAGATAATGGGCAACGATTATTACGGCGACAATGAGCGGATTCTCAAACCCGACGGTTCAATCTGCACGGCGGAGGACGTTTTCGGCTGGTATCAAATCACGAAGGATTATTATAACCGCTATAAAAAGCCGGTGATGCACACCGAAACCAATCACAAAGACCCGGAAAAAGCACCGACGTGGCTCTGGAAACAATGGATAAATATCCTGCGAATGAGAAACGACGGCGTTCCGGTGCTTGGTTTTACGTGGTATAGCTTGATTGACCAGATTGATTGGGACAAAGGACTCGCGGAAAAGAAAGGCACAGTCAACGAATGCGGCTTGTATGATTTAGACCGAAAACCGCGTCCCGTTTCGGAAGCCTACAAAATGCTTTTGAAAGAATACGGACAAATTACGATTGTGCCGCACGGCGAAATTTTTGAAACGACCGACGAACCGGCGCGGCTTAAAGTCGAGGTTTAAGCTATGCGATTCAAAATCAACGGCACAATCTTAAACGTCTTTGAAGCGGGCGTTGAAAATTACAATAAAACGCGCCCGACGCTCATTTTCCTGCATTATTTCGGCGGCTCGTCGAAATCGTGGACAGAGGTTATCGAACGTCTAGCCAAAGATTTTCACTGTGTCGCGCCGGATTTACGCGGCTTCGGAGCGTCGGGCGATTGCGCCGAAAGCAGCTATTTGATTAATGATTATGTTGACGATGTTACCGAACTGATTTCCATTTTGAGAATTGAAAACTATGCGCTCGTCGGTCATTCGATGGGCGGTAAATTCGCTCTGGCTTTCGCCGCGAAAAAACCGCAAAATTTGCAATCATTAGTTCTGCTTGCGCCGTCGCCGCCGACACCCGAACCGATTGCCGACGACGAGCGTAAAAAGCTGCTTGTCTCGCACGGCAATCGTTGCGTCGCTACCGAGACGGTTTGCAAAGCTGCCGGCGGAAAGCTATCGGGAGAAATTTTTGAGCGAGCGGTAAATGATAATCTGCGAACCTCGGAAAAGGCTTGGCGAGCGTGGCTCGAAACGGAGAGCCGGAAAGACATCTCGGTTGAAATAGGACGGATAAATGTTCCGGTGCTGGTTGCGGCAGGAGAAAACGATGACGTAATGACCGCCAAACTGCTGAGACGCGAAATCATTCGCCGTCTGAAAAACGCGCGTTTGACAGTTATTCCAAAAGTCAAACATCTTTTGCCGCTCGAAGCGCCGACAAAAATCGCAAACTTAATTCGGGAACATTTTGAACATCGCGGCGACGCGAAAATGACGGCGCTTAAGACGACTGCAAAAACAAAAACACCTCGATTTTCGCTGTGAATGTTTTCGTCTTTCGCCGCAGAATTTTTATTCGATTTTTACTTCAAGTTTTTTTCGATTTCAATCGCTTCGCGCCGCGCTTGCGCCCATTTCAGCGGCAGCATTTTTATGTCTCCGCTCCTTTTGGCGGTCGCCAAAAAATCGAGCGCTTCGAGAATGATTCGACGCTGTAATTCTTTATGAAAAGGCACGCCGAAATGATGTCCCATCATAAAGGGCGCGAAAACGGCTCGCGGCGGTTTGATATGTTCGGTTACATCCAAAGCGACGGTGATTGAAACGGTCGGAATTCCTCTCTGCTCGATTGCACGCTGAACCAGCGCGATGCTCTGATGGCAAATCGGTCAGGCAGGCGCGAGCAAACAAATGTCCGGTTTTTCAGCCTCGACAGCATCGGCGATTTTGACGGCAAGCGTTCGCTCCAACCTGCGCGCGTCCATATTGTAGCCGATAAACGAAAAGAAATTTTCCGTTAATCCGCCGATTATTTTTTCGTTTGCTAATTCTTGTAATCTCTCAATCGGAAAAATCACATTCAAATCGCGCTTCGCGCCGACAGTCGGATATTTGAGTTGATGAATTTCCAAATCGGAAGTTTTTGAATCCGAAGGAACGGCTCGAAATGTGTAATCCCCAATTGGATGAACCGTGTCGAACGGCATTGTTCCCGCAGGCTGAACTCCGGCGGTGCTGACAAAGCACAAGCGCGATTCCGCCGGAGATTTTCGCGGGCGGGCAAGCGGCACGAAAGTTTCCTTGGTAATCATCGAACCGGGATAGCGCTCGTTGACCGTCGCCCACAAACCGGGACGCAATTGTTTCGCATCGTTTTCCTTAGAGTTCGCCATCGTGAATCCATTCTCCCGAACGTTTTACAAAATAAAAATGCAGGTGAAAGAAAAGATGCGCGAGCGTCGCCGCGTCTTTTAATTTGAGGGTCTCGAAAATAAATTCGCGGTCGGTCGCGGGAACGTCGAGCAACAGTTTCAGGGCTTCGATCCAAGCCTTGTCAATTTCTTTTTTCCCGGCGGCTTCGTCACCGTCGCCGAAATGAAGGCGCACGTAACGAATCAATTTTTCCGTGTCGCCGTCCGACACCGCTTCTTTTAGGTATTCGAGCGACATAGCTATAAAATACTACAAATCAAAAAATTCTTCGTTTTATTCCTACTGTCGCTAATATAAATCTTCGCGTTTAATACAAATTCGTTTTCAAACAAAGTCAGGCAAGCTATTGAGCTTGCCTGAGACCTGATTCTTTCGGAAGAGTTTTTTCAACAGTCGAATTTAGTTGAATAAATAAACTGTTGCCGGTAAATCACAAAGCTTATTTTTTACATACCGAGCGCGTATTTGACGAACTCTTTCAGACCGAATTTTCCTCCGTCAATTTTCGGTTTCCAGCGCGGGTCTTGGGTCAAGAACGAATGACTGTCGTATTTTAACAAACCGGCGAAAGTTTCCGCGACGATTGTTCCTCCGACCGGACCTAACATTCTCGATTTGACTCCAAATTTCCCGTCGGAAATATATTTGAATGTTTCCGCCAAAATATAAACCCACAATGGACAATTCTCGTGAAAGACTTCAAATTCCGCCGATTGATTGAGGTCAAAAAAAGTCGGATCATCTTCAAATCTTCCGATATTGATAGCTCTGAGCGGAACTTTTCCCATAGCGCGCGCGACATCCTGACCGCTCGGCAGACGCAGTCTCCAGCCGCGAACAAGATTGCGTTCAATTAATGATTTTATGATAAGGTCTGCCACATCCTTCGGCAGTTTGGATAAAGGCTTGACCACGGAAGTATCAATCCGGTAGGCGAGTTGAAGCCTTCGTTTGATTTCGTCCAACTGCTCTTGAGTCGGTTTTTGGCTTGTTCCCTCGACGTTGCCGTCGTCGTCTAAAGCGACTCCGTTCGGTCGGTCATCAATGTCAATAAATCTGCCCCAATCAATTCCCCAATTGTCTTTGGGCGGCATAAAACCTCTGAGGCTCTTGGGGCGATGTGTGTGACCTTCGCCGCCGAAAATTGGCAAAAGCGTCTCGTCGTCATCATTCAAACGATAACCGGGACGAACCATCGAATGTCCGAATCTGTATGCCGCCGCCGAAAATTCCAGCGGCATAAAAGCCTCATACTTAGCGTGATAAAACTCTAAGACAGGCGGTTTGTCTGCTATGCAGTGATTACTTTTGTGATGCGGAAAAACTTTTTCGTATGTGTCCTGGTGAATAATTGTCGGGAGAAAGTCATTAATCAACATCCATTGATAATGGAATCGCACGTGCCTCTGAACATCTTTAAACAACATCGCAGGATGCTCGTCCACAAAACGGTTATGAAATCGGAAGAAAAGTCCCTGGAGCTGACTGATAATGACGTTTTCGTCGTTTCGCGGGTCGCCGATAATGGCGCGCGCTCGAAGATTTGAAGGGATGTTTCCGTCGTTTCGCGGTAAATCGGCGGCGGGCGGATTCGTCGCAGTTCCTCCGGTCAGAGGCTTGCCCAAAAGTAACTTGGGAGCTTTTGCAGATGAATCGAAAAAATAAAGATACGGCTGGTCTTCGGGACCTCGACCGTAGATATTATCTAAATCAAATCGCGGTGTGCGATAGTCGGTCAGCCCGTCAACATCATTTTGCTGCTGAAGACTGCTAGCCGGGTCAAAGGTAATATCGTGATCAATAAATTGACCGAGATAAGTATAAAGTGCCGGAATGCCGCTTTCTTCGGCGTCAGCGCCATCTTTAGCCTTATCGTCTTGTCCGACCATCGCAACAGCCAGCTTTGAAAGATTGTGCCGTGTTTCTTGATCGTTGTCGCCGAATTCGGCAATCGGCAGCGCCCGAAAAATTCGACCGAAATTGCCTTCAAAAAGCACGGAACTGCGCGGAAGATTAAAGCCGCGCACGCCGCGTCCGTGTGGAGTCGGAGATTTGCCGTTCATATATAAACTCCTTTGTTTGTAAAATTTAGACCTAAAAGAGACATTTCCATTTGTAACTCGAATGAATTCACACAAAAACTTTAAACGTTTCGTATCACGAATCCAAAATAATTATTGCCGTAGAAATTGAAGAGGTTTTTATATAATCTTCTTTATTTATTGCGTTATTATTGAAATCTCTGTCTAATTGTTTGCTTAAAACGGGTGAGGAAGGTGAGGCGAGAACAACTTTAACGTTCTTGACTTTTTCCTCTAAACTTTCTCTTACCTGTAAGGCTTGCTCCTTGGCATATTGCGCGGCGTCCGCTTTATTTGTTTGACGATAAATTTCATCTCTAAGCGTTTTTTCATTTTGCTGGGCGGGCAATCTGCCGAAATAATAACCGATAAGGACGAAGATAATCGGTTCGAGCCGCGTAACCATTTCCCATTCCTTCAATGATTCGAGTTTTCCCGTAAGAGCCAAAATATAAAGGAGAATAAAGGTGAGGGTGAGAATTATCATCACCCAGTTTTTGAGGTCGGCATTTCTATCATTATTCGGTGATTTGCTTGTTTCAATCTGGGATGACATAACCGTTTTTATTTGTCCTGACGATGCTGCAATATCCTGAAACTCAGTTGCTAAATTCGATTTTTCGTCCGCTCGAAAAATGCTCTGTTATATTTTGCGAAGAAACAGCTTTTTGCTTGCTAAATAAGCGGCAAACAGGTTATAAGAATTATGTTTCATTCAAATCAAAGAACTGAAAATTTACGCTGTCGGAAGTATTATCCGTTCAATACTTTGAGTTTTCTGTTTCTTCATTTAACTAACGCACCAAATGAAAGCGAAAACTATCAAGGCGGACGAAAAAAATTTTATCCGGTCTAAATCGGAAATTACCGGTCTTTCGTTTTTAGTTAAATGAGCTGAAGACTTTTGGCGAACCGGGACAAAAATTATGTCGGATGAGCTTGAAATAACTGCTTTGTTAATTGATTGGAGCAACGGCAGTCGGGAAGCTCTCGAACGATTATTTCCTCTGGTTGAAAAGGAACTGCACCATTTGGCTCATCGTTATATTATTCGGGAGCAGCCCGGCAATACGTTACAGACAACCGCTTTAATTAACGAGACCTATTTGCGGCTGATTGACCAAAAAAAAGTGCGATGGCAGAATCGCGCTCATTTCTTTGGAATTTCAGCGCAGATTATGCGCCGTTTTTTGCTCAATTACATCCGCGATCAAAAGCGTCAGAAACGCGGCGGCGGAGCGCTTCAAATTTCGCTTTCCGAAGCAAGTTATATTTCGACGGAAAAATCCGATGAATTGCTGGCGCTGGACGATGCGCTGCATCGGCTGGCGGATTTCGATGAACGCAAAAGCCGGGTGGTCGAGCTGAGATATTTTGGCGGGTTGAGTGTGGACGAAACCGCAGAAGTATTAAACATTTCAGCAGTTACAGTCGCCCGCGATTGGAATATGGCAAAGGCTTGGCTAGCCCGTGAAATCAGAAATGAGTGCTGAGAATTGGCAACGAATCGAAACTCTTTTTCACACCGCGCTTGACTTAAACGTTCAAGAGCGGAGCGACTATCTCAGTCGCAGTTGCGCGAACGATGACTTGCTGCGCCGCGAAGTCGAATCTCTGCTGGCGTCTCTGAACACGAAGGACGAACTTTTTGAAAAACCGATTTTTGAAATGGGAATCGGCTTGATGGGAAGAAACTGCGAGTCTTCGCTCACCGGAAAAACCGTCGGCTCTTATCTGATTGAAAAAAAGCTCGGCTCGGGCGGAATGGGCGAAGTATATCTGGCTGAAGATACGCGCCTTAAGCGCAAAGTCGCGCTGAAATTTCTTTCTCCCGCTCTGGTTGACGATAAATGGGCGAAAAGACAGTTGATAAAAGAAGCCCGCGCTTCGGCAATGCTCGACCATCCGAATATTTGCGCCGTCTATGGATTCGAGGAAGTCGGAAATTTTAATTTTATCGTGATGCAATACATCGAAGGGCAAAGTTTGTCCGCGTTAATTGCCGAACGCGCAATCAGTCCGGCGAATGTTCTTTCAATCTCGCAGCAAATTTTAGAGGCGATGGCGATGGCGCACGCGCACGGAATTATCCATCGTGATATAAAACCGGGCAATATTATGGTAACTCCGCGCGGACAAGTAAAAGTGCTTGATTTCGGACTCGCCAAGTTTATTCATACAAAATCCGCGAATAACTTCAACGAAGCGCTGAGTCAGGCTTCGCAGAGCGGATTGATTGCCGGGACGATTTGCTATATGTCGCCCGAACAATTGCGCGGCGAAAAACTCGATTTTCGCAGCGACATCTTTAGTCTCGGAACGCTTCTGTTTGAGCTTGTCGCGGGCGAACGTCCGTTTGACCGCAAGAGCGATGCCGAAACAATTTCCGCAATTTTAACCGCCGCGCCGACGTTAAAGGTTTCTCCAGACTTTCCGCCCGGCATCGAATCTCTGATTTATAAATGCCTTGAAAAAAATAAAGAACATCGCTATCAATCGGTCAGCGAGATGCTATTGGATTTTCAAAATCCCGCTTTGAATAAAACAAAAGTAAAACTGCCGAAGTTTGATAGAAAACTAATCTGGGCTTTCGGCTTATTTTTATTCGCGCTGCTGACGTTAAGCATCAATAATTATTTAGAAAAATCAAAACCTGATAATTTAGCCGCACTTTCCGCCGCCAGCGAAACTTTGGAAATATCCGCCGAACAAAAAAACCAAGCGGATAAGTTTTATAATCTGGGGCGATATTACTGGGGAAACAGGAATAAAGAAAATATACAAAAAGCGATTGACGCTTTTACCCAGGCAATCAATCTAAACCCGTTAAACGCGCAGGCATACGCCGGGTTAGCAAATGCCTATGTAGTTTCAAGCGGTCCGGCGTATGGTTCGACTCCGACCGATGAAGCGATGCCGAAAGCCCGCGCAGCCGCTAGAGAGGCATTACTGCTTGACAATAAATTAGCGGAGTCGCACGCCGCAATGGCGGTAGTTTTGGGGAAATATGAATATAACTGGAAAGATGCCGAGACTGAATTTAAAAAGTCTATTGAACTTAACGCCGATTCAGCTCAGGCGCGTTACTGGTATTCCGAATTTCTGGCAACGATGGGACGAACCGACGAAGCCTTAATCGAAGCAAGAAAGGCTAAAGATATTGAGCCGCTTACGCCCTACACAAACACAATGGTCGGGAGAATTTTATACATGGGTCGGCGTTATAACGAAGCGCTTCAATATTATAATAAAATCGTTCAAAAAGAACCGAAAAACGTCAAAGCCAAATATCTGCTCGGATTGGTCTATCTGCAAAAAAAAATGTATGCGGAAGCGCTTGAGATTTTTGAACAGCTTTATTATTCCGGCAATGAAAAAGAATTATCCGCCTCCGCGCTCGGTTACACATACGGCAAATTGAAAAGAACGAATGAAGCGCGACGAATTATCGCGGAAATGGACGACGAATCAAAAGAAAATCCTATTCCGCCGCAAGAAAAATCCATTGTTTTTATCGGATTGGGAGACAATGATAAAGCTATCGAGTGGCTGGAGAAGGCTTATCAGCAGCATCTCTCTACGTTAAGCACTATAAGAGTAGAACCGCTCTACGATGATTTGCGCTCTGACTCTCGATTTCAGAATATACTTCATCGGATGAATCTTGATAATTAATTTTCGTTTTTGTTAAAAAACTTGTCTGTCGAGCTAAACTCAGCCGCAAATTTATAATATCCGGGATAATAAAAATTGGAGTTTTTGGAACACCGTGCCGGCGTCAGGTCGTCGGTTCGAGTTTAAATCGAGCAATTGACCGACGATTTCATTCAGCTCAAGCGGCACATTTCGCCGCGTTATTTTAAAATCTGCCGGATTTTCGGACATTTCCAACTGTTTTCCTTCGATTAAAAAATACAGCATTGAGCCGAGAGCAAACAAATCCGCCGAAGTTTTCGAGTATTCGCGTGAGTTTCGGCGCGTTTCGGGCGGCATATAAAATCGCGTTCCCCACGGCAGCAAATCCGGTTTCCGAATCTGACAAGCGCCTTCAAAATCAATCGGTCTAAGCGTTCCGTCTTTTATTATAATCAAATTTGCCGGTTTTAAGTCGCGCCATATTAATCCGACTGAATGAATTCGGGTTAAAATTCTCGCGGCTTCGAGACCGAAACGAATAATTTGCGAAATTGAAAGACGTCTTTTACTCTCTTCAAGCAGTTCCTGTAAACTCTTGCCTTCGATAAATTCCGTAACTATATAAAAACTGTTTTCCGTCTCAAACGAAGCGTATAATTGCGGAGCTTTAATTCCCGACGACTTTAAATTATCAAGGATTTTCTCTTCGTGGCGGACGCGAATGAAACCGTCGCGCTCGTCCCAATCAATTTCGGCGCCGCGCCTTCCCTCTTTCACGATACATAGTCGCGGCGGAGTAACGCTAAAATCTACGGCTTGATAAACGCCGCCTTTTCCGCGCTGCGACAATGCTCGAAAAATTTTAAAAGTATGCTCCAGCGGAGCGGAGAATTTATTTCGTTCCGTAAATGTGGGAAACGGGTTAGTTACCCATTCCGGTTTTCCGCAATCTTTAGCGTCGCGTAAATCCGGCACCAGATTTCCCGATAAATTGCGTATAAGAAGCGTCTGCGAGCCGTCCGCATTTTCAATCTGCCGTTTTTTAAACGAACCGTAACGGTAATAAATACAGCTTTCCGGTTTGTATCTGAAATCAAAAGGCACACTTGGCGCGGACGGAAACCGCGAGGTTAATTGATGCAGACGCTCGGCGAGCGAAACCGCTTCATTATCAGTCGAAGGATAGACGGTTATAAACTTACCGACTTGCGAATAACCGTGAATCGTTCCGGCATTCAAATTTTTTAGATCTGCAAGCGAGGCGGGCGCTTTAAAACGAACCTTCATCTTTTGCAGAAAAGGCGCTACTTTTTCGAGAACTTCGTTTGCAGTGAGAATTGTCGCCGAAACGTGAAGTTTCCAACCTTGTTCCGGTAATAACTTTCCGAACCGGCGGCTGTGTCTCCAAATTGAATCGTTATCAACGAGCGGCAAAAATTCGGAGCAGAGTTTTGAATAATGCAGAGTATGTGAGGAAATTTTCTCAAATACATCGGTTTGTTTGAACAGTTGAGACTTTAAAGCAGTTCGCGGATTGATTTTTAACTCAACATTGTTCATAGAAACGAGACGATTGCCTTCAATAAATGAGTTTTTGCGTCGCTCAAATAAATCAATTTCGTTATTTCAGCTCTTAAAATTACGATTTATCGAGAGTGTCGGTAACTCCGAACATCAGAGCATACATCGGTGAATCGGTAGAAGCTGCGCCGCAAGGACCGTTTCCGACCAGATATGCGAGCGCGACATTTTTTTTAGTGCTTTTCTTGTCCGGCATAAGTTTTTTCAATTCACTATGGCTAAAACCGAAAAGTTTCATATAGTCTTCCCACTCTTGAGAACCCGCGTTTTTCAAGATAAGAGCTACCGCTTTTTCCCTCAGCGCCTTGCCGCTTTCGCCTTTAGCGCCTTCACGCTCGACCTTTTCCGAAAACGCTTCGATTTTAGCTCTTATAGGTCCCGGTTTTGATGGCTTTTTCGCACCGGCAGCCTTTTCAAGATCGCTCGAAGCGGCGGCTGTTTTGTCTTCGGATTTACCTTGCCTGTTCATTTTATTCTCTCCTTTTTACAAATAAAATATGCTCTAAAAACAGTATTTTTAGTTTCATCTATAAACGCCCCGAAGCATCTTAAAAACTATCATTAAGACTTTTAAATTTCCGAAGCGATAAAATTTGTCACTATGTTTTGATGGGAAAAGTAAAAGGCAAGCCCGCGAACTTGCCTTAAACTATTGAATTCATTGGTCAAGAAGAGGAAAATCAAACTCACTGCGACCTTAACCTTTATGGCAAGGTTTTTAATAATCAACGCACATTGAGAACATATTAAAAATTGGTGAATGCGGAATCAAATAGAAAAGCCGTTTCAACAAACGGCTCTAAGTCAATGAAAATAAATGGTGGAGTAGAGGAGGGTCGAACTCCTGACCTCTGCATTGCGAAAGCGATTTTTACTATATTTTGGCTTCCGCTACGTTCCGCCACATTCTAAAACTTTAATCAACCGACCTTTTGAAAGTGAGCCTTATTCAATTAAGGCTTTTTCTTTTCCATTTGTTCCTATCGGATAGGCTACATTCCAAGCATTTCTTGAGCAAGTCAGGGACTCATAAATTAAATTCGGCGCGAAGCTCATCAACCGAATAGCTTTCGCCGGTTCGCAGATATTCTTCTTTGGCGGCTTGAGCGGCGCGAACGTCTGCGGCATCTTCGGCTGTTAATTTAACCGGATTTTCTTTGACTGGCAGAGCGTCGTGTTCGAGTATCGCCAGAATAGCAGATTCCAGTTCTGCGTTGTCCAGACGGTAACGGCGTTTAATGCGTCTTGGTAAATCAATGATAATTTGTCCCATATTGGTTGAATTATAAAAAACAGTCTGATTTTGTTCCATATACTCTTTTACCACTATTTTCTCTCTTTGATGCGACCCTTTGACTAAACAAACAAGTGGTATTAACTAAAAGAATCAGATTCTTTTAGCCACTGATACAAGTTTGCTTTGAAAAAATTATCAATTCCAGAAGCAGAAACAATAGCAACCGAGCGCACAAACTCGTAATACTCCGGCGATAAATACTTGTCTGTAGGCGCTAAATTTGAATTCGGGGCAAGCATAAACGAACGATTATGATTAAACCATATCCAATCAACTTGTTTCGCCTTTATGGAATCATTCGGTAAAATTCCTGTCTGCAAATCAGCAATTCCTAAATCTGCATCAGATACCCAGAGCGTAGCCGTAGTGAAAATAACCGGAATAAACCTAAAGGGAAACATACTATCCGAAAATTCACCAACATATTTTTCCTTGAAATAATTTAAGAAACCGCTCGTTCCTCTTGAAACTTGAGTTACAGCACTATTGATAGCAGACTTCTGGGAAATAGCTAAACCGTCGCCAGTCTGACCAGTTTTAATTTCTATTCCGAGATTGGCAAATTTTCTTTCGATTCGAGCAACAGATGTATTGAGACAAATAGTTTCTCTTCCATCCGTATCCTTAATTTTAATAAGTTTGTCGAGTTGAATATAGTTTTCTCTTGAGTCGTTCCAAGTATAGGGAGTCTTAACAAAACACCAATTAGCTTTCGCAGGGTCAGCGCGTTTGCACTCGCCAATGATAAAAGCATTGGCTTTTTCGTGCTGCAAAACAAAGTCAACGTGAGTTGTTTCATTTTTATTTATAACCGGAAATTCTGCGCCGTAAAGTCGCCATTCAGTTTGTGCCGAGCCTATTAATTCATCTACGCGGCGCATTACGCTGTAATGAAATCCGTATCCGTGAATATCAAGAGTTTTCTTAAATAATTCGGAAACGTTTTGTTGAGAATATGCCATTGTAAAAACTCTCTACTTTGTCGAATATCGTTCCAAAAAATTCTGATTTAGAGATTAAACAATAAAATTTATTAACTGCTTTTATCCTTCTTCGGACGACCAGCTTTTCTTTCGCGGACAAGTTCCAAGTCCTTCTCGTTAATCAAATAATCACGTCCGATTTTTTGTGCCGGAAGACGACCGGAGTTAATTAGAGCGTGAATGCGCTGGACGCTTAATCCCAAAGCTTTTGCAACATCTTTTGTTGGAAGCAGTTTCATTAGCCTAATTTTTATCATTAAATAAAATGTTTATCAACTTAAATAGTTATTTGATATTTATTGTTGATTATGTTAAATAGTTAATAAATCTTTCATATAGGAGTGAAAATTATGTTTGTTACAAAAAAACTTACCAAAGAAAAAATTGAGCGAAGAAGGACGGAAAGAAAATCTCTCAAAAGAAAAAACCAAAATCCAGAGGCAACGCATTATATTCGTGTGGAACAGAATCCTTACAAAAAAGAATTGTATTTCAAAAAATTATTTAGAAAGCGTCGTTACTATTTAAAAAAACTATTTTTCACCGTAGCAGCGAATCTAGGATTTGTCGAAGAACAGCAAAAACGAAAACCAACGAAAACTTGCGAAAAGCATTGATTCCTAGTTTTCGCTTTTTAGAATCAACACTTTAAAGATTTAGGCTATTGAATAAAAATAGATTCAACTCTAAAGTAATTCTCAATGAATTACGAGAAGAATCTAGCGGAACTCAATAAACAAATTGAGTGTAAAGAGTGTGAATTGTCAGAATTAAAGCAGAAGCGGCGGAAATTAAAAGCGGCGGAAATCAATAAGAACAAAAAACCGATGCCGAGAGGCAGACCGCGAATCAGCGAAGATATTTTGATTGAAGCCGTAAAGCTGGCTGAAACTAGAACTTTGCCGCACGTCGCAATGAAGTTAGGAATATCTTTAAAGACGCTTTATAACAACGGCATTAAAAGATACGTTCTGGAAGGAAAACGAGCCGGTAAATAAAAATTGGGGGCGAGCAAGCTACGATTTTTTGTTTTACTTTTTCCCAAAACTACTTGAAACTACTTGAAAAGTTTCAAGTAGTTTCAAGTAATAAAAAGTATGAATGAAGAGAATGAAGACCTAGTTACATTTTCGGAAGCCGCACGAATTAAAGAAGTTACCCCACAAGCAATTACTGATTATGTAAACCGTAATCGTTTAAGACCTATTTTGAAGGGCAAAAAAAGACTTTTAAGGCGGGAAGACGTGGAAAATTTAGAAAAGGGTGCAAGCGGAAGACCTTCAAAACCTGGTAAAAACACTCTTAAAGAAATGATAGAAAAGATAAGGTTGACTCACGAAAAAATTAATGAACCTGAAAAATACTATCCGCAATTATATAAAGAACTTTTTCAATTTAGAAACCAATTGTCTAATTCAAATTTAATAAAAGAACTCGGCACTTCTTCGTTATGGTGGAGTCCAATATGGAGGAAAAATAAAAGGATATTGAGGAAGTCATTAAAGCAGTATTCGATGCTCTGGGTAATAGGAGACATTCTTGTAAAAGATTGTGTAACAAGAAAATATAAAGACCCATTAGTTCAAAGTTTTTATGAGCATTGTGTTTATTCAGAAAGAATGTATGAAACGACATTTTTTTTATCAATACTAAAGCACGATTTTCTTTCTTACACTGAAAAAAAACTTGGTTATGAGATTAATAAAGATGACAAGGAAAGCAGAGAAAGGCAGTTAATTGTAGCAATGTTTGAAGAGTGTATGGACGAAGGATGCTCGGCTGTGGAGTGCAAAGGAAGAGAACCTAATCCTTTGATTAGTGGCTACAGAGTTATTTACTTTATTAAAAAAGATAAGTTGATTCTTTCCAATCTTACCGGCTTGGAGAAGACTGAAAGGATTAAAAGAATTTTATACGATAATACCAACCGATTTCGCACTAAGTCTACAATTAAAATAAACCGTGAATGGAGGCGAGTGCGATTAGAACTTAGGAAAAAGTAGACGGGCTTCGTCTACTTTTAGACGGTGCTATGTCCATTTCATTTTTTGTGGTTTGCTGTTATTTGACGTGGAAACTTCATTTTGAAGATAAACCGTCAAATTTTATAAATGGAGATTTTTCATAATGGCAACACAATTAAAAGACTTAAGAGACAGAGTTTCGGAATTTGAAGAAGCGACGGTCGCCGTCGTTGCGGAAATTGACCAGACGGACAGCAGCCGCGTCGGATTGCAGGAAACTTTAGATTCGGTGCGTGAAACGCTGGCAAATGTTTATGGCGACTCATTGACCGATGATGTCAACGAGTATTTAGAACTTGAAAACGACGACCAGGAAGCCGACGAAATTGACGGTGAAGTTGTCGAAGATGACGAAGCATAAAGTTTGAAGATGTCTTTGCGGGACGTTTCGGAAAACCGATGCGTTAGTAGAAAGTAATTTTAATTCATTTGAAATTACTTTCTACTGATTTTTCAAAGTTTCGACAATTAAAACGGCATTTTTTCGAGCAAAATTTTAGTGAAATTGCAGTGTTTCAACAATTTTTGATAAATGTTTCTGACAATTCGTGTGGAAATTGTGTATCAAACGTGCAAAAAACTTGCTTTATCCTGTGAAAGCACGTGCAGTTTTTTCCGTAAGAAAAATCTTATGTTGAAACCTATGTATTTTCTATGTAGTGAACTATCTTAAAATCTATTATGAGAACCGTAACATTAGCCGGAACAATGCGCTTGTATTTGCTTTTTCAAAGCAACTCGTCAAAGCAGTCAGCAAGGAATTTTGATAAATGAACCACATTATTATTCGCCTTGTAAATTCAATCGAGAATCTTAATCCGCGCGATTTTGTCAATCAATTTCTCGTTACGCCGAATGGCGATGTTTTCATAGCGCAGATAAGCGATGAACTAGGCGGAATCGGCAGTTTTTTCAGTAAACTCGGACAAGTCGCTTTGCCGCTCGCGGGCGCGATTGCCGCGCCGTTCACGGGTGGTTTGTCGGCATCGGCGGCAAAGACTCTAACCAGCACGTTGACGGCGGCGGGCAGCGTAGCTGGCGGATTGCTCGGAATGTTCGGAAATGGCAGTGGAAACGGACAGCAAGCTAAAGGATTAGCGGCGATTCAGGCAAAAGGACAGCAAGTAATTTCGGCTTTCGACACACTCAATCAAAAAATTCAGTCGGACGCGAGTTATACCAAATCGGACGCTTACTCGGCAGCCGACAAACTTGTTTCAATTCTTTCGGACAGTTCGGAGTTTTACCAAGCGAAAAACGGTAAAGACGGCGAAGCCTTAGCCGGATTTAAAACGCAAGCCGCGCAGCTTGCAGCGCAGAGCAAGCAATTGGCGGACGCGGCGGATGCGAGCAGACAAACCGCTTTACAGACGACGACCCAACAAACAAGCTCTTTACCATTCGGACTTTCGACAACCGAATTAGTTTTGGGTGGACTTGGAATTTATTTTTTGTTTTTTAGAAGTAGCAATTGAAAAGGCTTGCCGTGTGATGTTTTGACGAACTAGAACACGAGCAAGCCTGCATAAAGAAAAAAAAGCGATGTTCCAGCACCGCTTTGAACCGTCCGATTTGATTCGGACAAACCGCCGTTCGCACCGGCGACGTGATGAAATCATATCACAAAACGGGCGCATCGGCTAGAAAATTTGCCGATGTTTTTTATTTTTCGGTAAAGAAAATTTGTGAGGTGAAATTATGAAACGAAAGTTTTACGACGTTAATTCTATCTCTTCACCAATCGAAGAGGTTAGAGTCTTGAAACGCAGAATAAAAGGTTTTGAGCAAATGACAAAATTACTGTCAGAGACACTTGACCGACAAAGAAAGTTAATCGAATCAATGCAAAAAAACTGCACTTGCCAGAAATCGAATTTAACGCGAAAAGCAGCTTAAAAGGTGAAATTTATGACTAATGAAGAAACGATAATAAACCAGCAAAAGAAAAACTTTGCTTTAACTTTGGACGCGGTGAGCTTCATCTTGCAATCGCTCGGCTTTTATACAATCAAATTCAGAGCCTTGATTGACGCTTTGCAGGGCGCAGCGGGCGGGCGGAAAGAGTTTGAATGTTCGCATTTGAATTTAGCCAGACGGCTTGACCTCGAACACGGCAAAGAAGTCAAACCGGAAGGAAAACAAAGGCGCGTCCAAAGAATGCTGAATGTTCTAGAAATCGAACAAAAGCGCGTCGGCAAAATGATTTTTACAGTTATTCGCGGCGGCGGCTTCGAGCATAAAAGGACGCAGTATGTTGACAATTTGACCGAGTTGGCAAATTGGGCGATGCGCCGAACTCAAGACCGGATGAGAACTGAAAATATCGAACCTTCAAAGTTCAAAATGATTTTGCAGGAAGAATCCGAAAGAGTCGCTTTGCTCTTGCCCGACACGCCGAAAGAAAACTGCGATAAAAAAAATTCTTCGATGCCTTTAGATGACAGCCTTTATATTCAGAGAGAAATGAGTCTTTCTTTGAACGCTTTCGCGCGTGCGCTTGAGAGAGCTATTGAAAACGGCGGCGATGTCAAATCTTTTGTTGAACATCATATAAACCGCGTTACGCGCCGCGCCGAAACTGTCAAATCACAATTGCCGGAAAACAGCGATAAAAAGCCTTTAGACTTTTCAGAGGTCGTAAGCCTTGCCTGTTCGACTGAAAATGAATCAGAGATGCCGCAAACGCCGGAAACTGACGGTTTACAGATTGAATCAAGCCAACTTAATGAACCAAATATGATGCAAGAGGCTTTGGACTTGGCAGAGAAAGGTTTTCGCGTGTTTCCCGTCTATGAGCCGACTGAAAAAGGCTGCTCGTGCAAACAAGGCGAGAGTTGCACAAATGCCGGAAAACATCCGAGAATTTTGGAATGGCAAAAAGCAGCAACTACAAATGATGAACAAATCATAAATTGGTGGGATAAATGGAAAGGCGCAAACATTGGCATCGCAACCGGAAAAGCGTCAAATTTGATTGTTCTGGACGCGGACACCGGCAAAGGCGGCGATGACAGCTTGTTAGAACTTTTTGAAAACACAGGATTACCCGAAACTTTAGCCGCTCAGACCGGAAACGGATTTCATCTTTTCTTTGAATCCGTTGAAGAATTAACAATCAAAAATTCAGTTCAGGAACTTGGATACGGTTTAGACATTCGCGGCGAAAACGGCTTTGTCGTCGCCGCGCCGAGTCTGCACCGCAACGGCAATCGCTATTCTTGGATGAATGAAGCAAATCCTTGTTCTTTGCCGGAACATTTGAAAGAGAAATTGATTGATATTGAAAATCAAAGAACAACTCAAAACATCGCATCCAGCGATTCTAAGCAATTAACCGCAACAGATATAAATAAAAGCCCAAAGAAAAAAATTCCTCTTCTAATTTATGAACACACTGATAAAGGAATCGGGAATGATGGAATGGGAAATGCGCGAAATGGCACACTTTGCAAAATAGGATGTTCAATGCGAGGCAAAGGCGCAAGTCTTTCGGAGATTTCAAAAACATTACACGAAGTTAATATGCGCCGATGCGTTCCGCCAATGAATAGTTGGGAAGTTGAAAAGATTGCTCAAAGTGTGATGCGTTATCCGTCAGAGCAAGAAAAATCAGGAATGAAAGCAGGCGTTTCGGTTTAATGAATAGGTTGATTGTGATTGGACGTTGATCGCGCATCGGTGATTTTGCCGATGCTTCAGCGGCAAAATTTATATCGAGCAGTCACATTTACAAAAACGAAAACTTAGGAACAAAGGCGAAGTGTCAAAGTTCTCAAGTGTTCGTTTCTGTCAAAGTGTGACTGGGCTTTGATTTTTTCAAAACTTGCGCGGATTACTCATTTCAGACAGGCAAAGACAGACACATTTTTACTGTCTGTCTGAAACAGTCTGATTAAGTTTCAATTGCTACTTTCGATGGAACAGAGGGTAACAAATCTGTTACCCTTCCGAAATTTTATGAAATTAAAACAAAACGATGCTTCCTTACATTGTGAAGATTATCCAGAACTGATTACTCAAGAAACGCATATTCTTCATTTCTTGGGTAAAAAATATGAAATAAAGGATATTAAAACCCGAACTTGCCAAAAGTGCGGAGAGAAATCTTTTGACGGCAGACAAATATTAGAAATTGAAAGAAAAGTTAAAAATGGCGAGCTTCAACCGATAAATTGATTGTTGGTAAATCAAAGTGTGATTCGCCGTCGAAATAACAATCTTGAAAATTAAAGCCGGTCAGTCACACTTTTACCGGCAGGCATCGGCAAAAATGCCGATACATCCGGTTAAAATGAATTCCGAAAAAGCTGAAGAATTAGCGAGTCTGGCAGAACAGAGCGCATCACGCATTGCACGTGAAGCAATGATATTCTTTTGTCAAGCCTTTTCTATCATCAAAGACGATTTGATTAACTCACAGCCGGAAAAGGTTATAAACCAACCTTTGAATGAATTAGAGGGTAACAGATTTGTTACCCTTCCGAGCCGTAATCTTTTGACAGTCGAAGAAGCGGCGGAATTACTGAGAGTGAAAGTAAAAACAATTTACAGTTGGGCAGAATCTGGAAAGATACCGTCTTTCAAAGCCGGAACTTGTCTGCGTTTTGACCGTCTAGAATTGTTGGAAGCTATTCGCAACGATTCTCAAATTCTCATATCGAAAAACAAACCAAACGTAAAAAAAGCCAATCTGACAGTGATAAAGTAATGATTGCTTTCAAAAGGTTGTGTTTCACGGAGAAAAATCTATGCAATTCAATCTTAAAAAAATTGGTAATAGTTGGCGTTATAGTTTCCGGTTTGACGGGAAACAAACACGGCGAATTGTCAGAGCAAGAAATCAGCAGCAAGCCAAAATTATTGCTCAAGCTGATTTTGACCGACAATTTAATGAAAAATACAATCCGCAGCCGGAAGCTGTGCCGGAAGTGAAGGAAATTCTTTTTTCTGATTTTGTGAACGAACAATTTTTGCCGTTTTCAAAGCTCAACAAAAAAAGTTATGACCGAGATTTAAGAATGTCTAAAATCTTTTGCGAGTTTTTCGCCGGAAAGACTCTGAAAGAAATAAAGGCATCGGACATTGAAAAATTCAAGCTGCATCATTCAACTACCGTTTCTCGTTACGATAAAATTCTAAAACCTTCGACGGTCAACCGTGAACTTGCAATTTTATCGCGCATCTTTTCTTTGGCGGTCGAGTATGAAATTTTGTTCTACAATCCGTGTCAGAGAGTAAAACCGTTACGAGCCGACAATCAAAGAGTAAGGTATTTGTCCGAAGATGAAGAAAAACGATTGCTTGCCGAACTAACAGATAACGAGCTAACTAAAAACATCGTTATTTTTGCAGTCAATACAGGAATGAGGCGCGGCGAAATTTTCAATCTTACTTGGTTTGACGCTGATTTAAATCGAAATGTTTTAAACGTTCGTCAGACCAAAACAGGCAAAGACAGAGTAATTCCAATGAATGATACAATCCGCCAAATGCTTGAAAATATGCCAAAAACCAACGAATTCGTCTTTTCAAGTCCTAGAACAAACGGAAAGTTGATTGATTTGAAAAAAGGTTTTCGCAACGCTCTCGAAGATGCGAAGATTTACAATTTGCATTTTCACGATTTGCGGCATACTTTCGCCACTCGTCTTGCTGATGCCGGAATTCCTTTGTCAGTTATAGCAGAATTATTAGGACATTCTGATATAAGAATGACAAAACGCTATTCACACGCGACTGACAAAGCCAAGCGTGAAGCCGTCCAAAAATTGACTCAAATCGAAACCGACAAACAAATTTTGAGCAAGTCAGCCAAAAAAGGAAAAAGGCAAGCTGTCGGGCTTACCTTATAACTTCGATGTTTATTGGTGGAGTAGAGGAGGGTCGAACTCCTGACCTCTGCATTGCGAACGCAGCGCTCTGCCAAACTGAGCTACTACCCCAAAGGCGACGAAATTTGATAATAAAAATCTTGCGCTAAAGTGTCAAGTTTAATTGTAATTTGGAATTTCAAACTCAAAATTTGCAGTCAGAACCAAAAACTGAAAACTCTCTACTGCACAGTTGCCGGAAGCAGCGAACCTTTCGGGTCGTAAGCGAACGCGAAACCGTCATCAATTTTTCCGATGATGCCGTGAAAAGTTATTTCGTCGCCGGACAAAACGACAACGACATCGCCCGCGCTGTAACGGGTTTGGTCAATCGGAAATTTTATCATCGTCGCGTTGCCGTTTTCATTTCCGACGGTTTCGTATTCAAAGTTATCGGCGTTAAAACTAAGTGTCTGACAAAAAGCTACTTCTGGCATTTTCTCTCCTGAAATTGTATATGTTATCAAACGCGAAAACTCAAAAATTAGTCGCAGAAATTTTTCCGGCATTGTTTCGCGTTTGGCGCGTTGCTCAATCTTATCTTTTCGACGGAGCAAAGTCCAAAGTGATGGCGTCGTGGTCGGACAATGGAACATTTTCGGCGTCCGCTAAATTTCCGACGGTTTTCGGTTCGCGGCGAACTTCAATTCCCTTTCCCGCAAACCAATCGAGCCGCGCCGACACGCGCCCGCCGACTCGACGCGCCGCCCAAAAGATAAACGGAAAACACCATTGCGGCACCCAATCGCTCAAATTCGTGTTATAAGCGGCGTTTTCCACGTCGTAATGCAGCGTTCCCGCGCCGATTTCGTTGAGATTTTTATAATCGTAGCCGCGCGTTTCTAATTCGCCGAATAAACTCTTTTCAAAATAACGGTCTGGATGCGGATAATGATTTTTGACGACATTTTTGACGCCCATCGCCACGCGGCGAAAATATCCTAAAATCGCCCGATTCGCAGTTTGCGCGTTGTAAGTTGTTGTGTTCCAATCGCCGCCGATGAGTGTCGGCAGTTTCGGCAAAGTTTCCAGATGGTCAAGCACGATTTTCATTTGCAAACGACGATGTTTTCTCGATGAATGCGCGTCGAGATGAACGGTTACGGCGCGAAAATTTCCTGCCGGATGTTCGATGTCGGAGATCAAAGCGCGAAGGTGTCCGAGTCGTTTTTCTTTGCCCCACATTTTATCTTTGCCGTTCGGAAGCGCGACGGTGTGCGCGTTTCGCATCGGAAATTTTGAAAACAGCGCGACGCCGTGCAGAGATTTCGTATTTTCGCCCGCGACATCGGCTTCGACGCCGCTTCCCTTTTGCAATGCGATATAACACGGCGCGAAAGCATAATTCAGATTCAATTCTTTTGCTAAATCACGCGCGACAAAACGATTTCCGCTTCGCGCCATTCCGTAATCGAGTTCGGTCAAAAGCAGCAAATCTTTGTCTTTCAAATCAGCGTGATTTTTCAAGGCTTCGACAATTCCCGCAAATTGATTTCCGCGTTCGATATTCCACGCAAGCGCGTGAATCATTTCGCTAGTTTCAAAAGTTTCCGGTGCGAAATTTTCCCCGACGACGGCGTTTAAGATTCTGTCAATTTCAGGTTTGATTTTTCGGTAAACAATTGATTTGTCGAGTTCCAAGGTTGATTCAAATTCGAGCAGTTCGGAAAAATAATCTCCCAAATGATGTTCTAAAGCGGCGGGCGTTTCCATAAAAAAGTGAAAAATGAAAAATGAAAAATGAAAAATGAAGGAATTTAGTTTTTCACTTTTCGTTTTTCACTTTTCACTCGTTTCAATCGTCGTATCTTTCTTTGGTCGGCGCGACGGCGAGAAAATCGCGCGTGATTCGTTCGGTGTAAACGTCAAGCAATTCTTCGATTCTTTCGTGTTTCGGCGAATGAAAAATCAACCCGATGTGGTTCGGTTTTGGAATGCGGTAGATAATTTCCGCGTCAGTGTAAGCAGATGTGTCCGGCTGGTCTTCGTTTGCCAGCGCAAGCGTTATTCCGGCGTATTCCTTGCGAAGTTTCGGCGATTTGTAAGATTTTTTTTCGTCCGCCATTTCCAGTTTCGCCCATTCTCGCCACAGATTAAATCCGCTCGCCGCGTCCAAAACATCGGCGATATACGCGCCGCCGACGCGAGCCGCGACTTCCAGCAAAAAAAACTTTCCGGTCGCCGCGCTTTGCAAAAATTCGGCGTGCGCTACGCCGCGCTCGTATTCAAACGCTTTGACAAGTCGTTTGTTTAACCGTTCCAATTCTTTTCGCTCGCCGGATTTGTAAGATAAAATTGATGTCGTGAAAACTCCGCCGCCGTGCGAAACTTTCAGCGGCGTTTCGCCGTAACCGCTCACGCCCGCCGCGATGACTTTGCCGTTTTCGATTATCGAATCAACGTGAAAAACCCGACCTTCGACGAATCGTTCAATCAAAAATTGCGAAGGGTGGTCGCGCCACGTATTTCTTGAGTCAAAGCCGATTAAAGATTGCCAGACTTCATCTTTGGTTTCGCATTTTTTTATTCCGAAAGCATTGACTTCCGTGCGCGGTTTGATAATCCAGGGCGCGGGAACGTTTTCAAGAAAATCGTTTATTTCGTTCGGATTAAAAACGCCGGTAAATTCGGGACACGGAATTTTCGCCGCGTGAGCAATCCGCCGCATTCGCAGTTTGTCGCGGAAACGCAAAGCGAAACTGCTGCTCATTCCTTCGATTTGTAAATGTTCTCGCGCTTTTGCCGCCGTCAAAACGTCAAATTCGTCAATGCCGACGATTCGGTCAATCGGATAACTTCCCGCGAGATTTGTCACGGCGCGAATATAATCTTCGGTCGAGGCGTTTTTCTCGACCGTTTTCACCTCGCTCAAAGCCGTCCAAGCCCAAGGCTCGTCCAATAAATCTTTGCGCGTAACGAGCGTTACGCGCCAATCGGCTTCGCGGCATTCTTCAAAAAAATCGTTGCCCTTGAAAAAACTGGCAATGCAGACAATGTGTTTTTTCATATTCTAATTTTGTTTTGTTTGGAAAGAATGGCACAATTTGATAGTAAAAACAATGAAAAGTTTTGTTTTTATCATTGATCAAAACGAGAAATCGTCTTATTTCGGCTGGGATTTTACGGAGAAGAAAATGGGTGGAATTGATATTACACAACTCGTCGCGCATCTGGTTATTTATATGGTCGTGCTGCTGCTGGCGATTTCGGCGCACGAAGCCGGACACGCTTGGATGTCGCATAAATTCGGCGACGACACGGCGTTTATGCTCGGTCGCGTAACCTTAAATCCAATCGCGCACACCGACCCGATTGGAACGCTGCTGATTCCGATTATTTCCTTTGTTTTCGGCGCTTTAGGCGGCGCGTTGGGTTCGATTCCGCTAATCGGCTGGGGAAAACCGACGCCGGTTAACCCACGAAATTGGACTAATTTTAAGCTGGCAAACGTGATGGTTTCGATTGCGGGCGTTCTGGCAAATTTGATTTTGCTGATAATCGGAATTGTCCTGGCGAAAATTTTGATGACGCAGGGATTTACGGTTGTTGATTTCTTTAGAAGCCAAAATCCGATTGCGATTTTCGTCGGCGATTTGATGTTTTTGAATCTTTCGCTGTTCGTGTTTAATTTACTGCCGTTTCCGCCGCTCGACGGAAGTAAAATTCTTTCGACGTTTTTGCCTGCGAGCTTTGAGCCGATTCTGAATCTTCTGGAGCAATACGGCTTTATAATCTTGATGGCGCTGATTTATATGGGCGTTTTCGGCTGGATTATCACTCCGTTTTACGCTGTGCTTCTTGCAATACTTCAATAGATTTATGAAAAAACGCATTTTCAGCGGCGCGCAGCCGACGGGCGAACTGCACCTCGGTAATTACCTCGGCGCGTTAAAAAATTGGGTTGATCTGCAAAACGAGTATGAAAGTTTTTTCTGCATCGTTAATCTGCACGCCGTCACACTGCCGCAGAATCCTGAAATTTTGCGGCGTAAAACTCTCGATTTAGCCAGAATTTATCTCGCGTCGGGCGTTGATCCGAATGTTTCGACGATTTTTATTCAATCCGATGTCAGCGAACACGCCGAACTCGCGTGGGTTTTAAACTGCATCGCGCGAATGGGCGAACTCGAACGAATGACGCAGTTCAAAGATAAGTCGCAGGGAAGCGGCGAACGCGCCAGCGTCGGGCTTTTCACTTATCCGATTTTGATGGCTTCGGACATCCTTCTGTATCAGACCGATCTCGTTCCCGTCGGGCAGGATCAAAAACAGCATCTCGAATTATCACGCGATTTAGCCGCGCGACTCAACCGCGATTTCGGCGCAGCTTTCGTCGTTCCCGAACCGTTTATTCCGCCCGTCGGCGCGAAAATTATGTCGCTCCAAGACCCGACCAAAAAGATGTCGAAATCCGACGAAAACCTCAACGGTTCGATTTTTTTATTGGATGACGCGGACACGATTTCCAAAAAATTCAAAAAAGCCGTGACCAATTCGGGAACTGAAATCACATTCGACGAATCGCGTCCGGCGATCAACAATTTGTTGACGATTTATCAATTGATGACCGGCAAAACGCCCGCCGAATGCGAAGCGGTTTTTGAAGGCAAAGGTTACGGCGATTTCAAAAAAGAATTAGCCGAAGCCGTCATCGAATTTCTCAAACCGTTTCAGGCGCGCGTCAACAATTATTCGGACGATGATCTAAAAGTAATTCTTAAAAACGGTGCGGACAAAGCGCGGGCGATAGCGCGGGAAACCCTGAAAGACGTTTACGCGAAAATGGGCATCGTCGGCGCGTCCGCATAAAATTTTTGGAGGCGATCCCTCGCCCGCCGTTTTTTCAGACTATTTTCACTTAAAGTGTTAAAATAAACTTCACCAAATTCTAATTCAGCCGCCGAAAACAGTTTTCGGCGCGACATTTATTTTAAAGGAGCAAAAAAAAATTATGGCACAGCAGGCAAAATCTTATGACATTCCGAAATTCAAGGAACAATACAACAATTTCATCGGCGGCGAATGGGTCGCGCCGAAAAGCGGCGAATATTTCGACGTGATTTCGCCGGTGGACGGCAAAGCGTTCACGAAAGTGGCGCGTTCGACCGCCGCCGATATTGAATTGGCGGTTGACGCGGCGCACCAAGCCGCGCCCGAATGGAACAATTCTTCGGCGACGACGCGCAGCAATCTTTTGTGGAAAATCGCCGATAAAATTGAAGAAAATCTCGAATTATTGGCGCGGGCGGAAACCTGGGACAACGGCAAGCCGATTCGGGAAACGATGGCGGCGGATTTGCCGCTGGCGATTGATCATTTTCGCTATTTCGCAGGCGTGATTCGCGCTGAAACCGGCGAGGCGACGGAACTCGACGCGAACACGGTTTCGATCAACATTCACGAACCTTTGGGTGTGGTCGCGCAGATTATTCCGTGGAACTTCCCGATTTTGATGGCGACTTGGAAAATCGCGCCCGCACTCGCTGCCGGGAACTGCACCATCGTCAAACCCGCCGAGCAAACGCCCGCGAGCATTATTGTTTTGATGGAATTGATTCAGGACATTCTGCCGCCGGGAGTTTTAAATATCGTCAACGGTTTTGGTCCCGAAGCCGGCAAACCGCTGGCGACAAATCCACGAATCGCCAAAGTCGCGTTCACCGGCGAGACGACGACCGGACGGCTGATTATGCAGTATGCGTCGCAGAATCTGATTCCCGTTACTTTGGAATTGGGCGGCAAATCGCCGAATATTTTCTTTGAAAGCGTGATGGACGCGGACGACGAATTTTTCGATAAATGTCTCGAAGGCGCGGCACTTTTCGCCCTCAATCAAGGCGAAGTCTGCACTTGCCCGTCACGTATTCTGGTTCAGGAATCAATCGCCGATAAATTTATCGAGCGCGTCGTCGAACGCACGAAGAAGATCAAAATGGGACATCCGCTCGACCCGGAAACGATGATCGGCGCGCAGGCGAGCCAAGATCAATACGAGAAAATCTTAAATTACATCCAAATCGGCAAAGACGAAGGCGCGGAAGTTTTGACGGGCGGCGCGGCGCAGAAAAACGAAGGCGTTGAAGACGGTTTTTATATCGAACCGACTTTAATCAAAGGACACAATAAAATGCGCGTTTTTCAGGAAGAAATCTTCGGTCCGGTCGCATCAATCACGACTTTCAAAGACGAAGCCGACGCAATCGCCATCGCCAATGACACGCTCTACGGCTTAGGCGCAGGGGTTTGGACACGCGACGCGCACCAACTTTACCAAGTCCCGCGAGCCATCAAAGCCGGTCGCGTCTGGGTCAACTGCTATCACAATTACCCCGCACACGCCCCATTCGGCGGCTACAAAAAATCCGGCTTCGGACGCGAAAACCACAAAATGATGCTCGACCATTATCGCAACAACAAAAATATGTTGATTTCGTATGACAAAAAGGCGATGGGATTCTTTTAAGAGATGAAGTGTGAATGATGAAGGATGAACGCAGATTTTTATGATTTGCGTTCATCCTTCATTTTGACAATTTCAACCCATTCCTCAACAATTACGGGAAGTCTTTCGACAACTTCATAGCCGAATAAAACTTCGTCAACATAACCCATATGCAACATATCAATAATTCGGCAAAGATATGACCGCCCCATATTCCACCAAGTATTGTGGTCGTCAATCATCAGGTAATGTTTAACATCTATATTTTCGTGTTCTCTGGCTTCTTCCAATTCGAGTCCGTCAAGCAAAGTTTCATAAACTCCGTCGGCAACGCGACTCCCGAAAGTTGTTGTATAGTAATATTCTTTGATTTCCCAAATCGCAATCGGATTTATTGTGCTTGTAAATGCGCCGTCAACACGCCTTGCCAACGTGCGAATCGGAACACCGTTTGAAGTTAATGAAGTCAATTCTCTCGGATCATAATTACAGTTAAATCCTTTTGCATTGGCTTCGATTAAAATGTTGATAATTCCCGTGAAATATGACGGTGCTTGCTTTTCACCTTTCTGCTTATTCATTGGAATTGGACAAGTTGGATTGTATTTAGCTTTTAGCTGTCCAAATGTTTGTTTTGCCTTTTCTACATTCATCAATTTATGAGCAACGAAATTATTTAAAACTTCCGCCCGATGCTCAAAATAAGCGATTAATAATTGCCCGAATTCAGTGGCTTCGCCGTTTTGAATCAGATGATTTGAAGTTAATCCAAGTGCCTTCATTGTCGAAGACATTTCATCAATCGTCGGGATTTTTATCTGCTTTTTTCCTCGCAGAGTGTAGCCGAGATGTTGGCTGATGCTTCGCACATTTGCCCAGAAAGGTTTTGGTTGATTGAGAAATAATTTATTTGCTTTCATTCAATTGCCGTTCAAATTCCGTAACGAATTCTGTTAAAGTAATGTTCAATGCCTGACAAATTTGCCATAACTCTAATAGGTCTAATCTTCTTTCACCGCTTTCGTATTTGCTGACAAATGATTGCGATTGATTGAGAATTTCTGCTAATTCGGATTGTTTCAGATTAGCCTCAGTCCGAAACCTTTTCAGTAAATTTTGTAAGATGTTCTGTTCTGCTGAACCGATAAATTTAGGCATTTGTCAAATATAGAGTTATTTGACTCATATTCTAAATTGGAATATGATTCGTATGGTAAAAACTATTATGCAATTTCAGCCATCACTTCTAACCGAAAGAGATTTGCGCGATGTTAAGCCTTTCAAAACTCAACTGTTGAAATGGATTGGCAACAAGCAAAGATTTGCACACGAAATTGTTTCACATTTTCCAAAGCAGTTTAATACATACTACGAACCGTTTTTGGGAAGCGGCGCGATTCTCGGCACGCTGTCGCCCCAAAATGCGGTTGCCTCAGATGTTTTCAAACCGTTGATACAGATTTGGCAAACGCTCAAGAATAATCCGACACTTTTGATTGAATGGTATTCGCAAAGGTGGAATAAAACTGAAAATGGCGACAAGAAAGAAGAATACGAAAAAATAAAGGCAAGCTACAATAACTATCCAAATGGCGCAGATTTATTATTTTTGAGTCGTTCCTGTTACGGCGGAGTTATTAGATTCCGACAAGCCGACGGATTTATGTCAACGCCTTGCGGAGTTCACCAACCGATTTCTCCAAAATCTTTTTCCGAAAGAGTTTACGAATGGCGCGAACGCACAAAAAACACAATCTTTCTTCACAAAGATTATAAGTTCTCTATGTTTATGGCTAAAAAAGGCGATTTAGTTTATTGTGATCCGCCATATTCACATAGTCAGTCAATTCTTTACGGCGCACAATCGTTTGATTTAGAAAATCTTTTTGAATCAATAGCAGATTGCAAACAACGCGGAGTTTTTGTTGCCTTAAGTATTGACGGCACAAAAAAATCAGGTGATTTAATTTGTGATATTCCTGTTCCGAAAGGTCTTTTCGAGCGGGAATTATTTGTAAATTGTGGTGTGTCAATGTTAAAAAGATTCCAAATGGGTGGTTCAACATTAGATAAAGAACTTATTGCAGACCGTCTGTTATTAACTTATTAAATTTAAGCAACTGCAAATTCATTCAATTTCCGTTTTTAGAGCGAGTAAAAAGCGAGGACAATATCTTGTTTCGGCACGAACGTAGCGAAAAAAGTTATCGCCATTTTTCCGGCGGTGTTAAAATAATGGCGGGTGAAAATCTATGACAAATCCTGTTGAACTGACATTGGAACTGCCGTCGAATATGACGAAAGACGAAGCGCAGATTTTGCTTGCCGTTAAATTGTTTGAAATCGAGCGCGTTTCGCTCGGACAGGCGGCGCGGATTGCGGGTTATTCCAAACGGGCGTTTATGGAAATTTTGGGGAAACATAATGTTCCCGTCTTTAATTATTCGCCCGACGATTTGCGCGAGGAACTCGGATTGTGAGCGAAATTGTGGTTTCGGACAGCACTTGTTTGATCGGTTTGGAGCGCGTCGGCAAATTAAACATTTTGCCCGCGCTTTTTGATTCGGTAGTGATTCCGCCGAAAGTGATGCGCGAATTCGGCGGCAAGTTCGATTGGCTGATAGTTGAAAATGTAACGAATAATTTACTGGTCGCGGCTCTTGAAATGATCGTTGACGCGGGCGAAGCCGAAGCCGTCGCGCTGGCAAGCGAGAAAGATTGTCTGCTGATAACCGACGACAAACAAGCGCGTTTGGCGGCAAAACGGCTCGGCGTAAACATTATCGGAACAG
>CAXSHW010000031.1:0-7803 GCA_964237245.1 uncultured Pyrinomonadaceae bacterium
TCATTCCGCTGTGCGCGATTGAGCCAAGCCCGCGCCATTCAAAATAATCGCGCAGTTCAAAGACTTCAAACAACGCTTCGAGCGCTTTTTGATTGCCGTTGCGTTCAACGACGCGCCCGTATTGATTTTCGATTTCGATGCGGTTTTCCGTGATTTGTTTGACGATCATATAAACCGACTGCAAAATGTCGAGCGGTTCAAAGCCGGACACGACGAGCGGTTTGCCGTATTCCGTGTTGACGAATTCGTAAACGCGCGTGCCGATAACGGTCGAAACGTGACCGGGACCAAGAAATCCGTCAAGCTGTAAATCAGGCGAATCCAATAACGCTTTCAGAGCGGGAACAATCGTGATGTGATTGCAGAAAATACTGAAATTTTTCACGTCGTCTTTCGCCGCCTGAAGAATTGTCAGCGCGGTCGAAGGCGAAGTAGTTTCAAAGCCGAGCGCGAGAAAAACGATTTGCTTTTCGGGATTCATCTTCGCCATTTTCAGCGCGTCGAGCGGCGAATAAACCATTCGAACGTCCGCGCCCGAAGCCTTTGCGTCCAATAAACTCGTCTTTGAACCGGGAACGCGCATCGCGTCGCCGTAGGTCGTAAAAATTACGTCATCGCGCTGGGCAATCGAAAGCGCGTCGTCCACGCGCCCAATCGGAAGCACGCAAACCGGACAGCCCGGACCGTGAATCATCGTGATATTCGGCGGCAATAAATCTTCGATGCCGTATTTGAAAATCGTATGCGTATGCCCGCCGCAGACTTCCATAATCTTGAGCGGCTGATCGGTCATTTTCGCAATCTCTTCGGCGAGCTTTTTAGCGATGTCGCCTTGCCGGTATTCGTCTATAAATTTCATAGTGCCTCCTATTTCAATTAGTCGGATTTTGCCCACGAAACATACGAAAAAACAGAATGCTTTTTGTTTTAATTTTTGCTTCTTTCGTGTATTTCGTGGGCAAAACCTTCTTCCATTAGCCCGCGATTCTGCAAAAAGCTGTGAACCATATCCCACAAAATATGATAAAGCGCGACGTGCGATTCCTGTATGCGGTGAATGCTTGTCGTCGGCACGGTCAGGCAAAAATCGAGTTCGCCCCGTTCGTTCGCCGCCGCCATTTTGCCGCCGTCGCCGCCCGCGAAACCGGCGGTCATCAAATTCATTTTTCGCGCCGTCGCAAAAGCGTGCATTAGATTTTCCGAATTGCCGCTCGTCGAAAGTCCGATTACGCAATCGCCTGCTTTACCCAGCGCGATAATTTGTCTGGTGAAAATATCCGCAAACCCGACATCGTTCGCCACGGCTGTCACCATCGCCATATCGTTCGATAGACAAATCGCCGGAAGCGCCTTTCGCCCGACGGTAATCGGGTGCATAAATTCGACGGCGATGTGCTGCGCATCGGTTGCCGAGCCGCCGTTGCCGCAGACGAAAAGTTTGCCGCCGTTGTGAAAACTTTTCGCCAACCGCAGAGACATTGCAAGAATCTGCTCCGTGTTTTTTTCAAAAAACTCGCTGCGAACTTCGACGCCTTCACGCACTTTTTCCATCAGCGAAAAACGCAAATCATCGGTCAAATCCGGCAGCTTCGTTTCCTCTTTGTGCAGAAACGGATAAAACTGGCGTGAAAAATCTTTTGCGGCTTCGTCGCTCATAAATTATTATTGAATCGTCGTTTTAAATTGCTCGAATTCATCTTTATACTGCCCGATTTCTTCCAACACGCGAAGCGTTTCGGCAGCTTCTTTTTCGTCAATTTTCGTCATCGCAAAACCGACGTGAATCAAAACCCAATCGCCGATAATTACATTATCGAGCATTCCGATATTGACGTTGCGCCTGACGCCGCCGACATCAACCTTTGCAAGCTGGTTTTCGATATTGACAATTTCAACCACTTTTCCCGGTATCGCTAAACACATTTATTAACTCCTGAAACAAATTTTTAACCACAGGTTTTCCCGGATAAAAAATTTGATTTATCTTTCCTGAATTTGTTTTCATCTGTGTAAATCTGTGACTTCACTTTTTAATTCTCGCATTCGCAATCGCCGCTTGTCCGAGCGAAATTCCGCCGTCGTTCGTCGGCACGCGATGATGCGTTAAAACTTCAAAACCTTTATTTTTCAGAGACTTGCAAGCTCTTTCAAGCAGAAACATATTTTGGAAAACGCCGCCTGAAAGCGCGACGCGATTGAGATTTCTCTCGTCTCTCAACTGCACGGCGATTTTCGCAATCAAATCAACAATCGCCAGATGGAATTTCGCCGAAATTTCCGATGCTGAAACTCCATTTAATAAATCTTCAACCGCTTTTCTGATAACTGTTTCGCTTTTTATTATTCTACTCTTATCGAGCGCGAATTCATAATTTTTATTTACTTTATCGTCCGCAATCGCTTCAAGCTCAATCGCCGCCTGACCTTCGTAATTAACCGAATTTCGCAAATCTAAAAGTGCGGAAATCGCGTCGAAAAGTCTGCCCATACTCGAAGTTTCCGGGCAATTAGTTTCACTCCGCATCATACTTTTCAAAGTTTTCCATTCGCGCAAATTCAAATTTCGCACAAACGGCAAATCCAAATTTGTAAATTCGTCGCCAAAAGTTTTTTGCAAATAAACCGCCGCGATGCGCCAGGGTTCACGAATCGCCTTCGCGCCGCCGACGAGCGGAATATATTCGAGATGCGCGATTCGTTCCGCCGTTTTAAAATCCGCGACAAAAAATTCACCGCCCCAGATTTTCCCGTCCAGCCCGAAACCTGTTCCGTCCATCGCCACGCCGATAACTTCGCCTTCCGCGTTGTTATCAGCCAAGCAACTCGCAATATGCGCGTGATGATGCTGAACGCCGATTTTTTTCGCGTTCAAATCAAGCGCGTATTTCGTCGAAAGATATTCGGGATGAAGATCGTAAGCGATGATTTCCGGTTCGAGATTGAAAAGTTGTTTGAAATGCTCGATTCCGGTTCTAAAAGATTTGAGTGTTTCCAGATTTTCCAAATCGCCGATGTGATGCGAAAGAAAAGCGTAATTATCGCGCGTCAAACAAAAAGTATTTTTTAGTTCCGCGCCGCAAGCCAGAATTTGCTTTTCAAATTTGAAAGATGTTTTAATCGGCGCGGGCGCAAACCCACGCGAACGACGCAAAAGGATTTTGGATTTTGGATTTTGGATTTTGGATTTATCTTTTTCAAATCCGTGTTCATCTGTGTTTATCTGTGGACAATTTTCTTCCGTTTTCAAAACGCGCGCAACTGAATCGTCAGTGCGAATATGAATTTTGCGGTTGTGCGATAAAAAAAAGTCGGCGATATTTTTTAATCTTTCATTTGCGTCGGCATCTTCGTAACAAATCGGTTCGTCGGAAATGTTCGCGCTTGTCATCACCAGCGGTTTTTCGAGATTTTCCAAAAGCAAAAAATGAAGCGGCGCGTAAGGCAGCATAAAACCTAGATTTTTCGCTTTCGGCGCGATTGATTGGGGAATCATCAGCCCGTTAGTTTTCTTTTCAAGCAGAACAATCGGACGCTCTTTCGACAGCAGCAGTTCTTTCTCCGCTTTCGACACAACGCAATATTTTTCAACCACTTCCAGCAAATTTGCCATCAGCGCGAACGGCTTATCTTCCCGAAATTTCCGCCGCCGCAAAGTTTCGACCGCTTCCGCATTGAGCGCGTCGCAAACCAGATGAAAACCGCCGATTCCTTTGACGGCGAGAATTTTACCGTTTTCCAAAAGTCTTTTCGCCTGCTCAATCGCAGTTTCACTTTTCTCCGCATCTCTGCGTCTCCGCACTTCAATTTCATTTGAAATCAAAACTAATTCCGGTCCGCAAACGGCGCAGCAAGTCGGTTCGGCGTGAAATCTGCGGTCGAGAGGATTTTCGTATTCGGCGCGGCAATCATCGCACATCGCAAACTCGCGCATCGTCGTCTGCGCGCGGTCATACGGCACATTTTCGATAATCGTAAACCGCGGACCGCAATTCGTGCAGTTGATAAACGGATAATGAAACCGACGATTTTGCAAGTCAAACATCTCGCGCAGACAATCTTCGCAAGTCGCCATATCAGCGGAAACCGGCACGAATTTACTGCCGTTCGTCTCGCTCGCCAAAATTTGAAATTGCTGAAAATTCGCCTTTTCCGCCACGTCCGCACGCGTGACCGATTCAATCATCGAAAGCGGCGGCGGATTCGTTTCGAGAGAATTTATAAACCGCTCAATACTTTCGCGTTCGCCCTCAACATCAACGAGAACGCCGTTTCCATTGTTCAAAACCTGACCTTTAAGCGAGTTTTTTTCAGCCAGCGCAAACACAAACGGACGAAATCCGACACCTTGAACGATGCCTTTAATTTGAATTTGCGCGCGTGTTTTCATTGAGCGTCAGCTTGAAACCTACGGTAAAATGACGACGGCGTTTTGAATCGGAATTTCCATTTGGCGTTTGCTGTCCGCGCTCGCGTCGGGTTTGAAACCGTTTTTGATAAAATCCGCGTCCACTTTTGTAATGCCCTGCATTTCAAATGATTTCAGGACATATGGAACGCCTTCGGCGGCGAGCGGCGACGCGGCGTTGACGATGTGAAAATGCAGATGCGGCAAATCCGAATTGCCGGAATTGCCGACCAAACCGAGAACCTGACCGGTTTTCACTTTGTCGCCCGTTTTGACCTTTAAACCGTTCGGCTGCAAATGCGCGTATAAAGCGTAACGCCCGCCGCCGATGTCGAGCAGAACGTAATTTCCGACGATGGTTTCGAGCGTAATCGGCACGGCGCGTTTTTTCGTCTGCGGAATATTCTCGGGAATGCCGTCTTTGACCTCAACGACCGTGCCGTTCGCCACCGCCAGAGCTTCCGCGCCGTAACCGTAATAATTTGCGTTTTGCGACATATCGCCGCCTCGCGCCAGCAATCCGTCGTCGCCCAATTTTATCCAATCGGTCGCAAATCTCTGCGCGATTTGCGCGTGTTCGCCAATCGCTTTTATCGAACGGCGATGTCCGGTGTCGTTTGATAAACCGTTTCCCGCCAGCCATCTTCCGCGCAAAGGCGCACCGATAACAAGCGGCGCGCCGGATTGAACCGCAACGCGCATATCTTCAACAATTTGCTCTTTCGCCGGTTCTTTACTGTCGGCATCAGTTGTTTTTTCCGCCGATTTGAAAAACAAACGATGGCGCAAAGCTGTCGGCATTTTCGCCGCGTCCACGGTGATCATCAAAAAAAACACTGCCCGCTGTCCGCCGCCAATAACATTTTTTTCCTGTCCGCCGGAATCGAATTTCAAAACCGCGATTCGTTTAACAACTTCCGCATCACGATAACTTGCCAGCACTGCCGAACTTGCATCGTCTAAAACTTCAACGCCCGTCAAAGCGAAACTTACCGGACTGAAATTCGTGATGTGGAGTTCATACACGAGATTCATTTTATCCATCGCTTTGACCGGAATCGGCGCGAACGGAACTTCCAAATCAACCGGCACAGGTTCGGATGTTTGCGCTTTTATTTGAGCCGAAAATACGGAAATGAAAACGAGTATTGTTCCGAAAATGTAACGTAACAGTTGTAAATTACTTGATTTCATATACATTCTGCACAACCTTTTATGTTGAATAATTTCAATATACCAAATCTAAAATTTCAGCGAGTTTTCGCGGCAAATGCAAATACGAACGGGCGAAATCCGACACCTTGAACAATGCCTTTGATTTGTATTTGTGTCCGCGTTTTCATTATATTATTGATGAAAATTTTAGAGAGGTAATCCTAAATCTTTGAATAATTGATTTAGTTTGACCATTAAAAATGAATCTTCAAATGTTTTATGAGTTTCATTATGAAGTTCCTCAATCAATCCGTTAAACTCTTTGGTCTTTAATTTATCAATGATTTCATTAAATGGAATTCCGCAATTCATATGTGGTTGAACTTTCTCAAGTTCATCTGTTGATAAGATATGCCAGTTCTGAATACTAATTGATTTACTGCTCAATCCAAGTTCAATTTCAGAATTAATTATATCTCTAAAAGGAGTGCTATTTATTAGATAAAATGGTTCGTATGTAACAACTCTAAGATTAAATTTAGTAATGGCGGCTAATTTTTCTAAACCTCTTGTCTTTTTGTCGCAAGCATCTTTAAACTCGTGAAGTTGAACAAGTCCTTTTTTTACCTGAGAAACACTATAATCAATAGCATCTTCATCACTTGTTGCTAAAGCCTTTCTAGAAAATCCGGTTGCTTTACATTCAAAAAAAGTTGCGGTGTTGCCTTCAATAACTATCCAATCAGGAACTTTTCCGCTTTTTTCAGGATATGTTTTCCGCAATTCGGATTCTGAAATAATTTGATTTGATTCAACACAGTTATTTAAAATCTCTCCCACATAATGTTCAAACAGAAACCCAAAATATCTTGCGAATTTATCTCTATGTTTGCTAAATAATTGATGATAAATTCCTTCTGAAAATCTGTATAAGATTAAATTTGGAACAGGCGCAATTATTCTGTCTTCATCAAGCGTTGTATTTGAATTTTTTCTCCAAGGTCTAACAAAAGGAAACACAAGCAAAGGATTAAAATCATAAGGCGCATAAAGACGATTTGTCTGTTTGCATTCCTCATAAAGCTCTCGTAATTGATACTGGTCGGCGGCAAGTTTATCTAATGTTAGATTAATAGTCTCGTCGTCAGGCAGTTTGAATCCTTGTAATTTCGCTTTTTGAAAATATCCGCCTGTGATACCTGAAATCGAGTGCGCCGCTGTGAATGATACAAATCCTATGTGAATAAACTCCTCTAAAGAAACTTTATTTAATTCTTTAAAAGATGATTCAATATCAAAAAAAGGAATATTCTTTAAGGACTCTAATTTTTTCGGCATCTCAATATAGAGATATAGAGTTCTGGCAAATTGCCCCCAAAATTCAACATTGAAAACAAATTGATTACCTGCAAGCCGAAGCATAATAGAAATCAAAGTCGAACCTTTGTATTCGGTATTTGCCGATGAATCGAGAGTTGAAGGATCAGTCAAAAGATAGTTGACAACTAAATGACAAATATATTCAAATTTCTTTTGTTCAATTCTATATGATTTTTGACGCTTTAATATTGGAGGAAGAGAGTAACGAATACCAAACAAACAAACTCCGGCTAGGACAAAAGCACGTTTATCATTTCTTGCTTCGTGAACAGCAATCAAAACCTCATCTAAATCATAACGCCTCAGTTCTAAACTAATCTTAGCTTCAAGATTTTCTAAGTCTATTAAGGTATTTATTTTCATTCCAAAAAATATACATTTCCCTATAGTTTAGCCAAGATTCTTTACTTGCATTTCATTCTTTAAAAATTCCAACCATTCATTCATTCCCGCGCCGGTTTTCGATGAAACTTCAAAAATCTGCATTCCCGGACGCACGGCTTCGATGCTTGAATGCGCGGCTTGTCGGTCGAATTCGACGGCTTCGGCTAAATCCATTTTCGTGATGACGGCGACATCCGCCGAATTGAAAATCGTCGGGTATTTGCGCGGTTTGTCTTCGCCTTCGGTCGTGGACATCAGCACGACGCGCAACGCTTCGCCGAGATCGTAACTCGACGGGCAAACCAGGTTGCCGACGTTTTCGATGAACAGAAAATCGAGTTCGTTCAAGTCCCAATCTTCCAGCGATTTTTCGACCATCGCGGCTTCGAGATGGCAGATTGTTCCCGTGATGATTTGTTTGGCGGGAACTTCGGCACGGGCGAGTCGCAACGCATCATTTTCCGTTTCCAAATCGCCAA
>CAXSHW010000031.1:7824-20118 GCA_964237245.1 uncultured Pyrinomonadaceae bacterium
GAACCCGGACTCGAAACCAGACTGACGACGAAAACATTCGCCGCTTCAAATCTTTTTCTCAATTCACGCGCCAAAACGTCGTTGTGTTTCAGCACATTTTGGCGGACTTCGACTAATCTTGTGTTCGTCATAATTAATAAAGGAAGAGTTGAAACCACAGATTTGCACAGATAAACACTGATAAAAGAGTGATTCAATTATAAAAATTTATCTCGGCTTTATTCTTAAAAATCCGCGTTTATCTGCGTTAATCTGCGGCTAATTTTTCTTCAAATGATTTCCAAAGCCGTCACCATCAATTCGCGTCCACTGATGATTTCCGTCGCGGGCATTTCGCAGTTTGGGCAAATCAGATTATTGATCGCCGTAATATTTTGATTTTCACGGCAATTTTCACAAAATGCGACGACCGGAATTTCCTCAATTTCGAGCCGCACACTTTCGAGCGGCGTTCCCTGACAGGCGATTTCCCACGAAAAAAGCAGCGCGTCTTTGACTACGCCCGAAAGCGCGCCGAGCTTTAAATGCAAAGCATCAATTTTCGCGCCGCCGCGTTTGTTCGATTCTTCGGTTGCCAGCTCAATCATACTTATTGCGATTGAAAGCTCGTGCATAAAATTATTAAATTCAGCTTCGATTTGTCTAAAAAACTTTCGCCGCAGACGAATTTTCGGCGTCAAAAACACGCGCCGAATATCCGCTGCTTGATATTACGACAGCGGATTGGAATTCGTGCTGATTTGACCGGTTGGCAAACGCGCTTTGAAAGTCAAACTTATTCTTTACGGAATTTGTTTGACAAACGGGCGAAGCCTACATTCTGCTGATTTTGATATATCGTTTGAGGTCAGGCAAAGCCGAAATAAATACGGCGGCAACTCCTAAAAGCGCAATGCCGCCGATGGCACTCCAAACGCCCAAACCCGAATTGGAGTCTTTTGATTCGCGCCGCGCCATTCGTTCGTTTTTTTGTTCTGAAGATTTCTGTCGTTCCATTTTAATTTTCTCCTAATACGCTTTAAATTTCACGCCGGAGCGTGATTGTGATTTTCAGCCGAGATTCGCGCGACAAGCGATTCGACCATTTCGACCGCTTTGTCAATCGCCGCTTGAACAGGTTCGCTCAAACCCATAAATCCAATGTCTTCCTCGCCCGTAAAAGCCGGTTCGCAGCCGACGAGAAAAATTTTCTTAAAATCGCCGCCCAATGTTTTGACCATACTGAGGACTTTCATCGGGTTCATATTGTGCGTGTCAAGAGCCGCCGTCTGCGCGTCTATTTTATCGAATTCATCCAAATCCGGTTCGATAAGATAAATTGTGCCGGGCGCGTCGCCGCGCGGCGTCGCATCAATAAAAATCGTTACGTCACAGGCGTCCATCAGCGCGTAAGCCAAATCGAAACCGCGAATTCCGAAGTCAAGGACGCGCACGTTTTCCGGCAATTTACGTTCAAACAGACGCTTGACGACTTCGCAACCGAAAGCGTCGTCGCCCAAAAATATATTGCCGATTCCGGCAATGAGAATGCTTTGCTCAACCATTTTTCAATTACGAATGCGCGAATTTCACATTACGAATTTCGGAGTTATTTTTTAATTCGTAATTCGTAATGTGAAATTCATAATCGGCTAAAGCGGCTCGACTTCTTCGGGCGCGAAAAAGAAACGATGTCCGGGCTGGCGCAGCATTCCCAAATCGCGTCCGGGATCATCTTCCAAAACGACGGCGAGCTGAATTTGATCTTCATACGTCTGCAAAATTGATTCGACGACGGCGATTTGGTTTGCCAGCGCAAGATCGAAAATGTCGTTGCGCCCGCGCGGTCGCAGAATCACGCGGTCTCCCGTTTTGACTTCAACGCCGGAAACATTCACCGCGTCAAGCGGCGTATGTTCTTCGAGCAGTTGCCATTCCAATTCCTTCATTGTTCGTTTCCTTCGACGGCTTTCCCGACGCCTTTTAAAGCGCCGTGCATTTTTAATAAATGCTCTTCCGGCATCATTTCGGTGCGTTCGAGCATTTTTCGCACGCGCTCGTCAACGCCGCGCATTTCGCGTTTTTCTTCGTCGGTCAGAGTCATAATCCGCAAAGTTAAAATTTCGTCAATCTCCGCGCCGTCAAACAAATCGCCCGCGCTCTCCTGAGCAATCTGCGGGTAATCGTAAAGAATAATCGGCGACGACAACATACAATCTTTTTCGCCTTCCGTTCCGGCTAAAACCGGATAAGTTTTAATGTTTTCGCACGCGGCGACCGCTTCGCTCAATCCGTCCGGCGGTTCGAGCAAAGATACGAACTCGCCGTTTTTCAGGCTCAAAATCGTGTGCGTCGAAACGAGCGAATGCAGCAGCGCCTCTTCGCGGCTTCGTTCATTCGCATTTTCAAACGCGGTCAGATTTTTTATGCGAACGGTGACTTTAAACAGTTGCGATTTTTGATTTTCAGAATTTCGACTCTGAATTTCGAGCTTTGAACTTTGAATTTCAATCGCGCCTGAAATTTCCTGCTGCGTGCGAACGATAACGCCGACGATTTTATTGTTTTCATCCGGTATCGGTTCAAGTTCGCGCGTTTTCGGAAACGAAAAATTCTGTGTTTTAGAAACTTCGTCTAAATTAAAAGTCGGTAAATTAACTTCGCGCTCGACGGCTTCCTGCCAGGCGTGAAAAATTCGATTGTTCGCTTCGAGCGTCGGCACAAAGCGGAAATTCGGTTCGGCGTCTTCAGGTAATTCATCGAGCGGCGTTTCGAGTTTGCCGATTTCGCGCCCGGTCAAATGAAGAAAACGCGCTTTTATGTCAATTGTCGTTTTATTGTCCGCTTGAACCAAACATTCGGTCTGCATCTCAAATGCTTCCGTGCCTTTTTGCGCTTCGCTGAAAGATGCAGGCGCGAGCGCGCCCCAATTAAATCGCTGGCGATTTTTCACCGACGAAGCGCGATACGGGTAAAGCATATAACCTTCGTAAAGCACGGCGTCGGCAATTTTTTCGACGAGTTCGAGATTCATAGACACATCTCACATTTGAAATTTCTGATTCGCAATCTCCGCTTCGCTTTCTGCGGCTTTAACTTCTTCGTTTGGCAAAAGACTTTCCAACGCTTGCTCAAAAGTCGGAACGCCGCGCCGCATTTTGTAATTTTGTAATCGCTCAAATACATCGCGCCGCAAATTCAGCCAGTTGCTGTTCGGATAGTAGCTGTCCATCATTTTTTGCCAAACTTCGATGGGCAAACGGTATTTGGCTTCTTTGCTCCAGGAAATCTGCGCGATTTGAACTGCTCCGTCTTCTGTTTCGTAAAAGCAAGTGCCGCTGAACAACAGAAGCAGCGGAATTTCACCGCCCGCTAATCCGGCGAAATACTTGGTCGCCGCGACGTTAAAATCAAAGGTGCAGGTGACGGGCAAATCAACCGTCGTCTGATTTTGAAACGGCGAAACGACACAGCTTGCGTGCGTCCACAACATCGTCTTTAATGTTTGCGCCCAACGTTCCGGTTCGCCGAAAAGGTCTCGCAATTTTTCCTGCTCCGCGCCGTCATATTGCCTGCGCGTCGGCTCAATCATAATTTGACAGCGCAGCGCGACGGTTTGAATCCATTCGTCCGAATTTGAATTTTCGACGCGCAGCTTGAAATTTAAAAGCGGCGCGACCGCAAACGACACAGCTTCGATTGTTTCGACCGCGAAATCCAAATCAGGCATTTTTTACCTCGCTCGCGCGTTCTGTGAGTGATGCGTAAAATTTTGCGATTTCCTGCCAGACTTCCGTGCCGCCCGAAAGTCCGCTCCAATTGGCGCGAATCAAACCGACGAGTTTGTAGCATTCATCAACCGGCACGATGTAATAATCGCGCGCCGCGCCGACACGGTTGACGAGCAGCGCTTCGACATCGGCTTCCATTTTTCCCAACACCGGATTTTCCGCCGCGATTTCGCTCCACGATTCAAAGGACAAAAGCGATTCGGTCGCGCCCGCCGGACCCGGATAAATGGCGACGATTCTTTCATTCGGCGTGCTGTCGAAAAAAAAAGCCAGTTGAATCGGAATTCTCAGATTCTCCCATTGCGCGTCCGTCAGGCGAAAATCCGAAAGATAGCGAATGCGTCGCGGCACGCGCTTATATTTCGTATCGCCCGGATTATCAAACAGAATCGCGCAGGTTTGACACGCGCAAACAAGACGCCGATTTTCGGGTTCGATTAAATGCGGATGCTCGGCGGCGATTTCAACGCTGCATAAATCGCAATGCTCGACGGCGACGCGCGGACGCGCCAAACGCCGCAGCGCCGGAAACGAAGACAGACGATTATCGCTCATATAAATACGGAATACGGAATGCGTAATGCGAAATGAAAATTGGATTGCATTCCTTAAATTCGCAATCCGCAATTCGCCTTTCGCAATTGATTTATGCCGGCGGCATATGCGGCATCGCCGGATCAATCGGTTCTCTGTTTTCGACGTTGATGCTGCTCGAATCACGCGCCGTGCGATGTGATTGCGCGTCGCGCCCCGCTTCTTTTCCCTGATTTTTAATTTGTTCCTCGCCTTTTGACGTTCCGGGCGTGTGCGACGGCGCGTCGCGCGTAGTGTCTTGTTCTACCATTGTCGTTCTCTCCTTTTGCTTATTTGCGTTTCACCTAATGATTGACGGGAAATTCGCAATCGGCATATTTGCCGTTAGTTTTTGCTATCTGCACAAATCCGTCTGCCGAAGCTGCGTTTGTTGTTACTACGCCTTCGACTTCAATCGCCGCAACATCGGGCGCGGCGTCGTAGATCGCTTGTTCAATCGTATGTTTGAGCGTCATTGCCGAAGACGGACAGCCGTCGCAGTTGCCCTGCAAACTCAAACGCACGATGCCGTCTCTGATGCCGAGAAATTCTACGCCGCCCTCGTGCAGATTTAAAGACGGACGCACTTTATCGAGCGCTCGCCGGACGCGCGTTTCCAGGTCAAGCGGATGCAGTCCGTAAAGCAGTAAAAGACTGCCGACCAAATCATCACGCGCGAAATCATCGAAAATAGCAAAACCGGCGGCGCCCGTTTTTGCCGTTATTTCCATCATCCGGTCAATTCCCGCAGCGTGAAAATCCATTAATGCCTGGACGAGTTCGACGGCTTTGGCGCGAAGATTCGGATCAGCCCAAGTTTCAATCGCCTGCACCAACTCTTCGATTCGCTGCATCTGTTGCTGGATGTTATCGTTTTTAGACATTTTAATAATGGTAAGTGGTAAGTGCTAAATGGTAAGTGAAAGCAAAACTTACCACTTGCCATTTAGCACTTACCACTATTTTATTTGTGCGCTCCGAACATTGACGAATGTTTCGTTTCCAGCATCTTTCCGTTTCCCAGATACATATGCACGCCGCACGGCAGGCACGGGTCGAAACTTCTAACGGCACGCATAATGTCTATGCCTTTAAAATTATCGGGTCCGTTTTCCTCAAAAATCGGCGTGTTCTGCACGGCGTCTTCATATGGTCCGGGCGTTCCGTAAACATCGCGCGGACTGGCGTTCCAGGGCGTCGGCGGATACGGATGGTAATTGGCGATTTTGCCTTCGCGGATGACGACGTGATGCGAAAGAACACCGCGCACGGCTTCGTGAAAACCGCATCCGATGGCTTCTTCCGGCACTTTGAACGGCTCGAAAGTTTTCGTGTTGCCGGCGTTTAACTCACTCATCGCTTTTTCGCAGAAATACAGAGCCGCCGCCGCCGCATAAGCCTGAAAGTAAGTTCGAGCGCGGTCGCGTTCGAGAGCGTTCGACCATTTCGGAATCTTCCACTCGAATTCGACTTCGGGTTTCGTGACGGTTTTCGGCAAATAAATCTTGACACTCTTGCCGGTCGCTTTCAGATAACCGATGTCAACTTTTCCGGCGAGCGCCGTCGCCCAAAAACGCGCGATTGGTCCGCCGCCCGTGTCGAGCGCGAGATATTTCGAGCCGTCGCCTTTTTCGTTTTCGTGATACCATCGCGGCGACATAACCCAAGTATAATTATTGTCAAAATCCCTCTTTTGCGGGCGCGGCGTCGTTGTTTGATTCCACGGATGCCGCTGGTCAACCGGATTGCCGAGCGGGTCTTGTTTGACAAATTTTTCGGCGGTTTTCCAATCGTCGTAGTAAGAGCTTCCGAGAAGAATGCGAATACCGAGATTGATGTCAACGAGACTGGTTGTTACAAGTTCGCCGTCAACGACGACGCCGGGCGTAACATACATCGCGTTGCCCCATTTTTCCATATTCTCGTATTTGTAGTCGCAAACGTCCGGGTCTTGGAATGAACCCCAACAGCCGAGAAGAATGCGTCGCTGACCGACTTTTTCGTAACCCGGAAGAGCTTCGTAAAAGAAGTCGAAAAGGTCGTCGTGAAGCGGCACGACTTTTTTCATAAACTCGACGTATTTCATCAAACGCACGAGATAATCCGTAAAAAGCTGAATCGTCGGGACAGTGCCGACGCCGCCCGGATAAAGCGTCGAAGGATGAACGTGGCGACCTTCCATCAGGCAAAACATTTCGCGCGTCAGACGGCTCATCTGCAAAGTTTCGCAGTAAAATTCGCCCGTGAACGGGTTGAGCGCGGTCATTATATCGGAAATCTTTTTGTAGCCGTGCGCTTCGGCGTTCGGCGAATTCGTTTGCTGCGCCTTTGCCCAAACGCCCGGATTCGTTTCCTTGACCATATTTTCGCAGAAATCAACGCCGACCAGATTATCCTGATAAAGACAATGGTCAAACATATATTCGGCGGCTTCGCCCAAATTCGTAATCCATTCCGCCATTGCCGGCGGACGAACACCGAACGCCATATTTTGCGCGTAACAGGCGCAGGTCGCGTGATTGTCGCCGCAAATTCCGCAGATGCGTGATGTAATAAAATGCGCGTCGCGCGGGTCTTTGCCCTTCATAAAAATCGAATAACCGCGAAAAATCGAGGATGTGCTGTAACATTCGGCGACTTCGCGGTTGTTAAAATCAATTTTCGTGTAAATTCCGAGACTCCCGACGATGCGCGTAATCGGGTCCCAATTCATATCAACCAAAGTTCTTTTTTGGGTCGGCGTCTGAGTTGATGTTGCTGTCGGTGTCATTTATCTGTCCTCCTTTGCGTGTCCGTAGGTTGTCGGTATGTAGCCGGTTGTCAGGTCGTTGCCCGGATGCCGCCATTTTGGTTCTTTGTTGACTGTTTGGTTGGTAATTCCGCGAAGCGCGCGAATCGTCCGCCCGTATATTCCGACGGCGACCGAAGAAATAGTCGCGCCCGGCGGTTCGTCCATAAACGGCATAAATTTATCCGGGAAACCGGGCATCGTGCAGCCGATACAAATACCACCGACGTTCGGACAGCCTCCGATGCCAGCCATCCAGCCGCGTTTCGGCACGTTGCAGTCAACAACCGGACCCCAGCAGCCGAGCTTGACAATACATTTCGGCGAGCCGTATTCGGTCGCAAAATCGCCTTGCTCATAATAACCGGCGCGGTCGCAGCCTTCGTGGACGGTTTTGCCGAAAAGCCAGGTCGGACGCAGTTGCTTGTCAAGCGGAATCATCGGCGCGAGTCCCGCGACTTGATAGAGCAAGTAGAGCAGCGTTTCCATAAAATTATCCGGCTGGACGGGACAGCCCGGCACGTTGATGATGGGAAGTCCGGCTTTTGATTTCCAATCCCATCCGAGATAATCCGCGAGTCCCATCGCGCCCGTCGGATTTCCCGCCATTGCGTGAATTCCGCCGTAAGTCGCGCACGTTCCGCAGGCGACGACTGCCAGAGCTTTCGGCGCGAGACGATCAATCCATTCGCACGTCGTAATCGGTTGTCCGGTCATCGCATCCGTTCCGAGCGCCGCCCAATAACCTTCGGCTTTGATGTTTTCGTTTGGAATCGAGCCTTCAATCACTAAAACAAACGGGTCAAGCAAGCCTTGCTCGGCTTGATACCAATACTTCATAAATTCGTCGCCGACTTCATATGCTAAAACCGGATTATGAAGATGGACTTTCGGAAGTCCCGGAATCGCGCCCAGTAAAACGTCCTCAATGCTCGGCTGCATCGCGGCGGTAATGGAAACGGAATCACCGTCGCAACTGAGTCCGGCAGTGATCCATAAAATATGAATTTCTTTAACAGGTGACGGACGTTGTGTTTTTCGTCCGTATGGAACAGCATCTGACGTCATTATTTATTTCTCCTCATTCGTCATAGAAATAACCGTCCTTGTTGCGTTTTTTATAGACGGCTGAACGATTTTCGCACTAAATAAAAAACTCCGCTTATGCCGTTCACGAATCAATTTTTGAGTTCGCTTGCGGTAAATCGGAGTCGCTCCTGCATTTAAAATGAATTATTCATATGGAATATTTTTTGCTATATCCCCGACTTAATTATAATTCCTGCATCATTAAAATTTAGTCTTATTTCTATCAAGTGTCAAAGATTTTCTAAAATTATTGCGGAATCTTTAAATTTATCTACCTGAAGAATTAAAACTATTCCAAAACTGTTAAACAGAAATTTCTGCGTATTGATAAATAAACTTAATTTATCAATATCTAATCAATAATGTTTTGTTCCCGCATTCCAAATCTAAAATAAAAAATTAGAATGTTAGCCGACTAACAAGTGTTTAATTCGGTTTTATATTAAACTTTTTCTTTCAGTAGAAACCTAACCCAAACTTATGTTGTTAACGAGACCGAAAAATCATCAGTCCTCTTTTGACCGAAACGTTTGTAACGCCAGGCTAAACCGTCTGCTCGCCGCGCTGCCCGATGAAGATTACCGTTGTATCCTGCCCGCGCTTGAGTTTGTCAACCTAAATCTCGGCGAAATTCTTTATGATTCGGGCGACGAAATGCCTTATCTTTATTTTCCCGCAACTTCGATTGTTTCCTTGCTTTATACGATGGAAAGCGGTTCGACCGCCGAGATGGGAATGGTCGGCAGGTGCGGCGTCGTCGGCATTTCGGTTTTTCTCGGCGGCAGAACGACGCCGAACCAAGCCGTCGTGCAAATTTCGGGCGGCGCGTATCGAATCAAAGCGAAAATTATCCGCGACGAATTCGCGCGCGGCGCGGCGTTGCAGCGCATTTTGCTGTGCTATACGCAATCGCTTCTGACACAGATTTCGCAGGTCGCCGTCTGCAATCGTCTGCATAGTTTTGAACAGAGATTTTGCCGCTGGCTTTTGTTCAGCCACGACTGCGTAATGAAAGACGAAATTACGCTCACTCAGGAAATTATCTCGCACCTTCTGGGCGTGCGGCGCGAAGGCGTAACAGTTGCCGCCGGACGACTTCAAGACGCCGGACTCATCAGTTATTCGCGCGGTCGTATCTACGTTCTCGACCGCGCCGGACTCGAAAAAAATACTTGTGAATGTTACGAAGTGGTCAAGGACGAATACGAACGATTGCTGGCGTTGTAAGTTCATTTTCCAATACTAATTCTGCCGCGTTTTTTGAAATTTCAGCACAAGTCGTTTGATAAAGTCTCGCAGTTGATTGAAATTATCCGGGCAGGAAAGGTAAATGTTGCGTTCGACGGCGATTTCTCTGCCTCCGGCAGGTTCTTCGGCGCAAAAAATAATAACCGGCATTTGTTCGTCCAATTCGGCGCCGCAGCTTATGCGTCGGACGGCGGCGAGAACGTCGGTTGTTTCGTCGCCGAGAGTAATCAGCAATAAATCCGGGTGTTTGGATCGTGCCGCGTTTGTCGCGTTTTGTTCGTCACGCGCCGTTTCGATGTCATAACCGTCTCTCTTGAGCAACGCTTCGATGCCTTCACGTGTCGCTTCGATGTCGTTGACTACCAAAATCCTCCGACCTTTAATTTTATTCATTATATTCATAACTCCCGCGTTCTTTATTTATAACGAGAATTTTGAATTTATAGCAGTTTAAAATCGCGCGGTCTGTGCGGTAAGCAACATAAAACTTCGATCAGAACATTGAAATTGACACGACTTTATCAAATTTCGCCTGACAGATAAGCGTTTAAGGCATCCGTATCAATAATCAAAGGCTGATTACGTTCATATTGAACAAACCCGCGCCGCCGCAGTTTGCCCATCGTTACCGTTACGTGCGGACGACTCATCGCCGCCATCTGCGCGAGTTCGTCGTGACTGATTGGCAAAACGATTTGATTTTGCCGGATTTCGTCCGGCTTTCCTTTTGTCGCGGCGAGATGCAGAAGAACGCGGCAGAGCCTCTCTTCCGCGCCGCGATAAGCCAGAAATTCGACACGCCTCTGACAATCGTTCAAGCGGCAACAGAAAGTAAACGTAAAAGCCTGAAGCGCGTCGCGGCTGGTTTGCAAAAAACTCATAAAATCATCGAGCTTGATTTCGAGAATTTCGCTTTTTACAACGGCGCGGGCGTATGTTTCGCGCAGAAAATGTTTTTTCGGCGCACAGAAGCAAAGCTCGCCGAAAATTTCTCCGGTTTCGATGACTGCTAAAACGATTTCGCGCCCTTCGCGGTCGCCGGCGATGATTGCGATTTGCCCGCTTTTCAGAAAAAAAACGCCGTCCGAGCGGTCGTCGGGCGTCCACACATCACCGCCTTTGCGATACCCGCGCGTCTGACCGAGCGAGCCGTCGCGCGGCACGTTTTCAACTGTCAATCCGGTTAAAACATCGCAATCCTGATGGTCTGGAAGCGGCGGTATATTATTTTGCGGCATAATTTTGAATTATTTATCTTAGCATCATATTGATTAGTTTTTATGTTAGCCGACTAACACGGATTTATAAAAAGCAAATTTTTATTTATTAAAGCAAAAACAATAAAAAGCGTCGTTTTCAAATATAATTAATATGAACATAAAAATAAATTTTTGCTTGTTAGTCGGCTAACATAACAATCGGAACAATTTGTTTTAATATTCAAAAATTCAATCGTTGCTCAAGTTTTTTCGGAGTTTTTGTAATCGAATTATTTTCGTCGAGCCGTACTTATGCTGAATTACCGGAGAAATATTCAGGAAAATTTTGAAGCCGAAGCGCTGCCGTATTTGGACGAACTTTTTCGCATTGCCGCCAGAATCACGAAAAACCGCCGCGCCGCCGAAAGCGTCATTCAAGAAGTTTATCTCCAGGCGCGAAAATCCACAGGCTTTTTTAAACCGGAAAATAATTGTCGCGTAAGATTGCATAAAATTCTTTTTGACAAACTCAAGAAATTTCACTCCGAAGAAAATACGTCCGCCGAAGAAGCCCGTGAAATGTTTGAAACTCAGAATTCCAAATCGCTCGTTGCGGTAAAATTTACAAACGAAGAAATAATCTCTCAAATCGAACAAATCCCGCTGCGTTTTCGTGAAGCGATGCTGCTTGCCGATGTCGAAGAACTTTCCTGCGCGGAAATCGCCGAAATTCTGGGAATTTCGGCAGACAATGTAAAGACGCGCGTCAGTCGCGGCAGAAATTTGTTGAAATTCAGATTAATCAAATAAAATCTCAAAACAGACGACAAATTAGGTTTTCTGAACTTACGAACTTGTCGGCTAATACTTTACTGGCATAAAATACAACGTTTTGCGACCGGAAATTTTTATAAAACAGGGAAATTGCCGGTAAAGACAAACGCACACAAAACGCTTACTTAATTTTGTAAAAAAATTCATTTCCGGCATTGCGGGAAAAAAAGTTTTGCCAAACTCTTTAGAAAAAATTTTCAGCCGCGCGAAATTAGCTATCGGTTCGCTGCTGCTTTTGGCTCTGGCTGTCGCGGTCGGCGGCTTGATTTTTTTCGGCTGGTTGACCGATGAAATGTCGGAAGGCGATTTGAGCGGTTTTGACGATACGATTCGTTCGTTTATCCATCAGTATGCCGCGCCCGCACTGACCAGCGTGATGCAAATCGTCAGCTTTCTCGGCTCGACCGTTTTTCTGACGATTTTCGGCATCGGAGTTTTTATAATATTTTGGCTTCTCAAACGACATCGCGCGGCGGCGCTTTTTGTGATAACGATGGCTGGCTCAACCGTTTTGCTTGTAACGCTGAAAACGGTTTTTCACCGCGCTCGTCCCGAACCTTTTTTTGAAACCGTTTTGCCCGCCTCCTACAGTTTTCCGAGCGGACACGCCATGAGCGCCGTGACGTTTTACGGGCTGCTGATTTTTTTTGTATGGAACACCAGATTATTGCTGCCATGGCGAATATTGATAATTTTATCGCTTGTGCTGTTAATCCTCTCAATAAGCTTTAGCAGGATTTATTTGCATGTTCATTACGCTACCGATGTGATCGCCGGGCTTTGCATGGGTACA
>CAXSHW010000031.1:20128-22951 GCA_964237245.1 uncultured Pyrinomonadaceae bacterium
TTGTCGTCTTTTTGTTTTTACGGCGCTCTGGCGGCGATTATAACGGCTCGCGTCGAGCGGCGATTGTTTCAAATTATCATTTGGACGTGCGCGGTTTTGTTAATCGCGCTCATCGGAATTTCGCGGATTTACTTGGGCGTTCATTATCCGAGCGATGTTTTGGCAGGTTATACGGCGGCATTTATTTGGACGGTTGCCGTCGCCGTCGCCGACCGTCTCTTTCGCCGCCGAAAATCAAATAGTAAAACGAGCGAACAAGACGGATTATAATGTAAACGCCGGAAAGTTTGGGGAAATTTTCCTGAAAATTTTAGACACTGTGATTTTTATGCGGCGAGTCTGGCAAAAGCCGCGCCGCGCAGACGGAAATCGAAATTTTCGTCGTCCGGTTCCGCGCCGAGATTTTTATAAAAATTGATTGCCGCTTCGTTCCATTTCAAGGCTTGCCAATCCATTCTGGCAAAACCTTGTTCCTGCGCGTATTTGGCGACTTCTCTGAGCATCACAAAACCCAAACCGTTTCCGCGCAAATCCGGCGTAACATACAAATCTTCAAGGAAAACACTTGGCTCGCCGCGAAAACTTTTGAAAACCGGAAAATACAAGGCGTAGCCGACATAACGATTTTCCGCCATCGCAACCAACGCCCGCACAAAACCTTCTTTGCCGAAAATCGCTTCGCGCAAATTCGCTTCGGTAACTTCGCACGACGCGGAAAGGTTTTCAAATTCGGCGAATTCACGAATTAAAATAACAATCGCCGCCACGTCTTCGGCTCGCGCTTCTCTTACTAATAATTGATGAGTCATATTTTTAATATGAATTCTCTTTTTCGCGGACTTTTCGCCAGACTAAATTTACTATGTTATTAATGCTCCAATTTTCGGCGTTAGCAATATCAAGTTCGTTTATTGTGATTTCAAATTCTTCTTCAATTCTTTCGGTAATTTCAAAGTCTGCTGTTGTATCACTTTCAAAAAAGAATCTTAAATTCTTTGAAAAATCGTCGTCGGCGGAAAGCCGAGACAAATCAGCTCCAAGAACTTCTTCTAAAATTTCACGAATTTTTCTGACTACGAAAAAAGGAACTCCTTGATTGGCAAAATATCTTTCGTAAAAAATTTGTTCGTTTAATTCCTGTCTTCCGGCAAAAACTTCCTCAAGTTTTCTTTGTTTTCTTTTTTCACTAACAATCACAAATGGAATAGTGATGATTACAAAAAAAACAATAATTACAACAAAGGAATAGAAATAAATCATTTTTACTGATTCCAAGCGATTTGGCTTTTCAGTCGGCGAATTGTTTTCTCTTTTCCGAGCGTTTCAAAAACCGCAAGCATCGAAGGTCCAACTGCTAAACCTGTCAACAATGCTCTCGCGCCGTTCATAATCACGCCGAGTTTTGTTTGTTTTTCTTCGGTAAATTCCTTGACAACTTCTTCAATTCGGTCGTGCGTGAAATCTTCCATTGGCTCAAATCGTTCGGCGAGTTCGGGAAGCCAAGTTTTTAAATCTGGAAATTTTTTCAAGTTTTTATCAATCGCTTTCGGATCGAAATCGAAATCTTCCGAAAAATACGCGCGACCTTGACCGGAAAAATCTTTTAAGGTGAAAAATCTTTCGCGGATTAAATCAATGGTTTTTTCAAACCAATTTTTATCTTCGTCTTCGTATTCTTCGCGCCAGAGTTTGGCAGATTTTAATTCGGCTTTGACGAACGGCAGCAATTCTTCCAGAGACATCGTGCGAATATATTCGGCGTTCATCCAAATCGCTTTGTCGTCCGTCCAATGTTTCGGGTTGTTCGCGTCGAAATTAAAAGTCGCGTTTGAGTGATGAATTCGGTCGAGCGAAAATTTTTCGATGAGTTCTTCGAGCGAATAAATTTCTCTGTCTTCGCCAGCCGACCAGCCAATCAGCGCGAGAAAATTGCGAAACGCTTCGGGCAAAAATCCGGCGTCGCGGTAAGTCGTCATCGAAACGATTTCGCCGTGAATTCTTTTGCTCAATTTCTTTCCGCCCGGCGCTAAAATTAAAGGCAGATGCACGAAACGCGGCGGCGTTTCGCCAAGCGCTTCGTAAATTAAAATCTGTTTGTGCGTGTTCGTCAGATGGTCTTGTCCGCGAATGACATCGCTGATTTTCATTTCGATGTCGTCGCAGACAACCGCCAGATTGTAAAGCGGATGACCGTCGGAACGCAGTAAAACTAAGTCTTCAATCTCCGAATAATCGCGTTCCTGAAGTCCGTAAACCGCGTCTTCAAAACTCGTTTTTCCTGTTTCGGGAACTTTCAAGCGAATCGCAAACGGCTCGCCGCTCGCCGCTTTCGCGTCGGATTCTTCTTTCGACAAATTGCGAAATTCATTGTCGCGCATTGATTTCTCGCCTTGATTTTGGCGGGCGCGTTCGGCAATCGCCTGCTTGATATTTTTATCGTTTGTTTCGGCTTTCGGCGTAAAATCCCGATACGCTTTGCCCGCTTCTAAAATTTTGAGCGCGGCGGCGCGATGTTTGTCGGCGTTACTCGATTGAAAAACTATTTCTTCATCCGGCGCGAGTCCGAGCCACGCCAAACCTTCAAGAATCGAGCGCGTTGATTCGTCGGTCGAACGCGCTAAATCCGTGTCTTCGATGCGAAGCAGAAATTTTCCGCCTGTTTTGCGGGCGTATAAATAATTATAAAGCGCGGAACGAGCCGCGCCGATGTGCAGATAACCCGTCGGCGACGGCGCAAATCTAACTCTCGGTGTCATATTATTAAACGGTTTTCGATTCTTTCAACTCGCTTATTTGGCGCGTCAAATTTTCCAATTTTTTTAG
>CAXSHW010000031.1:22961-27308 GCA_964237245.1 uncultured Pyrinomonadaceae bacterium
TCCTGACGAAAATTTTCATCTGAAGTGCGCGTGTTGCCTTGGACCAAAAAACTGCCGTTCGGGTCAAGCACGCACTTTTCAATCTCGTCCGCGCTGTCGAGTCCTTCGCGGTGAGCAATCGTATCCAAATCCTCTCCGGTCAAAAACTCGCGTCTGAGGGAATCCTGGTTAATTTTACTGTTTTCAATTATAGTAAGCGACACGCCTTCGATAATTCTTTCGGCTTTGGGACTCTTAAACTTCAGAAAAGCGACCGCGTAATTAATACCGAGCAAAGCCGCCGCGCCGACGATGCCGCCGACGAGCGAGTTATCTTCGCCGATAATCGCGTTCTGCACCGTGTTCGACAAAGATAAAATCACGACCAGATCAAACGGATTAAGCTGTCCGAGTTCGCGCTTGCCGAAAACGCGCAGCAAAACTATCAGCGCGACGTAAACTATCATCGGACGGATTATTTTTTCAATCCAGGTAACTTTTTCGTGGTCGAGCGCGAACATATTCGACCACGTCGAAGCGTCAATCAACGCCAGATGAATTTCAATAAACATTTGCAAAAAACCTCGAAAATTAAAAAGTCGTAAATCTTGAAACCGAGTGTATTCCTAAATATTGAAATTCAAAAGGCTATTTTAGTTTGCCAACCAAAATAGCCTCGAAATTTTTCTGGCGGAGATGACAGGATTCGAACCTGTGGAAGACTTTTGATCCTCAACAATTTAGCAAACTGCCGCTTTCAGCCACTCAGCCACATCTCCGCATTTTTTCACGCTGTCAGCTCGCCTGTTTCAAGGCAAGAAGCGTAAAACTTATTCTAGCCGTCAGACAAACTTTGTCAAGTTCGCCGCATCTTACAGGCAAACTAACCTGTGTCGGTGCTTGACACATTTCGATTTTGGAAAGAAAATACAAGGCGTGCGCGAACTGTCGTTAGAAACCGATTAAATGTTTTGTTCTTTTAAAAATAGGTTCTCCCGAAAACCCGGTTGGATGGAGGCTGCTTATTCGATGCTTTTTCCCGTTTTGCTGATTAGAAAATTTTCCAAATTTATTTTTATTCTGATGACTGCGTTTTTCGCGGCATTTGTTTCCGCGTCCGACACGCCGGCGAAAACCTTTGTTCAAAAAAGCGGAACAATCGGCGTGATTAAGGGAATTGTGCGCGACGAAACAGGAAATCCGATTAGCGACGCGACAGTTGCGATTTTTCGTGTGGGAACTTCAAAACTTTTGAAACAGGTTCGTTCGGCGACGGACGGAAGTTTTTTGGCGAAAATTTTGCGGAACTTATTCGATTTTAGCGGTCGCGCAAGGATTTAATGCCGTTACGCTTTCCGAAGTCGAAGTTAATCGTTCTACGGAATTGACTTACGGCTTTAAATTGGAACGCGCCGGAAGCGGAAATACGTTGCCGGAAAAACGCCTCGACCGCAACAGTTCAAAATATCCTCTTCGCGCCGCGCAAATGCAGCGTTCAATTTATCAAGCGACGGAAGGCGACGCGCCGGTTAACGAAAATACAATCGCTCAAGCAGACGCGCAACCTGAAGCTGACGATGAACAAATAGAAGGCAATAAACGCCATGGGCAAACAGTGATCGAATCTTATTTTGCCGGCTCTGACGAAGGAAATTATACGGGCTTGAATTTTGCGCGGCTTCAGGCTTTGAGCGATAACGCCGAAGTTGTTTTTATCGGACAAACCGGCACGAATAAATCAGCCCCGAAAAGATTTCAAACCGATTTTAAGTTTCGACCGAACGAAAATCACCAGATGCGTTTGAGCGGCGCGGTCGCTAAACTCGGTCAAGTCAAACTTGAAAATCAGGAAAAAGCGCTCAGTCAGGTTTCTTTTGCCGCTTCGGACGAATGGAAGGTCAAGGAAGGCATAATTCTTGTTTTCGGGCTGGATTATTCAAAATTTGTCGGCGCGGGAAATGATTCGTCTCTTAGTCCGCGTCTAGGTTTTCAATACGATATAAATTCAAAAACCCGTTTCCATACCGCTTATGCGGCGCAAACTGAAGAGCGCAACTGGCAAACGGCGGTCGAGCTTGAAGACACCGAAATTCTTTTTCGTGAGCCGGTCGCGGTGCAAGATGTCGTTCTTGAAAATGACAAGCCGCAAATGAACAAAAGTCGGCGGCTTGAGTTCGGCGTCGAGCGTGTTTTGAGTAATAAATCGAACGTCGCCGCCAACGTTTTTTTCGATACGGTCAGCGGTCGCGGAGTCAGCGTTGAAGACGCTTCGCTCGACTCGCTCGGCGATAATAAAAGTTTCTCAGGCTTTGTTGCCAATCAGCAGGGCGCGGCTCGCGGTGTAAGAGTCGTCTATACGCGGCGTTTGAACGGAGTTTTCAGCACTTCAGCCGGCTATGCTTTCGGAAACAGTCAAAAATTATCTGAAAAGGCAATTTCTAATCCGGCAAACGTTTTCGATAGAGGATTTGCTCAAACTGTTTTCGGGCAATTCGACGCGGATTTTAATACGGGAACACAAGTGAAAACCATTTTCCGGCTTTCGCCCGAAGCGACGATTTTTGCGATTGATCCGTTTCAGGGAAGTCTGGCAATTTACGATCCGGGTTTGAGCGTTAAGGTTACTCAGATTTTGCCGACTTTGGGGTTGCCGATTCACGCCGAAGCTATTATTGACGGGCGAAATTTATTTGATACTCAAACAAGCGTCGGCGGTGAAGAAGGAAGCCTGAAACTGAATTTGCAGCGCCGCAATTTGCGCGGCGGAATTTTGGTGAGATTCTAGCGAAAAGCGGTTGCCGTAGATTAAATTAAAGGGCGCAGATAATTGTTTAATGTTATCTGCGTTTTTCATTTTGAACGCCCTTTTTTCCAAAATCTCGGATTTTAACAAAAAAGCTGAATACAAATTTAGCGTCGGCGGCGTTTACAGAAACAAAAGGCTTTATTTTGCGTAGTTTTCAGCAAGATCAAGGATGCAAACTATTAGGAACGCATTTTGCCTCTCGAAAAGTTTGGTGAGGTTTGCCCACAACCGATGAAGGGTAAGATTCTGACAAGTTGGAGTTTAGTTTGGCTTCTGGCAACCGTTTTACTGGTTGTCGGCGGCGCGCTTAATCTTTCTCAACGCGCTTCTCATGCGCTTCCGCCGACCGACGGCGTTTTTTGGAAGCAAAAGGCTGACGGAATTTATGCCGAAAAGGTTACATCGAATCTGGCGGCTTCGCGGGCTGGAATCTCCGAAGGCGATAAGCTCTTGGGAATCAGCCTCGACGAAAAGCAATTTGATGAAATAACTTCGCCGGGCGACGTGCAGATGTATCTGGAAACGGCGGGCGTCGGCGGCAATCTGACTTATTTTTATCAAAAACCTTCATATTCATTCAGCAACAATTTTTACTACGCCGATTTATCGCATATAGATTCTTTACCGCGCTGGACGGCTTCGATAATTTTTCTCACCTTTGTCGGTCTAATCTGGCTTGGCGTCGGCACTTTTGTTTTATTCAAACAGGGAAGTCAAGCTCCTTTTGTGCTGCATTTCGCGCTTGTTTGTCTCGCCGCGTTTGTCTTTCACGTTTATAAGCCGATTGGTTTGGATGAGGATTTTGATCTCGCAATCAGTCTCCTGGATGATGCGGCATTCGCGTTTTTCGTTCCGCTATTTCTGCATTTCTGTCTGCGTTATCCGGTCAGAAGCGAGATTTTTGAAGAGGCGCGCTGGAAAACTTACGCGCTTTATGTCCCGGCTGCTTTAATTTCGTTCGGAATTTTCGCGCTTTCGCTTGTTTATTATCTCGCGCCGAAGACGGATTTTATTGCCAATCTGACCGATGTTACGGCGAAATTCAATCTTTTCGGCATTCTTTACGAAGCGAATTTTTACCATTTCGTCGTCGGGATTTCTCTGGGCGCGAGCGTTTTGTTGTGGCGATTTCTAAAGAATCGCAAACAGCCGCTTGTGCGCCAACGTTTGACCTGGGCGATGTGGGGAACGCTCGCGGCAGTTACGCCGATTGCTCTTTTCCAGATTGCGAAACGCTTTGTTTATCTGCCGGAAGACAGTTTTTCCGCCGCCGTTACGACATTGCCGCTCGCTCTTATTCCCTTAAGTTTCGGGCATTCGGTCGTGCGTTATCGCCTGATGGACGTTGATGTCGTCGTGCGGCGCGCGCTGGTTTACGCGATGACGACGCTGGCAATTGCGATGATGATTGGCGCGGTCGCGCTCGGACTCGTCTTTCTCGCCGTCGGTAGTAATCTTTCGACTACCGAAATCACGCTTCGCGCCGTCATCGCCGTAATTTTGATGGCGGCAATCGTTCTGCTTTCCGAGCCGCTCAAAAAATTTCTTCAAGAACGCGCCGA
>CAXSHW010000031.1:27318-36009 GCA_964237245.1 uncultured Pyrinomonadaceae bacterium
TTATGGCGAACGTTATGATTTGCGAAACGGATTGCTTGATTTCGGCAGAACGCTTTCGGCGACGACGGCGCTCGAACCGCTTTTGAATGCTTTGACCGAACGGCTTCGTCAAGTGCTTGATGTCGAAAAAGTGGCGATTTTTATTCAGGAAGAAAATCGTTCGGAAAATTATAAACTTGCGAAATCAATCGGTCTGAGTGAAGACTATAAAATACCGAACGATTTTCGCCAGATGATACGACAAAAAGCCGCCGAAAAGGGCGTTGTTCGCGCCGACGAACTCGATTTTCTCGAAGAAGAAATCATCGCCAAAGTTCCGCGCGAGAAAATTGAAGGTCAAAGCATCGTCGAAAAAATCGAAGGCAAAATTGAACAGTTAAGCATCAACGGAAAAAATATTCACCGTCAGGAATTGCATTATTTCGTGCCGTGTCTCGCACGCGGAAAAATGGTCGCGGTAATCGGTCTCGGACGCGCCTCGGACGGCTCGCTTTTATCGAGCGAAGATTTGGAAATTTTACAGACTGTTTCGGGTTACATCGCCGTTGCCGTCGAAAACAGTCTGCTTTATCAAGAACAGGAAAAACGCGCCGAAGAGCTGGAATTGCTCAAAGAATTTAACGAATCAATCGTCGAATCGGTTAATGTCGGATTGCTCGCCGTTGACGAAACCGGCAGAATTACGCGCTGCAATTCGACGTTTGAAGAAATGATGAATTCGAGCCGCGAACAAACCATCGGCAAGCTCGTCGAAGAGGTTTTTGACGAAAGTTTCGCTTTGAATCTGGAAAATATCCTGGGCAAATCGCGCTGGCATTTAACTGAAATTCGCAATGCTTATAAACTTTTGACCACTGACTTTAAAGGCAAATCTCTGATTTTGAACGTTGCCGTCGCGCCGCTCCGTTCGATTTCAAAAAATCAGACGGGCGCGATTATTGTGCTTGAAAATGTAACTTCGCGCATCAAACTCGAAGAAACTTTACAGCAGAGCGAAAAACTTTCGAGCATCGGGCTTCTCGCCGCCGGCGTCGCGCACGAAGTCAACACGCCTCTGACGGGAGTTTCGAGCTATACTCAAATGCTGCTCGGAATGATTCCCGAAACCGACCCGAAACACGCGCTGCTGCAAAAAGTTCAAAGACAAACCGACCGCGCTTCAAACATTGTCGGCAATCTGCTGAATTTTTCGCGCACCGGAAACGCTGCGGAATTCGTCGAAATTGACATCAACAAACTGCTCGACGACACGCTGCAACTGCTTGAACCGCAGCTTAGAAAATCGCAAGTGGAAATCATCAAAAATTATTCGGAAATTCCGCCGAAAATTTTCGGAAATGCCGGGAAATTGCAGCAGGTTTTCACAAATTTAATCATCAACGCCCGTGATGCGATGTTCAGCGGCGGAGATATTATGCTGACTACTTTCGTTGCAAATGAAGAAGTTATCATTAAAGTTTCCGACACCGGAACGGGTATCGAAGCGGAAAATTTGAACAAAATTTTCGATCCGTTTTTCACAACCAAAGCCATCGGCAGCGGAACGGGTTTAGGTTTAGCGGTTTCCTACGGCATCGTGCAGGAACACGCCGGAACGATTGAGGCGGCGAGCGAAGTCGGACAGGGAACAACGTTTCGTCTCATCTTCCCGATAGCCGAAAACCAACAGCTTCAACGCGCCGTCAGTTAATTAAATAAATTCTAAAGAATGATTTCGTAAAAAAATCGGCAGTCAGTAAATTTTTACTGACTGCCGATTTTTCATTTCCAACATTTATTTTACTGTCTCTGAAATTCGGGCGTTCCCAAAATCAAACCTACCACTTTGAAAACTTCGGCGTTTCCGCTCGGCGGAAGCAGTCTGGCTTGTTGCCCGCCGCCTCTTTTTCCGCCGCCGCCGAGCTTGGCGTTCATTGCCATATCTTCCGTATCATCAGCGTTGTCGGAAACATTGGATATTTTAACTTCCGGCAGCGGTTGTTCGAGCTGTTTGAGCAGTGATGCTCTGGTATTCGGAGAAATTTCACCATCAAGGACAGCGGCGACTGCCTGGTCTAAAATCTGCGACTTGCCTTTTGCTTCAAATTTTTTCAAATCAACGCGCGTTCCCGGAATACGGTTGGAAGCCAGCGCGACGGCAAAATTAAGGCGTTCGAGCAGAGCGCCCGTATTGACCCAATCTTCGGCGGTGTCGGGATAACCGGTCGGTGCTTGAAAGCCGTAGAGCGGTTCGCCCATTTTTGCCAGCATCGCCTGGATTTGTTTGCCGTTGGTTTCAGCGCCGAGCGTGCGAACCGCGCTGACGACGACTTCAAACGGAGTTTTGATTTTGGCGCGATAATTTTCCGGCGCGAAAAATTCCTTGTCGGTAAAAAGCGCGCGCAGAGTCGTTTTTATATCGCCTTTTGAATTGTGAAAAGCGTCAGCTACGTGCTGAACTAGAGCATCGCTCGGATTGTCGGAGACGAATTTAACGGCGAGTTTGCGGGCGATAAATTTCGCAGTCGCGGGACTGTTGACCAAAATATCAATGACTTTCAAGCCGTCCTTCATTCCGCCTTCGTTCACTTTTTGTCCCAAAATAGTTTTTTCGCCTTCGTCGTGCCAGCGTTGGTTAAAGAAAAATGTTCCGCTCGGCGTATCTTCGGGCAAACCCATCTGGCGCATCAAATTATTTCCCGGACGCGCGTTTTCCATTCCGTTTAATTTCGCAAACGAACGGCGATAACCGCGCGGATCAACGATTGTCCAACCTGTAAAAGCGCGGGCGACTTCTCCGATATCTTTCTGCGTATAGCCGCCGTCAACGCCCAAAGTGTGCAGTTCCATCACTTCGCGGGCATAGTTTTCGTTAATTCCGGCTTGCTGTTTTTTCTTCGGCTGCATCGCCTGCGGATTATCGCGCATTTGCTTTAATCTCACATCAAGCTGCGCGTCATCAACACCGTAGCGCTGCTTCAATCTTGCTCGCGCCTGCGGCGGAAGATTTCCGCTCTGAATCATTTTTTGCAGACGCTCTTGATTTTGCGCGTTACCTTTTTTCAATTGCGCGTTCGGTGAAATTGACTGGAAATTGTCGAGATAAAAAAGCATCGCCGGACTTTTCGCGGTCGCAATCAATAAATCCTTAAAGTTTCCCAGAGCATTCGGACGAATCACGTCGCGGTCGTATTCGGGCAAAAACCAGCGCGTCGCGGCTTTGTTGGCATAAACGTTAAAATGATTTGTCCAGAAATCAACCATTACTTCCTGAAGTTGTCGTTCGGAATAAGCGGCGCGAATGATACGCGAAGCATTTAATTGCTGCGAAATTTGCTGTGGACGACCAAGATCGTATTTTTGATAAAGTTCGGCAACTTCCTGTTGATATTTCTGGCGGTCTTCGGGCGAAATGTTAGCAAGATTGTTGGGATTGGCAGTTTTCGCATCGTTTGCCATTTCATCTTTCGCGGCGGTTTTGTCCGCATTCATCGCTTCGTCCGGCGTTGCTGTCTCGTTTTTATTGTTTTTCGCCTTGATGCTCTTTAAATCCTTTTTTCCAAGACCGTTTTCCTGCGCGACGGCTTGCAAAACGGCTTGCGGACTTGGGTATTTGGCGAAAATTACGTCGTTCGACTTTTGCCAAACATCCAAGTTCTTTAGCTTTGCTTCGGTCGCCGCATCGTTTATCGAAGACGGATTTAGCTGCTGTTCGATATACTTATTGATGCCGATTGCTTTTACCCGTTCAACATCGCCCGGACGCGCGCCGAAGCCGAGACGATTGAGAACGTGCAGAATTTTCTGATCTTCGGTCAAAGGTTTAGCCGTTGTTTTGGCAGTCATTTGCTGCGCGTTCGCCCCGACTGAAAAAAGCGGCGTGAACATCGCAAGCAGCATCAAAAAAGTTGTCGTTTTGTGAAACAAAGAAAATTTTCTTTTCATTAAATTTACCTCAAAAAAATTATGATTGCATTAGAATCCGTCAAAAGATTTTCTACTTGCTTAGACGCGGGAAAAAGGGAAAAGGGCGAAAAATTATCAAAGTGCGCGCGCTTTATCCGCAGATATTTGCAAACTAAGGAATTTTTGAGCCGCTAAACTGCGAGCATTTGCGGGTCAAGCGCCTTCGGTTAAGGCAACTGATGAACGAGGCTCGAACATCAAAAAATCGTCAATCAATCAAAAATAAGTTAAAATAAATCGAATTTTTCAATCAAATTCTAAAAACACAATTGTATGAAGTTAAATAGATTACCCGTTTTATTTTCAGTCGCCGTCGTTTTGCTCTTCGCGTTTTCGGCATTTGCCCAAACCGAAACTTTCAGCGACGCGAACGTTGAATATACATTTGATTTGCCGGAGACGACCTGGAAGATGACGGCTAAACCTTCGACGACCAGCCCGAACGTCGAATATGTCTATGGCGACAGACAAGACGGTTATCTCGAAATCCGCAAAACCGCGCTCAAATCCGGCGCTACAATTTCCAATCTGATAAGCGACGAAGAAGTGAAACTCCAATTCTTGAACGGTTACGTCGCCGGAAAACAGGAAGATTTTAAAGGCACGTTCGGCGGCAAAGTTTTCAATTATGAATTCGTGCGTTCGGGTCGAAATATGAGCGGCAGATTTTACTTTCTCAAAACCGACGATAAAACCGTCTATATCCTGCGTTTCACCGGACAACGCGACAAACTCCGCGCGATTCGCAATCAAACCGATTCGATTGCCAGAACTTTCGATTTGAAGAAAGGCAAGTAAAAATTTCCTATAAGTAATACGGATCATTAATAATTACCAATCGTTCATCTGAAAGACTAATTCTTGTTGCCTAACAACTTTTTCAAACTTTTTCCCTTTTTATTTAGTCTTATCTTAGCGATTGATAGAATGCAAAGTCCTATTTTTAGCGGTGGCAATGCCGCTTAATCAGAATTTGGTCTTTTTAAAGCGGCTATTTGATAACCGTTGAATGAGCCTCACGGAATATAAATGATTATGAATTGGAAATTTTGGTCAAAACTGTTTGCTGTTTGCGGACTTGGCGTATTAATGTCTGCCGCTCTGACGGCGCAGAAACAAACCGTCGAAAATTATAACGGGAAAATCGGTATTCAGGCGACTCCCGCGAAAAGCGCTGCTGTTCAGGCACGCGCATTAGGACGAGCGACGCTCGTTTCGGGTCCGACCGCCTGCAACGGAGGAAATTGTTATCAGCTCAACATTGATTGCCCGGAACTGCAAGAGCCGGTCAGTCTTTCGCTGCGTGTCGCCGATCCTGCCGGTCAGGTTGCGCCGCGCGGAACGATTATTTTTATGTCCGGTGGCGGCGGGACAGATCCGTGGGACAACGGCGCGGATGCAAGACAAACTATCAGCGACTTGCGGGCGAACGGTTTTCGCACGGTAATTATGCAGTGGACGGGAAACGGCTGGTTAGCCGCCGCCAAAGGCTGGCACTCCGGGCAAGGAAAATTAGCCTGCCGACCGGCAACGGCGGCGCGCTGGATTTACGATAATTTATTTACCCCAAGCGCGACCACCGCCTTTTGCGCAACCGGACAATCCGGCGGTTCGTCGCAGGTTGCGTATATGATAACTCAGTATGGATTGGCGAATATTCTCTCCGCCGTCGTGCCGACCGGCGGTCCGCCGATGGGACGGGTTGATTTAGGCTGTCTGAAATATGATCCGGCTAATCAAACGGCGTGGTATAACGAGAATGCCAGTTCCGGCACAATAGACGAAGGTTTCGGTTACACTGCCGGTTCAGGTCCCTGCACGAGCGGCAATTACGGTTTTCGCAAACGCTTTCAAGAAGCCAGCGTCGCCTTTGGCGATTGGCAATATAATTATCCGAAAACGATGGTTTGGATGCTGCTCGGCGCGCAGGATACGACGCCTTCCGTCGGGCAAAGCCAGTTTTACTATCAGCGACTGTTAGCGGCAGGCACGCCATTGCTGCATTTTGACATCGTTCCCGATACGGCACACGGCGTGCAGAACAGTCCGACGGGAGCGAATATGATCCGAGACATTATGCTCAACGAATGTCGCCTGCGCTAGATGAAAACTTTTCTAAATATATGTGGCGACTGCTATCCAATCAGGTTATTACGACTCGCAAATAAAGCCTATTTCGATACCATTGCTCAAATCTTCATTACGAGGTTTTAATATTTTGACTGTATTTGCGCTGTTGGCAGATATGTTTAATGAAAGTTTTACAAACTCCCCGAATAGAAACAGCTAATTAATCATTAAATGTGAGGACGAAATAGCTTTTTCCTATAAGAAGTCGGAGGTGAATTTTAGATTTCCCGAACTCGGTTTCGTCCCACATAATCACAATCGTTCGCTTTTAATTAAAAACTTCGCGCCGAAAGGCAAAATATAACCTTTTGTATTTTTATCAATTCCCGATAAAGTTTCGTCTAAAAAACGCGTCTTTTGAAGTCTCAAAAGGCGCGTTTCGTTTTCAGGTAAGGAAGTTATGATTCGGACATTGAATCTTTCGGATTTTCGCAATAGACTCCACGCCGTTTGACCATTGACCCGGTAATTTTCGCAGAGCTTTCCGGCTAATTCGGCGCTGTTTTCGGCTTCAAACCAATTCAAAAAATCGCTTCTGCCCAGACCTTCGGCGCATTCGGCTAAAAAGATAATCGTTCCGCCGTCGTTGCAGGCGTCTGAAGCCGCGTCCAGAGCTTTGTGCGCTTGAATCATATTCGTATCGTGCGGAAAGCCGCCGCAACTGACGATGACCAAATCGCGTTTTTTCGCAATTTCAACCGTGTGCTGCGCGGCGTAAGATTCGCAGGCTCGCCGGTGCGACGAAATCCAATCGCCGCAAAATAAATCAACGGCTTCGCCTTTTTCGTTGGTGATTGTGTTGATTGAAAACGACGGCGGCAGTGTGCGGGCGACTTCGACAAACGCTTCGTGAACTCGGTTGCCGTCTAAAATTCCCGTGCCGACGTTTTCGCGTCTCGATTTTGTTTGGCAGTCGAACGCGAGTTTATGCGTCGCGGCGATTGTTCGAGATGAAGCGAGTCCGGGACAAATCAATTTGCGCCCGCCCGTAAATCCTGCGAAATAGTGAAAAGTTACGCCGCCCACGATTATCGTGCGGTCGTGTTCGGTTAAAGTGCGATTGAGTTCAATCGGAATGCCGTCGTTCGTTGCGCCGAGCCGCACTATTTGCGCCAAATCTCTCGCGTTATGGTCGAGCGTTTTGATACGCTGTGCGATAAATGGAGTGAGAATCGTTTGTTTTTCGGCTTCGGTAACGGGGCGATGAATGCCTGTCGCAAAGATTATGCGAATGTCAAAAGGCATCGTGCCGGCGGCGATAAGTCGCCGCACGAGCAGATTTACAATCTGACCGCTCGCCGTCTGCCTGGTCGCGTCCGGGACGACGATTAAAACGGTTTCGTTCGGTTTTATGATTTCTTCTATTTGTTTTGATTCAAACGGATTATCCAGTTTCGCGCCGATTTCGACATCGTCGAGCGCGGGCTTTTCTTCCTTTTTCCCCAAAATTTGAAACTGATTTTCGTCGTAGTCGAATGAAATGTGAGTTTTACCGTATTTTAGTTCGATGTTCGGCATAAAAAGAAGATTCGTAAAAGTCGAAAAGATTTTATTTCAAGGTTTGAATTTTAACGGCTTGAAGCGATTGTCTTAACGGCGACTTCCGAATCGAAACAGTTCGCGCCCGAGAAACATTCGTGTGATTCTTCGCTGACTAAAATTTCAAGCTGAATCGTCAGATGGTCAATGCCGAATCGGTCGTGAAGTTTTTCGCGCAAGAGTTTTAAAAGCTCTGATTGAACAATTGAATCCGAATGTCGAACGTGCGCCGACAGCGCGACGATGCCCGAACTGATTGTCCAGACGTGAAGATCGTGAACGTCGGCGACATTTTCCGTCTGCAAAATCGCCGATTCGACTGCCGCCAGATTAATATGCGCGGGCGTGCCTTCGAGAAGGACGTTGACCGATTCTTTTATCAAATTCCACGCGCCGAAAATAATAATCAGCGAAATCAGAAAGCTGCCGACCGCGTCCGTCCACATCCAGCCGAATGCGAGAATCAGAGCGCCCGCCGCCATCGCCACAACCGAGCCGAGCAAATCGCCCATAACGTGCAGCCAGGCGCCGCGCAGATTAAGATCGTGCGCGTGGTTGCCGTGAAGTAAATACGCGCAGACGAGATTGATAACGAGTCCGCCGCCGGCAATCAGAGCCAGTTGCAATCCTTTAATTTCCGGCGGCGCGGACATCCGCGCGACCGCTTCGTAAATTACCCACAGCGAAATCAAAACCAGCGCGATGCCGTTGATAAACGCCGCGAGAATCTCCAGCCGATAGTAGCCGAAAGTTTTCTTTGCCGTAGCGGGACGCGAGGCAAACCAAATCGCGCCGAGCGTCAAACCGAGCGCGGCAACGTCCGTCAACATATGTCCGGCGTCGGCAATGAGCGCGAGCGAATTTGTCAGCCATCCGCCAATCGCTTCGACGAGCATAAAGACAGCCGTCAAACCGAGCGCGAGCTTTAACTTATTCAAAGTTTTCGCATCGCGTCCCGCGTGTGAATGATTGTGTCCGTGATGTGCGCCGATAATTTTTTTAGTGATAAATTAGTAGTAATGAAAGATAAACGAAAGCCCGGCAAGTTCATTATTAATAATTTATCGCTTCTTCTCC
>CAXSHW010000031.1:36019-40840 GCA_964237245.1 uncultured Pyrinomonadaceae bacterium
AACGTAGCGGCTGCGGTTGCCTGCCTCGTCCGTGATTTCGACTGCGGTTTCAGTCGCGGCGGGGGAAATTTGCAAATGAAACGAGCCGTCGCCGGTAGCGAAAGTTTCGCGTCCCGCACTTCTGACGACCGCGCCCGGCTGCGTTGTGCCGCTGATTCTATAAACATTGCCGCCGACTCGCTCGACTTGCCAATCGTTTGCGGTTATTTCCGCGCTCATCGCTCGTTTAATGACGGTAAATTTTAACGGTTCGCTCCATTCGCTGATTTGACCGGAAACGTCTGCGGCGCGAATGCGCCAGTAATAAATTCCGGGCATTATATTGCCGAACGTGAAATTCGTCATTGCCAGAGATTCGCGCTGCAAAATCATCGCGTCGGCAACGAAAAACGGTGATTTAGCAACTTGCAAAGCGTAATTCAATTCAGAGTTCGCATCCGGTTTCTGCCATCGAAAAGTAACATCGGCAGTTCCGCCCGCGACGGTCGTGATTTGCTCGGCGGCATTTGGCGACGCCAGCTTCGGCGGCATCAAAAGGTGTTCTTTCGTCGAGATTTTTCCGTTATTGACAGCGGCAAATTCACCGTCTTTGATAACGGTTTTTTCGTCGCCGACGGTTGATTCGACGCTGCCGCGACTGATGCGAATTTCGCCGCCGTTCGTTTCGTTATTGATATTAAAACTCGCGTCCGTCTCCGCCAGCATACGGTTTTTCGATTCCATTACCTCGACGACATTTTTCGTCGCTTCCGTCTGATTTTGCGTTTTGACGTTGATTTGTCCGTCGTCGAGTTTAAGCCGCACGTTTGTTCCGCCGAAAATTGATTGGCTGTCGCTGATGACGACCGTGCTGTTCGGACGAACCGAAAGCGTCGAGCCGTCAATCATTTGCACTTGGGCGCGTCCGTCAGCTTGCGTCTGAATCGTATCGCCCGCCGTAACATAAGTTTTGCGCGTAATCAAAATAGTTTCGCGCGTAGCGGCGCGAATCACTCTGACATCGCCTTCAAACGAGATGATTTGAGCGGCGTCTTTCGGAGAATCGGTGTTTTCAGTCTTCGGTGTCAGATAACTGCTGTGCATAAACCACCAGCCGAAACCGCCAAACAGGAACAACAAAACGACGACCGCCGCGATGCCGTAGATGGTGCTTTTTTTTACATTCCACCAATCAATGTAAAATTTACCGGCTTTTTTGTTGTCCATATCAGACATTTGTCATTTGTCATTTATCATTCGACATAGAAATATAACTTAAATTTCGATGTTCAGCGTTGAATAATAAATGATAAATTTTTTAATGTTCGGTCTGTTTGGGCGGAAACAGAAGTGAAAACAATACTGACAGCAAAATCGCGCCGACCACGATTCCGAGTGAGATATTTATAATAGTTTGTTCATATTCGTGATTCGCGTATCTTTGCAGAAATCCTGCAAACGCCGAATTATTTACGTCGCCGAAACTCATTAGCAATGCTTCCGCTGCAAGCGGCAAAAGCATCTTAACACCGATAAAACTTAAAACGAATGCCAGACCGTATTTGAGAAAATGAAATTTCTCCGCCATTTCGACCAGCAGAAAGAAGAAGGTGCGTAAACCGAGAATAGCGAAAATGTTTGAAGTATAGACGATAAATTTGTCGGTTGTGATGCCGAAAATCGCCGGAATCGAATCAACGGCAAAAACCAAATCGGCGACATTGATAACAACCAGCACGAGCAAAAGCAGCGTTCCCATTCGCTTGCCGTTGACATTGACAAAAAATTTATCGCCGTCGTAAGTTTTCGTAATCGGGATAAATCGGGTCGTAAGTTTGACGATTGCACTGTCTTCGGGGTTGAATTCTTCGTCGCCGGCGAACATTTTAATTCCCGTATAAATAAGAAACGCGCCGAAAAAATAAAGAATCCAGTGAAATTTTTCGACCAGTTCCGCGCCCGCGAAAATCATCACCATTCTGAGGACGAGCGCCATAAAAATTCCCCAGAAAAGCGCGCGATGCTGATATTTTTTCGGGACTTTGAAAAAGTTAAAAATCAGCAGAAAGACGAATAAATTATCAATCGAAAGCGAGAGTTCGATTAAATATCCGGTGAAAAATTCCTTTGCTTTGTGCGCCGCGAGGTTTGAATCCTGAGTGTGCGCGCCGACTTGCCAATAAACGAAACCATCAAACAAAAGCGCGAGTGAAATCCAGATTGCGCTCCAGATTAAAGTTTCGCGTCTGGTCGGCGCGTGCGAATTGCGACTTGCAATCCCGATGTCAACAAAGAGCGCGGTCAAAACTACCGCGAAGAAAAAAGTCCAAACCCACATCGGATATTCCATACTCAATTAAAATACAGGGTTTGAGCCGGAAAAGTCCAAAGTTCGATGTTCAAATTTTGCTTATTTATTCGGAATTCATAAAAATAATCGGCGAAACAAAAAGGCGAGAGTTTCAACTCTCGCCTTTTTCTCCAAAATTAAAATGAATCGCGTCGGCGCGAAAATACAAATAATCACGCTGTAAATTAAAGTCTTCTTTTATTGTTTCCGGCGATTTAATTTACGATTTCTTTGTAAAATACATTTCCGAAGTTTGCGTGCCGCGCGGCGTTTCCATATCGCGCGTGACTTTCAAACCTTTTCCGCCGTCGGTCAGTTCCCAGGTTTCAGTCGTTTTAACGCTAATCGAACCGTTCGGCGTATCAAAGTTGCGCGTTGACATTAATTTTAACTTGCCGTCTTTTTCCATTTTGGATTTGAGCATCGTTTTTCCTGCCGGCATATTGCCCGCAGATTCAGTTTCGACGGTTATTTCCTTTCCGTCGAGACTGTAAGTGACAGTTCCGCTTCCGCCGCCCATCATCCCGCCGCGTCCCATCCCGCCGCCTTGACGCATACCGCCGCCACCGCCGTTTCCGCCGCCAGCAGACGGCTGGTCGCCTTCCGGTCTGGCAGCGCGTTTGGTGTTTGATTCGACTTTTATTTCTTTGCCGGTTTGCGTAACGTTCATCGTCATTGATTCGACTCGATTCCGGTCGCCGAGTTTTGATTTGCTGACATCGAGATCCCAGTTTCCCGAAAAATCAGATGTAGCAGCCATTTTTTCCTGCGCGGAAACTGCCGCGACCGCCAAAAACAGCGAAAAAATCGCCATTAAAATGACTTGTTTTTTCATTTAATTTGCTCCTGAAATTTTTAATATGGATTGTGTCCGCAAGATTAGACGTTTGAAAAAGAAATTTGGTTCGGGAAGTTGTGTAAAGATTTGTAAAGGTTTTTGTAAATCTCAGATGTTAGAGCTTGATGAATTAAATCAATTTTCACCAAATCTCTAACATCTGTAAATCGAAATTATTTAGATTTCCGCCGTTTCTATGCGGTTATTCAGTTTGCTGTGTTTATAACTATACAGAAAATAAACTCCTAAACCGATAATCAGCCAGACGGCGAAGCGAAACCAGTTTGTCCAGCCGAGTTCGGTCATCAAGTATGTGCAGAACATAATGCCTAAAACCGGAATCAGCGAAAGACGTTTGACGAAACATAAAGCCGCCATAATCAGCGAGAAAACTATAAACACGAAATACGGAATTTTTTCGACCGCCGCAAAGAGAGTCGTGCTGTCTTTAGCAGGAGTGAAATCCGTAAAAAATCTCACGACCGCATCGCCGTTAAAGTAAATAATCACCGATTCGACGATGATAAATAAAATCGGCACGATCCATTGCGAATTGATATACGGAACGTAACGCGGTTGTCCGGCAAATTCTTTATCTTTGACCAAAACACCGGCGCAGACAATTGTAAAAGCGAACAAAGTTCCGATAACCGATAAATCCGTAACTTCCGTCAGATTCATAAACAACGCCGGAATCGCCACCATAAATCCGGTCAAAATAGTCGAAAACCACGGCGTGCGAAATTTCGGATGAATCGAAGAAAAGATTTTCGGCAGCAGTCCGTCGCGGCTCATCGCCATCCAGAGACGCGGCTGACCGAGTTGGAAAACCAGCAAAACCGTCGCAATCGCAATCACCGCGCTGACCGCGATAACTCCTGAAACCCAGGGGATATTTACGCCTTTGTCGCCGAAAACGAAAGATAACGGATCGGGAACATTCAGTAATTTATAACTGACCATTCCGGTTATAACAAGCGCGAGCGCGACATACAAAATCGTGCAAATGACGAGCGAGTAAATCATTCCGCGCGGCAGAGTTTTATACGGGTCTTTGCATTCTTCGGCAGTTGTCGAAAGCGCGTCGAAACCGATGTAAGCGAAGAAAACCGCCGCCACGCCCGATGAAAGACCGCCGAAACCTTTCGGTAGAAACGGAATCCAATTTTCCGGTTTGACATAAAACGCGCCCAAAATGATAACCAGCAAAATAATCGCCAATTTAATACCGACCATTATATTTGAAGCTGTTTTCGATTCGCGGATGCCGACATAAACCAGACAGGTAATAATGAACACGATTCCGAGCGCGGGCAGATTGGCGATAATCGGCACGCCGCCGACGTGCGGCGCGGTCAGCCAGGCTGTATAAGCGTCGAGTTTATCGCAGCCAATCGCCGCGCCCGTATTTTTACAAGTTGCCTGCAAACTTTCGAGCGTCGCGCCGCCGACGAGGGCTTCTTTCACCTGCTCAAAACCGTTGCTCGCCGTGCGGTAATCGGTCGTGAAATACAGAGGAACACTAATGCCGTTTGGAATTCCGAGCGCGGGAATTTTTATTGCACTGAGCAAACCCGTAAAATAACCGCTCCACGAAATAGCGACGGCGATATTGCCGATGGCATATTCGACCAGCAAATCCCAACCGATAATC
>CAXSHW010000032.1:0-8832 GCA_964237245.1 uncultured Pyrinomonadaceae bacterium
ACTAAATCGCCATTACGAAAATGTAATTCTAAAAACTAATGTTACTTAGCACTAGCCAACAGCTCACTTCATTAAGAAAAGTGCTTAATCCTTCAAAAATGCGAGCAAAACTTGCAACTTCAAGAGCTACGTTAGAACAATATAAAGATAGTATAACAAAGGCTTCTTCCCAAATAACTGACTCGCCCGGACTTCCCGGCATAAATTCTTATTGCACGCCTCTCTCGCCCGCAGCGATTATTGCTGCTGACGCAATCTTTTTTACTGCTGAAGGCGTAAGGGATGCAGCCCAAGACGGATGTAATGAAGTAATTGTGGCATTAGGTGAGGGAGGAAATGCCAGAGCGCTTTGTCTCATCACTGATGCCACCTATTTGATTGCTAAAGCTGCCAATCAAGCTATTCATTTCTGCGACGACGATTATGCGCAGTCGGTCGGTCAAGCTAGTTTTGATAGATTAGGACATATTCATGACGATCTAGAAGCAGACGTAACTGATATTAAAGCGAACGACAATACAAACACAACCAATATCATCAATAACGACAACACCAACAAAACGACGATTGTCAATAATGACAATGCCAATAAAGACACGATTGTCGCCAATGATGATGCGCATTTCCTTTCTCTAACCAATTTGATTAATGCCACGCGGACGGCGATTATCAACAATGCTAACGATAACAAGGACGAAGTGAAAAATCTTCTCCTTCGGACGCAAATCGAGGCGGATTTATCATCAACTGACGGCTCAACTTTTGTTGCGTTATATGAAACATCGAGTAATGTATGCTTCCCGGCATTGAACGATAAAGGATTACCTCAACTTGCCGCTTCATTAGGCGCTCCAAACCCGACACAATGTGGTCTTTTGGATTTAGTTCGTTCAATCGTCAACCAGACTATTATTAATGGTGGAAATGATAAAAATGCGCTGAAAGATTTTGCGACCGGAGATTCACAACGAGCAGCCGGTCAATATAAAGCGGCATACACTTCTTACCGGAAAGCCTATAAAACAGCTTCAAAGTAAAAAGTAAAATACTTATCTGCGTAAAGCAGACTTAAAAGTTTGTTAAATTTTTGGCAGACTGAATTAAGGTTATTACCGAGTCTGTAAGCTATGAAAAATGCGGATGGAATATGACTTATTAGGTCATATTCCATCCGCATTTTTCATCTGCGGTGTTTTCAAGAAAAAAAATACTTCAAAACTTCGCTTAATTTATGGCGTGTATTTCGATTCGTCGTAGGATAGTATGTTTTATTAGGTATTGTTAAAAGTTAAGCCTTAAAATTTCCAGGATTAATGAGTTTTTCCAAAACATCAGAAGTTTTAATTATCGGCGGCGGTGTCATCGGTTTAAGTATCGTTCGCGCTCTTCATAAAAAAAATGTCGGGAAAATCACGATTCTCGAACGTGGACGAATCGGACGCGAATCTTCTTTCGCGGCAGCGGGAATGCTCGCGCCGCAATCGGAAGCAGACAAAGCGGACGAATTTTTTCACTTTTGCAGCGATTCAAGAAATCTTTACCGGAATTTTGCCGAAGAATTGTTAAACGAGACCGATATTGACGTTGAACTCGATTGCAGCGGAACGCTTTATCTGGCTTTTTCCGAGCGAGACGCGGAAGAAATTCGCCGCCGTTTCGAGTGGCAGAAAAAATCAGGTTTGGCGGTCGAACACTTAAGCGCGGAAGAAGTGCGAAAAATCGAGCCTTTTGTTTCGCCGAATGTGCGCGAAGCGTTATTTTTCCCCGACGATTGGCAAGTCGAAAACCGCAAACTGCTCGCCGCGCTCGCAAAATACGCAAATCTGAACGACATAGAGATTATCGAAAACGCTGAAGTTAAAAATTTTATAATCGAAGACCACAGCAAAATCGTCGGCGCTGAAACCGTCGAAGGAAAATTTTTCGCCGAAAAAATCATTTTGGCAGCCGGAGCGTGGACTTCGCTCATCAGTGATTGGACAACGTTTACGGAATTAGACGGAGTTATTAGAGGATTGCTGACAGTTCGACCGATTCGCGGGCAAATGATAAGTTTTAAAGCGGCAAAACGCTTGTTTGCAAAAGTGATTTACACCACGCGCGGTTACATTGTGCCGCGCGGCGACGGCAGAATTTTGGCGGGCGCGACGGTCGAAGATGTCGGTTTCGACAAAAGTTTGACCGATTCGGGAATCGAGTTTCTGCGGCGAAACGCTTTTGAAATCGCGCCCGATTTGGCAAATCTCAAAATTTCGGAAAAATGGGCTGGCTTGCGACCGCGGACGACTGACGGTTTGCCGATTCTCGGCACTTTGCCGCAACGATTTGAAAATTTTTTTCTCGCAACGGCGCATTATCGCAACGGAATTTTGCTCGCGCCTTTGACGGCGAAAATTTTAGCCGACAAAATCGCCGACGGCGTTGATTCAAAATACCTGGAGATTTTCGGTATAAGTCGTTTTTACCGGATGACGGCTTAAAAAAGTTTTATGCGTGTTTTTTTAATTTTGGCAGCGCTGATTTTAACTTTTTGCACGGGCGTTTCGGCTCAATCCGGTCGCGTCGCGCCGAACACGGCGGAAAAAAATTCGGCAGACGATTTAACCGCTAAGCAAATGTTTGACGAAGCTAACACTTACGCGAAAACGAAATTTGCCGAATTTGAAGCAAAAAAACTCGCTTTCAACGAAAAACTTTACAAACAAACTTTGCAGGACAGAAAGCAGCTTGCCGCGAAATATGCGACAGCGATTTCCGCGCGTCCGAATCTCGCGGGCGACGATTTTTATTATCTCGGAATGCTTTATTTAATTGCGGAAAACAGAGAAGTTTCGGCGGAAATTTTGCGAAAGTTTCTGGCTTCGGAAAACCCGAATGTCGAAAAAATGCAAGCCGCGCGTCCAATCGTCGCCGTTGACGCGGCGCGTCGGAAAAATTTCGACGAAGCGGAAAAAATTCTCGGCGATTATTTAAAAACCGAGCCGACCAGAACGAGCGAACGCGCCGAAATGGAAACCGAATTGGCGAAAAGCTATTTCGCGGACAAAAATTTTGCAAAAGCCGAAACTCACGCCGCCGAAGCGTTTCGCGCGAACAAAGCGATTTTCACGGAATTTGCCACGCGCACGCAAGCGCTCGACCGTTTATTCGATACGGGAACGCTCATTTTTGAAATTTACAGAGACGAAGGCAAAACGAAAGAAGCCGAAGACGCGCTCGAAGATTTGCGAAAAACCGCGACGCTTGTTCAATCAACGATGCTCTATTATTCGGCGGTTGACGCGAACGTCAAATACTTGATTGAAACGAATCGCAAACCGCTCGCTTTGCAGTTTTATCGTGAAGCGCTGGCGCGAGCAGTCAAAGATTTTGCCGCAAAACCTTTGCAGGAAGATATTTTAACTCGTCTGAAAAGACGCGAGCCGCATTACAAACTGCTCGGCGATGTCGCGCCCGAACCCGCTGACGTTGATCGCTGGCTGCCCGGAAACGCGCAAACGCTGGCGAGCCTGCGCGGACGGGTTGTTTTGCTTGATTTCTGGGCGACGTGGTGCGTTCCGTGCATCGGAGAATTTCCGTCTTTAATCGAATGGCATCAGACGTTTCAAAAAGACGGTCTGGAGATTTTAGCCGTTACGAAATATCACGGCGAAGCCGAAGGCGTAAGAGTTGATAATGCGGCGGAACTCGATTATCTGCAACGATTCAGAAGAGAAAATCGTCTGCCGTTTAATTTTGTAGTGGCAAAAGACACGGGCAATCAACTGACCTACGGCGCGACGGCGATTCCGACAACTGTTTTGATTGACCGCAAAGGCGTCGTTCGGTATGTCGAAATAGGAACCGGCGAAAGTCGGGACGAAGAAATTCGTCAAATGATTGTCAAACTGCTGGCGGAAAAATAAAAATTATTGGCAGTGGATTGAAAGAAATGCTTTTACCGCAGAGACGCTGAGGGAAGACGCAGAAATGTCGCCGAGCAAGACAAAAAATATCTGCGCTTGCTCGGCGAAAGCTCTGCGCCTCTGCGGTGAAAAATTCTTTTACAATTACTTTATAGTTCATCAAATTTTTATCCGTCAAAACGATTTTAACAATAGAAATTTCGGCAACTTTACTTCAAAAAAATTAACTCTATTTCTGAAAATCGGATTCGTTAAATTTTATCAAATTCAAATAATCCTGTTCCGTGTCAATGTCCGTCGCGCCTGCTTCAAAATCGATTTCGGTTACATCCGTCCGGTGTTCACTAATGATTTTTTTTGCTCCGCCGTCGGCATTTAACGCCAGAAGTTCGGGGAAAAATCTTTGACTGAAAAGCGCCGGAACGCCGAGCGTCGCGCCATACGAACAAGCGACAATCGGCGCGCCGGTCGCTCGAAAACTTTCGATAAGCCGCGCGATTAAGTCAGCCGAAACAAAAGGCTGATCGCAAACCATCAAAACGACGCCGGAAATTTCAGGGCAAATTTCCGACAGTTTTTCGAGTCCGATTTTAATTGAACTTCCCATTCCTTTTTCCCAATCGGGATTTTCGACGATTTCAATGTCGAATTCTTCAATTTCACGTTTTAATTTTTCCGCGTTCGCGCCGAGCGCCGCGATTACCGGACGACAATCGGAAGCAAGCGCGGTTATCACGGCGCGTTTGAGAAGCGTTTCGCCTTGAAAACGCAGCAGTTGTTTAGGTTTTTCCAGACGCTTTGAAGCTCCGGCGGCAAGCAAAACGAGTCCAATATCACCGACGTTTTTTTTCATAACAAATGTTAAATATTCGATTCCAAATTATCAATTATCCTCTTTTCGCCTTCCGATTTAAAATTTCGGAACGAACAAAAATCCTTATAGACAAGTGCAAATCAGCGTGATACTGTTTTAAAAAAGCTAGAAAAATTTCAACTTTATCATTAACTTTTTTGGCGAAAATACGAGTCAAAAACCAAGTAAAAGGGGAAGGAAACAAATGTTTGACGAATACGAAGCGGAAGAATTAGAACTCGACGCTGACGAGCGCGAGCTGCTGGCGAGTTTGTCGCCGGAGGAACAAAATCAACTGACCGCACTGGGCGAATCGCGGCGACAATTTTTGGGAAAAGCGGCGGCGAGCGGCGCGGCGATTTTAGCGGCGAAATTGCTGGCAGGCGAACAGGCAATGGCATTTTCGGGCGATGTGACAAGTGAATCATCCGTTTTGCCAGCCGAAATAGAAAACGGTTTGAAAGTTACATTCAAAGTGAACGGCGCGGAAAAAAGTTTAAACGTTGATTCGAGAATGACGCTGCTCGACGCGCTGCGCGAACGGATGGATTTGACCGGCTCGAAAAAAGGCTGCGATCAGGGTCAATGCGGCGCTTGCACGGTAATCGTTGACGGGCGCAGAGTTTTATCGTGTCTGACTTTGACGGCGACGTGCGAAGGTCAAAGCGTTACGACGATTGAAGGACTGGCGAAAGGCGACGAACTTCATCCGATGCAGGCGGCGTTTATCAAACACGACGGATTTCAATGCGGTTACTGCACGCCCGGACAAATTTGTTCGGCGGTCGCTCTGTTGCAGGAAGCGAAAAACGGCGAGGCAAGTTTCGTAACGGCGAATTTGCGCTCGACCGCGCGTGATTTGAAACTGAGCGACGACGAAATCCGCGAACGAATGGCGGGAAATATCTGTCGCTGCGGCGCGTATCCGAACATCGTTGACGCGATTCGGGAAGTTCACACGGGCAAAGATGTCGCCCAAAATTGGCAGTTTGCAGGCGAAAATAAGCAGGCGATTTTTGAAAACGTCGAAACAAACAAGGAGGGCGCGTAAAAATGAGACCGTTTAAGTATTCGAGAACGAGTGAGGCAAACGCGGCTGTGCAGAGCGCGACAGCCAATCAGATGTCGAAATTTCTAGCCGGCGGCACGAATCTGATTGATTTAATGAAAGAAGATGTCGAACGACCCGATGAGTTGATTGACGTTACGAGATTAAATTTTTCACAGGTAAGAACGATTTCTGACGGCGCGAACAAAGGCGGCGTTTCAATCGGCAGTCTCGGAAAAAACACGGACGCGGCAAATCATCCGCTCATTCGGCAAAATTTCCCGCTTCTTACGCAGGCGATTTTGGCGGGCGCGTCGCAGCAAATTCGCAATATGGCGACGAACGGCGGAAATTTGAATCAGCGAACGCGCTGTCAGTATTTTTACGATGTGGCGATGCCGTGTAACAAACGCGAGCCGGGAACGGGCTGCGGCGCGCTCGAAGGCGTTAATCGAATTCACGCGATTTTCGGTTGGTCGGACAAATGCGTCGCCGTGATGCCTTCGGATATGTGCGTCGCGCTCGCCGCGCTCGATGCGGTCGTTAAAGTTCAGGGCGCGAACAATCAGGAAAGAAGCATTCCGTTCGCCGATTATCACCGCTTGCCGGGCGACACGCCGGAAATTGACAATAATCTAAAACACGGCGAATTGATTACGGCTATTGAAATCCCGAAAAATAATTTCGCTAATAAATCCTATTATTTAAAGGTTCGAGACCGCTCAAGTTACGCTTTCGCGCTTGTTTCGGTTGCCGCCGCGCTTGAGACGGACGGCAATAAAATTAAACAAGTCAGAATTGCGATGGGCGGCGTGGCGCACAAGCCCTGGCGAGCCTTTGAAGCCGAGAAATTTTTAACGGGAAAAGAAGCGACCGAAGCGAATTTCAAACAAGCCGCCGACGCTGAAATGAGCAAAGCAAGACCGCTCGAATACAATAAATTCAAAGTCGAACTCGGAAGACGAGCGATTGTTCGCGCCTTAATGCAGGCGATGAACGGCGGAAAAGCATAATTTTTGAACAAGGGAGAAAATAAAAATGGGAGTCATCGGAGAACCTCTCGACCGCAAAGACGGGCGGCTGAAAGTTACGGGCGCGGCGAAATACGCCGCCGAATTTAATCAAACGAATATGGCTTACGGTTTTCCCGTGCGGTCAACGATTGGAAACGGCGCGATTACGTCGTTTGACACGAGCGCGGCGGAAAAAGCCGGAGGCGTTATAACGATTTTGACACACGAAAACGCGCCGCGTTTGAAAGAATATAATCAGCAGGAAGTATCGAAAACCGGCGGAATGCTCGGCGAAAACATTTTGCCGCTGCAAGACAATAAAGTGAATTATTTCGGTCAATATATCGCCTGCGTCGTCGCCGAAACTTACGAACAGGCGCGAACCGCCGCCGAACTCGTCAAAGTTAATTACACGAAGGAAACGCCGGCGATTGATTTGGATAAAGAATTGCAGAAAGCCGTCGAACCGCAAAAAGCGCGCGGTTCAAACGTGCAGATTAACGAAGGAAAAGCCGCAAGTGTTATCGCTGATTCGCCCGTTAAAATCGAGCAAACTTACCGAACTCCGACGGAAAACCATCAACCGATGGAGCCGCACGCAACCGTCGCAGTATGGGACGGAACGGACAAATTGACGATTTACGACGCGACGCAAGGCGTAAAAGGAGCGCAAGGCACAACCGCGTATTTTCTCGGTTTAGACCCGAAAAACGTGCAGGTAATTTCGCCGTTTGTCGGCGGCGGTTTCGGCTGCAAAGGCGGACAGTGGCAGCACGTTTTGATGACTGCGATGGCGGCAAAGGCTGTAAAACGTCCGGTAAAAATCGCAATCACACGGCAAATGATGGTAACGAATGTCGGACGGCGACCGGAAACGATTCAAAAAGTCGCGCTCGCTTCCGATAAATCCGGCAAGCTGACGGCGATTCGACACGACAATCAATCTTACAAAGCGTTTTCCGAATATTTCGAGCAGAGCGGCGTGCAGACAAAAGTTTTATATTCCGCGCCGATGCGCGAGATTACTTATAAAATCGCCAAATTAAACATCAATTCGCCGACGTTTATGCGCGCTCCCGGAGAAACGCCGGGAACTTTCGCGCTCGAATCGGCGATGGACGAACTCGCGCACGAACTTAAAATTGACCCGATTCAATTGCGAATCTTAAATCATACTTCGACCGACCCGCTGCAAAAATTGCCGTTTTCACTCGAAAATTTGCAGGACTGTTATCGCATCGGCGCGGAAAAATTCGGTTGGTCAAAACGAAATATGCAGCCGCGTCAAAACAGAAACGGCAAGTATCTCGTCGGAATGGGAATGGCGACGGCGACTTATCCGGCGAATCGAAGTTCGGCTTCCGTAAGAATTCAAATGACAGCGGACGGCGCGGTAAAGGTTTTCAGCGCGACGCAGGACATCGGCACGGGAACTTACACGATTATGGCGCAAACCGCGGCTGACGCGCTCGGCGTTCCGGTCGAAAAAATTTCGGTCGAAATCGGCGATTCGCTGCTTCCCCCCGCGCCCGTTTCCGGCGGTTCGCAAACGGCGGTCAGCGTAACTTCGGCGGTTTTAGCGGCGGCTGATATGCTCAAAAAAGAATTGACGGCGATGGCGATTGCCGACGGAAAATCGAAATTGAGCGGCAGACGCGCCGAGGAAATTACATTTGCCGACGCGAAATTTTTCGTCTCTGGAGATTCGTCAAAAACCGATTCTCCAATCGAAATTTTGCGTCGCAGTGATAAAAAAATGGTCGAAGTTTGCGCGACTGCCAAACCTTATTCGAGCAAAAAGCCGAGTGAGGCGAATCCCGAAGCGAAAAAGCAGCAGCAAGGCGGACAAAACGGCGGAAGCGTCGCGCAGTGCAGTCCGGTCGAAGGAAATCCCGAATCCGACAGCAACAAAGAAGAATACTCGTTTCATTCGTTCGGCGCGCAGTTTGCCGAAGTGATGGTTGACGAAGACACCGGGATGATTCGCGTTTCGCGCTTTACGAGCGTGCAGGA
>CAXSHW010000032.1:8842-24997 GCA_964237245.1 uncultured Pyrinomonadaceae bacterium
GTTGATGGAAGAGACGATGTATGACAAACGCTGGGCAAATCCGGTGACGCGCACGCTGGCTGATTATCACGTTCCGGTCAATTTGGACGCGCCCGTAATTGACGTTCATTTTATCGGTAAATCCGATCCGCACATCTCGCCAATCGGCGCGCGCGGAATCGGCGAAATCGGCATCACGGGCGTCGCGGCGGCGGTTGCCAACGCGGTTTACAACGCAACCGGCAAGCGCGTTCGAGATTTGCCTTTGACGCCTGATAAACTTTTATAAAATAAAATTGATTTTATTGACGGAAGGCTGTCTTCTAGACCGCCTTTTTTCATTTTAAGATGAAGGAATTACAAGAAATACTCGCAAAAATCAGTGAATTGCCGGATTCCGAGCCAATTGTTTTAGCAACGGTCGTTGATGTTCGCGGTTCAAGCTACCGTCTTCCGGGCGCGCGAATGTTGATTGACGAAAACGGCAATTCGCTCGGCACGATTTCCGGCGGCTGTCTCGAAGCTGATGTTTTGGAACGCGCCCGCAAGGTTTTGCAAACTAATGTTCCGCAAATAATCACATACGATACGCGGGAAAATGAAAATTCGGTTTTCGGTCTGCAAATGGGCTGCAACGGTGTAATTCGAGTTTTGCTTGAAACGGTGCGCGACAATCGTCTGGTTGATTTTGTCGAAAATTGTTTTTCAGAAAGACACAAAGGCATTGTCGCAACTCTGATTTCCGCCGCCGAAAATTTTCAATTGCCGCCCGGAACTCGCTACTTTTTCGCGGATAAAAATTTTACCGAAAATGAATTACCGGATTTGCCATTTTCAGGCGCGATGAAATCGGCAGCCGAACAGGTTTTAAAATCGAAACGCTCACGATGCGAAGTTTTTCAAACGCGAAACGGCGAAGTCGAATTTTTTATCGAATTAATCGCGCCGCCCGTTTCGCTGTTTGTTTTCGGCGCAGGTTTCGACGCTTCTCCGGTTACGGATTTCGCCAAAAATCTAGGCTGGCGTGTTTCGGTAATTGACCACCGCGCCGCTTTTGCGACCGGCGAAAGATTTCCTGATGCTGACGAGGTTTTAGTTTTGACGACTGAAAATTTGCAGGAAAATTTGCAGCTCGATGAAAATTCAGTTGCTGTCATAATGACGCACAATTACACGCGCGACCGCAAGATTTTAAGATTTTTGTTAAATTCAAAAGCCGCTTACGTCGGCGCGCTCGGACCGAGAAAGCGGACGGAAAAACTGTTGGAAGAATTAAAAGCGGAAGGCGCGGATTTCACTGACAAACAATTAAAAAAACTGTTCGCGCCGGTCGGACTCGACATCGGAGCGAACACGCCCGAAGCCATCGCGCTTTCAATAATCGCGGAAATCCAGACGGTTTTGAGCAATCGGGAAGGCGGATTTTTGCGCCGCCGTAAAAGCTCGATTTATGAACGATGATCGAGCTTTACGTTCAAAATTTTTATAGTTGAACTTTCAGATTGAAATGCGTAACAAACGAAGCGTGGTTTTCGCGCATCTTCAATATGCGTGTTCGACGCCGGATTTAATATGAAGGTTTCAAATTATCTAAAAGTATTTGCAATCGCGCTGCCGCTGATGTTTTTCCTGTCCGCCGACAAAATTTCCGCGCAGTCGTTTATGACTGACGTTCGGCGCGATTCAGCGCGTTCGGACAAGCGAACAGGCGGCGAGATCAAAAAAACTACGCTCGTTGCGGGCGACGGGGACATTAAAATCACGCTTAACGTTCCGGCTTTTCAAATGACTTTGTGGCAAAACGGCAAGGAAGTGAAAAGTTATCCGGTCGGCGTCGGAATGAAGGAATATCCGATTTATATCGGATTCCGCGAGGCGACGGAAGTCATCTGGAATCCAGATTGGATTCCGCCTGCAAGCGATTGGGTCGAAGGCAGCACAAAAGTCAAAGCAGGCGAAATTATTCCGGCGACCGACAAGCGTAATCCTCTCGGAAAAGTAAAAATTCCGCTCGGTTTAGGTTATTTGATTCATCAGGCGCACGGCGCGGAAGATTTAGGAAATCTGGTTTCGCACGGCTGCGTGCGCGTGATGCAGCCTGACCTCTACGATTTGGCTGAAAAAATCGTCGCCGCCAGAAATCCAGCGGTTTCACCCGAGCAAATCAGCAACGCGAAACGCACGAAAAACACGGTTATCGCTGAACTCGACACGCCGATTCCGGTCGAAATAACTTACGATACGCAAGTCGTCGAAGCGGGAAAACTGCATATTTACCCGGACGTTTACGGCTATCGCAAAAACACAGTCGTAAATTTGCGCGCCGAACTCGAATCGGAAGGCGTAAATTCTTCAAAAATAACCGACGAAACGCTCGAAAAAATGTTGGCGCAGGCAACCGAGAAAAAACAATTTGTCGTTAGCCTGAAAAGTATTTTGGCGGGACGCGCTTTAGATGACGGACGCGCCGTTTCCGTTTTAACGCAAACGATTGAACCGTCTGGAAAAACTCCGACTCCGGCTCGTCGAAAGATTGCGCGTAACAAATAATTTCAAAGCAAATTTCAATTGTCTGACGAAAAGCATTCGGTAAGTTTACCGAATGCTTTTTGTTTTGTTGAAATTATTCTTTTGGGATTCATCGCCGCCCGCATTTTTGGGAAAAGAATATAATATGTAAATCAAGAGCGGAAAAGTCGTGCTAAAACTGTTCGCTGTTCACTATGAACTATTCACTATTTATCAGATATATTTCCCTCAAATAGCGAACAGTTAATAGCGCAGAACGAATAGTTTCGATGGGTTTGCAGGACAATCGTCTTTAGTTTTCTACTCTTGATTCAGATAAAATATAATCGAAAAACAATGCTCAAAATAGAAAATTACATCGGCGGCAAATTAGTCGCGCCGGTTTCAAACGAATATCTCGACAATTTCAACCCGGCGACGGGCGAAGTTTATTCTTTGATTCCTGATTCGGACGAAAACGACATTGAAAAAGCCGTCGAAGCGGCAAAAAACGCGTTTCCGGTTTGGTCAAAAATGTCTGCCGAACAGCGACACGATTGTTTAATGCGCGTTTCGAGTTTAATTGAACGCGATTTGGATTCGCTCGCCGAAGCTGAAAGCATTGACAACGGCAAACCGAAAAGTTTAGCAAAACAGGTTGATATTCCGCGCGCCGTTTCAAATTTTAAATTTTACGCGACCGCCGCGATGCACACCGCAACCGAAGCGCACGAAACTGTCGGACAGGCGATAAATTACACTCTGCGCCAGCCGCTCGGCGTGGTCGGCTGCATTTCGCCCTGGAATTTACCTTTGTATTTATTCAGTTGGAAAATCGCGCCCGCGCTTGCGGCAGGTTGCTGCGTGGTCGCCAAACCTTCGGAAATTACGCCGATGACCGCGTATCTTTTATCGAAACTTTGCATCGAAGCCGGATTGCCCAAAGGAGTTTTGAACATCGTTCACGGACTCGGCGGAAAAGCAGGCGCGGCGATTGTGCAAAATAAAAATATCAAAGCGATTTCGTTCACCGGCGGCACGAAAACGGGCGAATGGATTGCGAGAGAAGCCGCACCGAAATTTAAAAAATTGTCGCTCGAACTCGGCGGCAAAAATCCGAATGTCATTTTCGCCGACTGCGATTATGAAGAAATGTTAAAAACAACCGTGCTTTCGTCGTTCTCGAATCAAGGTCAAATCTGTCTGTGCGGCTCGCGGATTTTCGTCGAACGTCCGATTTACGAGCGATTCAAAACGGATTTCATCGAACGAGTCAAACAATTAAAAATCGGCGATCCGCTTCGTTCGGAAACGAACATCGGCGCGGTCGTTTCAAAACAGCATCTGGAAAAAGTTCTCTCGTATATCGAATTGGCAAAAACCGAAGGCGGAAAAATCTTGCTTGGCGGAAATCAGAAAAACCTCGAAGGCAGATGCGCGAACGGCTGGTTTATCGAACCGACAATCATCGAAAATCTCGCTCACGACTGCCGCACAAATCAGGAAGAAATTTTCGGCGCGGTCGTTACCATTACGCCGTTTGATACGGAAGAAGAAGTTTTGCAATACGCCAACTCGGTCGAATACGGTTTGTCGGCGACCGTCTGGACGGAAAATCTTTCTCGCGCTCATCGCGTCGCGGAAAAATTGGAAAGCGGAATAATTTGGATCAACTGCTGGCTGCTGCGCGATCTGCGAACGCCGTTCGGCGGAATGAAAAATTCCGGTGTCGGACGCGAAGGCGGTTTTGAAGCGTTGAAGTTTTTTACCGAAGAGAAAAATATTTGCGTTAAGATAAATTACTGATCGCGCGATAAAACTTTGTTCGATTTCGCCGCTTGAAAAACCGTCAATAAGACAAACAATTTTCTTAAAAATTTATGAGTAAAATTAAAATGTGTTTCTCGTTTCTGATCGTTATTTTGGCTTCGACCGTTTTTGTCCGCGCTCAAAATTCGCCGCCGTCTGATGATGAGCCGGATTATATCGTGCCGTCGCGTCCGACGGTTTCCAATCCCGCCGAATTTCAAAAACCGGGCGTTTTGCAAATTGAATTCGGTTACAACGGAGATTTTCGGGCGGCGGATTTCGATTCGCAGCAGGACGCGCCGCTCAATTTTCGGTTTGCCGTTAATCGTCGTCTGCTTCTCGAATTAGACACCGATAATCCATATTCGCAAACTGATAAAAGCGGTTTTCGACAAACCGGCGCGGGCGATACGATGCTCGGCATCCAAGCCGTTTTGCAGCCTGAAAATAAATCTCGTCCCGGCGTTTCTTTCGCTTATTACGTCAAAATTCCCACCGCGAGCGAGCGTAAAAATCTCGGCACCGGAAAAGTTGACAACAGTTTTATCGGCTTGATAAGCAAAAAATTCGGCGCGACGACCGTTGATTTTAACGCGATTTATTTATTAGCCGGTCGGACAAGTCGCAGTGGCGACGCTTCGAGCGGGCAAGCGGCTTTGGCGGTTTCGCAAAGCGTTGCGAAAAAATTCGGCATCCAAGGCGAAATCAGCGGTTACAGCCGCAATGACGAGCAGACGGGCGCGGTGTTCGGTTTGGGCGCGGCGACGTATCAAATTAACAAAAGACTGGTTTTAGACAGCGGCTTGCGATTCGGTTTGACGCGCGATGCGCCGCGCGTCGGAGTCGTCGCGGGCATCACAATCGGCGTTGCCGATTTATACAAAAAGCGTCATTGAATTTATCAAATGAGCAGGGAAATTATCAATTCGTCAAAAGCACCCGAACCGGTCGGACTTTATCCGCACGCGCGTCGCGTCGGAAATCTTTTATTTTTGTCGGGCGTTGGTCCGCGAGAAAAGGACGCGAAAAAAATTCCCGGTGTTGAGTTAGACGAAAACGGCAAGATAATTTCTTACGACATCGAAACGCAATGCCGTTCGGTTTTTCAAAACGTCAAATATATTTTGGAGGACGCAGGTTCGAGTTGGGAAAAAATCGTTGATGTAACGGTTTTTCTGACGAATATGAAAAACGATTTTCAAATTTACAATCGAATCTACGCCGAATATTTCAAAGATAATCTGCCTTGCCGAACGACAGTCGAGATAAATAAACTTCCGACACCGATTGCGATTGAATTGAAAGTCATTGCGACGATTGATTAGTTTCCCGCCGAATCCGAAATTACATTAGAATCGTTTGCAAAACCATTTTCGAGTTAAAGCGAAAAATTTCGTATAATTAATAGCAAGAGCTTTTATCATAAATTCATTTCTCGACCGCACGAATCAATATCGGCGTAGGTGATTGTCAAGATTTATTTTGAAAAAGCTGCGATAAAAAACTGGTTTAATAAACGGAGAAATTTTATGTTACAGACGAAAGGTTATGCGGTTCAGAGCGCGGATTCGGGTTTTGATTCGTTCGATTTTGAAAGACGAGAGTTAGGCGCGAAGGATATTTTAATTGAAATTCAATTTTGCGGCGTTTGCCATTCGGACATTCATCAGGTCAGAAACGAATGGGGAAATTCAAAGTATCCGATGATTCCGGGACACGAAATTGTCGGGCGCGTCGCTCGGACGGGCGCGGAAGTTTCCAAATTCAAAGAAGGCGATTTTGCCGGCGTCGGTTGTTTTGTGGATTCGTGCGGAAGCTGCGATAACTGCGATCAGGACGCCGAGCAGTTTTGTCAGGTGCATTGCGCTTCGACTTATAACGGCACGGAAATGGACAAAACGACGCCGACTTACGGCGGATATTCGTCAAACATCGTCGTGGACGAAGATTACGCGCTGAGGATTTCCGACACGGAAAATCTCGCCGGAGTCGCGCCGCTGTTGTGCGCCGGAATTACGACTTATTCGCCGCTGAAAAAATTCAACGTCGGCGAAAATCAAAAAGTCGGAATTGTCGGACTCGGCGGACTCGGACATATGGGCGTCAAACTCGCCGCTTCGATGGGCGCGGAAGTGACGGTTTTTTCGACATCGCCGTCAAAAGAAGAAGACGCGAAAAAACTCGGCGCGCATCATTTCGTCGTGACGAAAGACCCTGAAAATATGAAATCGCTGAAAGGCAAATTCGACTTCATTCTCGACACAGTTTCTGCCAATCACGATTTGAATGTGTATCTCAATCTGCTCAAATTAAACGGCGCGATGGTGATTGTCGGCATTCCCGAAAAACCGGCGGGAGTCAACGCCTTTTCGCTGATCGGAAACAATCGAACGCTCGCCGGTTCGGGCATCGGCGGAATCAAAGAAACACAGGAAATGCTCGATTACTGCGCCGAACATAACATCACGTCCGACGTTGAAATCATTCCGATTTCGGACATCGAAAGCGCGTATGAACGCACGATCAAAGGCGACGTTCGCTATCGTTTCGTGATTGATCTGCAATCGCTCCATCAAGTGTAAAACGCCAAATTTAAGTGAAAGAATTTTTGCCCACGAAATACACGAAAGAAACGAAAAAAAGAAATAATATTTTGTTTTAATTTTCGTGCTTTTCGTGTATTTCGTGGGCAAAATCATCGAATTCAATTTATGAAATACGTCGCTTTCCTGCGCGGCATCAACGTCGGCGGAAAAAACAAAATCAAAATGGAAACGCTGCGCGAAGTTTGCGCTGCGCTCGGTTTTGAAAACGTCAAAACTTATATCAACAGCGGCAATATCATTTTTGAAACCGACGAGGCTACTGATAAAAACCTCGCCGCGAAAATCGAAAACGCGATTGAAGAGGAATTCGGTTTGAAAATAAAAGTAATCGTCAGAAAGATTGCGGAAATTGAAGAAATCATCAAAAATAATCCGTTCGCCGGACAATTTGAAAACGACAAAGACGTTCACGTTTTCTTTTTGGATGAAGAATTGCCGGACGAAAAGCGCGAGATGCTTTTGTCAAATAACAGCGAAAGTGAAATGTATTTTGTGCGAAACCGTGAAATTTTCTGCCTTTTGCGCGTCAGTGTTTTAGACAGTTTGATGGGCAAAGATTACATCGGCAAAAAAATGAAAGTTTCCGCGACCGCGCGAAATTGGCGAACTGTAAATAAAGTTTTAGAGTTTTAAGAAGATTTTCTGCCACGAAAAACACGAAAAACACGAAAAATTATTTATCTTTTCTTTTTCCGTGCTTTTCGTATATTTCGTGGGCTAATATAAAAATTATGTCAATACAAAAACCTTTTAATTTCAAACAATGGATTGACGAGCATCGTCATTTATTAAAACCGCCGGTCGGAAATCAATGCGCTTACGACGCGGAAGATTTTATCGTGATGGTCGTCGGCGGACCGAATTCGCGCAAGGATTATCACTGGGACGAAGGCGAGGAATTTTTCTATCAACTCGAAGGCGACATCATCGTCAAAATTCAGGAAGACGGAAAAGCCGTTGACGTGCCGATCAGAGAAGGCGAAATGTTTCTGCTTCCGGCGCGCACGCCGCACAACCCGATTCGCGGCACGAATACGATTGGAATGGTCATCGAACGCAAAAGACGCGCTGACGAAAAAGACGGCTTGCTGTGGTTTTGCGAAAACTGCAATGAAAAACTTTACGAAGAATACTTCACGCTCGACGACATCACGACGCAGTTTCAGGGCGTTTTCAAACGCTTTTACGAAAGCGAAGATTTGCGAACCTGCAAAAATTGCGGAACGGCAATGCAACCGCCATCGGTTATCAGTTAATTAATATATTGATTCTGCTCAGACCATTAAAAATCACGCAAAAATTTGTTTATTAACCGGATAAAAAATTATGAGCAAGAAAAGCCAACTACAAGAAAAATTAGCAGCTCTTTACCTACGACTAAACGGATATTTTTCTACAGGACTGATAATCCAATCAGCAAAAGATAATAATGTGGATGGAGAAGTGGATATTATTGGAGTAAGATTTCGCAATCACCGTCAAGAAGATAGATTAATTGAATGTTCTAAATATCTGGATATTCCAACAGACTCAAAAATAGACGTAATAATTGGCGAAGTGAAAGGTCAAGATGAAAAATTACAATTTAATCCTTCAATCAGAGAAAACGACGACAGAAGATATAAATTACTTACTTGGCTAGGATTTTTAGAAGATAAAGATATTGAAAAAATAAATGAAGAGTTGAGAACTAAAATTCAGACTAAAGAGATAAATAGTTCAGAAAAATTTGAAAGAATTGACTACTCAATCGGAAATAGCATTATTTCAATTCGTCCAATACTATTTGCTCCAGACCAACCTAAACCAAGACACAATCAAGTCAAATTTATAAACGGACAGCAAATGATTGATTTCTGTTGGGAGTGTTTTAGACCTGAAAGTAGAAGAATACCTTGTGAAACTGATTATAGATCAATAGATGCTTGGGGAGAACAGTTTGAAGATTTAGTAAGATATTTCAAACAAAAGGCTAAATCTGAACGAGGAACAATAAATGACCTATATGAATGTTTTGAAATAGAGTAAAAAACTTCTATGGCGACGCTTTTAGACGAATTATCAAACATAATTTCCGCGTTGGAAGACGGCGGCATCGAATACGCGGTGTGCGGCGGTTTGGCTTTGACGATTCACGGATTTCCGCGCGCGACGTTTGATATTGATGTTTTGATTCGTCCCGAATCTTTGGTAAAGGCTTACGAGATTGCGGCGAAACACAAATATGATATTCGCGGACTCGATATGTCGTTTAAGGAAAGAGCCGTCGAGATTCGGCGCGTTTCAAAGATTGTCGAAGACGGCGAAGTTTTGCCACTCGATCTTTTGCTCGTTACGCCAAAGGTCGAAGACGTTTGGAAAACGCGGGAAAAATTGATTTGGCAGGACAAAAATTTGTGGATAGTTTCGCGTGAAGGTTTGATAAAAATGAAAAAACTCGCCGGACGCGCGAAGGATTTGATTGATGTTGACAGGATTGAAAATGAAGAAAATTGATATGTCGAGCGAAGCGATTACGAGGCGTTTGCGGCAGGTTGACCAACTTCGGACGCTTTCGCTGTCGTTGATGAAGGCGAAAAAAGTTTCGGACGAAAAATTAGCGGAAAGCCAAAAGAAAAATCTACAACCGAAACGAGAGAAATAAGGTTCTTCAAAACTTTTTCAATCGTTATAAAATTCTTTGAGTTTTGCGGCAAATATGAACAAAAAATCGAAAGAAAAAATCGTGTATTTAAGCGGCGCGATGCTTGACTGCACTGATGAAGAATGTCGTGATTGGCGCGAGTATGCCAAACGGCATTTGAAAGGCGCGGCGCTTGATCCGATGACGCGCGACTATCGGGAGCGACCGATGGACGGGATGATTGATATGGTCGAGAACGACAAAGCCGATATTGACGGCTGCGATGTCGTTCTCGTAAATTTCGTCAAGCCGAGCGTCGGCACGAGTATGGAAGTGCTTTACGGATGGGAGCGAGACAAAAAAATTATTTTAGTCGCGCCGCCCGACAAATCAGTCAGTCCTTGGCTGATTTATCACAGTCACGGAGTTTTCCAAACGATTGAAGATGCCGTCGTTTACATAAATGACGCGGATTTTTAAATAAAATGAAATTGAACTTAAAAATCTGGTGCAACAATGCGTTTGACGAAAATCACCAAATCGAACTGAATTTTTTGCGCGAAAGTCTCGGCGAAAACGAGTTGATTTTGTTTTCGCCGAAAGAAAACGGCGCGTCCGGCGAATCGGCGAAAATTCTGCGCGAAGCCGACATCGCTTTCGGTTCGCCGAACGCGGACGCTTTGTTGAACGCCGAAAACGTCTTAATTCCGCCGGACATTCGGCTTACAACGCGGCTGATTTTATGAAAAAATTGACAAAGCGCAAAGTAATTTTGACGAACAGTTCCGCCGTTTATGACGAGCCGTGCGCTCAGCACGTTTTGGCAATGATGATGAGTTTGGCGCGTGTTCTGCCCGCCGCTTTGGACGATCAGCGCGGCGCGAGAACGTGGAAAGGCAGCGAACTGCGCGGCGAAACTTATTTACTAAACGGGCAAACAGCGATAATTTACGGTTTCGGCAGCATCGGCAAACGCCTCGCCGAACTGCTCGCGCCGCTGAAAATGAATTTGACCGGCGTAAAACGAACGGTAAGCGGAAATGAACCGATTCGCGTCGTAAAAACGGCGGAAGCCGACGCGCTTCTGCCCGAAACCGATCACGTCATCAACATTCTACCCGCCAACGATTCGACCGAAAAAATTTTCGATGCGGAAAGATTTTCAAAATTTAAAAAAGGCGCGAAATTCTACAACATCGGACGCGGCACGACGGTTGATCAGAAAGCTCTGATCGCAAATTTGCAAAACGGAAATATCGCCGCCGCATATTTGGATGTCGCCGCTCCCGAACCGCTACCGCCGGACAATCCGCTCTGGACAACCGAAAATTGCTACATCACGCCGCACATCGCGGGCGGACACCGCACCGACGAAATTCGGCAAGTCGAACATTTTCTCGAAAACTTCCGGCGTTTCGTCAAAAACGAGAATTTAATTAATCGCGTTTTTTAAATTTTCGAGTGAAATTTCCGAATAAAATTTCCGGCGAATTATTCGATCCATTTTCGCAAATTCGGTGTGCGATTGATGCTGGAAATGAGTTTGACTTTTGAATTTTTCAGGCGAATCATCAAGCGATCATTGAAATAATTTTCGAGTCGCTCGATAAATTTCAGATTGATGATTTCGCTGCGATTGATGCGAAAAAAAATCTGCGGATCGAGAATTTGTTCGAGATTGTTGAGATTTTCCGCCAATGGAAATTTACTGCCCGTTGCATCAAATGCGAAAAGAATTCCGTCCCGGATTTGAAAAAACGAAATTTGATTTATTTCGATGAATTGAATTCCGCCGCGCATTTTTACGACGAAGTGTTCTTTGTATTTCGGTTCGGTCAAGTTTTTTTGAATCTCGCGCCAGAAATCCGACTGCGCGGTAGCGAAATTACGTTTGAGTTTTTCCAGTTTCAGCATCGCCGCAACAAAATTTTCAAACGTGAAAGGTTTCAGAAGATAAGCGATTCCGGTTTGTTCAAAGGCTTTCAACAGAAATTGGTCATAGGCGGTCGTGAAAATTACGGGGCAGTTTAATTCTTCATTTTCAAAAAACTCGAAAACATTACCGTCGAGCAGTTCGATGTCGGAAAAAATTAAATCCGGCGGTTTGTTGGCGCGAAACCATTTTCGCGTTTCCGTAATGCTTTCGAGTTTCGCCGCAACAATCATCGAATCGTCATAACGCGCGATAAAACCGCCCAACTTTTCGGCGGCGAGCGGTTCATCTTCAATGATTACGACTTTCATTTCTTCATTTCGAGCAGAGGAATTTTGACCGTAAAAATGTCTTCGCTTTGCTCTATTTCCAACGGATTTTCGGTCAGCAAAACATATCGCGCCCGCAGATTTTGCAAACCCGTTCCGCTCGGCGCGGCGTTCGGCGATTTCGGGCGAATTTCATTTTCGACAATCAGCGATTGCCCGTTTAATTTAACACAAATTCGCAGAGGATTTTTCCCGCTTCCGGCATTATGTTTGACTACATTTTCGAGCAGACTTTGCAGCGCGGTCGGCACGATCATCTGCCCGTTTATTTTAGAATCGGGAATCTGCCAATCGAAATCATAAGCCGCGCCGAAACGCTTTTGCAGCAAATACATATAATTTTCGGCAAATTCCAATTCGTCTCTGATCGAAACGATTTCCGCGTTGTTGGTGTGCAGAATGTAACGATAAAGCTGCGCCAATTTATCGAGAAATTCATTTGCCGTCTGCGGATTCTTCTCGATCAGCGACGACAACACATTCAAATTATTAAACAAAAAATGCGGCTCGATATGTTGCTGCAAAATTTTTAACTGCATCTCGCTTTGCGCCCGCTGCGCTGCTAGAAGCCTTTCCTTTGTCGCATTTAGCGCGGAAATATAAAAATATGAAATGCTGCTGAAAGTAACTACGGTTTGGATGATAAAGTTAAATAAATATTCCCAGACCCAATCATAATATGTGTGAGATTTGCTGAATAGAAACTTCTCATTTCCGATGCTCCAAACGGTTAGAATCAAAACAGTAACCGGAATTGTCGCCACCATAATGTAAAAATCACGGCTTATTGAACCGGAATCTTCATTCAGTAATTTGAATTTTTCTCTGAAAAACCAGATTAAAAACCCGCCGATAAAACAATTTAGAATCGTCCACAAAGGCGCATCCCAGGGAAAAGTAAATTTTTCCAACGAACCGAAAAGGAAAATTCTGATGAAAAATAAAAATAAAAACGAGAATAGAACCCAACCAATAACCAGCCAGCGTTTTTTCATCTTTTTTATAAATAATTTCGCATAATTTTCGACAATTTATTGTAGTCGAAAATTATGCGAAATTTGAATTGTCTGCGAAATTTCATGCTATTTTTTATTTATGGCATCTTCGGGAAGACTATAAATCACTTTACCGTTTTCATCTAAGAAATTAAGTTTCGGATTGCCGTTCGGCTCAACGGACAGTTCGAGACGCATTCTGCCGTTTGCGTCGCTCATTTGAATAAGCGATCTTTTATTCCAAGCCTTTCCTATGAATAGCCGATTTACAAAAGATTCTCCGTTTTCACGCATTTTTTGATAAGCTGCATCTCGCAATTCTTTTGTCGGGAGTTTTTCTATTTCAGTTCTTTTATTGATAAAATCAGTCAACGGCATATTTTGGTCGTTCATTCTCAAACCGGCGAAATAATTTCCGTTCGCGTCTTCATCGTGGGTAATCTGAATGGTTTGGTCGCCGCGAAATTTGTCGAATGTCAGCGAACCGAATTGTCCTTTGCCCGTATCGCCACCAAATCCCAAGCCGCCTATTTCATCGCCTCTCTCGCTGAAAAAAATTATTCCTGCCTCTCGCTGTCCTTCGCGTTCTTTGTAATATTTCCCGTCCATCGTTCCGGGATGCTGACGTTCTTTGTTGGAAATAACCATTCTCAATTTGCCGTCTTTTTCTACAACATTAATGCGCTCGACATCAATCTCACCAAATTTTTGTTTTTTATCGGAACTAAAACCCAACAAAAATATACAACCGCCGATCACAACCATTGTCACGCAAAATGCTTGCAGACGAAACATCTTTTTTTCCAGTTCGCTTTGTTTATCAATCATAAATTTTTCTCCCGTAAATTTTTTATTTGAATTTTAGAAATAATAAAATTAGGCGTAAACGAAAAAATCCTGAACGCGGGAAAATTTCTTTTGAGTGCGGGAAAATAGCTCGCCAGCAATTTTTGAAAGGCGAAAAAGATTATCAAAATTTAAGTAAACGCCTGTATCTGTTAGAATAATTCGATGCTGAAAATTGACATTCACACGCACATTTTGCCGAAAAATATTCCGAATTGGAAAGAAAAATTCGGCTATGGCGGATTTATAAAATTGGATCATCACAAACCGTGCTGCGCGAAAATGTTGAAGGACGACGGGCATTTTTTTCGTGAAATCGAAGATAATTGTTGGTCTGCCGAACGACGAATCGAGGAGTGCGACGCGCAAAACGTCAATGTGCAGGTGCTTTCGACCGTTCCCGTGATGTTTTCGTATTGGGCGAACGCGACAGATTGCGCGGACGTTTCACAATTTTTGAATGACGGAATTGCGGAGATTGTTTTGAAATATTCGAAACGATTTATTGGACTCGGAACAGTTCCGATGCAAAACACGGAACTTGCGATTCGAGAACTTGAAAGCGCCAAAAAAATCGGCTTGAAAGGTGTGCAGATCGGCTCGAACGTCAATCAAAAAAATCTCGGCGACGCAGAATTTTACGAATTTTTTGCGGCGTGTTCAGAATTAAAAATGGCAGTTTTCGTGCATCCGTGGGAAATGATGGGCGAAAAAGAGATGGCGAAATACTGGCTGCCGTGGCTGGTCGGAATGCCGGCGGAGACTTCGCGGGCGATTTGCAGTTTGATTTTTTCCGGCGTGTTGGAACGCTTGCCAAATCTGCGAATCTGCTTCGCGCACGGCGGCGGTTCTTTCCCCTTTACGCTCGGCAGAATCGAACACGGATTTGAAGTTCGACCGGATTTATGCGCGGTTGATAATCCGCAAAATCCGCGCGAATATCTCGGCAAATTCTGGCTCGATTCGCTCGTTCACGATGAAGCTATTCTCGAATATCTGGTGAAATTGGTTGGCGCGGACAAAATCGCTTTGGGAACTGATTATCCTTTTCCGCTTGGCGAACTTGAACCGGGAAAATTGATTGAAACTTCAAAATTTGACGACGAAACAAAAGCAAAAATGCTTCACGGCGCGGCTTTGGAATGGCTGAATTTGGAGAAAAGTTTATTTTTAGAAAAATCATAATCGCCGTGCGGCAATTATGATTCTCTATTCTAAATTTGAGCAAATTCCTATTTAATTTTCACCGCAAACAACTTATCGCCGAAAATTATTTTGTAAAGTTGTTCGGCTAAATTAGCGTTGGAATTTTTCAAAAATGAATATTGTTCGGGTTTGAAGTAACGTCGTTCTCTTATAATCTAACGGTCAAGCATTAAAATTGGCGAAGCGCCGTCAGTCAAAATACTCACCTCGATAAACACAAACGTTTTTATATTTATCGGTGTGAATCTGTGTCCATCTGTGGTTAAATTATTCTTAAAACTATGCAAAATTTTGAATCAATCGAATCTTTCGCCCGAAAAATGGACGAGCAAGACGCACTCAAACATTTCCGCGATAAATTTTATATTCCGAAACAATCAAATGGCGAAGTTGTCATATATTTCACGGGAAATTCGCTCGGACTTCAGCCGAAAACAACGCGCGGCTACATCGAACAGGAATTAAAAGATTGGGAAACTTTCGGCGTCGAAGGTCATACGAAAGCAAAAAATGCGTGGCTGCCGTATCACGAAATTTTGACTGGTTCGCTGGCTAAAATCGTCGGCGCAAAATCGGTTGAAGTCGTGGCGATGAATTCGCTGACGGTCAATCTGCATTTGCTGCTTATTTCGTTTTATCGCCCGACGCGGGAAAGACATAAAATTGTTATCGAAGCGGGCGCGTTTCCGTCCGACCAATACGCTGTCGCGTCGCAAATAAGATTTCACGGTTTGACGCCCGAAAATTCGCTGATTGAATTGAAACCGCGAGAGAGTGAAACAATTTTACGCGCCGAAGACATCGAAAAAACAATTGCGGAAAACGCGGATTCGATTGCGCTCGTCCTTCTCGGCGGCATTAATTACTACACGGGACAGGCGTTTGATTTTCAAAAAATCGTCGAAGCCGGACACCGAGCGGGCGCGGTCGTCGGTTTCGATCTGGCGCACGCGGCGGGAAATCTTGAATTGAAATTGCACGATTGGAACGCGGATTTTGCCGCCTGGTGTTCGTATAAATATCTCAACGCCGGTCCGGGCGCGGTCGGCGGCATTTTCGTTCACGAGCGACACAGCGAAGATTTCGATTTGCCGCGCCTGGCGGGTTGGTGGGGACACGACAAGGAAACCAGATTTTTGATGCGCCCGGAATTTGTTCCGATAAAAGGCGCGGAAGGCTGGCAAGTGTCGAATCCGCCGATTTTTCAGCTTGCGGCTTTGCGCGCGTCGCTCGATATTTTTGAAGAAGCGGGAATGGGAAATTTAATCGAAAAGTCTCGCAAACTAACCGGTTATCTCGAATTTCTGCTCGCCGAAATTCG
>CAXSHW010000032.1:25007-26971 GCA_964237245.1 uncultured Pyrinomonadaceae bacterium
AGACGAAAGAATTTCCGTCATTACGCCGAAAAATTCGGAAATGCGCGGCTGCCAGCTTTCGATTCGCGTCAAAGATGCGGACAAAAACATTTTCACAGCAATTTCCGGGCGCGGCGTAATTGCTGATTGGCGTGAGCCGGACGTGATTCGCGTCGCGCCCGTTCCGCTTTATAATTCATTCGCCGACGTTTATAAATTCGCGCGGATTTTGCAGGATTGTCTGGCGTAAAACAACGATGAAATTTCCAGAAATCGAAACCGCGCAAGAATTTAACGAACATTTCAGAAGCGATGTGTGGTTTGACGCGGCAAGACAAATTTGCCGACGGCACGACATTCATTTCAACTGTCTGAAGCGTTCGGAACACGGCGAACACATCGTTTTTCTGGTTGACGAAGCGTTTATCATCAAGATTTACAAACCATTTCGCAAAGGTTTTGAGCGTGAAAAAATCGCGCTTGAATTTGCGAGCGGCAAAACGAGTTTCAAAGTTCCCGAAATTGTCGCAAGCGGCGCGTTTGAAGGCTTTGATTATCTTATTACAGAACATTTAGCGGGCGATTTAATGACGCGCCAAATTTGGCTCGATTTGCCGGAAACCGAACAAATCGCGTTTGTCAGGAAACTCGCCGTCGGTTTGAAAGAGCTTCATTCGCACAATGCCGACGCTTTTGTTAACGATTGGAGCGAATTCGTCGCAACGCAGGCAAATATCACAATCGAAAGGCAAATTGCGAGCGGCGTGAATGCGGAATGTATCGAAAGTCTGCCCGCGTTTCTCGACGCTACTCTGAAACTTTTGCCGGAAACTTGTCCGACGGTTTTTCTGCACGGCGACGTGCATTTCGGCAATTTGCGTGTTCAAAAATCCGGCGGCGAGTGGCAAATCTCAGGCTTATTTGATTTTGCCGATTCGCGGCGCGGTTTCCACGAATACGATTTTCTCGCCGTCGGACTCCTTATGATTCAAGGGCAGCGCGAGATTCAGCGCGAGTTTTTCAAGGCTTACGGCTATGCTGAAAATGCGCTCGACGAAACTCTTCGTAAACGCTTGATGCTGCTCACGCTTTTATACGAATGCAGCGATTTGCGCCGATACGCTTTGCGCCTGAAACCAGAAGCGGTTGATTTTTCGCTTGATAAATTGGAGCGAGCAATTTGGAGTTTTACAAAATAAACGATGTCGAAACAAAAAGTCATTATCATCGGCGCGGGTTTGTCGGGTTCTTTGCTGGCAATTTATCTTGCAAAATGCGGCATCGAAATCGAAATTTACGAATCGCGCGGCGATATGCGGAAAGAAGAAATTTCGATGGGACGTTCGATAAATCTCGCGCTTTCGGACAGAGGAATCGCCGCGCTGCGAGAAATCGGAATGGACGAATATATGCTCAAAGAAGCCGTTCCGATGTTCGGGCGAATGATTCACGCGACGAACGGCGAAACGAAACTTCTTCCGTATAGCGGGCGGCAAGGCGAATATATCAACTCGATTTCACGCGCCGGTTTGAACATCGCGTTGATAAACGAAGCGGAAAATTACGCGGATGTTCGATTTCATTTCAACGAAAAATGCGTCGGTTTCGATTGCGAAACGGGCGAAGTATCGTTGGAAAATGCGGAAACAGGCGAAAAAAAATCGGTCGGAGGCGATACGCTGATTGCGACCGACGGCGCGGGTTCGGTTGTCAGAAATGCGATGATGCGCGGCGGCGTTGCGCGTTTCAATTACGAACAAAGCTGGCTCGAACACGGTTACAAAGAACTGCACATTCCCGACGAAAACGGCGCGTTTCAAATGGAGAAAAACGCTCTGCACATTTGGGCGCGCGGTTCGTTTATGATGATTGCGCTGCCGAATTTCGACGGCAGTTTTACCTGCACTTTGTTTCTGGCTTTTACGGGCGAAAATAGTTTTGAGCGGCTGACCGACGAAAAATCTCTGCTCGAATTTTTCCAGACA
>CAXSHW010000032.1:26988-30030 GCA_964237245.1 uncultured Pyrinomonadaceae bacterium
CGCCGACGCGATTTCTTTGATGCCGACTTTGATTGAAGATTTTTTCACGAATCCGACCGGAAATCTCGGCACGATAAAATGTTTTCCCTGGAACATCGGCGGAAAAAGTTTATTGCTCGGCGATTCGGCGCACGCGGTCGTTCCGTTTTACGGGCAAGGAATGAACGCTTCGTTTGAAGATTGTCGCGTGCTGAACGCGCTTATCGAAACGCGCGGCACTGATTGGGAAACGATTTTTGACAAATTTACCAACGAACGCAAACCAAACACCGACGCGATTGCGCAAATGGCGGAAGAAAATTTCTACGAAATGCGCGATTCGGTCGCCGACTCCGTTTTCCAGCGAAAAAGAGAATTGGAAACAAAGCTCGAACACGAATTTCCCGATTATTTTTCCAAGTATTCAATGGTTACTTTCCGCGAAGATTTGCCATACAAAATCGCCAGAGAAAAAGGTAACGCGCAGGATAAATTGTTAATGGAAATCTGCGCGAAAATTGAAAATGTCGGCGAAATTGATTTGAACGCCGTGATAGAAAAAGTAAAATCAATTTATGGAAATCAGCTTGAAAAATAAAAAAGCCTTTGTCTGCGGAAGCACGCAAGGTATCGGACGCGCCGCCGCGCTTGAACTGGCAAATCTCGGCGCGTCAATCGTTTTGCTGGCGCGAAATGAAGACGCGCTTATACGGGTAAAAGATGAATTGAATAACGCGCAAAATCAGCGTCACGATTTTATCGTCGCGGATTTTTCAAAACCCGACGAGTTAAAAAGCAAGGTCGCCGAATATCTCGAAGCTAATACTCAACCTGTCCATATTTTAGTCAATAACACGGGCGGTCCGCCCGCCGGACGAGCGATTGACGCGAAATTGGAAGAATTTATCGGCGCGTTTCAGACGCATTTGATTTGCAGCCAGATTCTCGTCCAATCATTGGTTGAAGGAATGAAAGCGGAAAAATACGGGCGAATTATCAACGTCATTTCGACTTCGGTCAAACAACCGATTCCGAACTTGGGCGTGTCAAACACGATTCGCGGCGCGGTGGCGAGTTGGGCGAAAACTCTTGCCGGCGAACTCGGCGAATTCGGAATAACGGTGAACAATGTTTTGCCAGGCTCGACCCGAACGGGACGTATCGAATCCATTATCGAAAACCGCGCGAAAATATCAGGCGACTCGAAAGAAAAAATTCAAAATAATATGGAAGCCGAAATTCCCGCGAAGCGTTTCGCCGAAGCGTCGGAAATTGCCAACGCGATTGCATTTTTAGCTTCTCCGGCGGCGGCGTATATCAACGGCGTAAATCTTCCGGTTGACGGCGGCAGAACCGCTTGTTTATAAATTGGCGAATCTCTACCGATATTGTTTTTACAAATCAAAATCACATATTTAGATGGAGAATAATTTAATGGAAACAGTTTCGGCGTCTGAAACCGCAGCGGCTAAATCAGCAAATTATCGGGCGATTTTGTTTGCCGGTTTGCTTGCCGGCACGCTCGATTTAACATCGGCTTTTATCGTTACCGCATTCAAAAGCGGCAACTATACGAAAATGCTGCAAGGCATCGCCAGCGGCTTGCTCGGCAAAGATAGTTTTACGGGCGGCGCGGCGACAGCGACATTCGGCGTGATTGCGCATTTCACAATTGCGTTCATCTGGACGATTATTTTTTACGCGGCGAGCCGCAAAATCAAATTTCTAACCGCGCAGCCGATTATTTCCGGCGTTCTTTACGGCATTTTAGTTTATGTGCTGATGTATTTTGTCATCGTGCCGCTTTCGGCTGCGCCGTTTCAAATGCCGCGCACGCCCGACTCAATCGCGCTCAATGTTTTTATTCATATTGTCTGTGTCGGTTTGCCGATTGCGCTCGTCGTTCGCCGCTTTTCAAAATGATTATTTCAATCGAGACGAACAACCGAATTTATAAAATTGACGCGAAAAACCCGCTCGACATTGCGATTCCGTTAAATTTTAAAGGCGCGCAGCCGAACGCTTTCGGCGTAGAAAAAGCAGCTTCAAAACCTTGCGAAACGGAAAATTTCGTCGGCGACACGAGGCGCGGCGGAAGCTGCAATTTCGAGCAAATCACGATTATTCCGCACTGTAACGGAACGCATACCGAATCAATCGGACACATCACGCGCCGGAGACTTTCGGTTCACGATTTGTTGAAAGATTCGTTTATTCCCGCTACTTTGATTTCGATTGCGCCTGAAAATGCCGACCAAACCGATGAAAATTATTCGGTCAATTTGAATGACGAAGACGAATTGATTACGCGAAAAAGGCTCGAAAATGCTTTACAGAATTCGGACGAAAATTTTTTCGACGCCTTAATCGTTCGCACTCTGCCGAACGGCGAAGAAAAATTGTCGAACGTTTATCTCGAAAAAATTCCGCCGTTTTTCTCGACTGAAGCGATGAAATTTATTGCAGAAAAAAACGTCAAACATCTGCTTGTTGACGCGCCTTCGGTTGACCGCATTTTCGACGAAGGAAAACTTTCAAACCACCGGATTTTTTGGAACGTCGAAGCGGGAAGTTTTGAGTTAAACGAAAAAAGTTTTCCGCATAAAACAATTACGGAAATGATTTTCGCGCCGGATTTTATTGAGGACGGCGCGTATCTTTTAAATTTGCAAATCGCCGCTTTTCAATCGGACGCGAGTCCGAGTCGTCCGCTTCTATTCAAAGTTTTTGGCTAATTTGCTTTTTGCTCATTTGTTCGCCGCCTTGCAAATGTGTCAAAATCTAAGTTTTGAATCGTAAAATTTTCAGGACGTATTATGACGCAAAAAATTCGTAAAGCCGTTTTCCCCGCCGCCGGTCTCGGAACGAGATTTCTGCCCGCGACAAAATCTTCGCCGAAGGAAATGCTGCCGCTCGTTGATAAGCCGCTGATTCAGTATTCGGTCGAAGAAGCCGTCGCTTCCGGCATCGAATCAATTTTAATTATCACGGGACGCGATAAAACCGCGATTGAAAATCATTTCGACATCTCGTTTGAACTCGAACAGGTTTTGCTGGAACGCG
>CAXSHW010000032.1:30040-40625 GCA_964237245.1 uncultured Pyrinomonadaceae bacterium
CCAGAAACAGGCGCTCGGACTCGGACACGCGATTTTGCAGGCGCAGGATTTTGTCGGCGACGAATCGTTCGCCGTCCTTCTCGCCGACGATGTAATTGACGCGGAAACGCCAGCCTTAAAACAGCTTATTGACGTTTACGAAAAATACGACGCGCCCGTAATGGCGACGATGCAGGTCGCGGGCGAAGCGATTTCGCGCTTCGGCGTGATTGAAGCGGACGAAATCGAGCCTAATATATTTAAAATCAAAAGCATCGTCGAAAAGCCGAAATACGAAGACGCGCCTTCGGATATGGCTGTCATCGGTCGTTATATTTTTACGCCGGAGCTGTTCGGCGCAATCAAGCAAATAAATCCGGGCGCGGGCGGCGAATATCAAGTCGCTGACGGAATGCGGATTTTGCTCGACGAAGGCAGACCGTTCTACGCGGTAAAACTTGAAGGCACGCGCCACGACGCCGGAGATAAATTAGGTTTTTTGATTGCGACGGTCGAGTTCGCGTTAAAACGCGAAGATTTGGGCGCGGATTTTCGTAAATATCTTAAATCATTGAAATTAGAAGCCGACTAAAGACTCGAAATTAAGAGCGGACGAAACGATAGTTATTCGCTGTTCACTATCAACTATGCGGCGTTTTTCAGACGGACAAATTCAGATTTACTTATTTTATAGTTAATAGCGGACAGCGCTTTTAATAGATTTTTTAAATAGTTTTTAGGCTAACTCTGACAGGAAAACGATTAATCCTGAGTTAATAACACATTGAAATAAAGAGTTTTATTAAATTCCTCGTGTCAGACATTCACATTTCATCGTTCTTTTTATTGTTCGCCGCGTTCTTGTTCGACTTCGGTTTCGAGATTAACAACTAATCTGCGTGAACCGGGTTGGTCGAAAGTTTCAATCCAGCGCAGAGTTTCGTCCAAAACGCGCAGTTGATATTGTTTCCAATTCGCTTTTCCGGCGACCGAGCCGAATTCTCCGGCGTAATAAGCTGTGCGCGGCGGACGCACGCGGTCAGTCATTGCACGGTCAACCGACAGCATAATCGTCGGAACGTTCATTTGTTCAAGCGCGCGCGCCACAATTCCGAGAGTTTGATGACAAAGACGCGAAGCCGGAATTAAAAGCGCGGCTTGCACTTCATAACGCGCGATGCGTTCGGCAATCTTCGGCGCGAGGGTTTCGGCGACGATTTGCGCGTTCGGAATAAATCCGTTCAAACTCCACCAGACATTATTCAAGCGACCGATAACCGCGTTTGCTTCATATTCGAGCAGGCGTTCGACGGGAATTTGCGCGTTTCTATCGGCGCGAACCGCCGTCGCGTCATAACCGCGACCGGCGTAAAGCATATCGGCGGCTTCGACTTCAATCGGAATTTCCCGAAAGCTCGCGTCGCCGTCGCGTGATTCGGTATCAAACGCTTCCGTTCCGTTAATATAAGCGCCCGCTGACGAAATCAAAGCCAGATTAAGCATCGGAAGAGCGCGTCGGGCGGGCGCGAAAAATGTGTCGGCATTTTCGACAAACGGATAATTCGTTAAAGTTTCGTTTGCCCGCCAGCCTTTAAAACGCCCCGAAACCGCGCCGAGATTTTCAACCAGCGCCGCGCTTTTAACCGGAACCCGGCGGCTTTCCATTCCCAACCGGCGTTCGATGTTTTCTCTAATTGTATTGAACATTTATTTTATCTGTCGTTAATTTCTTCTCGCTCTTTTGCGCTATCAGGAAAAACACCAAAAGCGCGGCAATCATTCCCGCAAGCAAAACCCAGACCGAATACTGGTGGAGATTATTAAATTGAATTTTGAGCGGGTCGTCCGCCGCGACTTCATCAATCGGACGACCGATTTGGGTGCGGATGAAAGACAGCCACAAACCGATAACGAATTGCCCGACCGCGCACGCCGCCGTTAAAATTAGAAGCAAAAATCTTTCCGTCCAGATGCGAAAACGGTTGGGTTCGAGTCGTTTGACGAAAGAAGTCAGCAGCAGAATCGCGCCCAAAATCAAACCGCTCAAGTTCAAAATCAACAAAGTCCGCGACACGACCGAACCGGCAAGTTCGCGTGAAGGCAAAACGTCAAACGCGCTTTGAGCGACAGCAACGAAAAAACACGCCGCGCCGAGCCACAGCGCAACCAGAAGAAGTCTGACGTTTGAAAGAAATCGCATAATTATTTACCGCTCGAAATCAATTTGTTATTATGTCGCCTTTCGCGGAAAAGGACAAATTTACATTAGAAAAGTTAAACAATAAAAGCGCCGGATTTTATTTTGCTTGCTTTCCAAAATCGTTTTAGTGCATAATTTGTATGTCAAACAACAATGTTTGACAGAAAACCTCAATTCTTTCCAGCTTTCAAACTCCGCTGCTGCAGAAAATTTCAGTTCATTTTTATGAATCTCTTTAAGAACAAAAGCCTGACGGCGACGCTCGGCATTTCTATTGTCATTGCTCTTTTTGTTTCGCTCGTCTTCAATTTCGGCGGTCTCGCGCTTTACGCCTTAGCCAATCTGGTTCTGCCGCAAGGCGCTGGTTTTAACTGGTGGAAAGCTGTAATCGTCGTCGTCGTCGGCGCGGCGACAGGCGTTTTGACGCAAAAGTTCAGCTTAAAAAAAGTCGCGCGGTATATCGCATATTTTATTCTAATTTTGTTTTGCGCCAGCATTGCCGCGAACAAAGTTTTCGGCATAAGTTTAACTTTTATTCCGATAACTTTTACGATTTTGCTCACCACGCTTTTTATTCACGCGAGAAAACTGTGGGTAATTGATACGGAATTTACCGAAAAACTCGTCTCTCTGGCTTCGACCGGACATCTTTTGGAAGGAAAAACGGCGGATTTGCGTATTGAGAGCGGTTTGAAACTGCTGGAAACGGTTTTGCCGCTTTCCGAAGCGATTGTTTTTTCTCTTACTTTAGACGGCGAGCTGAATCCGATTGGGCGGGCGCGAAACAGCAAAATTTCAGACAGCGCCGTGACCAGACAATCGTCCTGGCGCGAGAACGTCGAACTTTGCGACAGAGCTTTAAACGAACGACAGACAGTCGTCGAAATGGGCGCGACCAAAAGCAACTCAGCCCGCGTCGCGCTTCCGCTAATTTACGAAGACGTAACGGTCGGCGTATTATTTGTCAACGTTCATCAAAATTTTGAACGCGCCGACCAGAGCCTTCTCGAAGCCTTCAGCGGACAACTGGCGCGAAATTTTCAGCGCAAGCAACTGCGCGAAAAAAATCTGCCGCACGAAAATTGGTGGAGTTCGTTTTCGACTTATTCGGCGGAAAATCGGCTCGACATCATCAGCCTTGTGCAGGCGATTATTAAAGAACAATCTTTCAGCGCCTTCGCCAGTTCTTACCTGAACGAAGCGCACGCCATCGCTTATTTAGACGGAACGCTCGCTTATTTGAACCGGCAAATGCGCCAATTTGCCAAATTGAATTCGCAGGAATTTTACGAAACAGACCTTTTCAATCTTTTGGAACGCTTCAAAACCGACGTTTTCAACGAGCCGAATCTGGCAATCAGGCGTGTTCTGCAAACCGGAGAAAATTACAAAAGCGAATTGTATTTTCCCGAAACTAACAAGACTCTGAAAATGCAAATCTCGCTCGTCAAAGTTCCGAGCGATACGCACTCGATTCACGAAACGAACGTTCCGATGAAACCGGCTTGTTTTCTGATTACGTTTCGAGATATTTCCGCCGTCAAGGAAAACGAACGCCTGCGCAGCGATATGACGAGCTTGATGTCGCACGAACTTCGCACGCCGATTACGAGCATCAAAGGCTTTGCCGAATTGCTGCTCGCCGACGACACGATGTCGGAAGAATCGCGCGAATTTCTGGGCATTATCGCCAACGAATCAACTCGCCTGTCAAAAATGCTGACGACTTTTCTGTCGGTTTCGCATCTCGAACAATCCGACAAACAGGACGTTACGAAAACGCCGGTCAAACTCGATTCGGTCGTCCACGAAGTCGTCGGCGATTTGCAGGAAACGGCAAAACGCAAGCGAATTCGTCTGGTTGAACAGGCAAATAATCATCTGCCGCCGATTGCCGCCGACAAAGGTTTAATCAGGCGAGCCGTCACAAATCTGATTGACAACGCCATTCGTTACAGCCCCGAAAGAACTTCGGTAATCATTTCGACAATTCTCGAATCGGATTTCCTGAGCGTCGTCGTCGAAGATCGCGGCTACGGCATTCATCCGAGCGAACACGATAAAATCTGGCAAAAATTCTACCGCGTTTCTCGCGACGGACAGGACAAAGAAGAAGAATCAACCGGACTCGGACTTTCTTTAGTCAAAGAAATCGCCGAACAGCACAACGGACGAGTCGAAGTCGAATCGGAAATCGGAACGGGTTCAAAATTCAGCTTAATGCTGCCGCGTTTGTAAATTTTTGAATTGTAATTTATTCAAACTGCTTCTTAAACTCTTCAAACGATTGTCGAAACAAATTAAATTCGCTTCGCAAATTTTCCAAATCTTCTTCGAGTTTTGCGATTCGTTCGTCCTTCGGCTGATTGGCGGAAAAAGATTTTTCCGGCGGCGAATAATTGACAACTTCGCCCGACAAAAGGTGCGCGTAGCGAACTTCTTTTTGTCCGGGCAGACGTTCGATTTTTGTGACGAGCGGTTCGTCGCGCCCGGCTAGATTGTCGAGCGTTTCCTGCACTTCGCCCAGACCCGAAAATTCATAAAGCCTTGCGGTTCGCTCGCGCAGTTCGCCTAAAGTCTGCGCTCCGCGAAGCATCAAAACGCAAATTATCGCGGTTTCCGGCGGCTCTAATTCGCAGTATTTATCCAAAATATGTTTATATTTCGGCACGCGCGAAGTGCTGCCGTAAAAAACATACGCGATGTTTTTCTCGCGCAAATCGTCGAGCGATTTTTGAACAATTTGTTCCGTGAAAGACACGACCGGCTCGCGGTTGGTTTTCTGATTACAAGCGGCGACAAGTGCATTCAAAGTCAGCGGATAGTATTCCGGCGTCGTCAATTGTTTTTCAATCAGCGCGCCGACAACGCGAGCTTCCGTTTCGGTTAAAATTTCAGGCATATTCAGATTACAGGATAAAGGAAAAACAAAATAATTGATAATTAATAATGAAAATCAATTCCTCATATTATCAATTATCAATTACCAATTATTCATTTCGCTCACTGATTGCTTTACAATTAAATTGTGAAAATTTTAGTCGCGCGTTCCGCATCGGAAATCGAAACAGCTTACGAAAAATTGTCGGTCGCCAAAGTTTTAGGCTGCGACACGGAAACTTCTTCTTTGAGCGCGCGTCACGGCAAAATTTTCAGCGTCCAATTCTCCGACGGCGATTTTTCGGTCTTAGTTCCCACAAGCGAAGGCGTCGCTCTGGGAAGATTCGCCGCGATTTTAGAAAATCCGAACATTGTAAAAATCTTTCACAACGCCAGATTCGATCTGGAATTTCTTCGCGAAAACGGTTTTTTCGCTTCAAACATCTTCGACACTATGATTGCCGAAAAAGTCCTGACCAAAGGCGCGGGACAATCGGCAAGCCTCGCCGAAACGCTCTACCGTTATTTCGCCGTTGATTTAGACAAATCGCACCGCCAAAGTTTCAACAAAAACTGGAACGGCATTTGGACGGAAGATTTGGTCAATTACGCCTTGACGGATGTCGTTCATTTGCCCGAACTAAAAAAAGAACAGGAACTCTGGCTTGAGCGCTTGGGTTTGCGGGAAGAATTTGAAAGGCAAATGGCAAAGATTATTTGAATTGCAAACCAAAGATTTATAAAATCGTTATTTTCTATTTTTTATCAATAATCGCAAAGTAGCTTGCTGCTTCAGGCGCGGGAAATTCTTTGATTTGCCAATCGGTGTCTTTGAGAATGTTCTGCATTTCTTCGGGCGAGACGAAAAGATAATCGAACCAATCGCCGATAATTTTGCCGAAGTGAGCGCGTATTTTGAGTTGTCCGCTCATTATGCCGCGCCGTTTGTTTCGGCTGAGATATTCGATATGTTCCGGCTCGGTTGTCAGATAAGGATTGCGTGATTGCGCGATGATTTGGGCTTTCCAATATAATCGTCGTCGCGTTCGATGATTTCCGCTGTCGGCGTCTCGTGTCGGTATTGCGCCAAAAGAATTTGCCCTTAAGCGTCTCGATTTGCTTTCATCTTGGTTTAATTTCAAATAATAAATACAATTTTTAACCATCCGGCTTCGCTTTTTCACAGACTAACACGGATTGAAAGCCGATGAAATCAAAATAAAAATCGGTGTTAATTCGTGAAAATCTATGGTTAAATTTCTTTAGATTTTTACTCGAATTTTACCAGCGATGATATGCCGGATGACCTTCGCGGACGGCGACGAACAAGCCTTTGCAGGTGGCGCAAACTTTATCGTTCGCAATCAATTCGGCTTCGACGGTCGCGGTCGTGTCGGTTGATTCGACGACTCGTGCTTTTAAATAAATCGTCGCGTCAAACGGCGTCGGGCGCAAAAGTTTGACCGCGTAATTTGCCGTAACGGTGCAGTCGGGCGTGTCTTTGCCGTTTTTTTTCATCAGGAAATGCGCCGCCGTCCAATTTGAATGACAATCGAGCAATGTGCCGACGATGCCGCCCGAAAGCATTCCGGGAAACGCTTGATGCTGCTCGTCCGCGTGCCATTCGGCGATAACTTCTTCGCCGTTCGGAAAACTGCGAATTCGCAGACCTTTTTCGTTTTTTACGCCGCAGCCGAAACAAATTCCGTTCGGCGAATAGGTTTCCTGTAGAGATTTTTCGTTGTTCATAATTTTTATGATAAAACATTAGCCACGAACAAACACGAAAATAAAATCAAAATTTTTGACGACGGACAAATTAATTTATGAACTCAGTTTCCAAACAACCGCAGCGAACATTGCTCGATATGAACGCCTATCAGTGGACGGTGATTTTTGCCGCGTGGCTCGGTTGGGGTTTTGATTGTTTTGACGGTTTGTTGTTTAACTACGTCGCGCCGAACTGTGTGCCGACGCTGCTCAATTTGCCGCTCGGTTCGCTGGAAGCGAAGGCGGCGACTTTACAGTGGACGGGAATTTTAACGTCGGTTTTATTGATCGGCTGGGCAGTCGGCGGAATAATTTTCGGCAAAGTCGCGGACAGAATCGGGCGAACCAAGACGCTGCTTTTGACGATGATTTTATATTCAATCGGCACTGCGGCTTGCGCTTTCGCGCCGAACATCTGGGTTTTGATGCTGTGCCGGATTGTGTCGAGTCTCGGCATCGGCGGCGAATGGGCGGCGGGCGCGGCGATGGTTGCCGAAGTCGTGCCGGAAAATCGCCGCGTCGAAGCCGGCGCGCTGCTTTACACTTCCGCGCCGATGGGTTTGTTTCTGGCGACGTTTCTGACGTTTCAAATCACGGGCGTTTATTTTAACGATCCGGCGGTTTCGTGGCGTTACGTTTTCTTATGCGGGCTGATTCCGGCGGCGGTCGCGTTCATTGTCCGTATGTTTGTCAAAGAACCGGAACGCTGGAAAAGAGTCGCGGGCGAAGAAACAGCGAAAATAAAAGAATTATTCAGCCCGCAATATCTGCGCCTGACAATCAGCGGACTTTGTATGGCGATAACGGCGCTGATTATGTGGTGGAGCTGCAACGCTTTTATTCCGGTGATTGCCAAAGGTTTGGCGGCGCAGAATTCGCAAATTTTAGGACTCGACGCGAGCCAGACCGAGGCGACCGGACAGCAATGGGTGAAAATCGCCACGAACAGTTTTAATCTAGGCGGTTTAATCGGAACGCTTCTGACTGTTCCCGCAGCAAAATTTCTCGGACGCAAGAAAATGTTTTTTATCTATTTTTTGCTGTCGGCGGCAGCGATTATGGCGGCGTTTAAATTGAATCTCGAACCTTACACCAGACTTTATATGTATTTCCCGATTGGCTTGACCGTCTTCGGCGTGTTCGGCAGTTTCACCTATTATCTGCCCGAACTCTTCCCGACCAGATTGCGCGGAACGGGCGCGGGTTTTACATACAACATCGGAAGACTCGTTGCGGCGGCTGGTCCGTTTCTCGTCGGCAGCATCGCGGCGCGCGGCGCGAACGCTTTAGACAGCGCGATGGGCGTTTTATTTTGGATTGGTTTCGTGCCGGTCGTCGGATTGCTGACTTTGCCTTTCGTTATCGAAACAAAAAATCTCGCGTTGATTGATTAGAGAAATTTTTATAAAAATCAAACTTTAGTTTTATCGAGTGTTCTGGTTGTGTTTTCCGTCACGCTTCCGATAAAAGATTCGCGCGGCGCTTCTATTTGTCCGGTCGCCGTCGCATTTAATTGTTCAGGCGCGGGTTTTTGTTTGGTGTTTTCCTTTGCCGGAAGCGTGATTCCGCTCAGGCGCGATATTTGGCGCGTCAGCATAAAACAGATGCCGAATGCGGTCGCCGCAAATAAAAGACAAAGAATCGTAATCAGTTCCGGCACGACGTGGTTGCCGATAAGTATTGCAATCAAACCGATTAAACCGCCCAAACCGACAAATCCGACAACGCCGGTCGCCACCGAAAGAGATTTTATCACGGAAACAGTCGCTTCGTTGCGTATTGCCAATTCATCTTTAGCGACACGATTTCCGCAGCGGTTACAGTAATTTAGGTTTTCGTCAATCAAGTTTCCGCAAGTCGCGCAATACATAAAATTTCGTTTCCTTCTAAAAATTTATTTTCGCGGTTTGATTTTATCTTCGAGCCATTCGGTTAAATCGTCAATTGATTCGATATGCACCGGCTTTCCCTGCCACGCTCTAATAGCGAAAACGATTAACATTACCATCGTTACAACCTGGAAAATCGCATTGCCCGCGCTCGCCATTCCCGTGACGTGTCCCAAACCGCCCAAAATCGCGCTGACAATCAAAATCGCCAGATGCGCCGCAAGTCCCTGCGCGGCGTGAAAACGAACTTTAGTTTCGCTTTTCGGCACGACAAAAAGAATTATCAAACTTGCCACAAGTCCGATATACCAAGGAATATAAGGCAAACCGATCAGCCATTTTTCAGGAATTCCGACGCTCGAAACATTGCGCGAAGATGCGCGATTCATTTCGGCGAAATTAGCCGCCTGATAATTTACCGGAGCGTTTTGACTGTTGTAAGGCGATTGATAAGCGTTAAAATTCCCTTCATTAAAACGCTGCGTCTCGTCTTCGGTAATGCTCGGCGGCGTAAATTTCTGCGTCTCCGCGCCTGCACCGGACAACGGCAAAGTTTCGGTCTGCGCTTCCATAACCTTTTGCGGAAACTCCGCGTCGAGCGGATTTGTATCGTATTTCTTTGGCATCGTTTGTCTTTTCTACGATATTTTAGCAGATTTAGTTCGAAGATTCTCAATCGAAGAGTTTCGTTGGTTGGACAGGATGATTTCGCAATTTCCTTAGTTTAGAAACGACGAACGGCAAAAATAAAAAACATAGTCCTAATCCACATAAAAATGAAGAAACGATTGCCATTCGGGTATCTTCGCAAATTGGACACGGCAGATTGTTAGAACTAATGCCATCGCACAGAAAACCATTTGGAATGTTATTGCTGAAAAGGCTACAGTATTGGGGTAAAATCGAAACGATAATAAAAATGAAAGACAAAATTATTGAAATAGATAGGACAACAAATTTCTCTTTTGCTTCGTAATCAAAACTGGTTTTTGTTGCATTGTTATCCATTTTCGATTAGTTTTGAAAAATTTTAATCGAATCAAATTCGTTTTTACTATTTTGTTTTTCTTGCCATTCGACAATCACCGGAAGGAAAATAGAAAGACCGAAAGATATTAAAGCGCAAAAGTTAAAGAAATCGCTCATTGCTAATTTTCCGTCATCAGCACAGGAAAATAATGGAATATAATCAGTAGCTCTGCAATCAACGTAATCTTTCATTACATAGAAAGAAAGCCAACCAAAAATAACCGCGAAAATTATCGGAATCAAAACTAAAAGCAAATTTGATTTAAGAAATCGCATAAAGAATAAGACGAGAATAACTCTTGTCTTAAATTTATTCAACGATTTTAATTCCAAGTTCCTTCAACTGCGAATCATCAACTGTGCCGGGCGAATCCATCATTAAATCCTGCGCGGACGCGGTTTTCGGGAAGGCGACGACATCGCGGATGTTGTCCGTGCTTTGCAAAATCATCACGATTCGTTCGATTCCGGCGGCGAATCCGCCGTGCGGCGGCGTGCCGTATTCGAGCGCTTCGAGGAAAAATCCGAATCGGCTTTTCGCCTTTTCCGGCGACAGACCAAGCGCTTTGAAAATCAAGTTTTGAATTTCGCGCTGGTGGATGCGAATCGAGCCGCTGCCGATTTCGTAGCCGTTAATGACAATATCGTAAGCGCGGGCGCGAATTTTTCCCAACAAATCCGTTTCGCCGTTTTCGATTGCGCGTTTGAAAAGCGGCACGTCTTCGTCCATCAGAGACGTAAACGGATGATGCATCGCGTCGTAATTTCCCGTGTCTTCGTTAAATTCAAACATCGGAAATTCCGTCACCCAGAGCGGTTTGTAAATGCCTTTCGGAAT
>CAXSHW010000033.1:0-1641 GCA_964237245.1 uncultured Pyrinomonadaceae bacterium
CGCACGGTTTCAAATCTCGCGCCGTCAAAACGGCTGATGTAACCGCCGTTGACGGCATAAAAAAAACCGCCGCGTTCGTAAAGCGACTGAATCGCTTCGGAATTCAGACCGTCGTCGGCGGAAAAACTTTCCATCCCGAAACGGTTGAGCCGCGCCGCGCCGCTCTGTCCGCCGAACCATAAATTGCCGCCCGCGTCTTCGCAAACGAGCGCGACTTGCGCCGGGATGCCTTGCGCCGTATCGTATCGCCGCTGTTTTTGACCGTCAAACTCGATCACCGAATTTTCCGCCGCGATCCAGATACGGCGGTCGCTCGACTCATAGATTTGATTGAACTTTTCGCCCGCGCCGGCTGAAGCGAAATGACTGATTTGATTTCTGACTGTCGGAAAAGAAAAATTTCCCGCCGCCGAAGTTGGAGATTCGGGAAGCGGCAAATTTCGCGTGGCGACATTTTCGCCCGCCGCGATCTCGCTCGCCGGTTCGGGCTGAAAAACTTCGACCGAATTATTAAAATTCAGCCAAATTCTGCCCGCCGCGTCTCGCAAAGCGAGTTTGAGATCGGCTCGTTCGTTTTCGCCGAAATGATAAAACGCAGTGCGTCCGTCGGCGCGGCGGCGAATCAATCCGTAGTGCGTGACCATCCATAAACTCTCATCCGTCGTCTCAAAAAAATCAAAGATTTGATATTTTCGCCACTCCGCGCTCGGATAATCCAGCGCAATTTTGTCGAACGAAAACACTCCGTTTGTTTCTTTAACGAGCAAAAGTGCGTTGCCGCCCATCCAAATGTTTCCCTTTTTATCTTTGTAGATTACGCTTCGGTCATTGGTAACTAATTGCGCGTCGAGAATTTTTTTCTCCGCGTCGCTGATGATTTTCGCATCGTCCGCCGCGTTTGAATCAAAGCGGAAAGTTCCGCCCGTTGTCGTGATCCAGTAAACGCCGTTTTCGGATTCGTAAATCTGTTCGATGCCGGGCGCGTCCGCGTTTCTGCCGATTTTGTAAGTCGTAAACTCGCGTCCGTCAAAGCGCGAAAGTCCGTCGCGCGTGGCAAACCACATAAATCCGCGCGAATCGCGGCTCATCGAATTGACAAAACTGCTGCCGAGTCCGTCGGCGGACGTGTAAGTTTTCACCGGCAACTGTCCGGCTTGTAAATGGTTCGGAAAAACTAAAAACAAACCGGACAAAAATATGAAATATATGAAAGTTTTTATCTTCATCGGCAAATCGAAATTTATCATAAACATAACACCGTTTTCGATAAAAAATACAGACTGCGCGGGTAATTTTACGGCTGCCGGGTTGAAATCGGCGGCGCGAAAATTTGTTTGGAGATGTCCGCCGTAAAAACAATATCGTCGGCATCTTCGACAATCGAACGAACCAAAATCGGCTGGCTGAAGGTATATTGTTTGGCGGAAACGCTGATAATATAGGTTTCGCCCGCCGCGACATCAGCGAACCTGAAATAGCCGGACGCGCCGGATAATACTGTGCGCGATTCGCCGCCTGTTGCCGTTATTGTCACGCGGACATTGCCAATGCCGATTCCTTTGGTCGTGATGATTCGCCCGCTGACGGTGACGTTTGCCGCCGTCGGCGACTGTATCGAGCTGGTGGCGGACAACGCGCACT
>CAXSHW010000033.1:1651-15364 GCA_964237245.1 uncultured Pyrinomonadaceae bacterium
CGACTTGCGCTTCAAACGCGCCGATGTCAACGGTCGCCGTGCCGTCGGCGTTGCCGTCCGTGATTCGCGTCAAACCGCGCTGGTCGGTCGTCAAAGCCGTATTATCAAACGGGTCAACTGCCAGAGCGTTGCCGCCTCTATCAATTGCCGGACTTCCCGATAGAAGCGCGTGCGTCGGAGTCGTGCCGCCGTTAGCAATGGATAGCGCGCCGAGCATCGGCGGTGTGTCCAGAATATCCGATGCCTGATAAGTTATCGCAATTCCCGTGTCGGTCGAATCATTTGCCGAATCGCCGATTAAATTATTTCCGGCTGACGTGACCGTGCCGCTGTTGGAAATTTCGGTATTTCCGCCGGACGTGTTGCCGGCGATGATAGTATTGCCGATATTCAGCGTGCCGAAATTATAAATGCCGCCGCCGTCACCGACAGTTGCCGTATTGTCGGTGACGGTCGAGTTGCGGATGTTAGTCGTTCCTTCGTTGCACAATCCCGCGCCCGCCGGACCGGCGTATTTTGCAGAGTTTCCTGAAATGGTCGAGTTAGCGATTGTCAGAACAGTGCTGCCGTTGCCGATGTAAATCCCGCACTGCTTGGAACTGTTGCCGGAGATGGTCGAATTAATGATGCTGTGAGTTCCTTTGACGAAAAAGAGACCGCCTCCTAAGACGTTATCGCCGCCGTTGTTCTTGACGACAACCGAGTTCAGCACCAGCGAGCCGCCATTAGCTCCAATCGCGCCGCCCGCACCTCCCGCGCCGTTGCCGTCTTGCAGCGTTACCCCGTAGATTGTAACGATTGCGTCGCTTGTGTCGAAAATCCGGTTGGTTCCCGCGCCGCCGTCAATCGTCAAAACATTCGCGCCCGCGCCGCTGATCGTCAGCGAACCGGCGGGAACGACTTCAATCTCGGCGGTGAGCGTGACGAGCGATAAACCGGCGGCAAAATTTATCGTGTCGTTGGATGCCGCCGCGTTTGCCGCCGCGACCGCTTCGCGCAGACTGCAATCCACGCCGGAATTACAAGTCGTGTTGCGGTCATCGTTTCTCGTCACCGTAAAAGTCGCTGCCCGCGCAGCATTGGCGTTGACAAAGAAAATGCAGAATGCGGAAAAACAAAATAAAAATGATTTTAGATAGCTGCGGTTGATTAAATTAAAATTGTGCAAATTGAACATAGTTTTTTTTCCTCTGGCGATAAGTTTTTTATTTGATAAATGCGGTTTGATAAACGCCGCTTTTATTTACAGGTCGAATCCTAAAGCAGTTTTTCAACCGAATCACTACTCACACGAGTAGCTAAAAATAATTTATTTTTTGGAGATTTGAATTGATATGATTAAAAATTTTCGCGCGGCTAATTCGTTTATTTGAAAGCCTTTCACGTCATATTGATAATCATTTGGCGTTATGTTTTGACGCTTTTGTCGAGCGTTAATATGAAAATAAATGAAGATTTCGGCGAGGCGTAGAGAATGGTCAGGCAGCGCAGAAATCCGTTTGCCGATTTTCTTTTCGATTTCCGAAACAATCGTTCGAACTTCGGGTTTGAGCTTTGTTCCCAAAAACAACTTGCTCGATTGAGCAAATGCGCCCGCAACGAAAAGCGAAAACAGAATAATTATTTTTAGAAATTTCATCGGTTTAAATTTATCGAAACGATTCTATTTAGAAATCAACGGATTTTAATTTGCGGACATTTTCATTTGAAATTGTGTAAATATTATTTTCACCGTCAAGCGTGAAAGCATTAGCAAAATTCGTGACTTTGACACCGACGCTTTCGCCGCTGCTCGAATACACGACGATTTGACTGCTGTCGAGAACGTAAACGCGGCTTTGGTTGTCGGTCGCAATCGCCTGCGCCATCAATCCGGCGGCGAATTTATTGACGAATTTGCCGTTTGGCGCGAAATGAAAAGTCATCAAATCTTCGTCGTTGTAATCAAAAATTCCTTCCAGCGAACCGAGCGCGTAAACCGAAAAAATATCGCCTTTGCCGTCAACCGCGATTTTTATTCCCTGAGTTAAAATCTTCGCATCGGCGGCTTTGCTGTGAATTCCGTCGAGACGATTAATTATCGTTTTGCCTTTTGTTTGAACGAATTCTTCGCGCCCGCCGCTTTCGGCGACATACATCATTCCGCCGTCGTCGAGCAACACGAAATCGTCAATGTAATGTCGCCGACTATCGCTTAAAACGCGCAATTGTTCGCCCGTTTCGCCTTTGTAAACAACGATTTCGCCGCCGATTAAAACGTCAACTTCGCCGTTCGCGCTCGCTTCGAGTTTGTCAATCGTTTCATTTTTCGCGCCTTTGACGATCCACAAATTCAAAAATTTGCCGTTTTCGTCAAAACGCTGAACGCGCAAAGTGCTGTCGGCGACGTAGATATTTCCGACTTTATCAACCGTGATTTGGTTCGCGCCGTCAAACAAGCCCGCGCTCGTGCCTTTGCCGCCGAACAGTCGGTCGTCGTCAATTTTCGGCGCAATCGGCGCAATCGTCGGGAAAACTATCGGCTGATACGGTTCTCTCGAAATCGGCTCAATTGGACGCGATTTCGCCGGTAAAAACGAAATAATGAACGCCACGAGAAAGAAAACTCCAATAAACGCAATCGCAATAAAAATTGACTGAACCGGCGGACGCGGCGGAGCAGGAAGCGCGGCAAGTGCGCGAAATTTCGCCGCCTCGTGGTCGAACGGTTCGGGCGCGGCGGATTGTTCGGCGGTAACGACTTTCGCGCCGCAGTAATCGCATTCGACAATCGGCTGGCGCGGCAAAACATTTCTGATTAAACTTCCGCACTGCGGACAAGTTATCGCTTTCATAATTTTGTATTGATTGAATAATTTTCGGGTTTTAAAAATAAATAAATAAGTTACGGGCAGGTCGTCACCGGATTGCCGCATTGTCCGATTGGAGAAAGCCAGCCGGTTTTGCCGCCGGTTTGAATCTTGACCCAATCGCTTTGACAGGCAATTAATTTGACTTGGCTTCCTTCGGGTTTTAGTTTCACCAAAACGCGGCTGTTCTTCTTCGGCTGCGCGTAAAGCCGCGCGTCGCTTTCGGCAATCTGCATTCCGAGCAGAGACGAATGAATCCAGCCGCGATTTTGAAAAATCGTGCTGCCTGCAATATCTTCCGCTTTGGAAATTTCAAACCAGCCGCCGCTGAATCCGCTGACCGTCACGATCACATCGTCATTTTTGATATTTTTCAAAACCGCCGAATCTTTGTCCGCTGCGGCGCGAATATTCGTGCCGTGCGGGTCGCCGTCGTCAATGTAAGTTTTGAAATCGCATTTGTTTCGCGTTTGCGCTTCGACGACGGCGAGCGGCGAAAAAATATTCGCCGTTCGTGCCGTGAAAACGAAAATCAAGCCGCCGAAAACTGATAAAAGAATAAATAATTTCGCTTGTTTCATAATTTTAATTTCGCGTTTTTTCACGCTGATTTTCAGAACTTCAATATCGAAGGATCAATCAAATACCAATTGAACAACCCGACAACCACGCCGATTGCAAAAACCGACATCACGACAATTTTGTCGCGCGTCGTTTCGGGTTTGCCGCCGAACTGCGGAAAGAAAAACAGAAAGATTCCGCTAACCACGCCGAGCGGAGCGAACGCCGCCGCTTTCAAAGAATAACTGCCGCCGCGTCCGATTTCCGACCACGTTTGATAAACGATAAAGGCTGAAACCAGAGCCAAAATAATCCCTAACAATCGCTGTTTTAACATCGTAATAATTCTCCAAATTTCTAAATTTGCCCGCTTTCTTTGAGCAATTGATGAAAGATTAAATTATCCGAAATCAAAAAACACTACCCGTGCAGGTAGTGTTTTAACTTTGCCGACCGCCTATTATTCAACCCGCGGACAAACGACTGAAAACTCAATCGAATGAACGCTGACAAAAATATTTGAGAGGAAAAATTTATGAAAATAAAATTATTGATAATGACGACGGCGTTAGTTTTCGCCGGTTTGAGTGTCGGCGCGGCGCAGACGAAAGACGCTTTGCACACGCCGAAAACGGACAGCGCGGAACGACAGGCGATTCTCGACGGATTGCGCGGCGGCGCGAACGTCAAATATCGCGTGAACTATCTGAAAGTTCACAACGGCTGGGCGTGGATTGACGCAACGCCGCTCGACAAGCGCGGACGGGCGACTGCCGAGGGCGGACCTTCGCTGCTGAAACTCGAAGGAAACAATTGGACGCTGCTGGATTTATCAATCGTTCCCGAAGACCCGAACGATCCGATGGGAGCCGAAGATGTCAGCAAAGTTTATCTCGCCCATCTGCAAAAAACTTTTCCGGGCGTGCCGCTCGATATTTGCCCGAAACCGAGATTTTGAGAATTCCAAAGAAGCGTGGTTTTTTGTCCGAAAAAAATTTAATTAATACTGCTCGTTCGAGTAGTTTCAAGCGCAATAGATTTCTGTATCTTAATGTCTGTCACGGCGATGCCGCCAATTTATAAAAAACAGGAGAAAAAAATTATGACACACGAACAAATCGAAATTATGAAAGAAAATTTCAATCAAATCGCGCCGCTCGCCGACTTGGTGGCAGCCGAATTTTACGAGCGTCTGTTTCAACTCGACGCTTCATTGCGCCCGCTGTTCAAGGAAGACTTGACCGAGCAGAAAAAGCATTTGATGATGATGCTCAAATTCGCCATCGGAACTTTGGATCGGATGGAAGTTTTTGAGCCGTCGCTCGAAGAATTGGGTCGCAAACACATTGCTTACGGCGTGAAAGAAACGCATTACGAAACGGTCGGCGACGCTTTGATTTTGACTCTGCGAGCAATGCTCGGCGCGAGTCTGACTGAACAACTCGAAGCAGCTTGGATTGCCGCTTACTCGTTAATCGCCGGAACGATGCAGCGCGGAGTTTATGCGGTTCAGGCGCAAACTGCTTGATAAATTATTAGCCGTGAATATATGAATTACGAAGTAAAAATTAAAGATTCTGGACGCGGCGGAACGATTTATTATTTGGAAAATGATAAAGAATTAGCGTTCGGCTGGGAATTGGCGACCGACGGCGCGTTGTTGTTCGTTCCGTCTCCGCCACATTGGAATAATTTTTGCGAGAGAAGCGATTTTCCGCAGGCGCAAAATCGGCGTGATGAAATTTTGCAAAGAGTCTGCGAAGAAGCTATCCGCCAAAAAACTTCGGGCGCGGAATACGCGATTAGCGATGATTATATTTCAATTTCATTCCGCCGATGAATCAGACGGATTTATTTGACAGAAATTTTTAGCCGCACATTGACACGGATAAACACGAGATGATTTTTGATAAAATTGTTTCGTGTTTATCCGTTTTTTTATCCGCGTTAATCCGTGAAAATCTGCGGCTAAAAATGCTTTGACAACAGAAATGTTTCAGTGAATCTTATTAATATCAAAGTCGGCGATGTCAATTTTCCCGAATTTTTTCGGCGTGAAAATTTTGGTTTTGATGTTTTTTTCCGATTCGGTCGAGTTATAAGATATTTCCTCGACGCGGACGAGCTGCCACGTTTTATCAATCCGCGAATAATTAAATTGATAACGCTCGCCCCAACGCCACGCGCTGCCGCCGTAATTATAAACGGTGAAACTATTGCGCCTTGCGTCAATGCTGTCGAACGGATCGCCGAACGCGCCGCCGCAGGATTTGCAGTAAACGATTTCTTTATTGGTTTTGGCGAGCGTTAATTTTCCCGCGCCGCCGCGTGTCAAAATCATCAGCGTCCGTTCGCTGTCGCTTTCTTCATCATTGGTTTTCGCCATTTGCGGTTCGGTTACGAGAATAAAATCGGTCGTCCCGTCGCCGTTCAAATCCGCCGATTCGAGCGCGATGGCGGTTGCGTCTTTGGCGATGAACGGTTTGATTTCCGCCGGAATTTTCAATTCGTTTGTCTGTGCGCGAATTGCTGTCGGCGCGCAACATAGAACGAATAAAAAACCAATTGTTTGAAAACTGCTTTTTAGTTTTGCGATGTTGGAAACAGTTGTTTTTTTCATAATTTTAGAAGTTGTTTAAGAATTGATTTGATATACAAATTCAAACTTACGATTTCAGTTTGATTAGGTTAATTGTTTCGCCGCCCGTTGCCGTTGAATAAAAATTTCGGCAATCAATCCGATGACTCCGCATAGAAACGACGGCGCGCCGATCAGAAACGGAAAGAAAAGAAACGAGAGAAAATCGTCGCGCTGCGGCTGTTCTTCAAAGTTGTAATAACAAAGAAAAGTTACCGCGAAATGCGCTAAAGCCGCCGCGTAAAACTGCCATTTTACGTTTCCGAGAATGTAAATCAGCCCGAACATAAATATCGGTTCGAGCGAAAAAAGGTGCATTTTATTCCACACGACAAATGAATCGGAATTCGGCATATAACTCCAAATCCAATTTGTGCCGTAAGTAAAGGCGAGCGGAATTCTCGACAGATACGGCATCAGAAAACCGATGATTAACGCGGCGATGACGAGCAGTGATTTTTTGATTTTTAGAATTGCAGCTTCGTTCATATTGTTTTTTGATCGGCTCTGACCTTCACGGCAGTCAATGTCTAAAATCAACGACAAGCCGCGTCGGATTCGATAATTCCTGCACGCGAAACGCTTTTTTCGCTTTCAATCCGGCGGCGAAAGTAAAGAAATTTTCAAACCAGTCAACCGGCTGGAAATCCTGCAAAACCGGAAAATTTTGTTCGGCGGGAAATTTCGCGCCCGTCTTCGTTACTTCAAAACTGAGCGCGAAACTGATAATCACAAACGCTTTCCCGTTGACTTTTACAATCTCGTCTTTGGTCGGTTTCGCCGGATTTTCGATGTGGCTCGCATCCAGCGTAATCGGCGGTTTTGTGTAATAAACCGTGTATTCGGGAACTTCTTTTTCCTCGAATTCAAACACGATGCGCTCAAAGTTTTTGTTTTTTGAAACGCGCATTTTGTATGAAACCGGCAAAATCTCGTCATATTTTTCACGCGAAGAAATTTTGTTGAATGTCCAGCGATTCAGTTTCCCGACGCTTCCGCTTTGCGCCGCCGCGATGTTCGCGCCGAAAGCGAAAACGAAAAGCAGCAGAAAAATTTTGCCGCTGACAATTAACGCTTCAAGATTTTTGAATTTTGTGAATTTGTAAAAATTTTTCATTTTTTTCGACATTCAGCTTTCTAAAATAATCGGCGAATTAATCGTCAAACTTTCAATCACCCGAACACATCTGCATCGTAAATGAACGGCGCGGCGAACACACTACTCATACAAGTAGCAATGCTTCGGCGGCTCGATTTTTTTTAAGAGAAGTTTGAAAAAGCACAAAAAAGCCGCCGTGAATGAACTCCAAGGCGGCGTAATTCGACTGTATGAAAAGTTTTATCTTTTATGCTTCGGACTGGATTTTTTCCTGGGTTTGGGTGGTTCTTCATTCGCACTGTCATCGTCAAACTCACTTGTGAAAGTGAAGACAATTTGCGGAAAACGACTTCGCAAACTTTTCTGGTCTTTCAGCTTGAGCGAATTATTTCCCATAGAAATTTTTAATCCTGAAAGTTTTGCCAAAGACGCAGGCAGATTATTGAGCGTCCCGTTGGAATCCAGAGAAAGCTCTTTTAGATTCTTAAAATCACCGATAAATTCGGGAATTGAACTCAGATTGTTGTATTCGAGCCGCAATGTTTTCAGATTTGTCAGAACTGCTATTTGCGGCGGAACGGCTTCCAGACCATTTCTGCCCAAGTCTAAAACTTCCAGTTGATTCAGATCGACGATAGTGTCCGGCAAACTCTGCACCTTGCCTTGTTCATTGGCTTCAATCGCGCCGTAAAGTCTTAATACTTTCAAGTTTTTTAATTTGCCGATTGAACGCGGAAGCGAAACGCTCATCGAGCAGCCGTTTCCATTGTCAATAATCAATTTCTCAAGTTTGGAAAGGTTTCCGATTTCTTCGGGAAGAGTTTCGAGTGATTCAAAACAACCGAAACTGAAAACTTCCAGATTTACTAAAGTGCCGATTTTGGAAGAAAATCTTTTCATCTTTACGTCAGTGTTTTTTGAGTTAGGACTCAGACACTTAACTTTTTCAGGCGACCGAAAAGCCTTTTCAAAATCGTCGAAAACATTTTGTTTCGGGTAAGATTTACAGGGAGAATCATCAAAGTTATCCGAACTATTCGATCCCGAAATACTGTTCGATGTTTGATGTGCGTTCACTGTTAAAACGCCCATCATTAAAAGACAGTAAGAAATTGATACAACTGCAAAACGCATCATTATTTTGTTTTTCATAATTTTTCTCACATTTTGATGTTTCTGATCCGTTTTTTTGGAAAAACCGGCAGATATATTGTGAAACATAAACTTAAACTGCGTTAAAATGACTTTCATAAAATTATTCTCCGTTGGTATTTAATCGAACGCTTTCGATATTAACTTTTAAGACGCGGCGAAATCACTACCTGTTCAGGTAGAAAATCTTTTCAAAATCGCCGTGAAATTATTTTACTCACCAATCCGTTGAAAAGTTTGAAAGTTCAGTCAAATTTGGAGCGAATGACCGAAATTTTCAAATATTTCAGGGTTTTATTAAGTCAATGTCAAAATCCGCAATGTCAATTTTCCCGAAGTTTTTCGGTGTGCGAATTTTGGTTTTAACTTTGTTCGGGTCTAAATTGTTATAACTTTCCGATTCTGCCCGGACAAGCTGCCACGTTTTATCAATGCGCGAGTAATTAAACTGATAAATCTCGCTCCAACGCCACGCGCTGCCGCCGTAATTATGTACGGTAAAACTGTTGCGTTTGACTTCCACGCTGTCGAACGGATCGCCGAACGAGCCGCCGCAGGATTTGCAATAGACGACCTGTTTATTGCTTTTGGCGAGCTTTAACTTGCCACCTGCGTCGCTCGTCAAAATCATCAGCGTTCGTTCGTTATCCGCATCTTCGCCCATTGTGGTCGCCGTTTTCGGTTCGGTGACGAGAACAAAATCCGTCGTCCCGTCGCCGTTCAAATCAGCCGATTCGAGCGCGATTGCCGCTGCGCCTTTGGCGATAAAAGGTTTGATTTCCGCCGGAATCTTCAAATCGTTTGTCTGTGCGCGAACAATTGCCGAAGCGCAACAGATGACGAATAAAAACGCTGTTATTTGAAAGCAATAATAGAAGTTTGGTTTTGTGTTTTTGAAATTCATTTGTTTTTTCATAGTTGTATTGTTTGTCTAAAATTTAATTTTTCCGTATAACTCCTGTTTTAATAATCGCTTGTTTTTCCGTCAATGCGTTCGGCGAGCGATTTGACCTGTTCGACGGGAATTTCTGCTTCCGACGGTTTTGAAACAGTAATTAAAAAGATGCTTTTTCCTTTTCTGACCGATATGTCCAGATGTTTGGAATTCGCTTCTTTATAACGAAACAACTTGGCTTCATCACCGAGCTGCACAACGTTTTCAGCCGAATAATTGGTCTTTTCGGATGATTTGTTTCCCGACATTGCAAACAAACTTTCGCTTCCTGTTCGTCGGCGGATTTTCCCTGCGCCCAATACAAATAACCGCCTTCGGTCGGCTCTTTGGAAACGTAGCCGCAAGCCCGAAAATTTTCGTTGTTTGCCGCCCCGCCGCCGAACGCCGCATTGTTTTTATCAATCGAAACGACATTCATTCCGAGAATATTTCGCCCGTCAGCTTCCGACAATTCACATTCGCTTTTCGGCGCAAAACCGCAGTTCAGCGTTGTTAAAACTAATCCGATGACGAATAATAATTTCGCGCTTTTAATCAATTTGTTCATAAAAATTTTCTTCATACATTCAATTTAATTTTTCTACTTCTTCGGTAACTTGTTTAGAAGAATTAAAACTCCGCCGACTGCAGCGGCTAAACTGCCAAACATTTCGATAATTATTAATAACCAAAAGGTAAACGGATCACGATTGAAAGTGATTTCTCCACTTCCGACTTTGCCCGAAATATGTATTTTTCCGAGATAGATTTCGATAATCACCAGAGCGAGAAACCATAATCCTAAAATAATTGTGCAAACACCGAGTATTTTCGTTTTTGCCGCATCTGAAATTTTCATATAAATTTCCTTTTTACAGCTATTTTTTGCCGTCCATTTGGCAATAATCGCGTTTGGCGATGAATGCAGTAACGCAGGAAGCGTTATTTTCTCCGAACGTGCGGCATTGATCTTCGAACCAGTCGCGTTTTAACATAAACGGAACGCCGTCACAGAAATTCGCCGTCGGGCGGCTCGCGTTCAGACATTCTTTGAGGAATGTGACATTACTGATGTCAAAACTGTCCGCCGCAGGTTTGAGCGAAAAACCTTTTTCCATACAGCCGTTTTGGTCGGTAGTTTTGGCAAATTCGATGCCGTCGGTTTTCGCTTTCTTCATTTTCTCTACTCTTTCGGGAAGATTGATTTCGCGCGAAAAATAAACCGCCGCGCCGCCGATAATGATGATCGCCGCCGCGCCGCACAAAACGAGCGCAAGCGACACGCCGAGAATAATTTTTGTTCTTGTTTTCATTTTTTAACTTTTTCGCTGAAATTTATCAGCGTTTAGAAATTAGCTTCCCCGAGCAATCCGTTAAAAGAATCATCCGGCATCTAAGACAATTATTATGGTTAGGATTAAAATTGAATTTAAATCAAACTTATTTCCCGCAAAAATTAACGTATGCATTTTTATTCCTCTCTAAAATTTCTCAAACTCTACTTTTCGGTTAATTATTTCTTTCTGTTTTCGCCGGTTGAAATATAATTCGGCAATCAATCCGATAATTCCGCACAAAATCGAAGCTCCGGCGATAGGAAACGGAAACAAAATACATCCGAGAAAATCATCGGGACCGTAATGCTCTCCGAAGTTATAATAAATTAAACAGGTTGCGGCAAAATGCCCGAAAACTCCGGCATAAAACGCCCATTTCGTTTCACCGTAGATATACAGCAGCCCGAACATTATCAAAGGAATCAGCGAGCCGAGATGAAATCCGTTCCAGCGCAGAACATCACCGGAATTTGTCATATAACTCCAAATCCAATTTGTGCCGTAAGTAAAGGCGAGCGGAATTCTCGACAGATACGGCATCAGAAAGCCGACGATTAACGCGGCGATCACGATTAATGGATTTTGTTAGTTTATTCTGCATAATTTTGTCATTAAAAATTTAGATTTTGACCGTCTGCGGCTTTCGTTTCCAAAATTTACTGCGCGGATTGAGCGATAAAAAAAGAATTCCGAAGAAAATCGAAACGAGTCCGAAAATGGAATTGAGAAATATCGAAAACCAGAAAGTTCCCGGTTCGGTGTCGGCGAATTCGAGATACGGTTTGCTTATTCCTTTTCCCGTTGCTTCCAAAACGCCGTCATTTATTTGCTGTAAAGGTGTTTGCAGCAGTAAATATCCGAGACCGACAAAAAGGACGAAAGCCAGCAACCGAATGCCGACTGATTTTAACGATTCGCGGCTAAATAACCCAGAATCGTTTTCGGGCTGCTTTTTTCGCCAAATGAAATAACCGAGAAAGAATGAAAAGAGAACGAGCGAAGCCAAAGTGTAAACGAATTTTCCGAGAAAATATGTCCAGAAAGAAACGTCTTCCGTATATAACTGCTCGTGTTCATCGTCGTATAAAAAGACGTTGCCGTAATGACTCGAACGCCATTTCAAAAGCGTGCCGTTTTTGAGCAGAATCGTCCCGTATTGATAACCGGGAATTTTCAAATTTCCCGGCGTTTTAGCCGTCATATTCGGCAGCATTCGCAAAAGTGATTCCGGCGTTTGAAAGCGAAATTCGTTGTTCGTCGTTTCGATTTTTTGCACGTCTTCGACTTTCGGCAAAGCGATTGAAGCGTCGTCCGTTTGCAACGCCCGCGCCGACATCGAAGCGACGCATAACAAAAACAGAAGGCAGATAAATTTTAAATTTATAAAGTTTTTCATTTCGTTACAATCCAGACGCTCCGGCTATCTAATTGAAAAAGGACTGTAATAATTTTCCAGTTTGATTGCTTCAACATTCATTCGGGCGGGCGACAGAACGCGCATTTTAACGAATGTTTTCGCGCGGCTTTCGTCGCATTCTCGCTCGTGGTCGTAAATCTCGTCAATTGAATATTTGGCGATTTCTCTGTCTTCTCCGGCAGCTAGTTTTGCCCGATCCCATGAAGAGTAAGTGCATTCGTGAAAATCAAACGGCAGTTTTTGCCCTTCCGCGCGGGCGGTAAAAGCCGTTTCGTAAATTTCAACTTCTCCCGATTCGGTTAATAGTTCGATTTGCAGATCGGGCAGCGGCTCTTGCTCGACGGTTTTCGTCATTTCGCGGTTTATAACTTTAAGTTTTTCGCTGTTGTCTTGCGATTCATAAACGAGAAAGTGACTATATTCCTCCAACAGACGATTGTATTCGGCTTGCGCGGCAGGCGAACACAGATGAATTTCCGACAAATCGTTATGGCAAATCGTCCGCCCGTCCTGATTAAACGTCACTGCCAAAAATTCATCTTTTTCAAAATTCAAAGGTGAAATGCTGAATTCCCGCCAATCTGCCGAAGGCTGAATCGCGCCCAAAATCGGATGCGGATAATACAAAAAATATTTAACATCCTGCCGACAACCGCCAAACAACATCACTATCAAACAGCAAACGCTCAGGCGAATTATGAATTGAATATTTTTGAAAATGTTTTTCATCACCGTATTTATTTCCACTCAATTTTTGAAATCAACGACAAGCCGCGTCGGATTCGATAATTCCTGCACGCGAAACGCTTTTTTCGCTTTCAGTCCGGCGGCGAACGTGAAGAAATTTTCAAACCAATCAACCGGCTGAACGTCCTGCAAAACCGGAAAATTTTGTTCGGCGGGAAACTTCGCGCCTGTTTTCGTCACTTCAAAACTGAGCGCGAAAATGATGAAGACAAACGCTTTGCCTTTAACATTTATTATTTCGTCTCCGGTCGGTTTTGCCGGATTTTCGATGTGGCTCGCGTCAAGCAAAATCGGCGGTTTCGTATAACGAATCATATATTCGGGAACTTCTTTTTCCTCAAATTCAAAAACTACGCGGTCGTAATCTTTGTTTTTTGAAACGCGCATTTTGTATGAAACCGGCAAAATTTCCTCGAATTTTTCGACGGATGAAATTTTATTGAACGTCCAGCTATTCAGTTTGCCGACGCTTCCGTATTGCGCCGCCGCGATGTTCGCGCTGACGGCTAAAACGAACAGCAACAGTGAAATTTTTCCGCTGAAAATTAAAACTTCAAGGTTTTTTATTTTTGTGAATTTGTAAAAATTGTTCATTGTTTTCGACATTTATCTTTCTAAAATAATCGGTGAATTGATCGTCAAACTTTCAATCACCCGAACACATCTGCATCGTAAATGAACGGCGCGGCGAACACACTACTCATTCAAGTAGTAATGTTTCGGCGGCTCGAATTTTTTTGAAGGGAAATTTAAGGAAACAGTAAAAAGCCGCCTTGAAGTTTATTCAAAGCGGCAAAATTCGGTTTTTTTGATTAAATTATGATTTTAGGTATTTATTAAAGTAATTCGTTCATAAGAATTCCTGTAATTAATTCATTTTCCGCACGATTAATTCATCTGCGGCGAGCTTTCCGCTTTTGTCGAAAATGCCTGTTTCCAATTGATATTTCGCGCCGAATTCAAATTCGAGCGGCATATT
>CAXSHW010000033.1:15374-35334 GCA_964237245.1 uncultured Pyrinomonadaceae bacterium
CGCGGTGTCCGCCCAGACGACGAGCGTTTTATCCGCCCGCGAAATTCTGAAAGAGTGTTTCGGCAGTTGGTCTTTCGGCGCGTGCGGCGCGACGCTCAATGCTCCAAGATCGCTCTGATATTCGAGCGTGAAATCCGCGAACGCGAGTTGTTTGTAAAGCGCGAATTTAATTTTCGCGCCGTAAGCGTTTATCGTTTCAGCTGTTTTGCCGTCAAGTTCAACGACATTTTCGACGCGCATAATTGAAAACTTGAAACGACAGCAATTCAAATGTCCGAAACGATTCGGCGCGTTTTTATCGCCCTGTTCATCCGTGCTGTAAAATCTGCCGATGACGGTTACATCTTTGCGCCCGAAACCCTTTAACTGCCGGTTCAATTTCGCTTCGTCCGAATCGCCGGTCGTGATGAAAGTTTTGTCCCATTCCGCCCAAGTTTCCGCCGGAATTTCTTTCGGCGCGGTCGGCGGCTGATTCAGTTCGCAGCGCTCATCGTAGAGATAAGTTTTCTCGAATTCGTTGAGATAAATCGCTCTCACGCGCACGATTTTTTTATCGTAATCGGCGGCATTTTTAATCAAATCGCAGTAAGTAACCCTCGGAATTTTCGACGAATCAGTCTGAATAATTTGGTCGTTTTCAGTGCTGTTTTTCATTAATTTTCCGTCGTTTGCCTGCGCTCGATTGGCGGCGATTACGTTTGTCTCCGACGACTTGGCGCAGCTTGCCGTTAAGCCGAACGACAGTAAAATAAGTATTTTTAGAATGATAAATTTGTGTCTCATAAAAATTATTTCGAGAGAATAACAACAAATCCGGTCGCGGCGAAAATGATTCCGAGACCGATGACGGCAAAGACGATTAATTTGTTGCGCTTGCCGAAAATGATCTGCCACAAACCGCCTGCCGTTACGCCCAAGCTGATCGAAATTACAAGTGCGAAAACGAAAATCATAAAAAGCATATCTTTCGGCGTTCCGTTAAAATGACTGCCGTAACTCGTCGGATTGGTAATCGTGCCGTAAGCCCAAAATGACAGCCAACTCATAAATCCGAGCAGCGCGGTTCCCATCACGACGAGAAACACGCCGATTGCTCGAATCGTCGAAACTTTCTGCAAAGTCTTGCCGCAATCGGCGCAGTTTTTCTCGGCAGTTTCGCGGATGTAACCGCATTTCGGACAAGTTTTGCGACTCGGTTGTTGTGAACTTGTCATAAATTGTGTTTGTTGGTTCATAAATTTTCTCCTTCCAAAAGTTTCTGATTTTTTTGTAGAATGTCTCTGTTTATTTTGTTAATGATTTTGCAATGCTTTATTAGAATCTCAGACAAAGCAGCCTGAAAAGATATAAAAGCCCGCCCGCAATCGCGCCGACCAAAGCTATTAACCATCCGATAATCAATAATCCGTAGAGAAAGAACACGATGAATGAAACAATAACTTCGACGATATTTGCACCGGCAATTATTAAAATGGCGGCAACCCCGGAAAATAAAAATAAATAAGACAGCAAACTGACGATTAAACCGCGCCCGATTGCCTGCAAAGCGTTTTTGGTTTCTTCGGGATTGAGAATCTCCGCGCCCAACAGCGATCCGCAAATGCCTGAGATGAAAACCGGAACAAGCGCGGTGAGATTTATCGAACCGCCAAACATCGGCACATCGTGACCATTTAGCGGATTAAACAGAAAATAATAGGCGACCGGAACGACGGCAGCGAGAGCAAACCATGCTCCCGCCAGGAAATGCCGCACCGGTTCGGACATCGCAATATAATCACGGATCGGTTTCATTTTTAATGTTTCCATCGTCACTTCAAAGTGTAAATCTGCGCCGCCGGATTCAACGGCGGCTTGTTTTAACTGTTCGATTTGCGATTGCTGCGCTTGAATTTGCACGGACTGCTTTTCGATTTACTTTGTTTGTTCCGGCTGATTGTCGAAAGTGGATGAAGTATCTGAAATACCGCTATCCTCCAGACAGATAGCTGCGAAACTATTACTGTTAAGGCACAGATGTTTGTTTCCGGTTTTAGTCGGATTTTGCGCCACCGGGCGCGATTTTATCGGAATAATCACAGCCAGAAACACTACAAATACAACCACGCCCAACGAAGAAATCGCAATAAAAAACGGCTGCGGCGGCGCACTCGGACGAACTTCGCGTTCGAGTGCGCGAAATTTGGCAGCCTCGGCATCAAAAGCCTCCGGCGGCGCGGATTTTTCATTCGTGATGACCTCCGCGCCGCAGTAATCGCACTCGACAAACATTTGATGCGGCAGGATATTTCTGATTAAACTTCCGCATTGCGGACAACTTATTACTTTCATATTTTTATTTTTAACAGAACTATATTTTGGCGTCGTATCTGTTTGATTGACGCTCATTCAAAACTTGAATACTTGCGGGTCAATCAAATACCAGTTGTATAATCCGAACAAAACACCGACGAAAAAAACCGTCAAAACGACCGCCTTTTCGCGCGTCGTTTCGGGTTTGCCTGAGAACTGCGGAAAGAAAACGAGAAAAATTCCCGCGACAATGCCGAGCGGCGCAAAAGCTGCCGCTTTTAAGTAATAACTGTTGCTATGCAGCGCGTCATAATGAGTCCGGTAAAGTATGGCGATTGAAATTAAAGTTATAATAACTGCCGAGATTCGTTGCTTGATCATTTTATCTGTCCTCACAAAACGTAAAAATTAACTGTTTTTAGACAGCCGCAAAAAGGTTAATTCGGTTTGAACTGAAAGACACTACCTGTTTGGGTAGAAATTTTTATTTCTTTTACGCGCGATAAAGACTGAATTTAAATTGTTGAATGTAAATAAAAATGTCAGATATTGAAAGAGGCGTGAATATACGGGAATACCAACCGATAACCAATTCATCCGGGCAAGATGTTAAGAGAAGAATTCCTGATTCGGATGAATTTAACTCACAAGAAATTAGCTGATTCTATATCAGGAATCGTATTAACGCATTTTGGAAGCTGCGTGACAAAACTGAACGCCACTTTACGCCGTCAATAGTTTTCCACATTATAAAGCCCCAAAAGCAAGCGGAAAGGCTTCCTGCTTTGCATTCTATTTCGTTGGAAATAAGGCAGACGGCGTTGTAATTAGACAGGCTCTTTAAAGAATTAAGCGCACAAAACAAAAAAGGCAAGTCAAAAGACCTCCTTTTCTTCATATCTAAATTGTTGTCTTTGTTAGAGTTAAAATGGTACACCCGGCAAGATTCGAACTTGCGACCCTCTGATTCGAAGTCAGATACTCTATCCAGCTGAGCTACGGGTGCGGAAAGTATTTCAGATTTCAAATTCCAAATTGAAAATCTCAAAAGAATTAATAAAGTTAAACTAACACAAAATCGGATTTTAAATAAACGGGATTTCAGATTCCAATCTGGAATTTGGAATTTGGAATCTGAAATTCTACTGCATTCCTTGAAAATCTTTACGAATCAATCTGACCAGACTTTTTATTTCGTCGTCGCTCAGTTTGTCTTTGAAAGCGGGCATTCCGTCTTCTTTCGCGCCGTTGGTTATCGTGTCAATCCAATCTTCTTCTTTATCCTTTTTCATTCGTTCGGAAGTAAGATTCGGAGCTTTTATTTTTTTGCCGTCAATAATACTTACGCCGCCCGTGCCGTCTTCTTTGTGGCATTTCACGCATTGTTCCGAATAAATCTTGCGTGCCGAAGCGAGTTCGTCCATCGTGGTGGAAGAAGGTTGGGCGTTTGCGGCGTTCGTTGCGTTGACAATCGTCGCCGTGCTGTTCGCAACGTTCGTATTTGACGTATTCGCTTGATTGCAGGCGATTATAAAAATTAAAACTGCCGATAAAATTATGCCGATTTTGAAAAATTTCATTCGATTTCTCCAAAGAAAGATTTGCTTGAAAAACTTTGAAAGTTTAACTTTAAAAAACTATGAAAGCAAAAAAGATTTTAATCGGCGGCGAATGGCGCGAAGCGGCGGAAACTTTCGCGGTTAAATCGCCGTTTTCAAGCGAAACTATCGCCGAAGTTTATTCGGCAAACGCGAGTGAAACCGAAGAAGCGATTGCGATTGCCGAAGAAGCGTCGAAAAAAATGCGAAAACTGGCGCGTTTTGAAATCGCCAAAGGTCTGCGAAAAATCGCCGACGCGATTGAAAAACGCCAAGAAGAATTTGCCCGAACAATTGCCGAAGAAGCCGCCAAACCGATAAAACTCGCACGCGGCGAAGTCAAACGCGGCAATGCGACGTTCGCTTGGGCGGCGGGCGAAGCCGAACGTTTCGCTGGCGAAATCGTTCCGGTTGACACGATTGCGAGCGGAAAAAATAAATTCGCTTACACGCAAAAAATTCCGCGCGGCGTCATTTACGGCATCACGCCGTTTAATTTTCCGCTCAATTTAGTCGGTCATAAAGTCGCGCCCGCGCTTGCTTCGGGAAACGCGATTATTATCAAACCGAGCCAGCGAACGCCTCTGACAAGTTTGCTTTTGGGCGCAGTTTTTCTCGAAAGCGGCTTGCCGAAAGACGCGCTGCAAATCGTTCCGACGGACGTGAAATACGTTGATTCGGTTTTGCAGGACGAGCGCGTAAAAATGATTTCCTTTACCGGCAGCGCGGATGTCGGCTGGAATTTGAAGCAAAAAGCGGGCAAAAAAGCGATTGCGCTCGAACTCGGCGGAAACGCGCCGGTGATTATTGACGAAACGGCGGACATCGAAAAATCTCTGGACAGATGCGCGATGGGCGCGTTCGCTTACGCCGGACAAGTCTGCATTTCCGTTCAGAGAGTTTACGTTCACCGAAAAATTTTCGACGAATGGACGGAAAAATTTGTTGAAAAAGCGAAAAATCTGCGAAAGGGAAATCCGCTCGACGAATTGACGGAACTTTCCGTAATGATTGACGAAAACGCGGCGAAAAAAACCGAAAGCCGGATTACGGAAGCGAAAGAAAACGGCGCGAAAATTTTGTGCGGCGGAGGACGCGAAGGCGCGATGCTCGACGCGACGGTTTTAACCGAAACAAACGCGGAAATGCGCGTCGTTTCGGAAGAAATCTTCGCGCCGGTCGCCGTCGTCGAAACATTTCAAGAATTTGAAGAAGCCGTTGATTTATCAAATCAAACCAAATTCGGTTTGCAAGCCGGAGTTTTTTCCGAAAATTTCACTAACATCAATTACGCTTCGGAAAACTTAGAATACGGCGGCGTTATCATCAATGACGTGCCGACGTTTCGCGTTGACAATATGCCTTACGGCGGCGCGAAAGATTCGGGTTTCGGGCGCGAAGGCGTGCGTTACGCGATGGAAGAAATGTCGGAAATTCGCCTGATTGTGGTAAACTCATAAGAAAATTGCGAGGTGATTTTATGCTCGAACAAACAACCGAAAACGCGCCGCGGCAGTTTGTTTTTCGTCCGCGACCGGAAGAAAAAATCGAACTCTTTACCAATAAAGATGTCGAAAGATTTGCGACCGACGAATTTTGCCGCTACGAACTCATCGGAGGAGAAATAATTGTGTCAACCGCGCCGCGCTATATCCATCAACTTTTAGCTACCCGAATTGTTCTGGAATTTGGCGTTTACCTGAAAAAAAATCCGATTGGCGACGTTTTGACAACGCCCGGTTTGATTTTCAGCGAATTCGACGGCGTGATTCCCGATTTGATTTTTATTACGCACGAGCGGCGCGAAGAAATTCTCGACGAAAAGGACGGAAAGTTTCACGGCGCGCCGGAACTTGTCATCGAAATACTTTCGCCCGGCAGAGTCAACGCCCGCCGCGATCTTCAAGTTAAACGCGAACTTTACGAGATGTTCGGAGTGCTTGAATATTGGGTCGTCAAACCGCAGTCAAAGGAAATTGAAGTTTTCCCGCTCGGAAAGGAAAGTGAAATCTATGGAGAAAATAAAACGCTTAAAACCCGGCTTTTGCCTCGATTTAAACTGAGCGTCAAAGACCTTTTCGCCGGTTAAATTTTCCTGCTTATCGAGCATTATAATTTGGATAAAAAGATGTGTAATTTCGGCAGGCAAATGCTTGTCCGCATTTGAGGCGCATTCGTCCAGTGGTTAGGACGCGAGGTTCTCAACCTTGAAACAGGAGTTCAATTCTCCTATGCGCTACTAATTTTCAACGCTGGTTTTGTTTGAAATCCACAATTCAATTAGATTTTTAGCCGAAGCGTTTCAGAAACGTTTTCGAGATTTTGTAAAGTTAATAAACTGAAAATATGAAAAGGAATTTACTCGGAATTTATTTGGTTTTATTGATTCTTTCAACTTCCTGCTGGGCGCAGACGACCGCGCCGCAGGTTGATAAAACTTTGTCAATCGCGGGCTTGAAAGAATCGGTTACGGTGCGGCGTGATGAGCGCGGAATTCCGTATATCGAAGCCAAAAACGAAGACGATTTGTTTTTCGCGCAAGGCTTTACAATCGCGCAAGACCGTCTGTGGCAGATGGATTTATACCGGCGCGTCGCGGGCGGCGAAACGGCTGAACTTTTCGGCTCGCAGACGCTCGACGAAGATAAACGCTGGCGCAAATTCGGTTTTGCGAAAATCGCCGCCGATACTTTGCCTCTGATGCAAGCGGAAACGCGCCGCGCTCTGGAAAATTACGCTCGCGGCGTAAACGCCTTTATTGCGACGCTCGACGATAAAACTTTGCCGATTGAATTTAAGATTTTGCAGTATAAACCGCGCCCTTGGCAGCCGACCGATTCGATTTTAATCGGAAAAATTTTGTCCGACGGTTTGAGTTCGACGTGGCAGCAGGATTTATTCAAAGCGATGATTCCGGCGGACAAACGCGCGGAAATGTTTGACCCGCGCTCGAATTATGATGTGTTACTTTTCGGAAAGGACAATGGTGAAAATTCCAAATTCCAAATTCCAAATTCCAAATTTCCTGACAACGAAAAAATTAACATTTCCGCAAATTCAGAACTTTTTGACGCGCTCGCGCAGGCTGAAAAAATTCGCAAATCTTCGCTCGAAAGAGCGGGCGTTTACGCCGAAGATTTGGCGGCGAGCAACAATTGGGTTGTGTCGGGCAAGAAAACCGCCGACGGCAAACCGCTGCTGGCGAACGATCCGCATTTGCAAGCGTCCGAGCCGCCGATCTGGTATCTGATGAATTTGTCCGCGCCGGGAATGCGTGTTTCCGGCGTTACATTTCCGGGTTCGCCGGGCGTCGTTCTCGGACACAATGCAAACATCGCCTGGGGCGCAACCAATGTCGGACCGGACGTGCAGGATTTATATTTAGAGGAATTTGACCCGAATAATCCATTGCGATACAAAACTCCGAACGGTTGGGAAAACGCAAATGTTCGGCACGAAGAAATTAAGGTTCGCAAAAATCCTTTGAAACCTGACACGGACACGGTTGCGCTCGACGTTGTAACAACGCGCGACGGCGTGATTTTCTTTGAAGCGGCTGGAAAACGTTACGCTCTGAAATGGACGGCGTTTGATGCGAAAAACAACGAACTCGACGCTTTTTACGCAGTCAATCACGCGAAAAATTGGGACGATTTCAAGCGCAGTTTCAAACTCTACGGCGGCGCGATGCAGAATTTTATTTACGCCGACACGAGCGGAAATATCGGTTGGTATGCTGCCGGACGAGTTCCGATTCGCAAAACCGGCGACGGCAGTCTTCCTTACAACGGCGCGACGGGCGAAGGCGATTGGACGGGAATGATTCCGTTTGAAGATTTGCCGAATCTCTACAATCCGCCGAGCGGTTACATCGTGACGGCGAACCAGCGAACCATCGGAAATTCCTACAAATATCACGATTTAATCGCGCGTGTTTTCGTGCCGTTTCGCGCCGCGCGGTTGAACGAGCTTTTGTCGTCTAAATCAAAACTTACAGCAGACGATATGAGCAATTTTCAATACGATACTTTCAGCATTTTAAATTCCGAGTTTGCACGCGAAATCGTCGCGCAGAAAGCCGCATCTGATGAAACTCTGGAACTTCTGAAAAGTTGGGACGGGCGAATGACTTCGGATTCAAAAGCCGCGCTGCTGGTCAACGAAATTCGCAATGCGTTTCGCAACCGGATTTTGTCGGCAGCTTTCGGCGCGGAAAAATTGAACACAATCGGCTGGGCGAACGAAGGAAATTTTATTGAAAAAGTTTTGAGAGAAAAGCCGAAAAACTGGCTGCCGAAAGAATTTGCGAGTTACTACGATTTGCTAAAAGCGAGCGAAGTCGAAGCGCGTGAAAGTTTGATCAAACGACTCGGCACGAACCGCGAAAAGTGGACTTGGGGCGAAGCCGGAAAAATTCGATTTAATCATCCGCTCGCCGTCGTTCCATTTGTCGGCGCACAGTTTGCGATTCCCGCGCTGCCGCTCATCGGTTCGGGCAGCGCGGCGGCTTCTCCAAATGTCGGCGCGAATGTTTCGATGCGTTTCGTTGCCACGCCGGGCGATTGGGACACGACGCGACAAGTGATTCCGACCGGCGAATCGGGCGATCCGCAATCGGCGCATTATAAAGACCAGCTCGACTTTTGGTATTCGGGCAAAACGCCGATTTTTCCGTTCACGAAAACGGCAGTCGAAAAAGCGATGAAGGAAATTGTCTTAATGATGCCGAAATAAGCGAGAAAAAATACGAAATTTAATCGCATTAAAGAATTTGTTTGAAAAATTGGAATTAGAGAAGCGGCGCGTCAGCTTTTCGCTGTTCGTTATCAACTGTTCGCTTTTTTCAGTGGAAAATAAATTGAATTTACCGAATAAAAAGTTAATAACCTTTGGGTGTTTAGTCCCAAAGTGGGATGGTGCGGATTTATCTTAAATTGTTCTTTCTGATTTTGCCAACATTGAATGATGTGTTCATAAGGCTTTAGTCCTTTCAAAATTTTTAGGCGCTTGGCAAAATTATATGGCGTCAGGAAAAGCTGAAGATGCGTCTATGAGTTTCGTAGTAATAGCGTTTGACCGTAGCATCTTTGATAGCTCGGTTCTTTTGTTCGACTTGTCCGGCGCGTCTGTGTGTGGTTAACTTTGGGCAACAGATGTTCGATTTGGTTTTGCTGACAGACGCGGTCAAACAAATGCTTGACCGCCCACGTATCTTTCAGCCGATTAGTGAACTGAATGCGGTTATCGGTCAGAATAGAATGTATATGGTAAGGCACGACATTAATTAACTGACGCAGAAATTGACACGCCCGGTCGCGGGTTTGGTCGGGATGCAGTTCGGCATAGGTGAATTTGAATGTTCGGTCAATAGCGACAAAAAGATAAAACCGTACTTGCTCGGTCGAGACTCCGGCAATATCAATATGAAAATAGCCGATTGGATACCGGGCAAACTTTTTCTTGACCTGCCTTTTTATCGCCGACATACGGCAAGCGGCTGATTCCGTGCCTTTGCAAACAACGGTGAAGCGCGGAATGAGTCAAATTTAGAATGCTCGCTTGCAGCGCATACAAACAATTATCGAGCGGCAACAGCGTTTGGCGGCGAAACGCAACAATCGTCGCTTCCTGCTCCATTGTCAGAACGGTCGAATGCGGACATCGCGGAACCATCGGCGCATCTTTGACGATTGTTCGCCTACGCCATTTGCCAACAGTCTTAGAAGCTGTTTGAAAACACTTGAGAACCAAAGAATCTGTCCACGAATCACACCAATAGCGTGATGGTAAAACATTTTTCAAAAACCAATCTTTTCTTTTATCACAATTTCGATTGATTTAATTATTTTGACGAAATTATTAAAGCACACTTGTTTTTAATAATAAATTTATGTTACAAGTAAGTTATCGTTAACATCTTTGCGATAACTTTTCAAAATGGAATATAAAAATCCTAGAAAAAAGCAATCAACTCTAAGCGATATTGCCGAAAATGTCGGCGTTACGCCGATGACGGTTTCGAGAGTTATTAACGATAACGGTTATGTGAGCGATGAAACCCGCGAGAAAGTTTTGCAGGCGGTTAAAGAATTAAATTACCGGCGCAACGGTTTGGCGCGGAATTTGAAAAGGCGTTTTACCGAAACGGTCGGCTTGGTGTTGGGCGATATTTCAAATCCGTATTCGACCGAATTAGCCCGGGCGGTTCGTGAAACTCTGATCCATCGCGGATTTAATTTGTTTATTTGTATTAGCGAACACAGCGCGAAAGAAGACATCGTGGCTTTCAAATCGCTGGCTGACCACAGCGTTGACGGCATTATCGTGGCGACTCGTTCAAATGAAGGCGGCGATAAATACTTGCGCGGAATCGTCGAAAGCAATGTGCCGGTCGTCGTCATCGGGCGCGATTTTTATCACGAAGAAGTTGATTTTGTCTCGCCCGATAATTTAAGAGGCGGCTTTGAAGCAACCAGACATTTGATTGATTTGGGACACGAAAGAATCGCTTTTATCGGAGCGAGTTTGAAAGGCGGTTTGAGTTTGAAAAGACTTCAGGGTTACTTGAAAGCTCTCGAACAGCACGGAATCGAAATTGACGAGCGATTGATTACGGGACGCAACGAGAATGTTTCGGAAGTTCCCGGGTATTCGACCGAAGAGATCGGTTTTGAAGGAATGAAGCGGCTTTTGACCTTGCCGAAGCCGCCGACCGCCGTTTTTGCCCGCAATGATTTTACGGCAATCGGCGCGATGAGCGCGATTAAAGAAGCCGGATTAAGAATCCCCGAAGACATCTCCATCGTCGGGTTTGATGATATTTCACTGGCTGTCAGAACTTCGCCGCCTTTGACTACCGTGCGTCAACCGATGCGGCTCGAAGGTCAGATCGCGGCGGAAATGCTGCTTGAAAGGATTGAAGAAACGGAAAACAAATCTCGCCGGGAACGAATTCTAAACTGCGAATTGATTGTCCGGGAATCAACCGGATCAAGGAAAAGCTAAACGGCTGATTAGTACGTTGTAACACGGCGCGAAATTTTTATGAAGTTTTCTGTTAACGATAACATACATATTAAGCCTCACTATCTAAGGCGTTTAACATTAATTGTAACGGCGAATTTGTTATTTTTCTGCATTTCGTTAATTGGTCAAACCAATTTACAGAATAACAATTCAATCGGCGCGATTCCGACATTTGCCGAACTTCTTCAAAAACCGGTCAAGTTAAAACCCGAACTGAAAGGCGTGCATCCGCGGCTGTTTTTCAGAGACGCTGATTTGCCGAAAATGCGTGAAAGAGCGGCGGGCGTTGATAAGGAATTGTGGCGGGCGACGCTCGCGGATATTCAGACATTGCGGCGAGACGCGCCCGATCCGAAGGATGAAGATTTGTATAAGAGCGGTTTGGACGAGCGGAAAAAAGGCTCGATGTCGCAGTATGAATTCGCGTTTCAAATCGCCGAGACGAGTTACGCTTATTCGATCACGGGCGACGAAAAATATCTCGCTGCGGCGAAAAAATGGACGATTGCCGCGTGCGCGATGCCGATTTGGGGTTACACATATAACAAGCCGAACGTGGATTTGCCGCCCGCGCATCTGCTGTATGCGGTCAGTTTCGCTTACGACGTTTTGTTCGATAAATGGACAAAAGATGAAAAGGAATTAATCAAAGGTAAGCTCGTCAAACAAGGCGGTCTGATGTATGACTTTTTTAAATATAAACCGGGCAAGAAATACACTTACAGCCAAAATCACACTTGGATTCCGATCACCGGGCTGGCGGTGGCGGCTTACGCGCTGATGGACGAAGTGCCGGAGGCGGAAAATTGGGCGCGGCTGGCGCGGGCGATTTACGACCGGACGATGCTGACGTTCGGGACGGACGGTTATTTTTATGAAAGTTTTCATTATTACGGCTTCGCGTTTCGCTGGATGATTCGCTATTTCGATGTGCATAAAGAAGTTACGGGTGAGGATTTGTATGCGCCGATGAAGTCGAAATTCGCCAAACTGAAATATTTTGCGATGCACTCGATTCTGCCCGACCGTAAAAACGTCTTTGATTTCGCCGATGTCGGCGACGGTTCGCTGAATCGCAGCGATATTTCCAAACGCGAAAAACTCTATGGCGAATACGCTATTTTGTATCGTCTGGCGGAAGTTTATCAGGACGCGCAGGCGCAGACGGTCGCCGATTTTATTCGCACGGAGACCGATTTCGACACGCGCGAACCGATGTGGGCGTTTATCAGCCACGATCCGAATTTGAAGCCCGCGCCGCTGTCGGCGATTCCGACGCATATCTATTTTCCCGATAACGACACGGTTTTTTGGCGGTCGGACTGGACGACAAAAGCGACGGCGTTCGCGTTTCGCTGCGCGCCGCCCGAAGGTCATCACGCGGCGGAATTGGCGAAGCGAATTTCCGACTGGCGCGAGAACACCGGACACGCGCACCCGGACGCTAACTCGTTTATTATCTTCGCTAAAGGCAAATATCTGACCGGCGACACGGGTTATCTCGGCATCAAAAATACCGACGATCACAACACGATTTTAATCAATCATCGCGGTTACGCGAACGACGGCGTTTACGAAATGTTCAAGGATGTTTCCAACGACAAACTCGACCAAATCCGCATCGCCGAAGTCGCCGGAAACAAAGATTATTTCTACGCGCGGGGCGAAAAAATTCGAGCGCAATTTTCTCTACGTCGCGTCCGGCGGTTATTTCGTCGTCTGGGACGAATTCGAAACTTCACAACCGAGCGATTTTACGTTTCTGCTGAACGCCGACCGCGAAATCAAACCGGACGGCAATATTGCCAATTTAATCAACCAAACGGCGACTTTGCGCGTGATTCGCATCGTCCCGCAGACGGCAAATTCTTCGGTCGTGCCGCAGATGATTCAAGCCAGAGGTTTGCCGGGAAGCGTGGACAAAGGCGACACCGTTTGAATTCGTGCATTTTATGCAGCCGATTGAAACGAACGATAAAACGCCCGCGCCGAAAATCGAGCGAACGGCGAACGGTTTGAAAATAGTCTGGGCGAACGGCGATGCGGATTCTATAAATTTGCAGAACGAAACGCGCTCGGTCGAGCGAATCAGAAACGGTAAATCTCTGCCGAAAATTAGTTTTCGGAATTGAAAACCAAAGAATTTTAGCCACAGATTTTCACAGATGGACGCTGATAAGAAAGAGATTTTCAAAGACATTTTCGTGTTCTTTTGTGTTTGTTCGGGGCTGAATCTGGGATTTTATCTGCGTTAATTGGCGGTTAATAAATAAATGAAAACAATCAAAACGGAAAATTACGCGAACGAGGCGACCGGATTCAAGATGAGCAATCTGCGCTGGATGATTATCGGTTTGGTGTTTTTCATCACGGTTATCAACTACATTGACCGAATGACGATTTCGGTTCTCGCGCCCGTCATTACGAAGGATTTGGGATTGTCGAACACCGAATTCGGCGCGATTACGACGTGGTTTCTGATCGCTTACACGCTCAGTCAGGGCGTTTCGGGCAAAATTTACGACCGTTTCGGCAATAAAGCGGGCTTTTCCTTTTCGGTTTTCGTCTGGTCGGTCGGCGCGGTGCTGCATGCTTTTGCAACGGGCATCGGCAGTCTGAGCGCATTCCGGTTTATTCTCGGATTCGGCGAAGCGGGCAATTTTCCGGGCGCGGCGAAGGTGGCGGCGGAATGGTTTCCGCAGAGGGAACGCGCGCTCGCGCAGGGAATTTTCAATTCGGGAGTCGCGCTCGGCTCAATCGTCGCGCCGCCGCTAATTATCTTTTTGCAGATCAATTACGGTTGGAAAACGACATTTATTTTCACCGGCGTTCTCGGCTTCATCTGGCTCGCGTTCTGGCTAATTTTATATCAGTCGCGCGATAAACATTCGTGGCTGACCGGCGGCGAACGCGAATTGATCGCCGCCGCCGAAACGCCCGAAGAAGCGGCGGAAAAATCGCCGACTTACGCCAGTTTGCTGAAATATAAGGAAACGTGGGCGATTGTTGCAGCCAGATTTTTCGTTGATCCGGTGTGGTGGCTGTATATCACCTGGCTGCCGAAATATCTCTACGACGCGCGCGGTTTCGATTTGAAGGAAATCGGCGCGTTCGCGTGGCTGCCGTTCGTCGCCGCCGGTTTGGGCAGTCTGTTCGGCGGCTGGCTCGCCAAATTTTTAATCGGCAGAGGCTGGTCGGTGGACAAAACGCGCAAAGCGATTATCGGCGTTTCGTGTCTGCTGATGCCCGCCGGAATCGCCGCCGCGTTCGTCAATGATTCGGCAGTCGCGCTGGCTTTAATCAGCGTCGTGCTGTTCGGTTTTCAGGTTTGGATCAACAACGTGCAAACGTTGCCGTCGGATTTTTTCCCGAAATCGGCGGTCGGTTCAATCGCCGGTTTGGGCGGTGTCGGCGCGGGCATCGGTTCGATTATTTTCGTTTATCTGACCGGCTTGATCGTGGACAATTTTTCATACACGCCGGTTCTGGTCGCCGCCGGACTGCTCGCGCCGCTCGGCACGATTATCTTATTCGCGCTGGCGGGCAAGATTCAGAAAGTTTCATACGTTAGAGACATTTAACCAAAATTAGTTACAGGAGAAAATATGCAGAATTTTTTTGATTTTACAGGAAAAGTCGTTCTCGTGACCGGCGCGTCAAGCGGCATCGGACGGGCGACGGCGGAATTTTTCGGCGAGTGCGGCGCAAAGGTCGCCGTCAGTTATTTGAAAAATCGTGAGGGTGCGGAGTCGGCAATCGCGGCGATTGCGGGCGCGGAGCGCGGAATGGCGAGCGGCGCGAACTCATCGGCGGGCGATTCGGTCGAAACCTCCGGCAGAACGTTGGCGGTGCAGGCGGATGTCACGAAAAATTCGGAGATCGAGCGAATGGTTCGGGAAGTCGAAGACAAATTGGGCGCGATTGATATTTTAGTCAACAATGCCGGTTCATTGGTCGAACGGCTGAAAACCGCCGAACTGACCGAAGAACGCTGGGACGAAGTTTTCGCGCTGAACGTCAAATCGGCGTTTTTCGCCGCGCAAGCCGTGATTCCGAAAATGCTCGAAAAAGGCGCGGGCGTGATCGTCAATGTCACTTCCATCGCCGGACGCAACGGCGGCGCGCCCGGTTCGATTCATTATTCGGCGGCGAAAGGCGCGATGACGACGATGACCAAAGGTTTGGCGAAGGAATTTGCCGCGCAGAACATCCGCGTCAACGGCGTGTCGCCGGGTGTAATTGACACGCCGTTTCACGAGACTTTTTCGACGCCCGCCGCGATGAAAAATTTCGCCGACAACGTGATTCCGATGGGCAGAGTCGGCACTTCCCGCGAAGTCGCCAAGGTTATCGCCTTTTTAGCGTCGGACGCAGCGAGTTACCTGTGCGGCGAAACGATTGAAATCAACGGCGGAATGTTGATGGATTAGCAGTAATTGATTTGAAGGAGAATTTAAAATGAAAAGGATAAATAAAAATTTCTTGAGCAGTTTGATGATCGCATTCGGACTGCTGCTTTTTGCCCCGCAAATGTTCAGCCAAACATTCAAGGCGACCGTCGTCGGAATAGTTACCGATGCAGCCGGAGCAGTCGTGCCGAATGCGACGGTTACGATTATTCAGGACGGCACGAACCAAAGTCAAACCGTCGCCACCAATGAAGACGGCAGTTACGTCATCAACCAACTCGATCCCGGAACTTACACGCTGAAAATTGAAAACGCCAATTTCAAAACGGCGGTCAAAACCGGCTTGGTTTTGGAAACGGCGAAAAGCACGCGGCTGAACGTCGCGCTTGAAGCCGGAAACATCAGCGAGCAGGTGACGGTGACGGCTGAACCAGCGGTCATTGACACAGAAACTTCGTCAAAAGGCGAAGTCATCACGCCGCGCCAGGTGCAGGATTTGCCGCTCAACGGACGCAATTTTACCGATCTCGCGCTGCTCACGCCGGGCGTTTATCCGCGCCCGTCGGACGACGATCAGGGCGAAGGTTTGGCGGCTTCGGGAACGCGCACCGACGCTTCCAATTTTATTCTCGATGGTGTAGTCAACAAATCCGACCGCAACGGCGGAGTCGGAGTCAACACTTCGATTGATTCGATTCAGGAATTTAAGGTTGAAACTTCGACTTACACCGCCGAATACGGGCGCAGCGCGGGTGTGCAGGTCAACGTCGTTTCCAAATCGGGAACGAATAAATTTCACGGCTCATTGTTCGATTATGTGCGGAACAACTTCTTTGATGCCAACAATTATTTCACCGCGCCGGATGCCGATAAAACTCTGCGCCGCAATCAGTTCGGAGTAAGTCTCGGCGGACCGCTGCCGTTTTTCAATTTCGGCGAAGGCGGACCGACTTTCACGAAAGGCAAAGACCGCACGTTTTTCTTCGTTTCGTATGAAGGCACCCGCCAGAAACGCTCGGAAACCGCACTGTCAACCGCGCCGCGGGCGAGCTGGCTGAACGGCGATTTCCGCGACGTTTTGGGCGCGGGCAACGATTTGATTTTGGGAACGGCGGACGATGTGGCGAATTCCAACCAGATTCGCTGTCTGACTTCGACCGGCGCGAAGGTTACTTGTCCGACACCAAACGTCATTCCGCAAAACAACGTGGTTGTGGGCGGCGTGACAATTCTCGGTATCAATCCGACTTAAAAATTGATTTTGAGCCGGCTTCCGTCCGCTAATCTGATTGCGCCGAATAATCCTTTCGGCTATTCTTCGACGCTTTTGAGTGAAACTAACCGCGACCAATTCACGACAAAAATTGACCATAAAATCAACGAAAAGAACAATTTTTCGTTCCGCTATTCGCAGCAGACCGGCGACGGTTTCGACCCGTTTCCGTCGAACCGCAATTTTTATCCGACGTTCGGGCGCGATACGACGCAGAATTATAAAAACACGGCGTTTAACGACACGCATATTTTTTCGCCGAAAATTATTAACGAAGCGCGTTTCGGAATTTTCAATCAAAACAGTCAGAATTTAGGCGAGAACCGCGATCAGGATTACATCGCGCTGCTCGGAATTCCCGGTTTGCAAACCGGCGAAACCGCCGACGCGCAGGGTTATCCGGCGATTCGCATTGACGGTTTTTCCGAATTCGGCGACCGTCCGAACGATCCGTTCGTTTACAGTCTGCGAAATTTGCAGTTTTACGATGCCGTGACCGCCGTTTTCGGCAACCACAGTATGAAATTCGGCGTGGACATCGTGCGCTCGAATTACAACGAAGCCGATGTTCGCAACGTGCGCGGCGATTTTCGTTTTCGCGGACGCAACACGAACACCAGCACTTCGACGAGCAGCGGTTTCCGCTCTTTCGCCGATTTTCTTTACGGTCTGCCCGACGCGACGCAAAGACAAGTGGGCAATCAACCGGCGGATTTGACCGGCACGCAATACGCGGCGTTTGTGCAGGACGACTGGCGCGTTAAATCCTGGCTGACGCTGAATCTGGGTGTGCGCTACGAACTGCAAACGCCGCTTTCGGAAGCGCAGAATCGGCTGGGAAATTTTATTCCCGAACTCGGCACGGTGATTTTAGCCGGGGACGCGCGTTACCCGAAAAACACGATTCAGACGGATAAAAACAACATCGGTCCGCGCGTCGGATTTGCGCTGCGTCCGTTTAAAGACGACAAAACCGTCGTTCGCGGCGGCGCGGGAATTTATTACAGTCTCGAAACTTTCAACCCGATTCGGCAGCAGTTGGCGAATAATTTCCCGTTTTTACAGCGCGAAAGTTACAGCCGTCTGTCGAGCAACGCGCTGCTGTTGTCGTTCCAAAATCCGTTTCCGACGACGCAGGGCGGAGTCGGCACGACCGCGCCGTTCGGCTTGCAGGTTGATTACAAAACGCCGGAAATTTACCAGTATAATTTAACTTTCGCCCGCGAAATCGCCAAAGATTTGGCTCTCGAAGTCGGCTATGTCGGCTCGCAAGGCAGACATTTGGGTATTCGCTACGATCTCAATTATTCATATCCGACCGGCGCGGTCACGAGTTCGACCACCGGCGGTGTAACGACCTACACGCCCGTCACAGCGAAACTATTTCCCGCTTACGGCACGATTCAGTATCAGCAGCAAACCGCCAATTCTTATTACAACGCGCTGCAAACCAGTCTGCGCCGACGATTTACCAACGGCTTGACACTGCTCGTCTCTTATACGTTTTCAAGGGCGATTGACACGGCTTCGTCAACGAACAATTCGACGACCGGAACGCAGAAATTTCCGCAGGACGTTCGCAATTTATTTGCGGATAAAGCCCTTTCGGATTTTCAGCGCAAGCATCAGTTTACGGCGAGTTTTAATTACGGACTGCCGTTCGGCAAAGGACGCGCGTTCTTTAATTCCGACGGTATCACGGACGCTTTGTTAGGCGGTTGGCAATTCAACGGCATCGTTACCTATTTATCGGGCAGACCGTTCACGCCGCAATTTTCGGCGGCTGACATCGCCCAGCAGCGTCCCGATTTAATCGGCGATCCGTATTCCAATGTCCCAAGCGGTTTAGCGTTTAATCCGGCGGCTTTCGCGCGTCCGGTCGCCACGCCGTCCGACCCGACTTTGTTCGGCAACGCGGGACGCAACATCTTGATCGGACCGGCGTTCAGCAACACCGATTTATCGCTGATGAAGAATTTCGCGTTGTGGGAAAAGACGAAACTGCAATTCCGCTGGGAAGTTTTCAACGTCTTCAACCACCCGAATTTCCAGGTTCCGGTATATCAACTGGATGACGCAAACGTCGGCACTTATTCGCAGACTGCCAACGAAAACCGCGAAATGCAGTTTGCTTTGAAAATTATTTTTTAGAAAGTTAGATGAAAACGAATTTTGTCCGCGAAATTACGAGAATTAAACGAAAAACAGAAGTTCCATTTTGAAATTGTTTTATTTTTCGTGAGTTTCGTGTATTTCGCGGGCAAAAAAGTTTTTAGTCGTAGATTCAAAGACAAAATAATGAAAAGATTTTTATTTTTAGGTTTAATTCTGCTGAATATTTTCGCGTTTTCGGCATTCGCACAGGATGAAAGCGAGTCGAAAAAAGCGGAGATCGCCGCGCCGAAACCGGACATCGCGGACGGCAAATACGGCGAATACGCGGCGAACACTTTTGATTTATGGAAGCCGAAATCGAAAAAGCCGACACCGCTCGTCGTTTACATACACGGCGGCGGTTTGGCGACCGGCGATAAATCGAAACTTTCGGTCAATCAGCTCGACGAGTTCCTCAAAGCCGGTTTCGCGGTAATGGCGATTAACTATCGGCTGACGGGCGAAGCCGTTTATCCGCAGCATTATATGGACTGCGCCAGAGCGATTCAGTATGCGCGGTATCACGCCAAAGATTTTAATATCAACCCGCAACTGGTCGCGGCGACGGGCAGTTCGGCGGGCGGAATGACCGCGCTGTGGCTCGGTTTTCACGACGATTTGAGCGACGCGAAAAACGCCGATCCGGTGCTGCGCGAGTCAACGCGACTCAAGGCGATGGCGGTTTTTTCGGCGCAGACGACGCTCGTGCCGGAAGTCGTCACCAAATACATCGGCGGTCTCGTCACGCAGTATCAAACTTATTACAGCGGCAAAATGTTCGGTTTGCCCAAGGAGCAAATGAATGCGCCGCAAGCCGCCGCGCTGCTCAAAGCGATTTCGCCGCTGACTTATCTGACCAAAGGCGATCCGCCGGTGTGGGCGTTTTACAGCATTCCCGACAAACCTCTGACCAAAGATTCGACCGCGAGCGAAGCGATTCATCATCCGGGTTTCGGCAAAGTTTTGAAGGAAGAAATGGACAAACTCGGCATCGAATGCCAACTGCGCCACAAAGACGACGGGCGCAAAGTCAACGGCGATATGATAAATTTTCTGGCGAAATATCTAAAGTAGAGGCGACGGCTTGTCCTCGCCTGTTTCGTTTTCTACCGTTTCGTTTTTCTAAAGGAAGTAAAAATGTTAAAAAAACTGGCAGTTATCAATTTAATAATAATTTTCATTTTACCGTTCGCCGCGTTCGCGCAGGA
>CAXSHW010000033.1:35344-40242 GCA_964237245.1 uncultured Pyrinomonadaceae bacterium
ATTGCAGGCGGAACGTGAGGCGAGCAAAAAATTGAAAGGCGAGCATCCTTTAATTAATTTAATGAAGACCACGAATTCGAGTTTGAAAAAGGAACTCGAAGGCGTTCACCCGCGCGTTTTTTTGACGCAGAGCGAGATTGACGCGCTCAAAGCGAAGATGAAAACGCAGCCGGAATTGTGGCAAACCGCCGTTTCCAGAGTGCGCGCTTTGCAAGCTGAACCGCCCGCGCCGCCCGCCGAAGAACGACGCGCGCAGAACGAAGTCGCCATCGGAATCGCCGAAGCCGCGTTCGTTTATAAAATGACGGGCGATAAAAAATATCTCGTCGCGGCGAAAAAATATATGGACGCGGCGGTTTCCTACGATGTTTGGGGTTATTCGTTCAACAAACCGAATACCGATTTGGCGGCGGGACATCTTTTGTATGGTTTGGGCTGGGGCTACGATTTGCTGTATCACGATTTAACGCCCGCCGAACGCGATAAATACAAGGCGAAACTCATCAGACAGGCGAATTTGATGTATGACTTTTTTAAGCCGAAATCGGGAAAATCCTACGCTTATTCGCAGAATCACGCGTTTATTCCGATCACCGGACTGGCGATTACGGCTTACGCTTTGATGGGCGAAACGCCGGAGGCGAAAGATTGGGCGGCACTTTCCCGCGCCATTTACGACCGCGTTCTGGCGACGTATTCCGCCGACGGATATTATTACGAGGGAATGGAATACTGGATTTTTTCCACGCCGTGGATCGCGCATTATCTGGACGCGCAGCTTCACGCGACCGGCGAAAATTTGTATGAAACCACGCCGGGATTGAAACTCGCCGACAAATACGTCGCGCACGCGACGCTTCCGGGCGGCGAATTTAATTTCGATTACGGCGACATTTACGCCGGAAATATCACCCGCGCCAGACAGGGCGACGATTACGAACGCGAGCGCATTGACGGGCATTTTCGCACTAACTACAACATTCTCTATAACTTAGCCAACCGCTACCATAACGGCGAAGCGCAGGGCGTTGCCGACTGGTTGAAATCGAAAGGACAGGTCAACGCCGAAGAATTCTGGACTTTCATCTGGTATAACGACGCGATCAAACCCGTGCCGATTGAAAAACAGGAAAAATGGCATTACTTCCCCGACCACGAAGTCGTCTATTGGCGCAGTTCGTGGAACGACGACGCAACGGCGTTTTCCTTCAAAGCCGGACCGCCCGAAGGACACGCGACGCTCGAAAAACTCGCCGAATTTCCCGACTGGCGTTTGTCGTCGGGACACGCGCACCCGGACGCGGGCAGTTTTATTATTTGGGCGAACAAAAAATATCTGACCGGCGATTCGGGCTACGCGGGCGTTCCGCTGACCGAGCATCACAACACGCTGTTAATCGGCGGCAAAGGTCAGGTAAACGCCGGTCAAGGACACGACGCTTTCGCCGGAGTTTCGTATGAAAGACTGAACAAAATCCGCATTTCCGACGTAAAAATGAACGCTCAAAAAGTTTCGATCATCGCCGATTTGACCGCTGCTTATCAGCCGGAAGTCGGATTGAACAAACTGGTTCGCCGTTTCGATTTCACCGCGCCGAACGATTTTGTCGTCGCCGACGAAGTGGAAACCGCCCAACCGGAAATTATCACCGCGCTGCTTCACGCCGATAATAAAATCGTCGAGCAATCAAAAAACATTTTCGAGTTTGAACCGAACGGCACGAGTCTGCTCGCCGAAATCCTCGCGCCGTCAGATTTTACGACCAAAATTGAAAAAAACATTTTAACCGCGCCCGGCAAACCCGGCAGCGTGGACAAAGGCGAAAAAGAAGAACGCGGCGTGCGGCTCAACGTTTCAAGTCAAGAAAAACTTACTGACACAACATTTACGACTCGACTGAAAATTAAGAGAAACTAATGCCAATTTTGCGTAAATAGTTGAGGATAGCCAAGGATTAAAGTTTTGATTCGTCAATTCCGCCGCGTCCGGGCAAGTTGGCGCGTTGGCGAGCGGCGTTCGCCAACGTTTGACTGCTGTCATACCATTTTTGCGTCAATTGAGCGGCAACATCGCGTCCGCCTAAACCGAAGGCTAAACCGACGGCAAGCGCGACCGAGCCAATTAAGCCGATCAGCAGAGTATTGATTAAAGTCGCGGCGATGCCGAGTTGGTCAATCGCGGCGATGACCGAAAAACCGATGATAATATACTGCGTCAGCGTCGCCAGCAAATTCGGGCTTCCGACGCCGAGTTCGGAAACGCTCGAACGCACCAGACCCGACAGAAAACGCGCGATCAGCGTGCCGATGACGATGATTGCCATAGCGATGATCACATCGGGAATATACAAAATGATGCGGTTGATGATTTCCGTCAGTTGCGGAATACCGACGATATTGGCGGCGGCTTGGACGAAAATCAGAAAAATAAAATATTTTACTAATGTCGCAATCACGCCGGAAGTCGTCATTCGCGTTCCCGAACGGCGGATAAAATCGCCGATGCCCGAATGTTCGACGGCGCGTTCAAAACCGACGGCTTTTAAACCGCGTTCGATTAAACCGCCGAGCAGACCGGAAACGAACCAGCCGACAATTAGAACCAGCGCAGCGCCGATGAGCGCGGGCAAAAAGCTGACGAAACGCACCAGAGCGCCGGTCAGCGAATAATAAATCGCTTCGCTTGTATCGCGGAAGCCTGTAACCACCGGTTGTGTCTGCATAATTTTATTCTCCTTAATAATTTGCCGAGCAAAATTTATTCGGCGCTGTTCATTTTGTTAATAAACTTTTTTGAAAGATAAATTTAAAATTTCCTGATAAAAAAACGGACGCGAAACCGATTCGCTGATGATCGAAGACAGGAGCGAAAAACTTATCAATTAATCAGTTTTTCACATTCGGCAAACCTGTTTCGCGCCCGAAGTTGTCAGCCGAATTAACGATTGTTTTTATCGTTTCGGTTGATGTTGCCGTCAGTTTCGTCAACGCTGACTTCGGTGCGTTTGACTGTATCGCTGACGGTTTCGGTGTGTTCGGTCACGTTTTTGCCGACGACGACTTCTTCGACGACGCGGGCTTCTTTGGAAACGACCGGAACTTCAGCCATTTCGGTGACTTCAATCGTGCCTTCACGAAAAGCCGCCGGAGCGTTTTCAACCGCGCGGTCAACCGGACGGCGTTCGACCGTGACGTTTTCCTCGCGCAGATTGACTGTTTCCGTGACGGGTTTTTCCGTGACGGTCGTCGAAACTCGCGCTCCGCCGCTTTCGACCGTGCGTTTGCCGACGTTTAATTGTTCCTCGATAATCGGAATCACGGTTTCGCCTTCGTTTGCCGCGCGCGTGACGCCCGCCACGTTCCTGGCTTCGGCTGTCCGCGTCATCGGCTGGTCGTGCGTTTGCGTCGCTGTCGCCGCGCTTGCCGCATCTGTCATTTCAAGCTCGCCGTCGTGCATAATGCCGCGCACGACGACCTGTTTGTCGCGCAGCGCGAAATCCTGCGCCGCGATGCGTTTTTTACGGTCAATCAAAATCGAATCAACCATTTCCGTGTCGGTGTTAATCAACATTTCCGTGACTTCGCCGATTTTGTTTCCCGCCTGATCGACAACCGTCCAGCCGATACAATCCTGTCCGCTGTTGACCAGATCGTATTCATTCTGCTGCGTGTAATAAACAACTGCCATAATAATCTCCTTTTTTAATGCCTTGTTAGTTTTTTCCTATTGTTAATTGCCGTTCGGCGCGACTTTTTCGGCGGTCGTGTTGCTCGTCGCCACTTTATACTCAATGCGGCGATTCTCAAATTTTCCTTCCGCCGTATCGTTGGTCGCTTTCGGATTGGTTTCGCCGAAACCTTTGGTCGAAAGCATCGCCGCCGGAACTCCGTAGTTCAGCAGTTGGTTGCGCACCGAAGCCGCGCGGCGCTCGGATAATTTGAGATTTGAGGCGTCGTCGCCGTCGTTGTCGGTGTAGCCATCAAGCTCGACGCGCGTGTCCGCCGGCGATTTTTTCAACATTTCCGCCGCCTGTTTGAGCAGTGGCTTATTCGCGGCGGGAACTTCGTTGCTGCCTTTGGCAAAATTGACGACCGACAGATTCAGCGCTTCGATGACCTGCTGCGCCGTGCCGTTCGGATAAATTTTTTCCATCGCCAGCCGCGCGCGTTCGTTTGCTTCACGAATTCTCTCGTCTTCGTTAAATACGGTATTGCCGCTCGTGTTAGCGACAATTGCGGTGTTGCTCAAATTACCGACGGAATTAACAGAATTATTCGCATTGGTGACAATCACCGAACGATTTCCGTTATTGTTCGTATTGTCCACGACCGCTGTATTTCTACTGCAAAAATAGAGCAGCGGCAACAGCAATAAAAGTAAAATGAGCGGAATTAACCACCACGGAAACGCGGCGGCTTTTTTATGTTCGACTGGAATTTCAGCCATAATTTTTTATCTCCTTTTTGAATCGTCTGCCGGATAATCTTTCCAAATGAATCGAAAAAACTACCGGCGTTTTTACAAAATCGCGCCCGCGCCTTCGCAATCGAAACAGCGCGGGCGTTTGCAGATTAATTTTTCGCTTTTCTGGTTTGCGTATCGGTGTTCACGTCGGTTTTTTCGACCTGAACATCGGTTTTTTTGACCGTATCGGAAACGGTTTGTTGATGTTCGGTGACGTTTTTGCCGACGACGACTTCTTCGACGACGCGGGCGTCTTTCGAGACGACCGGAACTTCAGCCTGCGTCGTGACGGAAAAATTACCGTCTTTGATCGCCGCCAAATCCGCGTCGCTCGCCGCGCGGTCAGCCGGACGACGATCAACGGTGACGTTTTCTTCGCGCAGATTAACCGAAGCCTGCACGTCTTTCTCAATCATTCTGGTGTGAACGCGCA
>CAXSHW010000034.1:0-6506 GCA_964237245.1 uncultured Pyrinomonadaceae bacterium
CGCGAATTTGGGCGACGACGCGACATATTCGGGAACGGTCGCAGGCGCGATGGAAGCGACAATTTTAGGCGTTCCGGGCATTGCGTTCAGCCTCGTCGCCAATCGCAATCAGAATTTCACAGAGTCGGCGAAAGTGGCAAAGGAATTGACTTTGAAAGCGCTTGAAGAAGGTTTGCCGCCGGACACTCTGCTCAATGTTAATGTTCCGAAAGGCATTCCCAAAGGCATTCGCGTGACGAAACAAGGCTTGAAAAATGCCAAACCTTTGATCAGCGAACACACCGATCCGCGCGGCAAACTCTATTATTGGATTGGCGAAAAGCGCAACGGTTTTCACGCCGACGAAGGCGGATCGGACTTTGAAGCGGTTGACGAAGGCTTTGTGTCAGTCACGCCGATGCGCAGCGATTTGACAAGCTATTCGGCAATTGAATTATTAAAGAATTGGAATAAGTAGATTTCAGATTTCAGATTTCAGATTAAAACATATGAATTTTATAATTTGGAATTTGCAGTCTGGAATCTAAAATTCAGATGGACGAATACGAAATCCCGCGCGAGCGAATGGTTCAAAAATTGCGCGAACATTACAAAATCGCGGACGAAAAAGTGTTGGAAGCGATGCGCCGCGTGCCGCGCCATCTGTTCGTTCCCGACGCTTTGAGAGCGCAAGCCTACAAAGACAACGCTCTTCCGATTGCCGCCAATCAAACGATTTCACAGCCGTTTATCGTCGCTCGAATGACGGAGCTTTTAGAATTAAACGCACAGTCAAAAGTTTTGGAAATCGGCGCGGGTTCAGGGTATCAGACAGCGATTTTAGCGCAGCTCGCGCGAAATGTTTATGCAATAGAACGAATCGCGCAGCTTGCCGTCGAGACGCAAAAAAGGCTGCAAAGTTTTGGAATCGAAAACGTTACGCTCGCCTGCGCCGACGGCACGAACGGTTGGGAAACGCACGCGCCTTTTGACCGAATTCTGGTCGCGGCGGGAAGTCCGGCAATTCCGAAACCTTTATTAAATCAACTGAAAATCGGCGGACGGCTCATTTTGCCAATCGGACGAGACCAAAAAACGCAAAATTTGATTCGCGTTACGCGCGCAGCGAAGGATTTTCAAACCGAAGATTTCGGCGCGTGTGCTTTTGTGCCTCTAATCGGCGAACACGGCTGGCAAAACAATTCGTGATTTTAACTCTTTCCTTTTCGGAAATAAAATTTTAGATTCGGTTTTTTCGATTAAAGTTTTGCGCGTTATTGAAAAATCCGACGAAAACACGCTTGATAAACGAGCGTGTTTTCGTCGGATTTTTCGATTTTATCAAATGTAAAATCAATTTTCGATTTGATAAATCGTTTTGATTTTACATTTGGACACTGACAAAAAGATTTTGTCCGCCGCGATTAATCAAAAACAAGATGGAATTTCCTTTGATTTTCCCTGTTGTCGCTTTAACTTCGCTAACCGTTTTAACCGTTTGGCGGTTGACTTGCAAAATCACGTCGCCGGTTTGAATGCCCGCTTCGTCCGCCGCGCTTCCGGCTTGAACGTCCGTCACGACCAACCCGTTCGGCGCGTCTTTCAAATTAAGCTGTTGAGCGATTTGCGGCGTAATCGGTTCGAGCGTCATACCGAGTTTGCCTTGCAGCAGCGGTTCGGCGTTTGAATTGCTTTTTTCGCCTGCCGCGACTTCGGTTTTCGGTTGAAATTCGCCGAGCGTAATTTTTAGCGATTCGGGATTTCCGTCGCGCACAATGCCGATTGTCGCCGCAGTATTCGGCGCGGTCTGCGCGACACGGTTGCGAAGCTCGTTTCCGTCGCTGATGTTGGCGCCGTTAAAATTGACGATTACGTCGCCCTGTTTGATGCCGGATTTTTCCGCCGCGCTGTTTGCTGAAACAGAGTTCACAATTACGCCGCGAACGTCTTTTAGTCCGAAATTGTTTGCCAAATCCGATGTAACGTCTTGAATGCCGACGCCGAGCATACCGCGATGCACTTTTCCGTCTTTCAAAAGCTGTGCCGTCACGGATTTTGCCATATTCGACGGAATCGAAAAGCCGAGTCCGATACTGCCGCCCGACGGCGATAAAATCTGCGAATTGATGCCGATGAGTTCGCCTTCCAGATTAACTAAAGCGCCGCCGGAATTTCCCTGATTAATCGGCGCGTCGGTCTGCAAAAAGTCTTCAAAACTGCCGTCGCTCAAACCCGTCTGACGACCTTTGGCGGAAATGATGCCGCTCGTTACGGTCTGACGCAGACCGAGCGGATTTCCGATTGCCAGAACGACATCGCCGACGCGAACCGCGTCCGAATCGCCGAGCGGAAGCGTCGGTAAATTATTCGCTTCGATTTTTAAAACCGCCAGATCGCTCGCCGGGTCTGTGCCAATCACTTTCGCATCAAACGTTCGTTTGTCCGGCAAATCAACTTTGACTTGCGTCGCGCCGTTGACAACGTGATTGTTGGTCAAAATCGTGCCGTTCGCCTCGATAATAACGCCTGAGCCGAGTCCGCGTTCGATTTGCGGAGATTGGCGCGTTTGCGGCATTTCTTTACCGAAAAATTGGCGAAGTAACTGGTCGTTGACAGCGGGCGAATCTTGATTTTCCGCTGTCAATTTTCTTTCAGAACGAACCGTTACCACAGCCGGCATAACTTTCTCGACTATATCGGCGTAGGAAGCGCGAACGGCTAACGACAAGTTGCCAGCCGGAACGATTGTCGGGTTGCCTTTAATTGCCGGAGTTTTATTTGAATCAACCAGGGATTGAGCTTTCGCTGTTTGCGAGATGTTTAATCCGGCAAACAGCATTAAAAACACTAATGCCGTCAAACTCGCTTTTAAGATTTGCAAAGGATTCTCGCGCAGTGCGAGAATATCTTGTCTTTTCGGGATTTTAATTTCCAAATTCTTTTTCATTAAATTTCTCCTTAACTTCGAGAAAGAAATCACAACTTTTATAGGTTTTAATTTTTATTTTCTTTGGCAATCAATTTGCTGCGACTTCTTTCACCTTAACGATTTATTTTCCAAAGATTAAATTATTTCAATTTCATAGCCCGCAAACGTAACCGAACCTGAAAGCGTTTTCATTCAAGCGTCGGTATGCAGGCAAACAGTAAAGTTAGGATGAAATTTTTGCGTTTCGAGTAGCCTGATTTTTTCAAAAATCAGGCTACGAGAAGTTAAGGCGAATTGTAGAAATTTTATCGGGCGAGAATGACGGCGGTTGAGTTTGATTGATAAAATTTATCAATCAAACTCAAACCTTCGCGTAGGTCAAACCCGTCTGATTTTGATATTTTCCGCCTCTGTCCGAATAGGAAACGGCGCAATTTTCGTCGGATTCAAAAAACAGAATCTGACCGATGCCTTCGTTGACATAGACGCGCAGCGGTAAGTTTGCAAGATTTGCAATTTCAACGACTAATCTGCCTTCCCAACCGGCTTCGAGCGGCGTAGCATTGACCAGCAAACCGGCGCGCGCGTAAGTTGATTTGCCAATCGCCAAACCGGTTACGTTGCGCGGCATTTTGAAAGTTTCGACCGTTACGCCGAGTCCGTAATGATGCGGCGGAAGCAAATAGTATTTCGCGCCGTCGTCCGCCGTTCTGAGCGTCGGTTCAATTAAAGAACTTTCATCGAAATGTTTCGGGTCAATCTCAAGACCGAAAACCGACGAAAAAATGCGAAAGCCGTCGTCCGCCAGACGCATATCGTATCCGTAACTCGAAGCGCCGGCGGAAATTATGCGATTTCCGTTCGCTTCTCTGGCGAGTTCGGGCAAAAACGGTTTAATCATCTGCTGTTCGGTCGCCATCCGGCGAATCCACAAATCGGATTTGATAGTCATCTCTCTAACATCTTATAGAATTCGGCTTTTTGTCAAAAAGCAACCGGCAAGAATTTTTTTATACAAGTTAAAACCTCGAATTATTAGCTTAAGGATTGATTTTATAAAAATAATAATCTGACTTTTCAGGCAAAATTTGATATAAACTCTGATATTCAGTTTTTCACAGCCTTTTCGTTTGAGATAAAAATTATGCTTTTCCTCGTGCAATCCGCCGCTGTCTATGGTATTGACGCGCTCATCGTTGACATTGAAGTAAATTTGCAGCCTGTCAAAGGCGAAGCCGATACGACTTCGCCGGTTTTAATCGTCGGTTTGCCGGACACCGCAATTCGTGAATCGCGCGAACGGATTCGCGCGGCGATTACCAACAGTTCATTCTTTTTTCCGTTTCATAAAACGACAATTAATCTCGCGCCCGCCGACGTTCGCAAAGAAGGCGCGAGTTTCGATTTGCCGATTGCGCTCGGAATTTTAGGCGCGAACGGTGATTTGGGCAACGGCGACAATTTGGAAAATGTTTTGAGCGTCGGTGAATTATCTTTGGACGGTCGCGTTCGTCCGGTTCGCGGCGCGCTTTCGATTGCTTTGACGGCACGCGCGAACGGCATTAAAAATTTGCTGATTCCCGAAGAAAACGCGACCGAAGCGGCGGTCGTTTCCGGCGTTGACGTTTATCCGATTCGAGATTTGCGGCAAGCCGTCGAATTGTGCCGCGATTTGCAATGCGGACAAACTCCGAAATTTTCGCCGCTGAAGTTAAACATCGAAGAACTAAACTCGAACGAAAACAAATATCGCGTTGATTTTGCTGAAGTTCGCGGACAGCAAAGCACTAAACGCGCTCTGGAAATCGCCAGCGCGGGCGGGCATAATATTTTGCTTATCGGTCCGCCGGGATCGGGCAAAACGATGTTGGCGAAACGTCTGCCGACGATTTTGCCGCCGCTCGAATTTGAAGAATCTCTCGAAATCACGAAAATTCATTCGGTTGCGGGTTTGACCGGAAAAACAGGCTTAATAACTCAGCGACCGTTCAAAAATCCGCATCACACGGTTTCGCAAGCCGGACTTATCGGCGGCGGTTCGATTCCGAAACCGGGCGAAGTTTCGCTGGCGCATTTGGGCGTTTTATTTCTCGACGAGCTTCCCGAATTTGATCGCGGCGTGCTGGAAGTTTTGCGGCAGCCGATGGAAGACAAAGAAGTGACGATTTCACGCGCCGCGCCTTCGCTGACTTTTCCGGCGAGTTTTATGCTCGTCGCTTCGATGAATCCGTGTCCGTGCGGCTATTTCGGAAGTCAGCGCGAATGCAAATGTTCGCCGATGCAGATTCAAAGATATGTCGGCAAAATTTCGGGTCCGTTACTGGACAGAATTGATATTCATATTGACGTTCCGGCAGTCAACTTCAAGGAACTGCGCGGCAGAGGCGTTCCCGTCGGCGACAGTTCCGAAACGATTCGCGCCAGAGTGATAAAAGCACGTGAAATCCAGCTTAAAAGATTCGCGGGCGACGGCGTTTTTTCAAATTCGGCAATGTCGCCGACGCAAATCCGTAAATTCTGCGCTTTGGATTCGGACAGCGAAAATCTGCTCGAACGCGCGATGCTCAAACAAGGACTTTCCGCCCGCGCTCACGACCGAATTCTCAAAGTCGCACGCACGATTGCCGATTTGGAAGCAAGCGAAACGGTTAAAGCAAATCATCTCAGCGAAGCGATAAATTACCGTTCGCTCGACCGAACTTATTGGACGTAAGCAGAATTGCAGATTTTAAATTGCAGATTTCAAATCAATAATGCAGCGAAGCCGATTTGCAATTTGGAATCTGCAATCATCAAAGACATATTTAATCGAAAATGTTAAGATAAAAATTTCGTTTTAACCGTCGAAGTTATAGATAAAAAGCGAAACCGAAAATGATTGCAGAAAATTTAATCGGATTTGAAAACTTGCCGCAGACGATTCCGCACTATTGCCTCGAATCGTTTCGCCGTCATAATAAATCGGATGCGCTGAGTTATAAACTCGGCGACGTTTGGGCGAATCTTTCAGGCGAAGCGGTGATCGAAAAAATCAAATATATCGCGCTCGGTCTGGCTGATTTGGGCGTCAAAGCCGGCGACCGGATTGCGATTATCTCGGAAAATCGTCCCGAATGGTCTTTGACCGATCTGGCGATTTTGTCGCTGCGCGCCGTCAATGTTCCGATTTACACGACGCAGGCGGTCGAGCAAATTCGTTATATTTTGGAAGATTCCGGCGCGAAAATGCTGTTCGTTTCGGGCAAAAAAATTCTGCGCCACGCCGAAAATGCGATTCAGACGGTTGAGCGACTCGAAAAACTGATCTTCTTTGACGACGACGCCGTTCCTGAAAACGACAGACGCGCTTTGACTTACAACGCGCTGGAAAAACGCGGTCGGGAACTGGAAAAAATTGATTCGCAGATTTTTGAGAATAATTTAAAGCAAATCGAAGTCGACGATTTGGCGACGATTATTTACACTTCCGGCACGACCGGTGAGCCGAAAGGCGTGATGCTGACGCACGAAAATTTTACTTCCAATATCGTCGCTATCTCGAAAGGTCTGCCGATCAAATCAACCGACCGTTCGCTGGCGGTTTTGCCGCTGTCGCATA
>CAXSHW010000034.1:6516-13909 GCA_964237245.1 uncultured Pyrinomonadaceae bacterium
GCGGACGGTTTTTTATGTGCTTTGCTCGAACGGCGTTTCGATTTATTACTGCGCGGCGTTTGAACAGATCGGCGCGTTTTTAAGCGAAGTTCGCCCGACGATTATGACCGCCGTGCCGCGCCTATTCGAGCAGGTTTATCATAAAATCGTCAAAAAAGGAAAATCGGCTGGCGGCTGGAAAACGTCGCTTTTTGATTGGGCTTTGGAAATCGGGCAGGAATACTGGAACGCGCACGATAGACACGATTCAATTTCTGTGCTTTTGCGCCTGAAACATTCGATTGCGAGCCGTCTGGTTTTTTCAAAATGGCGGATGGGCGTCGGCGGAAGTATTCGTTTTTTCGTTTCCGGCGGCGCGCCTTTATCTCGAAAACTTTCAAACGCTTTCTGGGCGGCGGGAATTCCGGTTTTGCAGGGTTACGGAATGACTGAAGCGTGCGTCGCCTGCGCCAATCGCCCGGACGACAGCAAAGTCGGTTCAATCGGCACGCCGTTTGAAGGCGTCGAAATGAAAATCGCCGAATCGGATGGCGAAATTCTCGTTCGCGGCAAAAACGTGATGCGCGGATATCTTAACAACCCGGAAGAAACCGCGAAAGTTATTAACGAAGAAGGTTTTTATCACACGGGCGATGTGGGTTACAAAGACGCGGACGGACATTATTTTATCACCGACCGCAAAAAGGATTTGTTCAAATTATCGAACGGTAAATACGTCGCGCCGCAGCAGGTCGAAAGTCTCTTGAAGCAATCGCCGCTCGTCGCGCAAGCCGTCGTCGTCGGTTCGGGACGAAAACAGGTCGGCGCGTTAATCGTGCCTGATTGGGAAACCCTCAAACAAACTTTAAAGGAAGAAGGAATTGACGCAAACGGTTCGCGCGAAGAATTGTGCGAAAATCCATTCGTAATCAAACGAGTGCAGCGTGATGCCGGAGAATTTACGCGCGAGATGAACGATTACGAGCGCGTTAAGAAAGTTTATTTATTGCCGCGCGAATTTTCGATCGATAAAGGCGAAATGACACCGACGCTCAAGATAAAACGCGGCGTGGTTGACGAAAAATACGAAGAAGCGATTGACGAAATCTGCGGAAACTGAAATTAACTAAAAGTGAAAAACGAGTAATAAAAGAAGATTGTATCTCCTGAATTTTTCACTTTTAGTTTTTCACTACTTTAAATCTTCACGCCTTCGTTTTGGCAGAGCAATTGATTAAGTAAAGAAAAATCTTTGTGTTTGTTGCCCAATAGTGCTGAGGCGAGTTCAAAAAGCGGAACGGGAATATCGGTTTTAGTGACGGTTTCTTCTTCTGACTGCGGATAATGCGCGTAAAATTCGACTTCAGCCGCGCAAAACTCGCACGTCGTTAAATGTTGTGAAACCATTTTGCGTTCCTTTCTTAAGGCTTTACCGTTTTGAAACGCCAGCAGCTTTTGGGAAGCCGGACAATTTGCGCTTTTGCAGAAAGTAATCATTTTTAGCGAAAACATATTATAATTTTTTTACCGAAAATTTTTCGACTCTCGCCTTTTCAAAACCTCAAGCAAGAAACACATTCGTTATACAAAATGTAAATCTGTAATGCCTGCCTCGTTCCAAAACTTTGCGAATAAAAAATACAATTATTTTTCGGCAGACTCCCAATTTGTCCAAAATAGTAGCGCAAACTACTGCCATCATTCGGTTTAATCAATTAGTTTAACAAAACAAAAAGATGCAAAAATATGTTGCCCAAATCAAAAATAATTGCTACCATTTAACTTGTTGGCGGAATGGAAACAAATCCGACCAATCAACCTGCCAAATTAACTGCATTAGCTCGGAGTTAATTTACAAAACTTTTTCTATCAATCTCTAAATTACAAAAAATTAGAGAAAAAATCGGCTGACGAGTGGAAGAAAATCTCAACGGGAAGAGATTTCCACAAAGCGGACAGGGTAAGACTTTCTAAAAAACAAACTCGAAAAACCAAAAATCAATCGGACAGATAAAATATGAGTGCATTAAAACAGCAGGAACGTCTGCCAAAATCCAACCAGGGACGACAAATTAAGGTTGGAAAATGGAACGAAAGCCTCAAAAAATCCGACGTTAATCAAATCTGGGCGGAGCTTCACCGAATAGTTTCTTCGCATCCTCTGGTGAGAGCTTCAAAACGCGCGGGTTTTCTCGTCGAAGAAGGCAGACAGAACGCTTACACGGATTTGACGCAGGAACTTTTCGTCGCGCTCTTGGGAAAGGAGCGTTTCCAGCATTATCTCGACACGGAAATGACGGACGCGGAAATCGAAGCGGAAATCAGTCAAATCGAGTTGACGAATATGTTGACGGCTGAACTTCGCAAGCGTTACCCGGAATCTTATCGTCTGGCGCGCAGAGTTTCGACCTTGATTCAAACCGGCAAAAGTTTCAAGCGTTTCGACAATATCAATAATCCTGACGTTCACCGAAGACTTGCCGACAGACTTTACGGACTCGCCGAATGGAAAAATGAAAAACCGCGCCGCGACGTGCAGGAAATGGATGAGCGAGTGAAAACCGTCTCGTTTCAAAGCCGCGATACCAGAATGGTCGGCTGCACGGGCGACGCGCAAATCGTCATCAGCAACGTCGAACTCGAAAAATTGATTATCAAAGTTTTCAAAGCGGTTGATTCACCGGTAGATGTGCGCTCTTTGCGTTCATTCGTAATGTCGCGCCTGCCGATTATGGATATTTATCTCGTTCCGGTCGGCGGAACTTCATCGAACGGCGAAGACGGCGAGCGAATGGAATTCGATTACGCCGACACGCGCGAAACACCGGAAGAAGATGTTATGCGCCGCGAAGCCGAACTGGAAGCGAGCGGTTTTGTTGATAATTTCCTGAAAAATCTGCAAACGAGCGTGCGCGGCAAATCCAAACAATATGACCGAATGGTCAACGTTTTGTGGCATTGTTATTTGATTTCCGACAGCGGAACGCAACTCGAAGTCGCGGAAATGCTCGGCGTTTCCGATTCTCTGGTATCCGATTATCGCAAGCGCATCGAAGCGAATTTGCAGCAGCTTTCCTTTAACGGCGTCAACGAAGCCCGCTATTTTGAACGCGCCTTAAAACGAAAAGTGCGCGACCTTATCGCCGTCGAAAGAGAAGAAATAGCTGCCTGAATTATTCGCCGTTCCCGAAATTTCTTATCAATCTCACCGAAAAATGTTAAAATGCCTTCCGATTATTATCTAAACAAAAAACAACCGGAAATTGCGAAACGATTAAACTTTCCCGCAGAAAGGTTGACGCTAAAACCTACGGATGCCTGCCAACAAAACCAAAAGTCTCGATTACCAATCTCTCTCTAAATCTGCCGAAAAAGGCGGCTCAAATTCCACTGACCACGCTTCGCTCAACGCCAACGGCAAAACAAGCGTCGGAAAAAACAATGCGCCTCAAAAAAGTTTAGCTAACTCGTCAAAGCAACCGAAAAAACAATTCGCGTCCGAATCAATCGCCGAAACCGAACAAGCGGAATCGGCGGAAATTTCTGTTTCGGAAACGAATGGTTTTCGGAAATCAAATCTAATTTTGCCGAAGGCGGAAGTTTTCGCCGAATCGCAAAAGCGCGGCAAACAGGAAAGAAAAGCGGAAAAAGACCGCGAACTTCTAGGCAGTGAACGTTGGCTCGTTCGCAACGGACACGGGTTGACTTATTGCGGGCTTTATATTTTCTCGATTCTGGTGCTTTTTCGACCTTACGAACTCATTCCGTCGCTTTCATTTTTGTCGGCGTCGGCGTTTTATTTTGCCGCGCTCACGCTTGCCGTCTATATACCGACGCAGCTTTCGACCGAAGGCACTTTGACAATGCTTTCGAGCGAAGTCAAATGCGTTCTGGCGCTGACTGTTCTGGCGCTTTTGACAATGCCGATTGGGAAGGATTTTGCGACTTCCTGGGAAATTTTTAATGAAACATTCATTAAAGCCGTTTTAATTTTCATCGTGATGGCTAACGTCGTGCGAACCAGAGGACGGCTTGCCGGTTTGATGTGGCTTTCGCTGTCGGTCGGGATTTATCTGAGTTTTACGGCTTTAGACCTTTATATGAAAGGCGAAATGAAGACCGAAGGTTATCGGGTCGCGGTTGATGTCGGCGGATTGTTCGGCAACCCGAACGATATGGCGCTTCACTTCGTCACGATAACTCCGATTGCCGTCGTTTTAGGCATCGCCAGCCGAAATAAATTAGCCGGAGTTTTTTATTTTATGATGGCGGGACTTTTCGTCGCCGCCAATATGGTTACTTTTTCGCGCGGCGGTTTTTTGGGCTTGCTCGTCTCGACAGCGGTTTTGGTTTGGAAAATCGGACGTAAAAATCGTCTGAACGTGCTGCTCGCTTCAGCCGTTGCGAGCGGATTATTTATTCTGCTCGCGCCCGGAAGCTACGGTTTGCGGCTTTTGTCAATTTTCATTCCCGGACTCGATCCGGTCGGTTCTTCAGACCAGCGTAAACAATTGCTTTTTCGCTCGATTTTCGTTACTTTGCGAAATCCCTGGGGAATCGGAATGGGCAATTCGCGCGTAATGAACGACAGTAATCTGCAATGGCACAATGCTTATATGCAGGTCGCTTCGGAGTTAAGCGTATTAGGATTGGCGGTTTATCTGATCTTTTTGATAAGCCCGTTTCGCAAACTCGGCGCAATCGAGCGCACGCTTTTTGACAAAGGCAAATATGATTGGTTTTATTATATGTCAATCGGACTGCAAGCAAGCATCGTCGGCTATATGGTTTCAAGTTTCTTCGATTCGGTAGCGTATAATTGGTTTATTTATTATCTAATCGCGTATGCGGTGGCTTTCAGAAGAATTTATTACATTGAAAATAATCTGAAAGAAGCGGAAAGCGGTTCTCTGGAAACTTTGGGAAAAAAGATTTTCGGATGGCAGTCGGCTTGAAATGATGAGTTATTCGGCGGCACAAATTGTTTTTTGGATTGGCGCGACGGCGCTTTTTTATACTTATGCCGGTTATCCGATTCTTGTCTATGCGGTCAGCGTTTTGTTTCCGAAACGAATAAAACGCGCCGATTTTGAGCCGAATGTTACAATTTTGATAACGGCTTATAATGAAGAAAGAGATATTCGCGCAAAAATAGAAAACACTCTGAAACTCGAATATCCGAATGAAAAACTTGAAATTTTAATTGCATCCGACGGTTCGACCGACCGCACCGATGAAATCGTCAGAGAGTTTTCCGCCGCAAAGGTGCGGCTTTTCCGACAGGAAGGCAGAGTCGGCAAAACCGTGACGCAAAACAACGCCGTCGAACAGGCGATTGGCGAAATCGTTCTTTTTTCCGACGCGACAACGATGTATCAGCCGGATGTTCTGCGCCGGATGATGCCGAATTTTGCCGACGAAACAGTCGGCTGCGTCGCGGGCAAATTGGTTTACGTTGACGATTCGCGCTCGAATGTCGGCAAGGGCGCGAAAAGTTATTGGAATTACGAAACTTTTATCAAGGAGAGCGAAAGCCGCGCCTGCTCGCTCATCGGCGCGTCGGGCTGCATTTACGCGGTCAGAAAGTCGGCTTACCGACCGATGTATGCGGAAGCGTGTTCGGATTTTTTGATTGCTACCAAAATTTACGAGCAAGGCTTGCGTTCGGTTTACGAATCGTCGGCGATTTGCACCGAAGAGACGAACCGGCAAACCGGCAAAGAACTGCAAATGCGCGTTCGTGTTATCTCGCAGACATTTACGGATTTGTGGCGCAACCGGCAAATGCTGAATCCGCTGCACAGCGGATTTTTCGCCGTCGAACTCGTTTCGCACAAACTCCTGCGTTATTTCGTGCCGGTTTTTTTGGTTTTGATTTTCGCGTCGTCGGCAATTCTCGCCTTTTCGTCAAAAGTTTTCGCCGCCGCGTTCGTTCTGCAAATCGTTCTCTACGCCTTAGCTCTTATCGGCTGGCTTTTGGAACGAAGCGAAAAAACCGTCGGCATTTTTGCCATTCCGCTTTATTTCGTGCTGACGAATCTGGCTTCGCTGATTGGTTTCTACAAATTTCTGAGCGGCGAACGCTACGCGCGATGGGAGCCGGTTCGGGAAAATAATAAAAATGTCGGACAGACGACTTAATAAAATATAAAATTTCGATTTAATTGAAATTTTATTAGCCTGTTTTACAAAAACGTGAATAAACTTACCGGCAACAATCCAGAAATTTTGGAGACGCGCATCGGCTCATTGGTGAAATCCGACGCGCCGCTTGTCAGCATCGTCGTTCCGGCATACAACGTCGCCGATTATATTGCCGAAAGTTTGGACTCGGCGCTTGCTCAAACTTTCCGGGACTTTGAAATAATTTTGGTCAACGACGGCTCGCCCGATACGGCTCGGCTGGAAAAAGTTTTGGCTGATTATTTCGACCGGATAATTTATTTAAAACAGGCGAACGGCGGCGCGGCGGCAGCCAGAAACGCGGCAATTTCGGCGGCTCGCGGCAAACTTCTGGCGTTTCTCGACGGCGACGACGTTTGGTTTCCCGAAAAGCTCGCCGCGCAGACGGCTTTTTTGGAGAAAGACGATTACGAAATGATTTACTGCGACGCGCTGCTTTTCGGCGAGCCGCTCTATGAAGGAAAAACTTTTATGCGCGGCGCGCCTTCCAAAGGCGAAGTTACGCCGGAAAGTCTTCTCGAAGGACGCTGCAACGTGCTGACTTCGGGAACTATAATCTATAAAGAATCGGTAATAAAATGCGGGTTGTTCGACCCGAAAGCCGTTCGCGTCGAAGATTTCGAGCTGTGGTTCAGACTCTGCAAAAATCAAGTCAAAATCGGTTATCAAGAAAAAGTTCTGGTCAAATATCGAATCCGCGAAGGCAGTCTGACAGGCAACACCGTCGAAAAAGCCGAACGCGGCATTGCGGCTTTGGAGATGGTTAAAGATAAAAACGGTTTGACCGAATCCGAATTGAAAGCCTGGCAAAACCAATTAACTTCGCTTCGAGCGGAACTTTGCCTCGAACGCGGAAAACACAGTCTGGCAAACGGAAATTTTATCGAAGCCAGAAAAAATTTTGCCGAAGCAAACAATTATCGCCGAAAGTTTAAGCTGAAGGCGCTAATGTGGCTGCTGGCGATTAGTCCGAAATTAGTTTTGAAATTATTTAAAACTTTACGAGCGACCGAATTTTCCTACATTACTCCGAATCACTCTCGAAAATAGATTTTATGAAGCTGAATGTAATTATTCCGACGTTTAATCGTGATAAAAGTCTGAAAAAGACATTAGTCAGTCTGGTAAACGCTCGCCTGCCGGAAAATTTCGAGGTTGTCGTTACCGTCGCCGATAATAATTCGACCGACAATACAGCGCAAGTCGTCGAAGAAATGAAGCCGCAGTTTAC
>CAXSHW010000034.1:13919-39278 GCA_964237245.1 uncultured Pyrinomonadaceae bacterium
TCTGTTTGAAAAACGACAGGGACGATCATTTGCGCTGAACAGCGGAATAAATCTGGCGGACGGCGATATTATCAGCGGCATTGATGACGACGAAGAGATTGACGAAAATTGGTTTGTCGAAGTCGAGAAAATTTTTCGGACTCGTTGGGACGAAATTGATTTCGTCGGCGGTAAATTGCTGCCAAGTCTCGAAGTCGAGCCGCCAATTTGGGTCGAACCGCTCAAGGAAGGCGTGTTGTGCTGGCGCGATTACGGCGACGAAGAATGGGTTTATGATTGGAATACGCCGATGGTGACAGGCGCGCACGGAATTTTCAAAACTTCGGTTTTCAAGGAAATCGGTTTGTATGACGAAACGGTCGGCGCGAAAGGCAAAGGTTTTATCAGCGGCGAAGACGAAGTTTTATATCAACGTCTTTTAACCGGCGGAAAACGCGGAATTTATTGTCCGAAATTAATTATTTATCATTATATTCCTAAATACCGGCTCGACAAAAATTATTATCGCCGCTGGCTTTTCGGCGTCGGAATTTCGAGATATTTGGCTGACACGCAAATTATACCGTTCGACGGCGCGCATCTTTTCGGCGTGCCGCGCTGGATGTATCGAACAGCCTTGAGCGGCGTTTTTGCTAAAATCAAAAACATAATCAAGCGAGACGAAACCGAATCGCTCGCCGCCGAAAATCAGCCGGTCGTTTTCGCCGGATACTTTTTCGCCAGGAATCTGCAAAACTCGCGGCTCGAAAAACCTTTGCAAACGTTCGGCGGCAAATTTTTTAATTCGGCTGACAGATAGAAAAAATGGACGATTTTTCGCCAAAGCAAAAATCTCTGAAATCGCAGAGCGCCTGGATTTTATTCGCCAAAATCGCGGGTTTCGCGATCAGCTTTCTGCTGCCGCTTCTGACGGTTCGTTTTTTGACGCAGGATAAAGTCGGAGTTTACCGGCAGGCTTTTCAATTTATCACTAACGCCGTGACGATTTTGCCGCTCGGTTTTTCGATGAGCGCGTATTATTTTCTGAATCGCGGCGACGCGCATCGTAAATCTACGATTTTAAATATTCTGCTGTTTAACTTCATCGTCGGCGGATTAGTCTGCGCCGGACTTTATCTTTACCCGCAACTGCTCGGAAATTTGTATCACAGCGACGAAATGACTGCGCTTGCGCCGAAAATCGGCGTCGTCATCTGGCTCTGGATTTTTTCGGCATTTTTGGAAGTTGTCGCGGTCGCCAATAAAGAAGCCAGGGTTGCGACCGTTTTCATAGTTTTGGCGCAACTGACGAAAACCGTTTTGATGGCGGGCGCGGTCGTCCTTTTCGCGTCGGTCGAAGCGTTTATTTACGCGGCGATGATCCAGGCGACATTGCAGACCGCGATTTTGTTGTTTTATTTGAAATCGAGATTTCCGCGTTTCTGGCTGGAATTTGACGGGCGATTTTTTCGTGAACAAATGTTTTACGCGCTGCCTTTCGGACTCGCAGGGATTTTGTGGACGCTGCAAACCGACATTCACACATATTTTGTGGGAAACCGTTTTAGCGAGTCGGAATACGCGATTTATTCGATTGGCTGTTTCCAATTGCCGCTGCTTTCAATGCTCGGCGAATCCGCCGGAGTCGTGCTGATTTCACGAATGAGCGAACTTCAGGCGCGCGGCGAAACGCGCGAAATCATATTTTTGACGGCGCGGGCGATGCGGAAACTCGCGTTTTTTTATTTTCCGGCGTATATTTTTTTGTTTATCACGGCGAGCGTTTTTATCACGACGCTGTTCACCGATAGATACGCGGCGAGCGTTTCGATTTTTTTGATTAATCTGACGATTTTGCCTTTCGATATTTGGATTATTGACCCGATTGTCCGCGCTTACAAAGAATTCGGCAGATTTTTAATTGTGCTGCGCGTATTTATTTTACTCGGACTCGTCACGGCGCTGTGGTTCGGTATTCAGAATTTTAATTTGACCGGAATGATTGCGATTGTCGTCGTCGCCACATTAATCGAAAGATTCATTTCGACAGCGGTTTTGATGCGTAAACTCGATGTCAAAACGCGCGATTGGCGATTGCTCGAAAAAGTCGGAAAAACCGCAATCGTCAGCGTTTTCGCCGGAATCATTACATTTTTTGTTTATCGTCAAGTTCGACAAATAATGCCGGCTGTCGGAAATAATCTGGCGCAGACGATTTTTACCGCGCCGAAAAAAACCGTCGTTGAATTTGTTTCGGGCAGTTTGATTTTGGGCGTTTCATTTGTGGTTTTCGCTTCTGTTTACCTGTTTGCGATGAATTGGTTTGATTTGATTGACGAAGATGAAAAGAAAATTGTCAAAAATTATCTGGGAAAGTTTTCCGCCAAATTCGGCAAACGCGAAGTTGTAACTAATTCTTAACGATTGAAAATTATGTGCGGAATTGCCGGATTTATTTCAAAAGACAGAAACGCGCCGACTGACGCGCGCGAGATTTTGCTCGACAAAATGTGCAAAATCATCACGTATCGCGGACCGGACGAACAGGGAACTGTCGTCAAAGAACGCGCAGCGCTCGGAATGCGCCGGCTTTCGATTATTGATTTGAAAAGCGGGCAGCAGCCGATTTATTCGGAAGACGGAAATCTGGCGATTGTTTTCAACGGCGAAATTTACAATTTCCGCGAACTGAAAACCGAACTCGAATCGCTCGGACACCGATTTAAAACCAATTCCGACACCGAAACAATCGTTCACGCTTTTGAGGAATTTGGCACGAATTGTCTCGAAAAACTGCGCGGAATGTTCGCCTTTGCGATTTGGAATTTCCGCGAAGAAAGTCTTTTTGTCGCCCGCGATAGAGTCGGCAAAAAACCGCTTTTTTACACCTTGACCGACGCGGGGAATTTCGTTTTCGGCTCGGAATTGAAAGTTTTGCTCGCGCAGGGCGAAATCAAACGGGAAATTGATTTTGCCGCGCTCGACGCTTATTTGACGTTCGGCTACGTGCCGGAAGAGTTTTGCATTTTCAAACAGGTCGAAAAGTTAGAACCGGCGCATTTTTTGATTTTCAAAAACGGCGAAATCACGACTGAAAAATACTGGGATTTCAAATACGAACCGATTACCGAAACGAAAAGCGAAGCCGAATATATTCGAGATTTGCGCGATTTGCTGCGCGAAGCCGTAGAAATTCGGTTGATTTCGGAAGTTCCTTTGGGCGCGTTTTTGTCCGGCGGCGTTGACTCAAGCACGATTGTCGGTTTGATGTCCGAAATTTCCGCAAAACCCGTCAAAACTTTTTCCATCGGTTTTAACGAAGACAGTTTCGATGAATTAAAATACGCCAGAATCGCGGCGAAACATTTCAACACCGAGCATCACGAATTCGTCGTGACGCCGGATTTGGTCGAAATCGTTGACGAATTAGTCTGGCATTTTGACGAACCTTTTGCCGATTCGAGCGCGATTCCGACGTTTATGGTGTCGAAAATGGCGCGCGATTTTGTTACAGTCGTGCTTTCCGGCGACGGCGGCGACGAGCTTTTTGCAGGCTACACGCGCTATGTCGTGGACAAAAAACGCAGCGGTTTTGCGCGTTTGCCGCAGGCGGTTCGCGGAAATTTTTTAAAACCTTTGAGCGAAAATTTGCCGCACGGATTTCGCGGGAAAAATTATCTCTACAACGCTTCGCTCGACGCGGTTGACCGCTATATTGACAGCGTTTCGCATTTTAACGATTTGCGAAAAAATGAACTTTACTCTGAGAAATTTCGCCTGAATTTGAACGGCAGTTTCGGGCGCGGCGCGAAAGTTTTTCGAGAATTGGCGGAGACGGTTTTGACCGGAATTCAGGTTGACAAACTGCTTTATCTCGACAGCAAAACATATTTGCCCGGCGATATTTTAACGAAAGTTGACCGGATGAGTATGGCGACATCTTTGGAAGCGCGTGTGCCTTTGCTCGACCACAAATTGATTGATTTCGTGATGCGAATTCCGCCCGAATTGAAATTAAAAGGTCTGGAAACCAAATATATTTTCAAAAAAGCGATGGAAGGCATTGTGCCGACGGAGATTTTGTATCGGGAAAAACAGGGTTTCGGTGTGCCGATTAACGAATGGATTAATTCACATTTGCGTCAGCGAATTCACGCGGAACTTCTCGAAAAGCGCACTTTGGAACGCGGCTATTTTCAGGCAGAATATATCAAAACGCTTTTGGACGAACACGCGGACGGACGGCGTGATCATTCATACCGGCTGTGGGTTTTATGGATGCTCGAACTGTGGCACCGGCGATTTGTAGATGGGTGAAATTCCAGATTGCAAATTACAAATTAAAACCTGAATTTGGAATCTGGAATCTTAAATCAAATTTGATGAACGACGATCAGCCGACATTTTTAACAAAGCTGAAATGGAATTTGCCGTGGCTCGCGCGTTATCCGTTCGCGCGGGCGAATTCGTTTTGGCAGTCTGATTCCGGCGAAAAAAAACACGTTATTTTCACCGTCGCCAATCATTTTGAACCGAGTTGGAGCGAAAACGGTTTGCTCGACATAGATACGCAGCGGCGCAGGCTCGACAAATATTGCGAAATAGCCAGAAAAACCGGCGAAGCCGTTTTAGGCGCGGACAAAACAAAATTTCGCCACACGAATTTTTTCCCCGCCGAACAATACGATTATCGAATTTTGCAGATTTTGGCTGAAATGCAAGCCGAAGGTTTGGGCGAAGTCGAAGTTCATCTGCATCACGGAGTTAAAAAACCGGACACGGCGGAAAATTTATGGAAAACTTTGACCGAATATCGTGATTGTCTGGCGGAAGAACATCGGTTGCTGTCGCGTTTTGCAGGCGATGAACAGCCGAAATACGCTTTTGTTCACGGCAATCTCGCGCTCGGCAATTCAAACGACGGAAAATTTTGCGGCGTTGACAACGAACTGCGAATTTTGCAGGAAACCGGCTGTTATGTTGATATGACTCTGCCGTCCGCGCCTGACAAATCTCAGGTTTCGATGCTTAACAAAATCTACGAATGCGGCTTGCCTTTAGACGAAAAAATTCCGCATCGGACGGGACGGCAAGTTCGAGTTTTTGGAAATCAACCCGAATTACCACTTATATTTACCGGACCATTAATTTTAAATTGGACGCGGCGCATAAAAGGTTTGCCCGTTCCGAAACTCGATGACGGCGCGTTGACGGCAAATCATCCGCCGGACGCGAGCCGATTCAAACGCTGGCTTTCGGCGAATGTAACGGTCAAAAATCGTCCCGAATGGATTTTTATTAAACTTTACTGTCACGGTTTTTTCGACCGCGACCAATCAGCCAGCATCGGCGAAACAGCGCGAAGATTTTTCTCCGAAACGATTGAACACGGTGAAAAAACAGGCGAATATAATGTTTATTTCGCTTCGGCGCGTGAAGCCTTTAATATGATTACGGCGGCGATTGACGGCAAAGAAGGACGACCGGGCGATTACAGAAATTATCGCCTTCAAACGATAATGAGTGAAAACGAAAAGGACGCAAAAACCGAAATTCAAGAAAAATCAACAGCATTTTAGAAAACACGAATGGCAAATCCGATTGATAAATTCAAAAAAATAAGGGGAAAAAGCTGGACGGAAATCCGCACGCGCGGCGAGCAAGCCATTTCCGCCCGCACCGAACAAATTGGTTTGAGCGGCAAGTTGCCTTCGGACGAAGAATTAACTCGCCTGATTGATAAATCTTTTCTCAGGCGTGAAAAAATCACGGCTGAAAAACTTTTCGAGCAGTTTTTCGCCGAAGCCGAATACAATTTTTTTCCGGCGTTTCGGCAAAAAGAAAAAACACTGGAAGTTTTTCGCCGCGAATTCGGCGAACGAGGCGCGCGTTTTTTTATCGAACGGGCGGAAAAAGCCATCGAAGGAAAATTCGATTTACTCGGCTTTCAAGATTTGGATTTCGGAGCGGAAGTTGACTGGCATTTCGAGCCGATTTCCGGCAGACGCTCGCCGCGCAAGCACTGGAAACAATTTGATGAACTTGACGCCAAAGAAACCGGCGACAAAAAAATCATCTGGGAACTGAATCGTCACCAGCATTTTTTCGATTTCGGCGTGGCTTTTTGGCTGACCGGCGACGAACGTTACGCGCAGACGTTTGCCGGACATCTCGACGGCTGGATGCGGGAAAATCCGCCCGGAATCGGCGTTAATTGGTTTAGCAGTCTGGAAATCGCTTTTCGCGCCATATCCTGGATTTGGGCGTTTCAGTTTTTCAAAGATTCGGAAAGTTTTACGCCGGAATTATTTCAAAAGGCTGTAAAATTTCTTTACCTTCACGGCTGGCATCTGGAAAAATATCTCTCGACTTATTACAGTCCGAACACGCATCTGACGGGCGAGGCGCTCGGTCTTTACTATCTCGGAACGCAATTGCCGTTTTTAGAGCGAGCCGCGCATTGGCGAAAACTCGGCGAAGAAATTCTTTTCGCCGAACTCGACCGTCAGATTTTAGACGACGGCGTTTATTTCGAGCAATCAACCTGGTATGCGCGTTACACGGCGGATTTTTATACGCATTTTCTGATTTTGAAGACATTAAACGCGGATGAAACTTCGGCTGAATTACAGGAAAAACTCGAAGTCAAAATCCAATCGCTGCTCGATTTTTTGATGTATATTACCCGTCCCGACGGCACGACGCCGCTTATCGGCGATGATGATGGCGGCAGAATCCTGCCGCGCGGCAACGCTCGAAGCGATGATTTTCGCGCTTGTCTTTCGAGCGGAGCGATTCTTTTTGAACGCGGCGATTATAAATTCGTGTCGAGAGAATTGGCGGAAGAAACGCTGTGGCTGCTGGGATTTCAAGGCACGCAAAGTTTCAAAACTCTACGCGCGGGCGCGCCTGAACATAAATCTTTTAAGTTTGAATCGGGCGGATATTTTGTAATGCGCGACGGCTGGCTGGAAACCGATGATTATTTGCTGGTTGACTGCGGCGCGCTCGGCGCTCTGAGCGGCGGACACGCGCACGCCGACGCGCTGGCAATTGATTTGGCGGCGGGCGGACGAACTCTTCTAGCCGACGCGGGAACTTACACTTACCACGAAACAAAGCAGTTGCGTGATTATTTCCGTTCGTCCGAAGCGCATAATACTTTAGTAATTGACGAAAAATCTTCGTCTGAAACGGACGGAAAATTTGCCTGGAAGACAAAAGCCGACGCCGAATTAAGCACCTGGATTTCACAGCCGCGCTTCGATTTTTTTGAAGGCTCGCACAACGGCTATCAAAAACTGAAAAATTCGCCCGCGCTTCATACGCGAAGCATTCTTTTTCTGAAAAATGATTACTGGTTAATGCGCGATTATGTCGAAACTCCCGGCGAACACGATTATAAGTTAAATTTTCAATTTACAGCCGATACAAATCCTTCGGTCGAGCAGGCGCAAAACGGCGATTTTTGCGTCAGCGAAGCGCCCGAAGGCAAAGTTGGCTTGCGCCTTTTTACCTTTGGCGACAACGGCGACTGGCAGCGCCGCAACGGTTGGGTTTCGCTGAATTACGGCAAGCGAACAAACGCGCCGCTCGTCCGCTTTGTCTCAAGCGGACTCGGTTCACAGGAATTTTTTACGTTTATGCTGCCGTGCGATGCCGGTTTGCCCGCGCCCGAAGTTTTTGAAACCGAAGTCAGCGGCGGACGCGCTTTTGTGATTGATTATCGCGGTTATCAGGATTTATTCGTTTTCGCGGACGTCGAACAAATCGTTCGCACCGAGCTTTTCAACACGAATTTTCGCTTTCTCTGGGCGCGACTGAGCGCGGGCGAGGAATTGCCGGAAGAATTTGTATTAATCGGCGGAACGAACTTTTCTCTGGCGGGTCGTGAAATTATTAATCAGACGCAGCCGCTCGAATTTGCCGCCGCGCGGCGTTTCGGCGATAAATTAAATGTTCAGACAAACGAAGGCGTTTTCAGCGCTTCGCTGCCTCAAAAAACTTCGACCGTTTATGTGTTGAAAAACAATCTTGACGAATAGATTTCATATTCATTATCTTGGTTTTGAATCTTTTAAAATTTTGCCTCCGTTCCTTAAGATGAAAAAAAATGTCTTAGAATTCGTCGGCAGTTTTCATCAGGGCGGCTCTGAAAGACAAGCCGTTCAGCTCGTCAAATTACTGAACAGCGACGAAACTTACAACATTTTTCTCGCCTCGCTCGACAACGATGGAATTTTGCGCGAAGAAGTTGAAAAACTTGGCTTTACGGAAATTCCCGAATTTAAATTAACTTCGTTTTACGATTTAAATTTCGCCCGACAACTGCGAAAATTCACCCGCTTTCTAAAAAAAAACAAAATAGAAATCATTCACACGCACGATTTTTACACGAACGTTTTCGGAATCGCGGCGGCGCGTCTGGCTAGCGTTCCCGTGAAAATCGCATCGAAACGCGAAACCGGCGGGATGCGTTCAAATCTGCAAAAAACAATCGAAAAAAGAATTTTCAACCTCGCCGACGCGATTGTCGTCAATGCCGAAGCAGTAAAAAATTATCTGTCAAACGAAGGCGTTTCGACGGGAAAAATTGAAACGATTTACAACGGAATTGATTTAGACAGACTCGCGCCGGCGGAAACAAATCGCCGGAAAATTTGCGAAGAATTAAACTTACCGACGGATGAAAACTTAAAATTTATAACTTTAGTTGCTAATTTGCGTCACGAAGTAAAAAATCAATTGATGTTTTTGCGTGCTGCGAAAATACTGAAAGAAAAATTTCCCGACGCGCATTTTGTTCTGGCGGGCGAAGGCGAATTGAGAAGCGATTTGGAAAATCAGGCGAAAGAATTCGGAATTATCGAAAACACGCATTTTATCGGCAGATGCCGTAAAATTCCCGAACTGCTCGCCGTTTCTTATGCCGGAGTTTTAACTTCATTTGCTGAAGGTTTTTCCAACTCGATTCTCGAATATATGTCGGCGAAACTCGCGGTTGTCGCAACCGATGTCGGCGGCGCGAAAGAAGCGATTAGCGAAGGCGAAACCGGATTTCTCGTCGAATCAAACGACGACGCGGCAATGGCAAATCGTTTGAGCGAGCTTTTGCAAAACCCGGAAAAGGCGAAAAAAATGGGTGAACTCGGCAGAAAAACAATTGAAGAGAATTTTTCCTGCCGGGCGCAGCTTGAAAAAACTTTAAAACTTTACGAGCGGAAATTCGATGGAAAATGAGCGTCAAAAAATAAAAGTCGCACTCGTCGCGCCTTCGATGAAAAACGTCGGCGGTCAATCAATTCAAGCGAAACGACTGCTCGACGCTTTTACTGACAACGACGAAATTGAACTCGTTTTCGTGCCGAACAACCCGGAAACATCGTTTCAAAACATAAAATTTTTTCGCACGATTTTCACCTCGCTCAAGTTTTGGTCGTCGCTTTTTTTTAAAATTCCGAAAGCCGACATCGTTCACGTTTTTTCTTCCGGCACGACAAGTTACATTATTTCAACAATTCCGCCGCTCGTCGCCGCAAAACTTTTCGGCAAAAAGATTGTTCTCAATTATCATACCGGCGAAGCCGAAACGCATTTGAAAAATTGGAAGCGAACGGCGAAACCGACGATGAAAGAATTTGATCGAATCGTCGTTCCGTCCGATTTTCTGGTTGATGTTTTTGCGAAATTCGATTTGAAAGCGGAAGCGATTTTTAATTTCGTCGAGAGCGAAAATTTCAAGTTTCGCGCCAGAAATCCGTTGAAACCTGTTTTTTTATCGAATCGAAATTTTGAACGGCACTACAAAATCGCCGACGTTTTACGCGCGTTTAAGCTAATTCGGCAAAAAATGACGGAAGCAAAATTGATTGTCGCCGGTTACGGAAGCGAAGAAACAAAACTGAAAAAGCTCGCCGAAGATTTGAAGCTCGAAAATGCGGAATTCGTCGGACGAGTCGAACAAGGCGAGATGCCGAACATTTATGATAGCGCTGACGTTTATTTGAATTCTTCAATCGTAGATAATATGCCGCTTTCAATCATCGAAGCCTTCGCGTGCGGTTTGCCGGTTGTCTCAACCGATGCGGGCGGAATTCCATACATCATCCGAAACGGCGAAACGGGTTTGCTGGTCGAAGCGAATGATTACGAAGCATTGGCGCGACAGGCGATTCGGTTGTTTGAAGACAAAGATTTGGCGCAAAACATAATCCGAAAAGCCTCTGCGGAATGTAAAAAATACAATCGGGAAAACGCGCTGAACAATTGGGTTGAACTTTACCGAAATCTTTATTCGAAATAAATTTCACAGGCAATTCGTCAAGCTGATTTTACCCGTAAAATTCGCTTCATTTTGCCGAATTATCCATACTCAAACTGCTGCCGATGTCGGTATTATTCGCGCCTTTTCCCTTGAAACGACTGACAGGCGCGAGCCGGAAATCGTTTTGCGCGTAATTGACGAAACCGACGAATTTGTAATCCTGAATCCAAAAATTTCCCGACGGAAATGAAGTGTCCGATTCGGTAACTTTTCGATTGTTGACGATGATATTGTTTTGAAAAAGTCTCTGTCCGGCGCTTGACCTGATATTGTCAAAACCGTGAATGCCGTAATTGCCGTGTCCGACGATGTTGTCTCGAAAGAGAAAATTCTTGGGTAAATCGTTGTAAAACGTTGTGATATTTCCCATATTAAAAACCGTGTTGTTGGTAATCGTAATGTCTTCGCCGCCGGAAACCTGTATAAAATAACCCGAACCTTGCCAGGTGTCTTCGCCGATGTGGAGAAATAAATTGTTGACGATGTTCAGGCGTTTCAAAGTTTGGCTCGGATAAGTGTCGTCTTTGCCTAAAATGTTGACGCCCGCGCCCGCGCCGCTGATGACGTTGTCTTTTATTGTAACGTCTTCAATCGTGCTGAACGGCGCTGTGCCGTCCTGATTGCGAATCGTTATTCTAAACGCCGAATCATACCAGTTATTTTCCAGATAATTTCCGATAAACTCGACACGCTTGGCATCTTTCAGTTCAAAAAGGCATTTGGTCGTTACTCTGTCTTTCCAATCGAAAGGTTTGAAAAAATAATTACCGCGAACTTCGATGTCTGATGGAATCAAATCAGCCGAAGCCGGGTCTGCGCCGCCGATAAGAATGTTTTCCGCGCCGCCTTCGAGATAATTATTGATGATTTTCAAATCCTTTGTCGCCGTCCAGCCGCAAATCGCCTGCGTTTCCTGCTGCGGAAAACCGAAACCGGCAAAATAACTGTTCGTAACCGTCGTCTGCTGGCTGTTGACGGCAAGTCCGCGTCTGGTTACGCTCGATTTAAAAGGGTGAAAAAAACAGCGGTCAATTACAAGGTCGTGCGCCGCGTCCGCGACTTTTTTCGGCTCGCCGAAGAAAACTAAATTGTAAACGTAATCGGTATTTTCGGGCGCGAATTCGATGCCGACGAAACGATAATGGTTCGCGCCGTTTTCGGTCGAAACGGCTGGCGATCCTTTTCCTCTGGAGACGATTTTCGCCATCAAATTGCTTTGCGCCGGAGTTACGCGCTGGTTTTCGGGTAATTGTTTGACGGCGGAAGTCTGAATCGTTACGTAATCGGCGAGCGGTTTATTCGGCAGAATTATCTCGCCGTAGTAAGTCGCGCCCGCTGTAAGTTCAATTGTATCGCCGCCTTTCGCTTGATTTATCGCCGCCTGCAAATCGCCGCCTGCCGGAACGCGAATGATCGTTTTGCCCTGCTCGGAAACGGTTTCGAGCGGCGCGGAGAAAAAATTGAGTTTACCGGAAAAAGCGGCGACGGCGAATACGAGCGAAACGACGAGCAAAATTACAACTGCCAGACTGACGAAAACGGTTAATCTTTTCATTTTTGGTTTTGTCTTTTCTTTGTAGCGAACTTTAATTTGATTTGCGGACATCGGCGGAAACCTCTTAGTCGTGAAAGATTATAAATCAAAAACTCATTTGTGGAAAATAAACGACGAAAGCGGAAAGAAATCCATATCGAACCCGAAAAAGTTCTCGTCAAAACCACTAAAAATGTGTAAAATAATTTTAGCCGTTCAAACGGCAGCCCCGAACTCGCCCGATTTTCAATTTTCCCATCAACGTCTTTTTTTTATGTGCGGAATCAACGGAATAGCTTTTTCTTCAAGCTCGAATAAAAGAATCAACGAGCGCGTTTTAGAAAAAATGCGCGACTCGATTGTTTATCGCGGACCTGACGACGCGGGAATTTTTATAGACGAAAACATCGGTCTCGGACACCGGCGACTTTCGATTGTTGACGTTTTGCACGGTCATCAACCGATGTTTAATCGAGACGAATCGTGCGTGATCGTTTACAACGGCGAAGTTTATAATCACGCCGATTCTCGCCGCGAACTCGAAGCGAAAGGCTATAAATTTCAAACTCATTGCGACACGGAGACGATTCTGCATCTTTACGAAGAATACGGCGCGAAGTGTGTCGAAAAACTGCGCGGAATGTTTGCATTTGCCGTCTGGGATAAACGAAAAAAAGAATTGTTTATCGCGCGGGACAGATTCGGCGTAAAACCGCTTTATTACGTTCACGACGAGCAGGGAAATTTGTTTTTCGCGTCGGAAATAAAAGCCATTTTAGAAGCCGGCGCGACCAAACCCGAGTTGAGTTTCAATGCTTTGCCCGACCAATTAGCCAATCACGGAACTTCGTTTGACGAGACTTTATTCGCAAACGTCAAACGTCTTTTGCCCGGAAATACTTTGAGTTGGCGCGACGGCAAAATCCGAATCGAAAAGTATTGGGACGTTTCTTTCGAGCCGAAAATTGAAGACAGAAGCGACCAAGATTTCGTTGAAGAATGGCGCGAACTTTTCAAAGAATCGGTCAAACTGCGCTTAATGGCGGACGTTCCTTTGGGAATGTTTTTGTCGGGCGGAATTGATTCGAGCGCGATCTGCGCGATGATGTCGGAAATGGTTTCCGAACCGATAAAAACTTTTTCGATCGGTTTCAAGGAACGCGAAGCCAACGAATTTGAATTTGCCAGAATCGTTTCCCGAAAATTCAAAACCGAACATCACGAAATCACAATTTCGCCCGAACAATTTTTTGCGGAACTGCCGAATTTAATCTATCACGAAGACGAACCGCTCGGATTCGATTCTTCTATTCCGCTTTATTTCGTCGCAAAACTCGCCGAACAGCACGTTAAAGTCGTTCTGACCGGCGAGGGAAGCGACGAAATTCTCGGTGGTTACGGGCGTTACCTGAAAACTTTGACGCTTCTGAATTACGGCGAAAAATACGAATCTTTCACGCCGAATTTTCTGCGTCAAGCCGTAAAATCCGGCGTAGCGACTTTGCCGAATTCATTAAACCGAAAGCTGAATCGCACGTTTTTGACCAGAGAAAACGACATCGAAAATCTCTATTTCGACAACTTCGCTATTTTCAATAAAGCGATGCAGGCGAAACTCCTTACCGACGACGCGAAGACACGAATTGCAGAAGAAAATCCGTATGCGCGTCTTCACGATTGGCTCGCGCAAACCGACGCCGAAGAAGTTTTGGACAAACTGCTCTACGCCGACACGAAAACTTATCTGCACGAGCTACTTATGAAGCAGGATCAAATGTCAATGGCGGCTTCGATTGAATCGCGTGTGCCTTTTCTCGACCACAAATTAGTTGAATTTACAGCAAAAATGCCGACAAGAATGAAGATTCGCGGCAAAACTACAAAATGGATTTTGCGCGAAGCGATGCGCGGCATTTTGCCGGAAGAAATTTTGACGCGCCCGAAAATGGGTTTTCCCGTTCCGCTCGGCGAATGGCTGAGAGGCGAATTCAAATCTTACGTTGACGAATACGTTTTGAGCGAAAGAGCGTCGGCGCGCGGAATTTTCAACCCGAATTTCGTCCGCGAATTAGTCGCCCGACACAACGCGGGCGAAGACCACGCGACGAGAATTTTTCGCCTGATAAATCTGGAAATCTGGCATCGGCAATTTATTGACGGCGAAAGTTTCGATGTTTAAAGACGACCATTTTCGAGACGCTTTTTGCTTTTCATTATGAAAAAAATACTTATCTTTGCACTCTTATTAACCTCCTGTTCTACTTCATCATTACAGGAAAACTCAAACTCTAAAGTGGAAAACCGAGTTGATTCTAATCACAAAGAAGATGCTAATGATTTTAAAGTAACTAACACTTTTAACTATTCCCCAACGTGGAAAATAGGTAGTGATGACGAATATGGACGTTTAGCAACTGTTTCTGCAATGGGCAAGACAAAAGACGGCGAGGTGCAAACTTCTTTCACGCTTCAATGTCCGGCAAAGAAGAATCCGCTTGCTGGCATAAAATACTATATTGACCAAGACAAAGCCATCCACTTCAATTTCGAGGATTTTGAAGGACCTAATGCGGCTGCTTCAAATAAAGAAGCACTTGAAATTCGGGCGAGTTCTCCGCAACGAAAGCTATCTTTTCGGACTAATGTTTGGGGAAATGTAGGGCTGTTTGGTGTTTCAGATAAACAAGACAAAATTATACAATTAGCTCAGATGGTTGCTAAAGGTGGGACGGAAGTAACTTTAATTATTCACGACAGCCCAGACTATCAAAACACGATTGAAACAAAATTTCCCGCCATTGAGCCTTCGAGCGATGTTGCTAAAATTTTAAACGGCTGTCGTAAATAAGGAAGTAAAAAAGGCTCCTTTTTGACATTTATAAACGTAAGTTTTGTTAGAAATTAAACAGTAAAAAATTTATCACTTTAATAAAATTGAAACATTTCCGAAATACAATCTCCCGCATAATTAAATTATGAAAATCGAATATATCAGCCACGCTTGTATGTTGATTGAAACCGAAGACATCAAAATCGTAACCGACCCGTGGTTTGTTGACGCGGCTTACTGCGATAAATGGTATGTTTTTCCCAAACCTGTGCGAACGGATTTTGTCGCGGAAACCGACGCGATTTTGATTTCGCACGGACACGAAGACCATTTGAACGAAGCGACGCTCAAACTTTTTCCGAAAGACGCGACGGTTTTTTATCCGTATAGCTTTTTCGGCGGCGCGAAGGAATATATCGAAAGTCTCGGTTTTGAAACGGTCGAAGAAGCCGTCGCTTACCGGACGTATAAAATTTCCGACAAAACTTCTGTCACTTATCTGCTGAATTCGCACGACAGCATTATGGTCGTCGAATCGGGCGGCGAAGTTTTGGTCAACGCCAACGACGCTTTGCATTCGTATCCGCAAAAGGTCATTGATTTTTACGTCGAAGCGATTAACGAACGCTGGAAAAACGTTGATTATCTGTTTTGCGGCTTCGGCGGCGCGAGCTATTTTCCGAACACGATGCACGTCGCGGGAAAAGACGATTACGAAATAAGTTTAGTCCGCGAACAGCTTTTTGCGCACAATTTCTGCCGCGTCGTCGCCGGATTGAAACCGAAAATCGCCGTGCCGTTCGCCGCCGATTTCGCGCTGCTTTCAGAAAATCAAAAATGGATAAACGAAGCCAGATTTCCACGAAATAAAATGAGCGATTATTACCGGCAATTTTTTAAAGTCGAAGGTTACGAACCGAACATTTGCGATATGTATTCGGGCGACGTGCTTGAAAATAAAGAATTAAAACCAAATTCGCCGTATCGCAGACAAATGCGCGGCGGCTCGCTCGCGCATCTTGTCGAAGAACAATACGCGGACGAAATCGTCGAATCGCAAAAACAAGAGTTTATTTCCGACGAAAAAGCCGAAAGTTTAATCGAAGAAATCCGCCAAAACGTCGAAAAGCGAATGGTTTTTTACGACGCGGCAACGCTCAATAAATTAAAATTTACCGTTTTGGTTAAAGACATCAAAGCGAATAATTTTTATAACGTCGCTTTTCGGCGCGGAACGCCGCAAATTTGGCGCGACGACAAATCGCAGAAAGATTCGATTTTAACGATGAAAATGACGAGCAAGATTTTGCGTTATTCAATCGGCAGCGATTGGGGCGCGGACGTTATCAGCGTCGGCTACGGCGCGGAAATTTATATCGCGCCGGAAAAAGTTACGGACGTGGAACTCGAAAGCGTGTGTATGAATCTGCTGGCGTGTTACCCGACGGCTTTCGGCGATTTGAAAAAATCGCCGCTTCGCGCCATCAAATTTCTGCTCGTCAATCCGCCGAAATATACGACTTCGATTCGCAAGCTGAAACATTACAACAACGAAAGCGAAAATTACGACCGGCAAACCTGGCTGCGAAAAAATGCGGACGAGATACGAAAAAGCTATGATTTGCCCGATTTGGAAAGGGAATTTTTAATCGGAAGCGGAAAATAATTTTCCGCAAAGACCGAAAGGATTTTCTGTATGAACACAGCTTTAGTTATGAAATCTGCAATTTTGGAAAAAACAGCGGAAACTTCACAGACACTTCGCGGGCGAGACGTTTTGTGTTTCAGCCACGATTGGACGGGCGATCCGCTCTCGAAAACTCACTTGATGCGCGTTTTGTCGAGAGACAATCGGATTTTGTGGGTAAATGCGATTGCCAATCGAATGCCGACGACCGCTTCAAAAGACGTTTCGCGCATTTTCAAAAAATTAAAAGCGTTTACCGAGCCGATTCGTGAAGTCGAAAAGAACATTTTCGTTTTGAATCCGCTGGCGATTCCGGCTTACGGAAATGCGGCGGTCAGAAAATTTAACGAACGGTTTCTAATTTCGCAGGTGAAAAGCGCGATGCGAAAACTCGATTTTCAAAATCCGCTCAATATAGTTTTTAATCCGGCGGCTGGATTGTTAGCCGGAAAACTCGGCGAAAAGGAATTGATTTATTACTGCGTTGACGAATACACGGCTTTTACAGGCGCGTCGAAAGGTTTGAAGGAAATCGAGGAAGAACTTTTTAAAAAGGCTGATCTGGTAATTGTTTCGGCGGAAAAGTTATTTGATACGAAGAAAGATTTCAACGAAAATACGTTTATAATTCGTCACGGCGTTGATTTTTCGCATTTCAGAAAAGCGCTCGATGAAGACACGAAAATTCCCGACGAGATTGCGAATTTACCGAAACCGATAATCGGTTTTCACGGTCTTTTGGCGGATTGGGTTGATTTTGAGCTTTTGAAGAAAACGGCTGAATTTTTTAAAAACGGTTCGGTCGTTTTAATCGGAAAAATCGCGGTTGACGCCGAGCGGAAAGTGAAGATTCTCGACGATGTGAAAAACATTCATTTTCTCGGACGAAAGCCTTACGCGGAACTGCCGAATTACTGCAAAGGTTTCGATGTCGCGCTTAACCCGTTTGCGATAAACGATTTAACTTTAGCTGCAAATCCTTTGAAAGTGCGCGAATATCTCGCCGCAGGTTTGGAAGTCGTTTCGACCGACATTCCCGAAGTGCGAATTTTGGATTATTGCCGCATCGGTGAAACGCGCGAGGATTTTATTCGTCAAATCGAAGCGGCGTTCGAAAATCCGAAATCGAAAATCGAAATCAGCGATTCGATAAAATTTGAAAGCTGGGAAGCGCGCGTTGACGAACTCAGAGAAATAATCGAAAACAGTTGTAGCAAAAGTTTTACCGAATGACTCGAAGTTTTAAATTTATCTCGGCTTTTTTGCTGCTGTTTCTCGCGTGGATTTTATTTGCGTGGTTTTTGGCGGAAAATTTGATTGTCGAAAAACCTCTGCAAAAAGCCGATGCGATTTTGATTTTGAGCGGTTCGAGCGTTTATCTGGAAAGAGCGCAGGAAGCCGCGATAATTTACAAACAAGCGGTTGCGCCGAAAATTTTATTGACCGACGACGGCGGACACGCCGGCTGGTCAAAGTCAGAGCAGAAAAATCCTAAATTTGTCGAACTTGCCGAAAACGATTTGATTGCCGAAGGCGTTCCGGCGGAAAACATCGAAATTCTTCCCGCGAAAGTTTCTGGAACGATTGATGAAGCCGAAGCTCTGCGCGGCAAGATTGAGCAGACGAATTGGAAATCAGTTTTAATCGTAACTTCCGCCTATCACACGCGCCGTTCGCTGTGGACGTTTGAAAAGGTTTTGGAAAAAAACGACGCGCGAATCGGCATCGTTTCGCCGCCGACCGGCGAGCAGACTCCGCCGCCGTTTGTCTGGTGGCTGTCGAGAAAAGGTTGGAGATTAGTCGCGGGCGAATATATGAAAATTGTGTATTACCGGTTCAATTATTAGCTGCAATGCGTTCCGAAAGATAAAATTGTTTTGCCGCGAAAAAGCGCAAAAATTACAAAAACCAAAGAATTTTTGGCAGGTTTCGTATTTTTTCGCGGCGATTCTTTTTCTCAAAGACGAACTTGCGGCGAGGTTAAATTATTTTTTCGATTTTACCTAACACTTCGGCAAAACGCGGGTCTTTTCGGAGCGGCTCAAGCATTCTGTCATTTTCATACCAAGGACGATTTTCGTTGCCGAGTTTGATGGCGCGTTCCATCCAGTAAAAGGCTTCGTCAATTTCGCCGATCTGAGTATTCGCCGAAGTCATCCAATATGCCATATCGTGGTCGGCTTTGGCTAAACCTCTGGCTTCCGGCGTCAGTTGCTTTCGGGCTTCGTCGCGTCTGCCCGTATTAGCCAGATAAATTGCGTAAAGCGAGCGAATGCCGTCCATTTTCGGGTGTTCGCGCAAAACATTTTCTATCGTTTCGATAGCCTTATCATTTTCGCCGCTGTAAAAAAGGATACTCGAACGAAAAATTCGTATCATCGGATGATGCGGCTCGATTTTCGCGCCCTTTTCGATTTCCTGCATCGCTTCGTCGTATTTGTCGAGGTAAAGAAAAATGCGAGCGCGATTGTAGCTGGCGACGACTCGCGCCGCCGGGTCAAGTCGGGTTAATTTTTCAAAACTCTTCAACGATTGCTCGTATTCGCCGTCGAGCCGGTGCATTGTGCCTTTAACGAAATAGAGCGGAGCGTCGTTCGGAAATTGCTGTTGGAGCAAAATGATTTCCGCCCGCGCCTTTTTCTTTTCGCCGCGTGCCAGATAAATCAAAACCATTAAAACACGCGCTTCGACGACGTTCGGATCGTAGAAAAACGCTTTGCTGAACGCGGCTTCGGCATATGTGTAATCTTCGGCGTCGCCCATTCCTTTGAAAACCCGATTGGCGTAACAGGCGCCCAAACCGCTGTAAGCGAGCGCGAAATGCGGGTCGAGTTCGATGGCGCGTTTGAAGTTGGCGATTGCCGCTTCGCAGTCTTCAGCCGCGACCGTGCGAAAGATAAATCTGCCGAAATTATCGCGTCCGCGAAGGAATTCTTCATAAGCCTCCGCGCTTTCCGTCGTCCGTCGTCCTAAAACTTCCTGTTCATTATCGGAAAGTTCAAGCCGCAAGCCTTCTAAAATTCTCTGCGCGATGGTGTCTTGCAGCGCGAGAATATCTTCTCCCTGCGCGTCAATTCTATCGCTCCAAAGAATTTCGCCGCCCGCAACATCAAGTAGTTGTGCCGTAACTCGCAGCCTTTCACCCGCCCGCAGAAAACTCGCCGAAAGCACAGCATTGACTTTTAATTCTTTGCCTGCCTGATTCGGGTCAATGTCCGTGCCTTGATATTTGGCAATCACCGAACTCGGACGCACGATTAACGAACGAAGCGGCGCAAGCTCGGTAATCACAGCGTCAGCCAGAGCGAATTCGTAAAAATTTGACGCCGCATCGCCGCTCAAATTCTTGAACGGTAAAATCGCCACGCTTTTTTTCTCGCGTCCCGTGCCGGTCGCCGACAATTCCGGCGCAAACGTCGGTGTCATCGAAACCGACGGCGTAATTTGCACTGAAGTGTCCGTGCTTGACGATTTACCTGTCAGCCAATTCCAGGCGCGTTTGACCGGATTGGCATCTTCTAAATGGCGCGGCGCAAAAGCGTCGCCGTGTAAAACGGGCATTCCCGAAATCTCCTGTAAAACCGCGCGTATTTCATCGCGCATCTGTGAAATTTTTTGATAACGATCTTTTGGGTCTTTTGCCAGAGCCTTATCAACAATTTGTTGAAGCTGCGGCGGAAGCGGTTCGGGACGCAGTTCCGCAAGCGGCGTCGGTTTCCCGTAAAGAACCTGATGGCGCACGTCAACTACCGTTTTGCCTTGAAAAGCCCAGATTCCCGTCAGCATTTCGTAAAGCAAAACGCCGGTCGAAAAAATATCGGCGCGATGGTCAACTCGCTCGCCTTTTGCCTGTTCGGGCGCGGCATAAGTCGCCGTGCCGTATGGAACTCCAAATTCTGTAATATCGGTTCGGTCTAAACCTTCGGTATTTTCGGCGGGTTCGTCTTGCAGAAGTTTCGCCAGACCGAAATCGAGAATTTTAACCTGTCCGGTGTCGGTTACCATTATGTTTCCGGCTTTGATGTCGCGGTGAATAATTCCGCGCGAATGCGTATATGCGAGCGCGTCGCAAACTTGAACAGCAATGCTCAGAGCGCTTCTGAGTTCGAGCGGACGACCGTCAACAAGCTGGCGCACGTTTTTGCCCTGCACATACTGCATCGCAATATAAAAAACGCCGTCGTCTTCGTGGAAATCGTAAATGGTGCAGATATTCGGATGATCGAGCTGCGAGCAAAGCTGCGCTTCACGTTCAAAACGTTTGAAGTTTGCCGTTTTTGAAGTCAATTCCGGCGGCAAAACTTTGATGACAACCGTCCGGTCGAGTTTCGTATCCTGCGCCTTATAGACAGTTCCTTGTCCGCCGGCGCCGATTTTTTCGAGGATTTTGTATTGGTTTATATTCGTTCCAACCATATTCGATTGCGGAATGTAAAATGCGAATTACCGAGTTAAAACCTTAGTAATTTAAGCAAATTGCTATTATAGTTAAAATAAATAAATCCGCAATCCGCATTTCACATTTGTCCGTCGGCAAACTGCCGACTAATCGGGTGTTACTGTTCAGCCGCGCGGCGGCGTTCCCCAGCCTGATTGGATGTATTCGCCGTTTTCGACGATGCACGGAACAACCAAATCGCCGCCGGAAAAATCAAGCATTTCCCGTTTCCGGCGAGCATCGTTTTGTGCGTCGTATTCGGTAAAAGCGACGTTGTTTTCGTTGTAAAAATCCCGCGCTTTCTGGCAATAGGGACAGCCCGGTTTCGTATAAATTACTAAAGACATTTTTGTTAAATTCTCCTTATTCGTATAGAAACAGTTTATCAGTTATCGCTTGTCAGTCAATAATCGCCGTTTGACAATTGATAACCGATAAATGATAAATGTTCAATGATTGAAGCAGACATTTTTGAACCATTCGAGAAACTGGTCATAATTGAGATTTTAGGCAAAAACAGAAAAGTTCCCGAAAACAATAATTTACTGCGCTGTTTTCAATATCTAAATTTGGAAGCAGTTTCCTGCGGCGATTTTTGTTGGAACGGCGACTGCGCCAACTGCCGAATTTGGCTTGCGGACACCGAGCAGGAAAAGCCTGTTCTAGCGTGTCGAACGAAAGTTAAAAACGGAATGAAAATCGTCCGAATGAGCGCGGAAATCGAAATGAACATCGTTTAGAAAAATTAACCGCAGAGAGCTATTTATAAAAAATTCTCTGTGCCTCTGCGGTTAATTTTTCCTTGCCTTTTCAGCTTGCCGCCGTCGCTTGCTCGAACGGAATTTCTTCAAAATGAGTGATGCGTTTGAATTGGCGAAAACGCTCGTTTATTTCGTCTTGCGTCAAACGATCAACTCTTTCCGTGCCGAATTCTTCGACGTTAAACGAAGCCATCACCGTTCCGTAAACCATCGCGCGGCGCAGCGCGTCTTCGGTAATCTCAACTTGCGAGGCGAGATAACCCATAAAACCGCCCGCGAAAGTATCGCCCGCGCCGGTCGGGTCGAAAACCGATTCGAGCGGAAAAGCCGGAATCGCAAAATAATTGTCTTTGGTAAAAAGCGCCGCGCCGTATTCGCCGCGTTTAATAACTAATGCGCGTAAATCACCGATTTCCATAATCTTTTTCGCCGCTTTGTGAATGTTCGGTTCGTCCGAAAGTTGACGCGCTTCGGCGTCGTTGATAATAACGCAGTCCACGACTTTTATTGTTTCAATCACGGCGTCTTTCATCGAATCAATCCAAAAATTCATCGTGTCCATTGCGACAAACTCGGCTTTTGATTGTTCACGAACCTGTTTTTGCAGCATCGGCAAAATGTTTGCCAAGAACAAAAGCCTTGAGTTTTTTGATTCTTCCGAAGGTTTCGGCTCGAAAGTTTCAAACACATTCAACTGCGTTTCCAAAGTTTGCGCCGTGTTCAAATCGTAATCGTAACGCCCGCGCCAGAAAAAAGTTTTGCCGTCTTTGACGATTTCAACGTCGTCGGTGTTGATATTATGACGCTTGAAAACGTCCCATTCATTGTCGGTAAAATCATTTCCGACAACGCCGATAACACGAACGTCCGTAAAAAAACTCGACGACAGCGCGAAATGCGTTCCCGCGCCGCCCAAAAGTTTATCGCGCTTGCCAAAAGGCGTTTCCAGTGCGTCAAACGCGACCGAACCTACAACTGTTAAAGACATATTTTGATATTTGACCTCTGTAAAATTAAATTTGATAACTAGCTTTTTTTATAAACATCAATAAAGTCGGCATCTTCAACCCTTAAAAATTCATTAACAAGTTTTGTTGCCGGAAAAATTTCTTTTCGTCTAAGAATATCTTCTTTCAAATGTTTTAGATGAATTCTGTATCCGTGATTATACGATTCTTGGGCATCGGCGTAACGACTTCCCGGTCGAAGTCTTGGATGAACAGGCTGATATTCGGGAATTGATTCGATTATTTCTGAAATATCTTTGATAACTTCATCCAGAATTTCATCGTCGCTTTTGCCAAATGATTTTATCTCTCTTAACTTATTTAGAAAATCTCTTCTGGCTTTTACCGAACCAGAAGTTGACTCGAAGAAAAAACCTTCATTGCTTCCGATAAAAGCGCCGTTATTAAAAAACATTCCGGCAATGGAAACAGTAACCGATGAAATTTTCCCCATTATTCCTTGTTTTCGCTGAATTTTGACAGATGAACTATGTTTTTCAATATCATCAGCACTCGGATTGTATCTCATCAGCGGAGACCTGAGCTTCATATGCGCGTTATTAATAGTTTGAGTAACACTAAAATAGTTGCTGAAAAATCTCAAATCGCCGCTGTTGATAAGACTCGTTTTTCCAACTAATAAAGGATCACGAACCTTCATTCCCATTAAAATTCCGGGAGCGCTTACTCCGTCAGGAGTGGCATACGCCAACTGCCCGTCGGGATAGAAATAGCTCCATTGCAGACTTATCCCAATTACTTCTTCAGGCGTATTATTTATTAAAAACCCAACCAACGGTTTCGCAGCTTCAACTAAAGGCACGACTACTTCCAAATCTCCGATAAATTCTTTCAACACAGCATCAAAATTTTCATTGCTCGGCGTAATAAATTCAATACTGAGGTCTCTAACATTATTCTTTATTGAGAAATTCATCATACAGACCAAAGGAAAAAGCGCGAATTTAGGTAGATTTTTTCCACAGCTAAAGTGACAAAGAATTTATTTTACGTGTAAGCGGCAGATATGATGATTCGCTTGCACGGAGAAAACCAAACGAATAAATCAAATTAGATTTAGACTCACTTTTTTGCCTGAATATCCTTTATAGTTTTTTCGGCTTCTTCTTTGTATATGCTTTGCGGATATTTTTCGATGATGGTTGAAAGATAAGTTTTCGCGTCTTCGCGCAATTTTTCAGGCGCGAATTTCTCTTTGTTTTTTTCTGATTTCGCGTCTATTTTCTGTTTGCCTTTGTTGTCGGAAAGATAAAAACTGCTCATTCCGGCGTAATACAAAAATTCGTCCATTTTGGAAAACTCGGGATACGCGGCGAAGGTTTCTTCAAAGCGCAAGATAACGGCTTTGTAAGCCTTTTTTAATTTGAAATACTGTTGTGCGACATCCAGATTGTGTTTGGCGTCGGCTTCCAAAATCGGGTCGCGCTGAACTTGCTGCTCGATTTGCTTTTGCGCAAAAGCGGCAGAAGTAAAAGCCAATAAAATAAAACTAAATGTAAAAATCGCTTTTTTCATAAAAATCGGATTGTAGATAATTAAAATTTTCTCAGAATTAGAACTTCGCGTTTTCAAAAACAGCTTATTACGTCTGATGCCGGTTATTTGTTTAAGGTTTGAACAGGGTTGAAATGTTTTTCACGCCGGAAAAAAGCCGGAAATCAATTTTCTATAATCCGTGTTGATTTTTGCACAGACAGTTGCCGAATGCTATGATGCGGACGAACTCAAGATAAAAGTTTCTCAAAAATCTAAACTTTATAACGGGAAAATGTGAACTTATGAAATTAAAATTGTTAGCTTTATTAATCGTCGGATTATTTTTGTCAGGCTGCGATTATAAATTTTCCGAAACGCCGCAAACCGAAGAAAATTCAAACGCTTCCAAAACGCAAATTGACCAAAACGGAAACGATAAGTCAAACGAAAACGCCGCCGGAAATTCTAATAAAACCGCTGCAAATCAGGCGTCAAATGACGCAAACGCGGGCAATGAAAATCTGATTTTAGACGGAACGAGCGAAAACGCGATGTATCCTTGCAACGGAAGAGAAGTCGAAATCGGAAAAGACGCGACGGCAAGCAATTACACTCTGAAAGGCGAGTGCAAAAAATTAACGGTTGACGGCGTTTCAAACACGGTAAATGTCGAAAAAGTCGGCGAAATTTCCGTTTTAGGCGTAAGCAATACAGTAATTTACGGCGAAGGACTCGGCGGCAAAAAGCCGAAAATTAAAAAAAGCGGCGTGAGCGCTTTGATAGATTCGATGAAATCGGTGCAGGAAAAGAAAGCGGCGCAAAACAAATAAACACCTAATTTTATCAAAGCTAAAAAAGCAGTCTCGTAAATTTGAGACTGCTTTTTTAGCTTTACATTCAACCTGATATTTTAACGGGACGACTATTATTTGTTCAGATTGTATTTCCCGATAATCGCGTCCAATTTTTTCGCCGTTTCGGGATTCCAATTTTCCGGCTGGGTAAAAATCGCGTTTTTCGTCGCGCCGGCAAACGGATTCGGCGTTTTTTTCGCGGCGACTCTTTTTACCGCTTCCTTTAAAACTAATTGCGCGTTGCGGACGTTTTTGTTGAGATATTCGATAACCATTTCGACCGAAACGTCGTCGTGTCCTTCATACCAGCAATCGTAATCGGTGACAAGCGCGAGCGTCGCGTAGGCGATTTCGGCTTCGCGGGCGAGCTTCGCTTCCTGCAAATTCGTCATCCCGATAATGTCCATTCCCCAACTGCGATAAACGTTCGATTCGGCTTTGGTCGAAA
>CAXSHW010000035.1:0-38453 GCA_964237245.1 uncultured Pyrinomonadaceae bacterium
CGCGCAAACTAGGATTTTCCGTCAAACGCACGATGTCCACGGCGCAGAAACTTTATGAAGGCGTCGAAGTCGGCAAAGAAGGTTTGGTTGGTTTGATAACCTATATGCGCTCGGATTCGGTCAGAGTTTCGGACACGGCGATTGCCGAAGCCAGAGATTTTATCGGCGGCAATTACGGGAAAAATTATCTGCCCGAAAAACCCGTCATTTATCGCGGCAAAAAAGACGCTCAGGACGCGCACGAAGCGATTCGACCGACCGACGCGAACCGCACGCCCGATTCTTTACGCAATTATTTAAGCGCGGACGAACTGAAACTCTATACTTTAATCTGGAAACGCTTTGTCGCTTCGCAGATGACGGCGGCGATTTTCGACGCGACGACGATTGACATTAAAGCCGGTCGTTTCACTTTTAGAGCGACGGGTTCGGTGCAGAAATTCGACGGCTTTTTGAAAGTTTATCAGGAAGGACGCGACGAAAAAGTCGAAGCCGGTTCGGAAGATTCGGACGAAGATTTGAGTCTGCCGAAAGTCGAACAAGGCGAGCAGTTAAACTTAAATCAAATCACGCCCGAACAGCATTTCACCGAACCGCCGCCGCGTTATTCGGAAGCGACGCTGGTAAAGGCTTTGGAAGAACAAGGCATCGGGCGACCTTCGACTTACGCTTCGATTATGACGACGATTCAAGACCGCGAATACGTCGAAAGATTGGAAGGCAGATTTCATCCGACTGCGCTCGGAACAACGGTCAACGACGTTCTCGTCGCCGGTTTTACCGATTTGTTTAATCCGACTTACACGGCGCGGATGGAAGAGGAACTCGATAATATCGAAGAAGGAAAGATTAACTGGCGCGACGCTTTGCGAAATTTCTACGGCAAGTTCTCCGCCGATTTAAAATCCGCCGAAGCGAATTTAAAGGATCAGAAAAAAGCTTCGATTCCGACCGACGAAATCTGCGAAAACTGCGGATTGCCGATGGTCATCAAATTCGGTCGCTTCGGACAATTTTTAGCCTGCTCGAATTATCCCGAATGCAAAACGACGCGCGAAGTTTCGGCAAAAAAACCGGCTGTTGACGGACAGGCGACGGAAAACGGCGAAGCGCAAACTGAAGAAGTTCCGCCGTGCGAACTGTGCGGGCGCGATATGGCTTTGAAAAAAGGTCGCTTCGGCGCGTTTTACGGCTGCACGGGTTATCCTGAATGCAAAAACATCCGCAAAATTGATAAAAAATCGGGCGTGGCGATGACGGTCGCGCCGCCGGTCGAAATTGACGAAATCTGTCCGAAAGACGGCGCGAAACTTGTAATCAGAAACGGTCGTTTCGGCGAATTTATTTCGTGTTCAAATTATCCGAAATGCGATTATATCAAACGCGAAACGCTCGGTATCGCCTGTCCGAAATGCAAAGATGGAGAAATTGCCGTCAAGAAATCGAAACGCGGAAAAGCCTTTTACGGCTGCACGAATTATCCGAAATGCGATGTCGTTTTCTGGGACAAACCAATCAATGAGCCGTGTCCGAAATGTCACGCGCCGTTCACTTTTGAAAAGTATTCCAAAAAGGAAGGCACGTTTCGCTATTGCCAAACCGAAGGTTGTGATTATAAAATTGCCGTCAGCGATTCAACACAAAATTCAGATGCAGAATCGAAGGCTTCGGTTTCGCTTCGCTAAACGCGGATGAACGAAAACATCGAGTTTTTTCAGGCATTTCTAAAAAATCCTCTCAAAGTCGGCTCAATCGCGCCGTCTTCGCCTGAACTCGCGCAAAAAATGATTCAGGGAATTCATCCGAACGAAAACTCAATTGTTCTCGAACTCGGCGTCGGCACGGGCGCGATCACGAAATTTTTGCAGGAAATTGTTTTAGACAAGGAATCATATTTAGGAATCGAACTCGACCGCTCACTCGTCAAATCGCTGAAAACCAATTTTTCGCAGTTGCGATTTATCTGCGGAAACGCCTGCGATACGTTCGCGCTGCATCAGAAATCAAAGCTGGGCAAAGTCGGTTTTATCGTTTGCTGTCTGCCGTTTGTCTCGATTCCAAACGACATCGGCGAAGAAATTTTGCGCGAAATTGACAAGTTTATGGAACTCGGCTGCACGTTTCGCACATTTCAATACGCGCACGGTTTTTATTTTCCTTCCGCCATCAAACTCCGTGAACATATGCGCAACCGCTACGGCAAAGCGCAGAAAAGCCGTCTCGTAATGAAAAACGTTCCGCCTGCTTACACTTTGACGTGGAAAACTTCTGCTTAGTGGTAAACGGTAAGAGGTAAATGGTAAGCACCCCAACAAAATTAGATTAGACTGATATTTGACTGAACGCGATTTTGTATTCTGTTCCGATGCCGGTAAAAATGGCTTTGATCTTCTTTTTGTATTTGCTGAACGAGCCGTAATCACTCGGTCTGAGCCATTCGTATTTGGCTTTCCGCCAATAGGTTTCCGCGATGTTCAGGTGCGGCAAATACTTCGGCAAAAAGAAAATATACAAATCCTGCTCCATCCACTTTTCCATCTGTTCGATAAATTTGCGTGACCGATGCGTCGGGGCATTATCCAAAACAAGCACGGTCGGTTTCTTCAAGTAACTGCAAAAATCATCAATTGACCGAATCAGAAAATCCGCGTTGATATTGCTCGCGCTTTCATAGGTGACGCAGAAATTGTCAGGGCGAAAAACGCCGAACAAATTGACCTTTTTATCTCGCTGCGGAAATATCTGAATCCGCTCGCCTTTCTTTGACCAACCGTAGGGCAACTTCGGATTCATCGAAAACGCCGACACGTCGCCGAAATACAAATCTATCCGCCCGCCCAAGCATAATCGCCACAAAATTTTCAACTGCTTTTCCTTTTCTTCTCTTTCTTCAGCCACCTGCCTTGGTTTGAGCCACGTGCGGGCGCGAGCGAACCGATACTCGTTTTTTTTAGAAACCGCTTCAATGTCTCCGGGTGCATTATTAAATCCATATCTTCTTCGAGCGCGGCAACCACCGTTTTAACCGAGTTCGGATGCCTCTTGATTTCCGCCGCCACCTTTTTCAGATGCTCAGGATTCTGCTGACTCAAGATCGGCGGTCGCCCTCTGCCCGCACGAGTTGTCAAACCTTTGATTCCTTCTTGTTCATAACGCGCCAGCCAGTTATTAACGACCATCTCGCAGCATCCCAAAACTTCAGCGATCTCGATTGACGTGCGTTTTTCGCTTTTCAGCAAAATCATCTGACAGCGCACTCGAAAACAGTGACTTTTTCCTGTTCGATAACCTTTTTCCAACTCCGCTCGTTGTGCGGCGGTCAATTCGACTACTTTTGTTTTACCCATCTCAACAAATAGTCTAACCTATTTCTGTTGGGGTGCTTAAGTAAAAAGCCCAAATTTACCACTTACCACTTACAATTTACCGTTATCCTGAAACCTTTTCTTGCATTCTGCTGTATTACCGCTACGAATTTCTTTTCAAACAATTCAAAAATTTTAAATAGGAGAATTTTATAATGCTACGACGCAAAATTTTAAGCGTTTTTCTGCTTTACGTTTTTCTGCTGCCGACGCTTGCTTTCGGGCAAATGAGTGCGCCCGCAGTTTATCAGGCATCGCCGGAAGTGATTGCCAGAATTAAAGAAGAAGGCTCGAAGAATTCAAAAGTGATGGAAACTTTGAGTTATTTGACCGACGTGATCGGAGCGCGTCTGACCGGTTCGCCGCAGATGAAACGCGCTAACGAATGGACGCGAGACACGATGGCGAAATGGGGTTTGCAGAACGCACATCTCGAAGCGTGGGGACCGTTCGGGCGCGGCTGGACTTTGAAAAGTTTCGACGCGCAGGTCGTTTCGCCGTATGACATTCCGTTAATCGCTTATCCGAAAGCGTGGTCGCCTTCGACCAAAGGCGCGATTACGGCTGATGTCGCGTTGTTTAATCCGATTACCGATGCCGATTACGATAAATATAAAGGTCAATTGCGCGGCAAAATCGTTTTGATTTCCGACGCGCGTCCGTTGAAAGCGGAAGATAAGGCTTATCTGTCGCGTTATTCGGACGAAGATTTGACGAAAATGGCGAACGCGCCGAATCCGGCAACCGTTCAGCGTCCGCCGCAACAGCGAACGCCCGAACAAATGCAGCAGCGAATGCAGGCATTGGCGCAAAGTGCGAAACGTCTGAATTTTCTAACGCAGGAAGGCGCGGCGGTTTTGATTGACAACAGTCGCGGCGGCAGCGGCGGCACGATTTTCGTTCAGAGCGCGACGGTCGCGCAGGAAGTTCCGGCAAATCCGGCAGACCTTTTCAGCAGCAAACGGCTTCAGCCGCAGCAGAAAGAAGCCGAAAGCAAGATGATTCCGCAAATGACGATGGCGACCGAACATTACAATCGTCTGGTGCGAATGATAAATCTCGGCGAGAAGCTGAAAATGACCGTCAATATTAATGCCGAATACGACGACCGCGATCCGATGTCATATAACACGGTGGCGGAAATTCCGGGAACTGACCCGAAATTAAAAGATGAAGTCGTGATGCTCGGCGGACATATGGATTCGTGGCACGCCGGAACGGGCGCGACCGACAACGGCGCGGGCGTCGCCGTGGCGATGGAAGCCGCCAGAATTATCAACGCGCTCAATTTGAAACCGCGCCGCACGATTCGCGTCGCGCTCTGGTCGGGCGAAGAAGAAGGACTCTACGGCTCGTCAAATTATGTAACGCAGCATTTCGGCGAGATGAAAGGCGGCGGAAACCAGATGCAGGCGATGGTCGTCGGCGAACAGGCAAAACCCGAACTCGTCAAAGGCGCGGATTATGAAAAACTCGACGCTTATTACAATCTGGACAACGGCACGGGCAAAATTCGCGGCATTTACGCGCAGAGCAATCCGGCGGTCGCGCCGATTTTCAAAACGTGGCTCGAACCGTTCAAAGATATGGGCGCGACGACCGTCACGCTTTCCAACACGGGCAGCACTGACCATATTCCGTTTGACCGCATCGGACTTCCGGGTTTTCAGTTTATTCAGGACGAAATCGAATACAGCGCGCGAACGCATCATTCAAATCAAGACGTTTTCGACCGCATTCAAGCCGACGATATGAAAGAAGCGGCGACGATTATGGCGGCGTTCGTTTATCAAACGGCGATGATGGACGAGAAAATTCCGCGTAAAACTTTGTAATAATTGATAGTAAATCGCCAAACGCGAATCGTAAATCTAATTTACGATTCGCGTTTTTTATTTGTCAGCTCGAATGTTTCAAACAATCGTATTTGCTAATCCAAAATCCAAAATCTAAAATCAAAAATTTCAGTTATGTATCCAAAAGGAAATCTTTTCGTTCCGGCGTCGCACGGACAACTCGAAGCGATTTTGAAAGAACCGTCGGGCAAAATTCGCGGCGCGGCGCTCGTCTGTCATCCGCATCCGCTTGGGCAGGGAACGATGCACAACAAAGTCGCCTATCGCGCCGCCGCCGGACTGGTCGAAGCCGGACTCGCAACATTGCGCTTTAATTTTCGCGGCGTCGGCGCGTCAACCGGAACTCACGACGACGGCAACGGCGAAAAACAGGATGTAATAGATTGTCTCGATTATCTGAGCGAAAATTATCCGAATGAAGAAATAACGCTTGCCGGATTTTCCTTCGGCTCGCGCGTCGGAACGGAAGTCGCGCTCGATGAAAATCGAATCGTCCGATTAATCAGCATCGGAACGCCGGTTGATAAATACGATTTTTCGTATCTGAAAGAATATCGCCGACCGATTTTGTTCGTTCACGGCGATTCGGACGAATTCGGCTCGCTCGAAAGTCTGAATTCGCTGGTCGCGCAAGTCGCTGAAAATACAGATACAAAACTCGTCGTTTTTAAAAACTGCGGACATTTTTTCGACAATCACTTGAACGAATTGAAAGACGCAATCAAAAATTGGACGCTTGAGCAGATGGAAAATTAAAAATGCTAAATTAAAAATTAAAAATGCAAAATCAAATCGAGAAAGATAAAAACGAAAAGTCCGCAATCGGCGATTCGCAATCCGAATTCGAGCGAGAAGTTGCCATTCGCATTACAATGATGCCGCGCGATACGAATTCGCACGGCACGGTTTTCGGCGGAATTATTTTAAGCTATATTGACGTTGCGGGCGGCGTCGAAGCCGTCCGGCGCACGAAACACGACCGATTTGTAACCGTCGCAATGAAAGAAGTTATCTTTCTTCAGCCGGTTTTTATCGGCGATCTGGTCAGCTTTTACGCCGAAACCATCAAAATCGGAAATTCGTCAATCACAATCAAAGTCATCGTCGAAGCCGAACGCTTCGGCTCGCACGGGCAAAGCGTCCGCGTCACCGAAGCCGACGTAACCTACGTCGCCATCAACCAAAACCGCGAAAAAGTAAAAATCGGAAAGTAGTGGTAAGTGGTAAATGGTAAGTGGTAAATTTTCGAATTTACACTTACCATTTACCACTTACCGTTTACCACTAAAGAAATGCCGAGTTGGAAATTAGAAATCGAATACGAAGGCACGCGCTATCGCGGCTGGCAGATTCAGCACAACGCGAACACGATACAGGGCGAACTGCAAAAGGCGGCGTATCAGTTGTTTTCCGGTCGCGTCGAACTCGGCGGCGCGGGGCGAACCGACGCGGGCGTTCACGCCGCGCAGCAATTTGCGCATCTGCGAGTTGCGGAATTACAGGCGAATGTTACGCCGCGCCAAATTCAATTCGGATTTAATGATTTGCTGCCGCACGACATCAACATTAAGCGCGTTTTAAACACTGCCGAAAATTTCGACGCGAGACGCGATGCCGTTGCGCGTTATTATCTTTATCAAATCTCGACGCGGCGCACGGCGTTCGCCAAAAACTTCGTTTGGTGGATCAAAGACGATTTAAAAGTCGGCGCAATGAAAGAATCGGCGGAATTGCTCGTCGGCAGACACGATTTTCAGTCTCTGTGTGAAATTGACGAAACGAAAAGGCAACCCACAATCGTCAAAGTCGAACACGCGCAAATATTTACCGACGGCGATTTGATTTGTTTCCGTATCGGCGCGTCGCATTTTTTGTGGAAAATGGTCAGGCGAATCGTCGGAATGCTCGCCGAAGTCGGGCGCGGCAACGCTTCGGTCGAAGATTTTCACCGGCTTTTGAAATTCAAAACCGCCGCCGCCGCCAGATTTACCGCGCCGCCGTCGGGTTTATTTCTCGAAAAGGTCTTATATCGAGGCGATGCCGCGCCGGGCGAAACTAAATCGCTGGTTGCGATTTTATAAACGGATTTGAATTACAATCTGATTTATGCCAAATTCAAAACAGCAGGTTTTCACCGAAAATTTATGGCAGAGGAGTTTTTGAAAAAAATGTTTATAGTAATGGCTGAAACGGCGGCGGGAAAAGTTTCTCTCGATGTCGAAGAAGGAAAAAAACTCGTTCTCGCGCTCGAAGACAATGGTGTTGACATTTTGCACCGCTGTGGCGGGAATGCGAAATGCACGACTTGTCGCGTCGAGATTTTAGCGGGCGACCCGGGCGAAATCGGCGAAGCGGAACGAGCGATTCTCGCTACCAAAAATGATTTGAACGACCACACGCGCCTGTCGTGTCAGGTGCGTTTGATTGACGATTTGCACGTCAAAGTCGTGCGTCAGGCAAGTGTCGAAGGCATTGACGCCGGACCGCGACCGGCTGAATAAATAATGGACTGGTTTTGGTTTTCGGTTTTCGGCTTTATCAATATAAACGAATAATCTGATGAATAAAACTAAACCAAATACCAAATAATAAAGACCGAAAACCAAAAGAACAAGGAGAAAATAAAATTATGGCAGACGAAGCAAAAGACCAAAAATATCCGTTTGAATTGCCCGCGCTCGAATACGACTATGACGCGCTTGAACCGGTAATTGACGCAGAAACGATGAAACTTCATCACGACAAACATCATCAGGCGTATGTTGACAAATTAAACGAAGCCGTCGCAAAAAACAGTGATTTGCAGGAAAAAACGCTTTCGGAAATTTTGTCGAATCTTGATGCCGTGCCTGAAGACATTCGCTCGGCGGTTCGCAACAACGGCGGCGGACACATCAATCATTCGATGTTCTGGACGATTATGAAATCCGGCAGCGGTGAACCGGAAGGCGAATTAGCCGCCGCGATTGACAGCAGTTTCGGCTCATTCGACGATTTCAAAACTAAATTCAATGAAGCGGGCGCGAAACAATTCGGTTCGGGCTGGGTTTTCGTAACCGCGAGCGGCGACAAACTTGAAATCGGTTCGATGCCTAATCAGGATACGCCGTTTCACAAAGGCGTTGAGCCGCTTTTCGGCAACGACGTTTGGGAACACGCTTATTATTTGACATACAAAAACAAACGTCCTGATTATCTAAAGGCTTGGTGGGACGTTGCCGATTGGAACGCGATTGCCAAGCGTTACGAAAGATTGCGCGGCTAGAAATTATAAAAATTTCTGAAAGTCTGGAGTAAATTCGTTGAATTTACTCCAGACTTTTTTAATGGTCGCCGAAACGTTTTTCACCGGCTTTTATTGAAACATTCAGACGGTTTTGCGGCGGCGGAAGCGGGCAAGTTGCAAACGACGTAAAAGCGCACGGCGGATTTTCGGCTTTGTTAAAATCGAGAATTACCTTTCCGTTGACAGGTTTTTCCGCGTAAAGAAAACGTCCCGCGCCGTAAGTTTCGGTTTTGCTCGACAAGTCTCGAAAAATGATAAAAAGATGGTCTTCTTCCTCAACCGGCTGAAGCGAATAATTTTTTCCGTTGATTTCAAATTTCAAAATTCCCGGACTTTTCATTTTGAAATTTCCGCCCAAAACATTCGGGATCAAAACCTCTTTCGGTTCGCTAAACGCTTCAAAAGTCGCCGTTACTTTATAGTTTTCATCAATCGGAAACCAATGCAAACCTGTAAAATTCAAACGTTTAGGACTATTTTGATTTTTAAGGCGAATGCCGAAACGATTTTCGCGCTTGATTAAATAAAACGACAAACCGCCGCTTTTGATAACAGTCGGATTTCCATTTTCGTCGGAAACCAATTCAATCGAAGAAACGTTTTTGCCGTCGCTTGTTGCCTGCACGCCGTTTTCTACTTTCAAATTTGCCGCGCTGTTTTGAAAATTGATGACGCCGAATTTACCTTTGAAATCGGCTGGCAGTTCGACATCAAAACCCGAACCCGCGCCGACGGAATTTGCGCCGTCTTTGAGCCAGAAAAGTCCGGCAACCGTCAGCCAGCCGCCGTCTTTTTTCAAATCCGTTTCGTGTTCGGCGCGCCATTTTTCGATTTCCTGTTTATAATTTGCCTGCGCGTCGGCAAATGACACGCTTGCTAAAAATGCCGCGACAATTATTAAAATTCGGATTTTTCGGCTTAAATGCTTCATATTTGAATCTTTACAAAAAAGTCTATATTCTGAATCTATGAATTTCCCAACTGTTTGTCAAACGACAATTTGCGGCGCGAATGGTAAAATGTTTTCATAATTCTTCAAAGTTTTTGAAGTTTCAAGTTTATGATTGAAGAAAAAGTTTTAATTCAAAATTTCGTCAAAAAGAAAAAAGAACGTCTGAAAAAACCCGATTGGCTGAAAATAAAAATCGGCGACCCGACCAATCAGAATAAAGTTCTGGCGTTGATTGACGGTTTGAACCTGCACACGGTTTGTCAGGAAGCGCGCTGTCCGAACATTTTTGAATGCTGGACGGACAAAACCGCGACGTTTATGCTCGGCGGCGACACTTGCACCAGACATTGCGGTTTTTGCGCCGTCAACAAAGGCAAACCGATGGATTTAGACCCGTTTGAGCCGATGCACGTTGCCGAAGCCGTCGGACATTTAGGACTCGAACACGCCGTTATCACATCGGTCAACCGCGACGATTTGCCGGACGGCGGCGCGGCGCATTGGGCGGAAACGATTCATAAAGTTCACGAAGTCAATCCGACTTGCCGCGTCGAAGTCTTAATTCCCGATTTCAACGGCGACGAAAACGCTTTGAATACGGTTCTCGCCGCGCGTCCCGAAGTTTTGAATCACAACACGGAAACGATTGCGAGACTTTATCGCCGCGTTCGTCCCGACGCAAATTATCAGCAAACTTTAACCTTGCTCGAACGCGCCGCTTTTTATCGAGACACGCAGTTTCCGCGAATGAAAACCAAAAGCGGAATTATGGCTGGCTTGGGCGAACAGTTTGAAGAAGTCATCGAATTGATGAAAGATTTGCGTTCGGTTTCCTGCGACATTATGACGATTGGACAATACTTACAGCCTTACGAACGTCGCTTGCCCGTCGAACGCTACGTGACGCCCGAAGAATTCGCCGAATGGAAAAAAATCGGTTTGAGCTTAGGTTTCAAGCACGTCGAATCTTCGCCCTTGACGCGCAGTTCGTATCACGCGCGTCAGCAAAGTGAATTAGGCGAACGAAGCACAACAAGTAATACTATTTCGATTGATAAGCGATAATTCAAAATAAAAATTATGCGAAGAATTATTTATAATTTTTTTGCTTTAACAATAGCTTTCCTCGTTGGTCTAACGACTTTCGCGTTTTGGTATTTCGCGCCTGTAAAGATACAAACTGAATCTTCTTCTGTGCTGGATATTCAAGCCGATAATCTGACTAAGCAGATTTTAACTTCCGGCGAAATTCTTTTATCTGAAAATGAAAATGCTTACAATCCGATTCCAAGTCCTAATGGTTTTCAGATTGCTTACGTTCGTATCGGCAAAGATAAATTTATCGGAGGACTAGGGCGTTCAACTTTAACCTCTGAAATTGCCGTGATGGATGCTGACGGCAATTTACAGGCACGACAATCACTTGCGAATGCCTTCCTTTATGGATGGACATCTGACGGTAAAAGTTTGAACTGTTTTCGAGATGGAAATTACTCGACAGTTTCGCTCGATGGAAAAATTTTAGCGAAAGGAAGATTGCCCGAAAATTTGGACTCTTCATTTATGGAGCGAGTAGCATTTCTTCCGAATGAAAATTCAGTGCTGTGGCTGCAAAATTATTTTACCAATATCAAGAATACAGAAATTTCTCAGGGCGCATACTCAACAACCAGCGAATTTGTTCATTCGGCAATTCAAAGTTCTAAAGGCGAAATTGCAAAATATAATTCTCTATTGAATACCGACGCTCTTTTGATTCCTTCACCCGATGGAAGATTTTTTGCCATTGCTCCATCCTTTTCAAGAGGCGGTGGCAACAGTAATTTATTAATTTACGACAAACAAAAAGCATCTTGGACCAATCTTGGAAAATTCATTATTCACCCTTACGAAGATTGGGATTATATTAAACCATCATGGAATCCTTGGTTTGCCGATAGTTCCCGTCTTGTTTTTGCGACTGCTGCCGGCATTACCATTAGTTCGCCGGATGGAAAATCAAAGCAAATAATTTCTAAACCGAAACAAGCAAGCGGTCTTGCTGTTCCTTCTCCTGACGGAAATATTGTCGCTTATGCAACTTTTGACCCGAAACCGATGAAAGAAAGTCCTGATTTGAAATTTTGGGGCGGTTCACAAATTTGGATCGTCCCCATCGCGGCAAATGCTGAAGCGCATCCTGTTACGCATAAAAATGAAGATACAACTTTAGACCTTCGCTGGCTAAACAACCACGAATTAGTTTTTGATCGAATAGCTAACGAACAAATTTATAAAAAAGCACGCCTTTGGAAAGTCAATATTTCACAATAAAATAAAGTCAGAATGTAGAAAAACCGTGAAAATTCTTGAAACCGAGCGCACAATTCTTCGAGAAGTAACAGTCGCAGATGCGGAATTTATTCTTGATTTGTTAAATCAGCCGTCGTTTATCAAATATATCGGCGACAGAAGCATGCGAACAATTGAACAGGCGCGTGATTATATTGAAAGCCGTTTTGTCGGAAGTTACAAACAATTCGGGTTTGGAATGTATGCGGTTGAATTGAAGAAAACCGCTGAACCAATTGGGATTTGCGGCTTTGTCAAGCGCGATTCTTTGCCGGATGCGGACATTGGTTTTGCTTTTTTGCCGCAGTTTGAACGCAAAGGTTTCGCGTTTGAATCTTCTGACGCGGTGATGAATTACGGCAGAGAAGTTTTGGGTTTCAAGCGCGTTCTCGCAATCACTTCGCAGGAAAACGAAAGTTCCGTCAGACTGCTCGAAAAAATCAATTTCAAATTCGAGCGTTTGATTAAATTGCCGCACAGCGACGAAGAACTTAAATTATTTTCCTCCGACGTTCGGGGAAACTAAGTTTTCTTCTGCGCTCGTTAAATCGAAAAAAATAAAACTTAAAAGCAAAGGCAAACTCGAAACTTTGAGTTTGCCTTTGCTTCTTTGTAAACATCTGAAAAATCTTTTATTCCGCGCTGGCATTTTTCGGCTGCGTTTTCTTTTCGGCTTTCGGTTTCGTCGTGGTTTTAGAAGCCGCTTTCGTTGCCGTAGCTTTAGCAGTCGCTTTTGTCGCCGGTTTCCTTTCGGTTTTCGCCGCCGGATTCAGCATCGCAGTCCAGCGAAGTTCGGGCGTGTCAAAGCCTTCTTTTAATTTTCTCAAGATAAAATCGGTCATCTCGTTGACAATCCAGTTGTGATTATATTCGCCGACCGAAGCAAGTTCCGCATCGGGCGCCGGATTCATAAAATCAATCGCATACGGAATGCCGTCTTTGATGGCGAATTCGACCGTGTTCAAATCGTAGCCGAGCGCTTTGCAGATCGTCCGCACGTCATTTTCGACGCGCGTCGTCAGTTCAGGCGAAAGGTAATTCGGGTCGGGAACATATTGCGCGCCAGACAGATACGGTTTTGAAGGGTCATACGGCATAATCAAAACTTTTTCTTTTCCGACGCAATAGCAGCGCACGAATTGGTCGTATTCGATGCCTTCCTGCAACGTCATACAAAGCGTTCCCGTTTGGTTGTAAACATACCAAAGTTCTTCCAGACTCCAGATTTTCGAGACGTTTTTCCAGCCGCCGCCGTCGAACGGTTTCAAAAATGCGGGAAATCCGACGTAATTGACGATTCCTTCCCAATCAAGCGGAAATTCGAGATTACGCAAAGATTCGGGCGTAATATCCGCGATGTATTTTTCCTGCGGCAGCAAAACGGTTTTCGGAATCGCCACGCCGAGCTTCGTCGCCAGGCAAAAGTTAAAAAATTTATCGTCCGCCGACCACCAGAACGGGTTGTTGATAATATAAGTTCCTTCGAGCGCCATCTGTTTCAGAGTCGCGCGATAATACGGAACTTCGTGCGAAATGCGGTCAATCACGACATCATATTTTTTCGCTTCGTCCAGACGAATGCCGCCGACATTGACCATTTCGGCGACAACTTCGCCATTGCTTTTTTCATTTATGCTTCTAATAATTGATTCGGGAAACGTCACTTCGCGCCCGACTAAAATACCGACTCTTTTCATAATTTTATTAAATTCCTTTTGAAAATGTTATTAAATCTTACTGTGCGAATTTCGGACTCGTCCAAAAACAGATAGTTTAATTTAGAACTGTGAAAAGTTTCAAGTGAGTAAATAAAAATTGGAAGTTCAAGCTAGAACGCACGCCGGAATCAGAGCGAAACGCCAGAAAAATTTCAACAAATCCTAATAACAAAATCTGCAAATAAAAAGTCGCAAACCGTTTAGATAAAACGGTTTGCGACTAAATAAAAAATTATTCTTCGTCTAGTGTCCGGCAATTTTCCTGTCGGTCTCGCCGACGACGTAGCTGTTTTTTGCTCTGACGACTAAATTCGGACGCTGGACGCGGATGCGAATCTGGCGGCGTTCGCCCTTTTGCCCGACAGTTTCGGGATAATAACCGACTGTGTATTGGCGGCGAAGCTCTTCGGCGATGCCGGAAAACGCCGCGTCTAAATCGTTGTTCGCTTCAAACATTCTGCCGCCGCTGTTTCTGGCGAGGTCTTCCAGATAACGCCGACCCGTTTCGTATTCGGCTCGACTCGAACCCGCGCCCGCGCCGCCGCGCCGCGGATAACCGCCTCCACCTCCGCCGCGCGGATAATTTCCGCCTGACGCATTGCCGCCGCCCAAAATAATTCCGATAATTCCGCCGACTCCGACACTGCCGCCTTGCGGATAATTTCCGCCGCCGCCACCGCCGCCGTTTCTGCCCTGCATATCCATAAAAGTGTCGTAACGAATCGGATAAAACAGCGCGTCAACTTCTTCGGTGTCGCGCACGGTGCTTTCATAAGTCGCTCGCCGCGAAGTCGTATTCACGCCGTCCGTAAAAAGCACGACCGCTTTGCGTCCTTCGATTTGGCGAAGCTGTCTGTTTATAACGTCGTCAACCGCATCATACAGGCTCGTTCCGTCGCCGAATCGAGCCTGCATAATCGCATTTTGCAGCGCGTTTCGATTATTGGTCGGCGGACTCAAAACGTGAACCCGCTCGTCAAACGAGATAACCGCGACTTTATCGTCGCGCCGCAATTGATTGACAAAGGAAATCGCCGCATTTTGAATTTCTTCAATCTGAAACTGCGTCGAAGGACTGACATCGAGCATCAAAACGACCGTGAACGGCTGTTCGACCGAAGCAAAATACTCGATTTTTTGCTCCATATTGTTTTCAAAAATATGAAAATCCTGCTGCTTCAAGCCGGAAACAAACCTGCCGTCGTGGTCAAGCACCGAAACGGGCATTGTAACCAGATTGGTTTCGACCTTGATGATCTCGCCGTCATCTTCGACAGTCGCTTCGGGTTTTTCTGAACCTGTCTGTGTTTGATTCCCGGATTTAGTGTCGCCAATCAAAACCGGCGGGCGTTTAGCCGAAGGTTGACTTGAAGTATCCGTCTGCTCGTTCGTCTGTGCGGTCGAAGTCGTAACGACTCTCGGACGCGAAGCGCGTCCGGCTTGCGCCATAACTGAAATTCCCAAAAGTCCGAGCAGGATATAAACAAATGCAAGTTTTTTCATATTACAATTCTCCGGGTAAAAAAAATCATTGCGGGAGATTACCTATGATTAAAAACGCGCGTTTAACGATGCCAGAAATCTATGAACGGCGGCAGTTTGAACTGCTTAATTTTATATATCGCCGCGCCGGTCAGTAAATTTACAAACGGTTTTATCCGCGCTTCTTTTCCGGGCGCATTTTATTCGGCGCGTTTGTTTTGACGGCAAATCCCAGCGGTTTTGGAGTTTGCGGCGTCTTTGAATCGTTTGCCGCTTTTGAAGCCGCTAATAATTTTGAATTTTCCAACAATTTCGCGGCGGTCTTCGCGCTCTTGCTTAATTTCTTTTTTTCTTTTGCCATTATAATTTTCTTCTTCTCTTTTAATTTAAATCGCTTTGTTTTATTTGATTATTACGCCTGTCGGATTTTTACAATATAAAGATTTTCGGGTTTCGTGTCGAGGAATCTTCGATGGTTTATGGTAAAATTGCAAATTCGACTTTCTTTCGCGCGAGCTTGGAAACGAATTAGGAGAAATAGGAATTGTTTGTAGAAAGTAAAACGAAAACAAAATTGCTCAAGAAAATGGGCGAAGCCATCCGCGATTTTTCGATGATTGCCGACGGCGATAAAATAATGGTGTGTCTTTCGGGCGGAAAAGACAGCTACACAATGCTCGATTTACTGCTTGACGTGCAAAAACGCGCGCCGGTGAAATTTGAAATTCTCGCCGTCAATCTCGACCAGAAACAGCCTGATTTTCCCGCGCACATTTTGCCCGAATATCTGGAAAGCGTCGGCGTCGAATATAAAATTGTCGAAGAAGACACTTATTCGATTGTCACCAGACTCGTTCCCGAAGGTAAAACTTTTTGTTCGGTTTGCTCGCGTCTGCGACGCGGAATTTTATACACGACCGCCGTTAAAGAAGGCTGCACGAAAATCGCTCTCGGTCATCACGCCGACGATGTTATCAACACATTTTTGCTGAATCTGTTTTTCGTCGGACAGTTAAAAGCGATGCCGCCGATTCTGCGTTCGGACGACGGACGAAATACGGTGATTCGCCCGCTCGTCTATTGTCAGGAAAAAGAAATCGCAAAATTCGCCGCAGAAAAACAATTTCCGATAATTCCCTGTAATTTATGCGGCTCGCAGCCGAATCTGAAACGCGCCCGCGTCAAAAGATTAATCAGCGAACTTGCAAAGGAAATTCCGCACGTTCGCTCATCAATTATGACGGCTCTGACCAATGTAACAGGCTCGCATCTGCTCGATGCGAAACTTTACGATTTTGAAAATTTTGCGCCGCTGATTAAAGAATTAAAGCCTCTGCACGGAAGCGTCGAAAAGGAACTCGACGAAATTTTCGACCATTCCGAGCCGCAATTTAACGGTTTGAACCGTCTTGCTCAAATTTAAAGATCGGAAAAAATTTATAAAGCCATTTCCTGCAATTCACCAATAATCTTCGGCAAAATTTCCAGGACAAAATCAACTTCCGCTTCGATGTTAAATCTTCCCAAAGAAAAACGAATCGCGCCCATTGCCCGCGAATAAGGAATTTCCATCGCCTGCAAAACCGGCGAAGCCGTGTGCGTTTCCGCGTTGCAAGCCGAACCGGTCGAGACGCAAACGCCCGCATCATTCAGCTTTGCCAGAATCGCTTCGCCATTCAGATTTTCAAAGGAAATGTTTGAAGTATTCGGAAGTCGAAAATCTGGATTGTTCGTTCCGTTTAACCGAGAATTTGGAATTTTGTGCAAAATTTCGTTTTCCAGACGGTCGCGCAAAGCTCGGATTTTTTCCATCGCGGAAAAATCTTTGACAAAATCCGCCGCCGCGCCGATTGCGGCGATTTGATGAACGGCTTCCGTTCCCGCGCGTCTGCCGTTTTCCTGATTTCCGCCGACGAAAATTGAAGGAAGCTCGACGCCGTTTTTGACGTAAAGCGCGCCGATTCCTTTGGGCGCGTGAAATTTATGTCCAGAAAGGGAAAGCAAATCTATTTCGCTTTCTTTTAAATTAACCGGAATTTTTCCGACCGCGTTCACGGCGTCAACGTGAAAAATCGCATCGGAATTTTCTTTGACGAGACGCGCGATTTTCTCGACCGGAAATAAAATTCCCGTTTCGTTGTTTGCCAGCATTACGGAAACGATTGCCGTATCTGTTCGGAGCGAATTTTTCAACTCGTCCAAATTCAAAAAACCATTTTCGTCAACATCGAGCCGGGTTACTTCATAACCGTTCGTTTCCAGCTTTTCGCAAAGTTTACGAACGGCTTCGTGTTCGACTCGCGTTGTAATGATGTGTTTCTTATCGGAACTAGCGAGCAATGTTCCGCAAATCGCCCAATTATCGCTTTCCGTGCCGCCGGACGTGAAAACGATTTCCTCCGAATCGTTCGCGCCGAGCAAATCAGCGGTTTGTTCACGCGCTTTTTCGATGGTTTCGCGCGTTTTGCGTCCGAAATTATAAGACGACGACGGATTTCCGTATAACTCCGTCAAAAAAGGTTTCATCGCTTCAAAAACTTCCGGCGCGATTTGCGTCGTGGCGTTGTTATCGAAATAAATCATCGAATAGTGGTAAAAGCCGAGTAGTAAATGGTAAATTTATGATGTCTTAATTTACCATTTACCACTCGGCTTTTACCATTAGGAATGTGAACGCTATTCTCAAAATTACAGACGCGAGCGGCAACGGCTGGGAAGTGAAATTGCTTCCGCTGTCGGTTTACAGCATCGGCAGAGGCAAAGATAACGACATTGTTCTCAATGATCGTCGCGTTTCTCGACGCCACGCGCAAATTATTACCGACGCGAACGATTTTAAAATCGTTGACGGCTATTCGGCAAACGGCGAAATTAAACGCAGCGTCAATAAAGTTTTTGTCAACGGAACGCCGAAACTCGAAAAAATTCTCGAATCTGGCGACGAAATCGTGATCGGCGAAACACGATTGACATTCGATAAAATCAGCAGCGCGAAATCTGCGGAAATTTCACAAAACAAAATTGAAAATTCCGTCAAATCGTTTGATGATTCGGCGGCAAAATCGGAAATCGCAAAAAACGTAAAATACAATGACCAGCCGCTCGGACACACGCAAATGCTGATGTCGGCGCAGGAAATTATCGGAAGCCATTCGGGTTTTCTGTCTGAGGCGAAAACCGCGACGCCCGCCGAAATCAAGGAACTGCGCCGTAAAGCGAAGGTTTTAGATTTACTTTATGAACTAAGCCGAACAATTGGCACGGTTTTTGACTTGAATGAAATTTTTGACAAAGCGACGGATTTGGTCTTTCGCGGAACGCCAGCCGACAGAGTTGTCGCTTTGATTGCGGAAGAAACCAAAGACGGTAAAATTTCGGACGATAAATTTTTTCCGATTGCCGTCAGAGCGCGTGACGGAGGAATGGAAAACTCAGCCGAAAAATTGTCAATCAGCCGGACGATTACGCAAAAGGTAATGCGTGAAAAAGTCGCGCTTTTATCGCAGGACGTAATGAGCGACGCGCAGCTTTCGACCGCCGAATCAATCGTTTTGCAAGGCGTGCGCTCGACCATCTGCGCCCCTCTGATAACTGAATCGAACGTTCACGGCGTGATTTACGCCGACCGTCTGAATCCGTTTTCCGCCTTTACTCCGAATGATTTAGAGTTAATAAGCGCGGTCGCGGCGCAAACCGCCGTTACAATCGAAACCGTCAAAGCGCATAAACGTCTGGCGCGTGAAGAAGTCGCGCGGGCGAATTACAGCCGTTTTATGCCCGAATACGTCGTCAAGCAATTGCTCGAAAACCCGGATTCGTTCAAATTGGGCGGTGTCAATCAGACTATCACGATTCTTTTCGCCGACATTCGCGGGTTTACGGCGTTTTCCGAAAAGGAAAAGCCCGAAAACGTAGTCGGCGTTCTCAATCGTTTTTTTACGGCAATGTCGGAAATAATTTTCGCGCACGGCGGAACGCTCGATAAGTATTTGGGCGACGGTTTAATGGCGATTTTCGGTGCGCCGACCGCAACGCCGGATGATGCGAAAAACGCCGTGAAAACCGCAGCGGCGATGCAAAAACGGCTGACAACCTTAAACGTCGAGTTAGAATCTGAAAATTTCAGCCGGATAAGCATCGGAATCGGGCTTCACACGGGCGAAGCGACTGTCGGTTATATCGGTTCGGAACAACGCTCGGAATATACGGCGATTGGCGATGCCGTAAATCTCGCTTCGAGACTTGAGTCAAACGCTCGCGGCGGACAAATTTTAATCAGCGAAGCCACAGCGCAAGCCAGCGGAAATTTGTTTGACCTCACGCCGCAAAAATCGCTGACTGTAAAAAATCGCTTGCAGTCAGTGTCCTTATTCGAGGTAAAATGGAATTAGGCTGAAATTGCCTGTTTCCTAAAGTGTGTCGCATCACTTAAAAGAGTTTGAATAATTTGATTCATTGTATCTGAACAAGGGGAATGCCTTATATGATAGGAATTTCATCGTTAAAAAAATTCGTTACCGATTCGATAGCGATTGATATGGGAACGGCAAGCACTCTGATTGCCGTCAAAGGACGCGACATCGTGCTTGATGAGCCGTCAGTGATTGCCGTCAACGAATTATCGGGCGAAATTGTCGCCTACGGTCAGGAAGCCTTCGATATGCGCGGACGCGAAGCGCGCGATATTACAGTTTTAGCGCCCTTGAGCGGCGGCGTCGTGGCGGATTTCGAGCGCACGAAAAAAATGCTCGCGCATTTCGTCAAAAAGGCGAAAAGCGGCGGCTCGCAGGTTTCTCTGCAAGCCGTAATGAGTATGATTTCCGATGTCACGCACGTCGAACAGAGAGCTTTGCTGAACGCGGCGGAAGACGCGCACATCGGTAAAATTTATATGATGGAAGAAGGTTTGGCGGCAGCCTTCGGCGCGGGTGTTACGCCGCGCGACAAACGCGCTTCGGCAGTTATTGACATCGGCGCAGGCACGACCAATATCGCCGTTATCGCCAAAGGAACTGTAGTTCATTCGCGCTCGGAACGGCTCGGCAGCGACGACATCAATCTGGCGCTGGCAAATCATTTGCGCCGGCATCGCGGTCTGCAAATCGGCGATGAAACGACCGAAGTTATAAAGACGCGATTTGCGACGACTTTTTTGCCGGAAGAAATCGAAAAGAAATTTATCGTGCGCGGGCGCGACGTGCAGACGGGAAGCCCGGCGGCGGTTGATGTAACGATAGGCGAAATTTATCCGGTAGTCGAAGGTATCGTTCGCCGCGCCGCGCAAATTGTTAAAGATACGCTGACCGAACTGCGACCGGAAGTTGCCGCCGATATTTACGACCGCGGAATTATTTTGACCGGCGGCGGCGCGCTTTTGAGCGGCATCGAACAATATATGCGCGATTTTGTAAATTTGCCCGTAACAATTTCGGAAGAGCCGCGTTACGCGACGGTGCGCGGATTGCTCAAAATGTTTGACGAGCCGGAACTGCTCGAAAAAGTTTCGCGCAACGAGCTTCATTTTCTCCAAAATGCCGAAATTCCGTTTGAAGCCTAAAACGATAGAATATTTTACAAATGCGGCGCGGAGAGAATTCTCTCCGCGCCGCATCGTCGTTTCACCGCGACTTGTTTTTGTGTTTTAATTTTACCGATGCGGTTGATTCAATTTTTTAAGCGTCAGATTATACTCGCGCACGTTTTCGGAATTCCGGTGCGCGTAGATTATCGCTGGTTTTTCGTGCTGGCGTTGATGTCCTGGCTGACGGCGAGCAGCATTGATTCGGCTTTCGACAATTCTTTTGCAGGCTTCTTTTTTGGATTTTTGACGACTCTTGTATTTTTCGCCTCGATTTTCATACACGAAGTCGCGCACGCCGTCGTTGCTCGCCGGGAAAAGGTGCAGGTTGTCGAAATCGTGCTTCATCCGTTCGGCGGCTTAACCAGATTTCGGCGCGAACCCGACACGCCGCGCGCCGAATTTCGCATCGCTATCGCCGGACCGCTCGCCAGTTTTTTGCTCGCGCTTTTGTTTTTGGCTTTGTTGGCAATTGCCAACGCGCTCGGCACGGATATTATTGCGAAGCTGAGTTTTCTGCTTTTTCTGTGGAATTTGCTGCTGGCGATTTTTAATCTTTTCCCCGGTTATCCGCTCGACGGCGGCAGAGTTCTGCGCGCTTACTTGTGGCGGCGCGGCACGGATTTGAATGAGGCGACCGTTTTAACCGGTCGCTGCGGGCAAATTATCGCCGGCGTGTTAATTCTCTTCGGAACTTTTATTACGCTTGTGCGCGGCGATTTTTTTACGGGTTTTTGGACGATTCTCGTCGGCGTATTTCTTTATGATTCGGCGAGCGGAATTATTCGCCAAACTAAGGAACAGGAAAAACTTATCGTCGAAGACGTGATGCAGATTCCGGTTACGATCAGCCCCGAAGCCGACGTTCTTTATTTTATTGACCGAATTTTGCCCGTCCATCGCCAGACGGTTTTTCCGGTTGCTAAAGACAGACAGCTTTACGGAATTTTGTCATTGGAAGATTTGAAAAAGCTGCGGCGCGAAGATTGGCACAAGACGCAGATTCAAACCGTAATGCGTCCCGTAACGCCCGAATACTTCGTCGAATCGAACGTGCTTCTCACCGATGCTAAGGAGTTGATGCGCGAAAACGGCATCGGCGCGCTCGGCGTGGTTGACGCAAAAGGAAATCTCGTAGGTTTTATGCACCGCAAAAAATCTTAAAAGAAAAATTCTCCGGCAATCTGAAAACTCCGTAACCTGCATCCAAAACTACGAAAGCGGCGATTCTTCCGCTTTATAATTTTCGATTAATTATTTTATCAGTCTCGAAAACTATCGTCCGCGTGACAGGTTTCTCGAAATCATTAACCAAATTCTAACCGGAAATAGAAAGACCCATTGAAAATAGTTATGATATTCTTAAAAGCGGCGAGGTTCGCGGCGGCAAAAACAAAGAGATTATAGGCGACATAAGTTGAGCGGATTAGAATTGGGAGAAAATTAGAAACAACATTTAATTTGTAATTTCCCGCCTCTCATTTTTCAGTTAAAAAAAGTGTCTTTGAACGATTACATACCAACCATTAACACGGCGCGAAACGCGCTGGATATTGGCTTGGTTTTTGTTCTCGTCTATGTCGTGCTGAAACTTCTTCGCGGCACGCGGGCAGTTCCGACGGTTGTCGGAATGATTGCTCTGGCTTTGCTTTACTGGCTTGCGGTGGCGCAGGAACTCGCCACGCTCGAATTCGTCCTTCGCTCGGCGGTTCTGTATATCGGCGTGGCGATTATCGTTCTTTTCCAATCGGAAATCAGGCAGGCGCTGATTTATTTCGGCAATCGTCTGCGCTTTCCCATTCTGCGGCGCGGGCAGAACGGACTCGGCGACACGATTTACGACGAAATCGTGCTGGCGGCGACGACGCTTTCGACCGAAAAAACCGGTGCGCTCATTGTCATCGAGCGAAATGTCGGATTGAGAAATTTTATTGACGCGGGCGTGCCGCTCGACGCCCGACTCAGTTACGATTTGCTGGTTACGATTTTTAATCCGGCGACGCCGCTGCACGACGGCGCGGTGATCATTCAGCGCGAGCGCATCGCTTCGGCTTCGGTTTTTTTGCCGCTGACAAAAAATCCGGGCATCTCGCGCGAACTCGGCACGCGCCATCGCGCGGCAATCGGTATTACCGAAGGAACTGACGCTGTTTCGGTGGTTGTTTCCGAAGAAACCGGCTTGATTACGTTTGTTGACGGCGGCAAAGTCGTGCGGAATTTGGACACGACCGCGCTCCGAAATTTGATTTTGCGGGCGATGGATTTGCCGACAGTTGAAAATAATCAAGAGCCGACCAAAACAATGAAGGAAGCCGAAACGGAAATCACAATCGGATAATTCAAAATTCCAGATTCAAAATTGGAATCTGGAATCTGGAATTTTGAATCTGGAATTTTATGCTTTTCACATTCCCGACCGAAAAATTTTTTCAAAAAGCAGAGCGGCAAATCTTTGTTCGCCGCTTGTTTCGGCGTGTTTTTTTGGAAGATTGGTTGACAAAGGTCGTTGCGCTGGTAATTACACTGGCGCTTTGGCTCGGCGTTACGGGACTGCGCGCGCCGACGACTGCCCGACTGCGAAGCGTTCCTTTGAACATTCGCGTCTCGAACGATACGGAAATTACAAACTCGCCCGTTCAGGAAGTTGATCTGGTAATTAACGGCGACAAGCGGAAAATCGAACAATTCAACCAGCGCGATTTAATCGTGTCGCTTGATTTAACGGATACAGCGGCGGGCGACCGAATCGTCCAAATCTCGCCGGAAAACGTCAATGTCGAACTTCCGACCGGCGTGCGGCTCGAAGAAATTCAGCCGAATAAAATCGCCGTCAAGATAGAAAAAGTCGAAGAGCGGGAAATCGCGGTCAAAGCCGAAACAGAAGGAAATTTAGCCGAAAATTTCGAGATTTACAGCGAAACGATTACGCCGGAAACGGTTCGTGTCCGCGCGCCGGAAAGTTATATCAAATCGCTGGATTCTGTCTCGACCGAAAAAATCAGCATCGAGAACGGGCGCGAAGATTTTACAGCCAAACAAGTCGCGCTTAACCTTGTCAATCCAAAGGCGACGCTGCTTGACGCAACGGTTGACGTTAGTTTCAAAATCGGCGAAAAGCGCGTCGAGAGACTTTTTTCAATTCCCGTCAAAACAGAAAACGAAACAAACAATCGTGCTTTACGGCGGACGCTCGATTTTAGAGTCTATAAAGCCTGAAAATTTGCAGGTGGAAATTCTCAAAAATGAAACCGGCGAAAATGTTCCGCAACTGCTTCTGCCGCCGGAAATTCAAAATAAAGTCGAAATCAGAAAACTGAAAATCAACAAATAGCGGATAATTAATAACGAATAATTGAAATTTCTTGTCCGTTATGCGCTATCAACTATCCATTTCCTCGCGTCTTCGCGCATTTTGCCGGTGATTTCGTGTTTGGCGTTGTAACGTTTTGATTGAAAGTTCGGCAAATAATTCTTTAGGGTTTGCTCGAACTTTTGAAATTTTTCAAGCGGATAAAATTCGTCATCGTCGCCGTAAAAGTATAAAACATCAGCCTTTGTCGGTTTATAAATTTCGTTTGTCGCTAAATCCGAAGGAATGCCGCCGCACGCGCCGATTACGCCGCGCAAAATGTAAGGATGCGTAAAAGCGAAACGAAAGTTCAGCGCGCAGGCTTGCGAAAATCCGTAAAGGTAAATTTTCCGCGCGTCAATAATTTCATCTTCCGCGAGTTTTTCTATGACTCGCAGCAAAAAATCGTGATGCAAACGAACCGATTCTTCCGCTTTATAATCGGTCAGCCAGCCGAATCCGACTTTGAATCCGCTGTCGGTTTGGCGGAAATGCTGATTGGGCGCTTGCAGAGACGCGACGACAAAATTTTTCGGCGCGATTAATCCGGCTTCGCGCATCATATAGCGCTTGTGCGCTCCGTAACCGTGAACGGCGACGAGCAGCGGCGCGTTTTTTTTCGCCGCGTCGGGAACGTATAAATCGTAATAAAGTTTGATTTCGGCTTTTACGCTCAAGTCTGTTTGCAGATTTTCGATATTCATATTTACTCCAATGGTAAACGGTAAGCGGTAAATGGTAAATGCAAGAGCATTGTTTGATTTACCATTTACCGCTTACCGTTTACCATTGATTTGCCTATGCAAAAAATAATCAAACAGCTTGACGAACTTTCGGGCATCGAAACGGAAAATCTTTTTGCTCGATGGCTTGAGCGCGTCGCTTTTATCTTTTTAATTTTAATGATTCTGTCCGCGCCGCATTCGATTGCCGCTACGCAAATCGCCTGGCTTTCGGGAATGACGGCTTCGATAATTCGATTTTTCATAAAACCGCGCCCGAAATTTGTCCGAACGCCGCTCGATTTTGCCTTATTGAGTTTCGTCGGCTGGGCTGTCATCACTTCAATTTTTTCATACGCGCCCGATATTTCGCTTGATAAACTTCGCAACGTCGGGCTTTTTTTGATTTTCTATTTTGTCATCAATAACTTACGAAACATCTCCGCCGTCAAATTTCTGGCGTTCGCGCTGATTTTTTCCTGTATGGTCAGCGCGGCTTGGTCGCCGATTGAGCGCGTCATCGGGCGCGGCGTGGAAATCTCAAACGTTTCGCCGCAAAGTCCGCTTGCCAAAGGTCAGTATTTTAATCACGACATTTACCTGCGCGCCAAAGGAAAAAATTTGAGAAGTTTCGATAATGCCGCGACAGCCGAAAATAAAGCCGCGCCTTTAACCGACGGCGACACGATTGTCGAAGTCGAAGGCAAAAAAATCAGCACGCCCGACGAGTTAGTCGCTGAAATCGAAAAAAATGACGCGACTTATCTCGAATGTTTCCACACGCCTTATTATTTTACGGTCAAAGTGCGAAAATCGGATTTGCTCACGGGCGGAAACGCGCTCGAAAAACTCGGCGTCGGAAGTTGGAAGCGCAATCGAGATTGGCGCTACGCCGGATTTTACGGGCAAATAATTACTTACGCCGAAGTATTGCAAATGATTTTATCGCTTGTGTTCGGGCTTTTCGTCGCGCTCGTTTCAAGACACAAAGTTTTCAGTCGTAAATTTAAAAATTTAGAAAACGAAACGCGAGACCAAAGCGTGAAAATAACAAATCGGCAATTGCTCGCGCTCGGATTTTGTCTCGTCGTGATGATTTTCGCGCTTCTGACGACGTTTACGCGCTCGGCGGAAATCGCATTTTTGCTTTCGGCTTGTTCGATTGTTCTGGCAAACGGAAACCGCAAAATGCTGCTCGGTTTAGCGGCAATAATTTTGCCCGTCGCGCTCGGCGGATTTTTCGTAATGCAGCAGACCAGAAAAGTTGATTTTTACGACAAAAATGAAGCGTCGGTAAATTATCGCCAAACGGTTTATCGTGAAGGTTTCGACTTATGGACAAAAAATCCGCGCAATTTTCTTCTCGGCGTTGGAATGGATTCGGTCAAACGCTTTAAGGAAGAATGGCATTTGTTCGACAACGGCAGACTCGAAGCGAGCCATTTTCATTCGACGCCTTTGCAGCTTCTGGTCGAACGCGGTTTGCCCGCGCTGCTTTTATGGTTTTGGGTTTTATGGATTTACGCCCGGACGCTTTTGCGGCGTTCCAAATTCCAAATTCCAAATTCCAAATCTCAAATTGCCGATTCAGAGTTAGAAATTCCAGATTCGGATTTTGATTCTTCAACTTCGCAATCCGCAATCCGCATTCCGCATTTGAATGATTGGCAGACGCAAGGAATTATTTTGGGTTGTTTCGGCGGTTTAGTCGGATTTTTCATTAGCAGTCTTGTAAATTACAGTCTGGGCGACGGCGAAGTTGCGATGATGTTTTTTTTGCTGATGGGTTTTGGTGTTTCGCTTGCGGTTCAAAATTCAAGGTTTAAAGTTGAATCTTAAATGCCGAATACTTCAAGCCGCTTTCTCGATTCCGTAACGCGCGATTTTCATATACAAGCCGCGCCGCGTCAGTCCGAGTTCGTTTGCGACGCGCGAGATATTCCATTTGTGGCGCGTCAGAGCGTCTTTTATCATTTGCGTTTCGAGTTCCGAAACGGCTTCTTCGAGCGTTCCGCTGTTTGCGCCGACGTTGAAAGAATTAAATAAACTGTCGTAAGAAGCAATCGGTTTGACGTTTCCGTTGTCGCCGAACGCGACGAGCGGTTTCGCGCTGCGTTTGAGTTCCGCCGAGAGATGTTCGGGCGTGATTTTTTCGCCGTCTTCGGCGCGGGCGACGGCGCGTTGAATTTCGTTGCAAAGCTGGCGCACGTTGCCGTTCCAATCGCAAACCATCAATAAATCAGTTGTCTGCGGCGTAATCGTGATGTCGCGTTTGCCGAATCTGGCTGAATAATGATTGATGTAATAATTTATCATCGGCGGAATTTCCGAACGGCGTTCACGAAGCGGCGGAACGCGCAGGCGAATAACGTTGAGACGATAATACAAATCTTCGCGGAAACTTCCGTCGGCGACTTTTTCTTCCAGAGGCATATTCGTCGCGGCAATCACGCGCACGTCAACTTTTATCGGGCGCTTTTCGCCGAGCGGCTGAACTTCGCCTTCCTGCAAAAACCTGAGAATTTTCGGCTGCACGTCGAGCGGTAAATCGCCGATTTCATCAAGGAATAAAGTTCCGCCGTCCGCCGCGCGAATCATTCCGGGCGAATCGGCGACCGCGCCGGTGAACGCGCCTTTTTTGTAGCCGAAAAGATGACCTTCGGCTAATTCTTTCGGAACGGCTGTGCAGTTAAACGGCACGAAAACTTTGTCTTTGCGGCTGGAAATCGTGTGAATCGCGCGTGAAACAAGTTCTTTACCTGTTCCCGATTCGCCTGTTACCAGAACCGTTACGTCGGACGAGCGAATTTTATAAACTTCTTCGACGAGCGCGGTCATCGCCGGACTCGAATGAATAAATCCGGGCATCAAACTGTTTGAAGTGAACGGACTCGCATCCGTGTCGGTGTATTGAAATTTGTCTTTGTCGCGCAGAGCGCAAACGTCCATTCCGAGTTCGACGACTCTTAAAAGCGGCTGAAGCGAGCCTTCGTCGTTCAAAACCGCTGCGGCGCGCGGCGCGATTATCAAATATGCCGGCGCGGCGCTCGGCGCGCGCAGGTTGAAAATTTTTAGATTTTTTGTCTTTGAAAAATTTTCTAAATCGTTTTTCTGCACGGCTTCCTGAAGTTTAAAGACGATTTCCATACTTTCGTGCGGAACAAGCCCGTGCGTGATGAACGGGAAAAATCTTTTCCGGTCGTTGATTTCGGCAATGATAATTTTATTCGCCTTGCTTTCCTGCTGCAAAACGGCGATGAGTTCGCGGAAAAGCAGCTCGCGCGAAGCGGTCGCTTCGGCAAGACGCAGCATTAGAAGCTGCGAACCGGCGCTGGCGACGCGCTTTTTCGGTTTCTCGACTAATTTTAGTTTTTCGAGCGTTTTTTCGGTTTGGGCGAGTATGGACTTAACGCCGAGCCGTCGGAAAATTTCGCCTGCTGAAACCAGATGTTTTCCGGCGCGGTCGGGCTGCGTTTTATAGATGGTTTTGCCGATTAAATAATGCGCCAGCGCGGTGTGATAAACGTCTTCCGCCGCTTCAAAAATCGTCAGAGCGCGGCTGAAATGATGAACCGCCAATTCTTCGTCGTCGTTTTCCAAAACCAGCAGACCGCGAATTCTCTGGATATTTCCCAAAACAAAAAAATCTGAAGACGGATCGGTTTCTTCGATTCTGGCAAGTTCAAGCTCGCATTCGGATTGTTTATTTTCTTCCAAATAAACTTCCGCAAGGACGAGACTCGCCATATTTGCGATTTGACGCTCGCCGATTTTCCCGCAAATCTCAATTGTTTCTTCGGCTCTCAGTCTGGCTTCGGCAAGTTTTCCCTGCAACAACAAACATCGAGCCAGATTTCTCAAAGACTGAATCAAATACCACTCTTTTTTGCGTTCTTCAGCTAAATGGACGCTTCGTTCTAACAAATCCTGCGCTTCTTCAAGTTCGCCGCGCAAGATTTTCAGTTCGCCCAGAGAATCTAAAATTCCCGCGACGTGAACGTGATTGGCTTCGGTCGCCAACTCCAAAGCGCGATTATAAGCGGCTTCGGCTTTTGTCCATTCGCCGCGAATCATCAAATGCAGACCGAGATTGTTATACGCGGCGGTCGCCTGAACTTTGTGTTCGGTCTGTTCGAAAAATTTAATGGATTTTTCCAGACAAGCGATGCCGTCTTGCGGATTGCGCAAAAACCAATACGCGCCCGACATATCCGAATAAAGTTTTCCCAAAAGATAAGGCGCGGAACGCGAGCCGATGATTTTGATTGCCTGTTCAAAGTATTCAATCGCTTTTTCGCTGTTGCCTTCCTGGTGATAAGACATCGCAATCATATGATAGCTTTCCGCCATTCCACGCCACGCGCCTTGTTCACGATAATAATTTAAGGCTTTTTCGGCGTGGTCGCGCGAGATCGGAAACTCATTGAGTTTGCGATAGACACGCGCCAGAGCGATGTAAATTTCGCCGTAATGATTAGTCATCTGCGCTTCCTGCGATTGTTCGAGAGCGTAGTTGAGAAGCGCGACAGCCTGCGGATAATCGTTTGTGTTATTTAATGCGATAGCGAGCTGCGTGATGACGGAAATCTGCGTTTCCGCGTCGAGTTCGCCCAAAAGTTCTTCATCATCGTATTTTTCGATTGATTCGAGCGATTCTTTATAACGCCCTTGGGTTTCGAGCGTGTAAGACAAAAGCCGGTAAAGTTTCGCTTTTGTTTCCGGCGTGTGCGTGTAGTTTTCAAGCGTCTGATTGAGGATTTTTTCGGCGGCGCTTGATAGTCCTTCGGTCAATTTCTGTTCGACTTCCGAGAAAATTTTCGCCAATTGTTCGCCGGAAACGATTTTCGATTTACGAAAACGTGCTTCCGCCGGAGCTTCAAACAGAGAAGCTCTTTCCGAAGATTGATAAATCCTGGTCGAAAACGAATCCTTTTTCATCCCGCAATAAAAAAGAGAGACTGTTAATAGAACAAATTTTTCAGCAACTAATTTTAACTCTCGGCGAAGCAGGTTTATTATAATCCAAATCTTTGGCGCGCGTCCATATTTTTTGCACGGCAAATCATTCGGCTAGACGCGGAAGCATTTTTTATGACATTCTTTTAACACAAAATTTCGAGAGGAAAAAATTTGAACCGAGAAGAAAAACGTCTTGAAGAAGCCAGAACCGAAGAAAAAGAATGGAAGCTCTGGGGAAGTTATTTGAGCGAGCGCGCCTGGGGAACGGTGCGCGAAGATTATTCGGCGGACGGCAACGCCTGGAATTATTTTCCGTTTGAACAAGCCTCGCAAAAAGCGTTTCGCTGGAACGAAGACGGAATCGCGGGAATTTGCGACCGAAAGCAGCGCATTTGTTTCGCTCTTTCTTTGTGGAACGGCAAGGATAAAATCTTAAAAGAGAGACTTTTCGGGCTTGGCGGAAACGAAGGCGTTCACGGCGAAGATGTCAAAGAATACTATTTTTATCTGGACAACACGCCGACGCATTCGTATATGAAATTTCTCTACAAATATCCGCAAGAGGAATTTCCATACGAAAAACTGCACGCCGAAAACGCCAAACGCAATAAAACTCAGCCCGAATATGAATTGATGGACACGGGAATTTTCGATGAAGACAAGTATTTCGATGTTTTTGTCGAATACGCGAAAGCCGACACCGAAGACATTTGCATAAAAATCACGGCTTTTAATCGCGGACGAGAAACTGCGCCGCTGCACATTTTGCCGACCGTCTGGTTTCGCAATCGCTGGTCTTGGTATGAAACGGCGAAGCGAGCCGCAATGGAAGAAATCGAAATCGAAGCGGAAGATTTATCTCTGGTTCATTTACAGGAAGAAAAGTGCGGCGAGTATTTTTTGATGTGCGAAGGCGCGGAAAAATTTCTTTTCACCGAAAACGACACGAATTACGCGAAAATTTACGGCGGCGAAAACACTTCGCCGTTTGTTAAAGACGGCATCAACGATTTTGTCGTCAGCGGACAGACAAACGCCGTCAATCCGGCGCGAACCGGAACAAAAACCGCCGCGCATTACGTTTTCGACATCGTGCCGCAAGCCTCGAAAACCGTTTATCTGCGATTGTTCAAAGCCGATTCAAATTCCAAATTCCAAATTCCAAACCTTGAAGGAGACGAAACGGAAACTTCGCATTCCGCATTCAGCATTCCGCAATCGAAAGGCGATTTTATCAAAGATTGCGAAGAAATTTTCGTCGCCAGACGAGCGGAAGCCGACGAATTTTACAAAGATATTATTCCCACCGATTTAGATGAAGACCAGAAAAACGTGATGCGGCAAGCGCTCGCCGGAATGCTCTGGTCAAAGCAGTTTTATAATTACGTCATCAAGAATTGGCTTGAAGGCGACCCGACGTTTCCGCCGCCGCCGAAGGAAAGATTGACGGGCAGAAATTCCGATTGGAAACATCTCTACAACGACGACGTGATTTCGATGCCGGACAAATGGGAATATCCGTGGTATGCGGCTTGGGATTTAGCTTTTCACTGCATCACTCTGGCGATTGTGGATTCGGAATTTGCAAAAAATCAACTGATTTTACTGCTGCGCGAATGGTATCAGCACCCGAACGGACAAATTCCCGCTTACGAATGGGCGTTCGGCGACGTTAATCCGCCGGTTCACGCCTGGGCTGCGCTGCGTATTTATCAAATCGAAGCCAAACGACGCGGCGAAGCCGACCGCGATTTTCTCGAAAAAGTCTTTCATAAACTTTTATTAAATTTCACCTGGTGGGTTAATCGCAAAGACGCGGAGGGCAATAACGTTTTTGAAGGCGGATTTCTCGGACTCGACAACATCGGCGTTTTCGACCGCAACGCGAAATTGCCCGACGGCGCGTATATCGAACAATCCGACGGCACTTCGTGGATGGCGATGTTTTGCCTGAATATGCTGGCAATCGCGTTTGAACTCGCCAAAGAAGACAAGGTTTACGAAGATTTGGCAAGCAAATTTTTCGAGCATTTCGTTTATATTTCCGATGCGATGAACAACGTCGGCAAAGAAGACACTGAACTTTGGAACGAGCGCGACGGTTTTTATTACGACGTTCTGCATTTGAAAAACGAGCGCAACATTCCGCTCCGGCTGCGTTCGATGGTCGGATTGATTCCGCTTTTCGCGGTTGAAACCGTCGAAGACGAATGGCTCGATACTCTGCCGAATTTTAAGCATCGCGCTCTCTGGCTTCTAAAAAACCGTCCCGATTTAACCGATCAAATTTTGTGTCTGCAAAAGACGGGCAGAGAAAACAGAAGAATTTTGTCGGTCGTCAACGAAGAACGCCTGCGCCGCGTGCTTAGAACAATGCTTTCGGAAGCTGAATTTCTGTCCGATTACGGCATTCGCGCCCTTTCGCGCCATTACAAAGCGAATCCGTATGTTTTTGAAGGGGGCGATATGCGTCACACGGTCGAATATGAACCGGGCGAATCGCAGACGGGAATGTTCGGCGGAAATTCAAACTGGCGCGGTCCAATCTGGTTTCCCGCCAATTATCTTTTAATCGAAAGTTTACAAAAATTCGATTTTTACTACGGCGAAAGTTTCAAAGTCGAATTTCCGACCGGCTCGGAACGAATGTTGACGCTCTGGGAAGTTTCGCAGGAATTATCAAAACGGCTTTCCAATATCTTTTTAAAAGACAGTGAAAACCGCCGCGCCGTTTACGGAAACTCGGAAAAGTTTCAAACCGACGAACATTGGCGCGATTACATTTTGTTTTACGAGTATTTTCACGGCGACAAAGGCTGCGGACTCGGCGCGAGCCATCAAACCGGCTGGACGGGTTTAATCAGCAAATTATTGCAGCAATTCGGAGAATATAAACAGGAAGAAAGCGGAAAATATACCGAAACCGGCGATTTAGCGACGGTCGAAAGACCAAACGATGTAGAAAAAACTTAAAGGGAGAATTGACCGCCAAGTTTATGTAAATTGCGGTTAAAATAAAATTATGAAAGCAGTGGCAGTCACGCCGAAACAGGCGAATACGGTTCGGCTCGTCGAAATGGACAAACCGAAAATGTCGGACATTCCGAACGGGCGCGGCGTTCTGGTCGAAGTTCTTCGGGTCGGCGCGTGCGGAACCGACCGGGAAATTAACAACGGCGAATACGGCGTCGCGCCCGCCGGTTTTGATTTTCTGGTTCTCGGACACGAAAATCTCGGACGAGTTGCTGAAGTCGGCGAAAACGTCCGCGAATTTGCCGTCGGCGATTTCGTTGTCGCTACTGTTCGCCGTCCGGGACATTCGATTTACGATTTGATCAGCGAACAGGATATGACGACCGACGACGAATATTTCGAGCGCGGCATCTCGCGTCTGCACGGTTATATGGCGGAATTTTATTCGGAAAGCGCCGATTGGCTGGTGAAAATTCCGCCCGCGATTGTCGAAATCGCCGTGCTGCTCGAACCGCTCTCGATCATCGAAAAAGGCATTTCACAGGCGTTTGAAATTCAGGAACGAATGAAAATCTGGCGACCGAAAACGGCGGCAGTATTTGGCACTGGAACAGTCGGATTGCTGACGAGTCTGGCTTTCAGACTGCGTGGTTTTGAAGTTCACGCTTTCGGCAAAGACACGCGCGAAGGTTATTTTAACGCCGATTTATTAGAGGAAATCGGCGCGACTTACGATTCAACTTTGGAGATTTCCGTTGCCGATTCGGTCAAAAAATACGGCGAATACGACGCGATTTTTGAATGCACGGGTTATTCGCCAATCGCGTTTCAGGCGATGGAAGCGTTGAACCAAAACGGCGTTTTAATTTTATCGTCAGTCACCGGCGGCAGTCGCAAAATTGACGGCATTCCGTCGGATAAAATCAATCAGGAGTTCGTTTTAGGCAATCGTCTGATGTTCGGCACGGTCAACGCCAACCGCGAACATTTTGAAATGGGCGTTAAAGATTTGGCTTTGTCGGAAGCGATGTATCAAGGCTGGCTCAAAAAAATGCTGACCAACAAAGTCGAAGGCTTGGAAAATTACCAGAAAGTTTTTGAAATCTTAAACAACGCCGCCGCCAACAAAGCGATAAAAGTTTATTTTGAAGTCAATAAAATTTGAGAATTTGCCCAAAAATTTGTGGCGGTCGAAATGCGGACGGCGAAACTATCAACTATTCGCTGTCAACTATCAACTAATTTTCAGGAGACGAAACAAACTTTCCAACAAATAGTTGACAGCGAACAGTTAATAGATGAAAGTTTGCCGTTTCGCGCTTCGTTTTTCAGTTCAATCAAATCAGCGCGAGCAGATTTTTTAATTCTTCGGGCATCGGCTGGTAAAATTCGAGTTTTTCTGCGGTCAGAGGATGCGTAAAATGCAGGCGTTCGGCGTGGAGAAAAAAGCGATTCAAATCTGTGATTGCTTGGCGAACCGTCAAATCTTTGACGGTTTTGTCGCGTCCGCTGTTATAAGTTTCATCGCCGACGACCGGATAATTTAAGAACGCCAAATGAACGCGGATTTGATGAGTTCTGCCCGTTTTTATTTCGACGTTGAGCAAGGTAAATTTTTCGTAACGTCTGCGGAATTTCCACACGGAAACGGCGTGGCGTCCGTGTCGCCTGATTGCCATTCTGGTGCGATTGTGTTTTTCGCGCGCAATCGGCTGGTTGATCGTTCCGCTTTTTTCCTCAATTTCACCGTGAACAAGTGCGACGTAACTTTTAAAAACTTCGCGGTTTCTAAACTGTTCGCTCAGTTTTTCGTGGATTTCCTCGTTTTTCGCCACGACAATTAAACCCGAAGTATCTTTGTCCAATCTGTGAACGATGCCGACGCGGTTTTCAAATTTGGAATCGGCAAGTTGAAATTTGAAATGATGCGCGATTGCATTCGCCAGCGTTCCCGAAGAGATTCCCGCGCCCGGATGAACGACCATTCCGGCAGGTTTGTTAATCACGGCGAGCCAGTCGTCTTCGTAAACGATTTCAAGCGGAATATTTTCCGGCTCGAAAGTTTCCGCCGGAAGTTCGGCGAGTTCGACTTCGATTTCGTCTCCGGCGCGAAGTTTTTGAGAAGATTTTGCCGCCGTTTCGTTGACCGCGACATCGCCGTCGTCAATCAATTTTTGCAGCCGCGAACGCGACCAGTTTTCGATTTTCTCCGACAAAAAAGCGTCGAGCCGCTTTCCGGCGTCTTCCGTTTCGACTTCAAAATTTAAGATTGTGTTTTCCTCGTTCACAGAAGGATTTGCCCGTGAAATACACGAAATATACGAAAATTTTAATCTCAATCAAATAAATTTTTCGTGATTTTCGTGTGTTTCGCGGGCAATAAAAATTAACTTACCTGAATTTTTTTCGCCGTTCGCAGACGATAAATCATAAAAATAATCGCGCCTGCTGCGACCAACAGACTGATGATTTGCGAAGTCGAAAGTCCGGTCATCGTTGTCAGACCGAACATATCGCCGCGCGGGTCGTCGCGGAAAAATTCGATGACGAAGCGGACAATCGGATACAAAATCATATAACCGATTAAAACCTGTCCGTCGAAAAGTTTGCGTTTGTGCAGATAATATAAAATGCCGAAAACCGCGAGCATCGCAAAAGATTCGTAAAGCTGTGTCGGGTGCAGATGCAGCGCGCCGCCCGCCGCGTCGGTGATCGGAACGCCGGTATTTTCGTGTCCGGCTTCGGTAAAATGCACGCCCCACGGCAAACTCGTCGGTTTTCCCCAACAGCAGCCGGCGGAAAAACAACCTTGCCGCCCGAAAAATTGACCGAGCGCGACGCCGGGCGCAAAGGCATCGGCGACTTTCCAAAAACTGAACTTGTAATAGCGGACGAGCAAAACGAGCGCGACGAATCCGCCGAGAAATCCGCCGTAATAAACGCCGCCCGAACGCAGAAAATCCATCGAAAAGATGTTGACGTTATCTTCGGTAAAAAACATCAAAATCTTCGAGCCGACAAGCCCGCCGATAATCGTCCACAAACCAAGATCGTAAATTCGTTCACGCGGCAAACCATCGCGTGAACCGAGCCGAGCCGCGACAAAAAGCGCGAGCATCAAGCCGATTGCCAGCAAAGCTCCGTAAGTGTTAATCGGGAAATTGCCGATCCGAAAAATTTCTGGATACATATTTTGTTTAGTTGCCGATTGCGGATTTTTTGTTGGAAAAATTTAAACCGTGCAGCGACAGCCGCATTCAAATTCAAGTTCGACCGGCGAAGTCATCTCGCACTTTTCACCGTTGCGAAAATACAAAACTTCATTAGTGTAAGGATTCAAAACGACAATATCTTTAACGCCGTTTGTCAGATAAAAGGGAACGCCGATTTCCAAGTCTTTTTTCTCGTAACCTTTACTGGTAATTTCGATGACGGCATCGGGAACTTCTTTGACCGCTTCGTCTGTTTCGGTTGGAGTTTTACAGAAAATCGAAATATCGGGACGCTTTAATGAACCGTCTGGAAACTCAACATAAATATCAGCGACGTGAAAACAATCGCAGGATTTATAGCTCGTTTCCGCTTTTTTGATGGATTCACGAATGCGGTCAACCGCAATTTGATGACGCATTACCGGCGATGCTTCCCAAACCGGCAAACCATTGACGATTTCGAGCTTGACGCCGAGTTCTTCCGCTCTCAAAAGTTGTGAATCCATTTTAGTCTTCCTCAAATTCTTCCGCTTCCAACGTTAATTCAACACGGTCGTAAATTTCCCGCAAACTCAGTTCGCAATCCGTTGTTTCGATTTTTAGAAAATCTTCCGTCGCGCCGTAACTTTGATACAGCCATTTGCCGTCCGCCTGTCTGAAAAAATGTTCGACAAACGGTTTGTCCTGCGAAACGAGAACGTAATCAGTCAAAGTTTCGTTGCCCATTCGATATCGCTGAAATTTCGTCGTGCGATCATACTCGGCGGTCGAAGGCGAGAGAACTTCAAAAATGACTTGCGGATTAACAAGAACATCTTTTTTTGGGTCGTGAAAAAGCGGTTCGCCGCAGACAATCGTCAAATCAGGATAAGAAAATAAACTCGCGGTTGACGTTCGCACTTTCATATTCGGGGATAATGCTTCGCAAGATTTGCCTTTTAAATTGTTGCCGACTTCACGAGCTAAATTCATACAAATACGGCTGTGCGAAAGACTTTCGCCAGCCATTTGAAAAATCGCGCCGTCGAGAAATTCGTGGCGCGAATCGCTCTTTCGCTCGAAATTTAAATAATCTTCGGGCGTGAAAAGCGCGTTTGTTTTGACTTTCGCAAGTGCCATTAAATTTACTCGCCTTTAGCGTTTGTTTGCACGGATTTGCCGACCTGAACGCGCGAAGGACGCAATAGTTTGTCGCCAAATTTGTAGCCGCGAGCGAATTCACCGACGATTTTGCCGTCATTTTTCGCGTCGGTTTCGACCATTTCGACGGCTTCGTGCAGTTCGGGATTAAAATCCGCGCCAACAGCAGCAATTGGTTCGACGCCGACGTTGGTCAGCGCCTGTTCAAAACTTCTCGCCGTGCCTTTGACGCCGCTCAAAAGATGTTCGAACGACGAATCGGTTTCGCTGGCTTTGATCCCCAAATTCAGATTGTCCAAAACCGGAAGCAAAGTGGTCAGAAAATTAAACTGACCCTGCTTGGCGCGTTCTTCCAGAGTTTTCATCAGACGCTGGCGCATTTCCTGAGTTTCGCGTTCCATCTGCGACTTTATTTCGTCAAACTTTTTCTGCACGCCGACGAGTTTCGCTTCTGCCGACTCGCGCCGAATTCGTTCGTTTTTCAACTCGTTTTCGAGTCGCGTAACTTCCTGCGATTTGACGTTCGCGGTTTTCGGCGCGTCTTCCTTAAGCCGTTCGCCTTCTTCATTAAAACGGCGTTTGTCATTGACGAAAACGTCTTCCGCCGCGCCGTCAAAAATTTCTTCTTCGTTGTTAAAATCTTGTTCGTTATCCATCTTTTTTTTATTAAACCAACTCATAAAATTTGATAAATGTAAATTGCTTTCCAGTTTAGCAAACCATTTATCATATTGAAAATTTGCCAGAAAATCCGCCGCCGAAGTCGCGGCGAGCGCGGAAGCATTCAGAAATTTTCTGATTTTTTCTTCGCGCTCGTCGCGGCTTTTACGGTTCATACATTTTACGCCGTTGCAGTCGTCGCCGTTTCGGGCGTGAATTTCAGCGCGTCGCCGTCCGCCGAAACGCGCACGGTTTGTCCGCTGCCGATTTCGCCGTTCAGCAATTTGACGGCGAGCGGATTTTGCACGAGCGTCTGAATCGCGCGTTTCAAAGGTCGCGCGCCGTAATTCGGGTCGTAACCTTCTTTGACGAGCAAATCTTTCGCCGATTCGTCGAGCGAAATCGTGATGCCGCGTTCGGCGAGATTTTTTCGCAGGCGTTCGAGCTGAACCTCGATAATCTGCCGGATATTTTCCTTCGCCAGTTGTTTGAAAACCACGATGTCGTCAATGCGATTCAAAAATTCCGGCTTGAAATGGTCGCGCAAAATGCCGATTACCATTTCTTTGACCGGCGTATCAACGAGCGCGGACGATTGAATTTCTCTCGAACCGAGATTCGAGGTCATAATCAAAACCGTGTTTTTGAAATCAATTGTTCTGCCTTTCGAGTCGGTAAGTCGCCCGTCGTCGAGAATTTGCAGCAGAATATTGAAAACATCAGGATGCGCTTTTTCGATTTCGTCGAACAGGACGACCGAATAAGGTCTGCGTCTGACGGCTTCGGTCAACTGCCCGCCTTCGTCGTAGCCGACATAGCCCGGCGGCGCGCCGATCATTCGGGCAACGGCGTGTTTTTCCATATATTCCG
>CAXSHW010000036.1:0-1557 GCA_964237245.1 uncultured Pyrinomonadaceae bacterium
CCAATTTACCGTTGCCGTTGATGTCTTCGCCTGCCTGGAGAACGCCGTCGTTATTGCCGTAAATGTCCTCCATATCGTATTCGCCGTCAAAATCATAATCGCCGCGCCGGTCTGAGACGTAAACGACCCAGCCGTTAGCGCTCGGAATGTCAGTGCTTTTCAAAACGTGTCCGGCGGCAGTTGCGAAAGGTGTTCCGGTCGGGAATTTATTAGCGTTGTCATAAGTTCCGTCTAAAAATATCTTCAGATTGGCGACATCAATATCAACCATACTCATCACACCGTTCCAAGGCACATTTGTTCCATAGGTCGTTGTAGTATTGATGTCGGCGTTATAGAGACCTTCGCGGGCGTCGAACAGATTTATCGGAAACGGCACGATTTTTCTTGTCGCGGTCGTGTCTTTAACGGTCGCCGTTTTAAAGTGCGCGGAGTTGTCTGAAAATCCGGTGTCGGCAATTTCTCCTGTTTTTGTAGTTGAAGACAAAATATAGTTGAAATCAACGTTGGTATTTGTGCTGTTGACCGGAACGCTCCAGTTGCTGGAACTCAAATATGAAGTATCGGTCGGAGTAACCTTTGAGCCACCGAAAATAAATCTCTGTAACTTGATAATTGAACGGCAATCTTTCGCGCTCGGACTATTAGCGCAGGCATTTGCGCCGTCAACAGAAGAAGTTCCGTAACCGCTGACAGCAAATTTGTTAGCAATATAAACTGGAGGCTGAGTGACGCCCAGGCTCAAAAAATCCTGTGTTATGTCTCTCGGAGCGACGTAAATATTAGTTGCCGGATTGACTCCGACAATTTCGACTTTTATCCAAACCTGTCTGCCTGACGGACTGTTCTGGTAAAAACGCTCGCCGTTGAGTTCGGTCGCTTGATAACCGTCCTGCATCGCTAAAGGTTGGTATCCGCGCGGATTTGAGCCGGTCGGGTTGCTTCCGCCGTCACCCGGAGCCGCCGCTCCGTCGAGCCGAACGCCGCAAGGTCCGGTGATCGCGTTTGTGCCTGTGCCGGAAGCGCAGCCGGGAAGTTTCGCTTTGCTGTCGGAAAGCGTGATGCGGATGCCGGTTTTATTTGAATAGCGTTCGGTGTTGGTTATATCAGTGTCGGCATTGGCAGTCGTTACCGGAACAATTTTCGGAGAGCCGTCCGTATTGACGCCGCTGTTATATAAATCGCCGACGTTTTTGCCGCGCCTGATAAGTTCTATGTAATCTAAACCCTGTCCGTTAATTTTGCTGGCAATTCGCAAAGGTAAGTCGAGCGATTTGTCCAGCTTGGTAAGATTGCCTTGAAACAGGTTTTGATTCGTCGTCCAGTTTGCGTTTGCGTAAGCGGTCGGCTGGTCGGAAGTTTTTGCGACGGGAGAGCCGTTGACCGGAGATGTCAAAACGCTTCCCATATTGTGCTTGAGTTGAATGTAATTGCCCGAACCGTTTTTTATAAAAACATTCTCGTTCCAATTCGTCCAGGGCGAGCCGTTTCGCGCGACATCCGTAAAAACATCGCCGATATAAGCGAACGTCGCGTAATCGGTTACAACCCGCGCAA
>CAXSHW010000036.1:1567-7198 GCA_964237245.1 uncultured Pyrinomonadaceae bacterium
ACCTTTGAAGAGAAATATAATCCGGTATTCGCCAGCATAAACAGATTGGCGTTTGAGTGAACTCGTCCGCCGAAGTCGAAGCGCGGACCGGGATGAAATTCCAAATCGTCTTCGTAGAAAATTCCGAATTGAAAAATCGGAATGCGGTCGTTGAAAAATCTGCGTCTGAGCGCGACCTGCGCGCCGTTGGAATTATCCGTCGCGGTAGTGTTTATTTGCCATTCGTCGCGCGTGGCGTTCAAGCCTTGAAATTGTCCACCCGTTTCGGTAACCTGCTGCGGCGTTTCGGTCGGAACTATATTTTGGGTGAAAGTATAATCAGTGTCGAAATTCGGCGGATATTGACCTATGATTCGAGTTAAATCCGTGCTGTCCGGGTTAAGTTTCGCGTCGAAAATCTTATCAAAATTGCGCGTCATCACTTCGAGGCTGGCTTGCGCCGCTTCATAAGCGCGAGATTCGGCGACATCGTTGCTCGTAGCAATCGTTTCATTAGTTGTGCGTGTAACGGCAAAAGCTACAAAACCCAAAAGTAAAAGCATTATCAACAATGCGATTACAATGGCTGAACCTTCTTCGCCTTTCGATTTGTCAGTTTTAGCGACAAAGCGAAAAATGTTTTTGCGACATTTTTTATAAAAATTTTCCATTAATTCTCACCACCTCAAATTTATCCGGCGTCATATTCAAGATTTCTCAGGCTAAATGTTCCGTTTAGCGTAATTACTATCGGTTTTTGGGTTTGTTCATCAACTTCGGTGGAGGCGACTTGCAGAGTTACGGTTAGTTGTCTGACCAGATTCATATTATTGCTCACGTCGTCGGCAGTTCCGGCGATTCCGTCCGGTCCGGCTGATGGATTATCGGTTACCGTTCCGTCTCTTAATACATAGCGAAATTGTAAATTTTTGACGTTGTAAGCAATAGGCAGCTCTTGAATTTGCTGATTCGCGGGTTGACCGGAATTGTTGCCGAAAAGCGTTCTGACAAGAGTTCCGTCCGATTTGACTTTATAACTAATCCAGAAAAACCGCTTCAGCGAAGCCAGATAAGTGGTGCAATTATCCGTGATGGTAGCCGTGCATTTTTTTAACAGACTTCCGTTGCTTCCAGTGCCGTTAAATATTTGGTTCAAACCGAGCGGGTCGCCAGCCGCGAAATCTATATTGGTGTTATTGACTTTTGTGGTTGCCATAACCGCAACCTGCGAGCTGTCCGATTCAATCAAATACAAATCATAATTATTAACCGCCGCCGCTTGTCCGCTAACTGTCTGAATTCTTGCCGTCTTACCGCCGGAAACAGCCGTTACACCGCTCAGAGAAATTGTTTGACCGCTATTTAAAGAGCCGCCGGGATTAAAATCCAGGTCGCGGTAGGCAAAAGCAATCGTATCCGTTTTGACGTTCGGGTCTTCCTGGATATTATTTGTAAAAATATCATTGCCCGCGATAACCGAAGTTAAAATGTCGCGGTCGGTGCCGGGATTAGCCGGAATTCCTAATTGAGTCGAGATAAAATTATTGGGAACGATTGCGCCTGTTCGGTGATAACCCAAACCGGCATTTACGGCGTCTCGACCGATTATATTAATCGCCGTTCGAGCGTTTTTCATAATATCGGCGCGGTCGCTCGCCCGATTTCGGTCAAATCTCCCGATTCGCAGCAGACCGAAAACCGAACCTGTAACAATCAGGAAAAGCACCATTGCCACGATGACCTCAACCATACTGAAACCGAGTTGAGAAGTCGTTTCACAATCGAAATTAGCGGCTGATTTTTTACAGAGATTTTTTTTCTTCATCGGTTATCTCCTTAGAAATTAGTGATTATGGTTGAGACAACCTCTTGACGGCTTATTTGATTCGTGTAATATCGAATCGTAACGTCAATTCTTCTTCTGGAAATCGGATTCGGCGGCGTCGGTCTTTCCGGGTCCGTTAAATCGGTAATAACTACTTGTCTTTCATAACCATACAAAATAGTGCTGTTGTTCGGCGTCTCTCCGTTCACGTTGCAGATACTGTTTACAGGACAGGCGTCATCAGCAGTTCCCGCTACTCCGTCCAATCCTAAATCCTGCCGAATCGGACACCAGCCATTCAAAAAAATTCCCTGCGCGACGCCGTTGACCGGATTCGTGTTGACGTTTCCGACCGAATCCCAGCCTGTAATTCCGTAAGCCTGATTTTCGGGACGGTCAATGTCGCGCGCCGATAGAATGGATTCAATGGTCGAAACCGCGATTTGTTTGGCAATCATTCGTTTTTCAGTATCGAGCGACCGCACCAGATTGGAAGTTAGAGTGGAAGCCATAGCAATAACTCCCACCAGCAAAATTACAATGGCAATCATCACATCAATATAGGAAAATCCTTTTTCAAGATGCTGATGTCTCCGGCGACTATTTTTCATAAAACTGTTTAAGACAAAAAGTGGAGAAGTAATTGACCGTCTGTTTTCTAAATGCAAGTGTTTCAGAGAAAAAATAAATGTCGGTATTTATTAGATTTTGTTTATCCGCCGGTAACTGTGCGGCGCGAATCTTTCCACTTGTTCGTGTCGGTTGAATTCGTGTCGAATTCCCATAAACGAATCGAACCGGACGCGCCGATTACAGTAATTGCCCGCGCAATATCCGATTGAGTTATTTTTCCGCTTTTCGGCGACCAAACGTAAAGAGAAACGCCGGTCGGCACGGCTCCAGTTCCAATCGTATTAGTTCCCGCGTCGGTTACTGTTCCATTGCTTTGAAAACGAATCGTGCAAACCTGGTCGCCTGACGTGCCGGAATAAATGCTCGTTTTATAGACTGCTGTCGGAACGGGAAGCGCTTCGGGCGGATTGTAAGTTATATTTGTCGGTGAAGTATCAATACGAACGTCGCTGCCCGGCAAAAGTTTTATTCTTTTTAACTCTTTGTCGTCTGTGGCTGTGTCAGGTTTGTTTTCATCAATAATTCTGACGAAATTGGACGCCGGCGTTGTGTCAATCTCGACGCGAATCGTTTCGCGCTGCGTCAGGGCGCGTTGTCGCGCTTCCTGAAGAATGTCGGCGATTCTTAGCGCCTGTTCATCGGGTTTGTAAAGTTTTTGATGACCGGTCAAATAAAATAATGAAACGCCGGTCATTATGGTTATCACCGTCATTACAATAAGTAATTCAATTAGAGTTACACCGTCAGAGTCCGATGATATAATTTTTGATTGGCGAAATTTCATAACTCTTTAATTACAAATCCTAAATTTTTACAGAGTTAAATCTTTTTGCGAGGTTCGAAATTCGTTTGTAATTTCCTATCATTTGGAGCGCGTCAAATGATAAACAAATACTAACACATTTAAACAAATAAGAAAAGAACATTTAATTCCAATTTTTCGGATTCTTTTTTTAAAATTTTTTGGTGTAAAATAGCGAATGTTTTCGTATAGTTTTATGAAAATTAATGATGGCAGAAGAAAATAAAATTCAGAACGATAAAAAACATTTTTCGCCAGATTGGTTTGTGCGCGGCATACTGACCAGATTAGGCGAGACATTTGACCGTTTTACGGGCAGAAGCTGGAAGCCTTCGAGCAGTCTGGCAACCAGCCAATTGATTGAAAAATTGAAAACTTTGCTCGATGCCGAAGCGAAAGATTTGGGTGAAAAGGGACAATTTGTTCCGCATCATATCGAACTCAAAATGCAATGGGACAAATTTTCGACCGATGCCGAGCAATCTTTGAAAAAACTGGAACACGAGCTTCATACAGCTGCGATTGACCACATTAATGACCGTCTTTATCACACCTTCGCGCCGATACGATTTGAAATAAAGCCCGATTATTTTACCGAAGGCGTAAAACTTTCAGCGAGTTTTGATAAATTTGCCGACGAAAATGAAACGGAAAACGCCATCAATGTTACCGTCCCGGATTTAAGAAATGTCATAATCGCTCCGCCGGAAAAGGAAATCGTCGAACCTGAAAAAGAAGTTTTTATCGCTTCGTTCAATGCCGGAAATCAAGCGAGACAAATTAAACTCGCCTTTTCTCCCAAGGAAAGGAAAAGCGTCGGCAGAACAAAGGAAAACGATTTATGGCTTGACGAGGCAAGCGTTTCCAAACTTCACGCCGCGCTGGTTTTGGACGGAGAAAATCAATTAATGGTAGCCGATACAGGCTCGACGAACGGAACTTTTGTCAACGGCGAACGTATCGCATACGGAAAAGCCATTCGGTTAAAAGACTCGGATAAATTGAGCTTCGGAACGCTCGATGTCGAGCTTCGGCACGTTGCCAAAGAAAAAACGGAAGATGAACTTGCCGCACAAAATGTTTCCGCCGAATCGCACGTTGCGGAAACGGATTTTCCAAACGAAGAAAATACCCGTATGAAAAACAAATACTCGACGAGAATAGATTTTCCGATAGGTGAAGATATGCCGGATTCTGTTGATAAAACCCTCGATGAAATGGCAGAGGACAAATTATAAATGACAAGTCTTTTACTTTTCTTTTTACAATTTGATTGGGAAAAGCTGCGTCCCGAAAATTTATTCGGCGGACAGGTTTTAGAGCGCACGCCGGCGGGTTTGAGCATTGTCTATATCGCCGGTGTAGCGATTTTGATTGTTCTTCTGATAATTTTGTCGTTCAGCAATTTCCGCCGTCCGAAATTTGCGTTTGAGGAAAATTTGCCAAAGGAAGTCAAGCGAAAATTAACCACAACCGTAGCAAATCGCAGCTTGCGCCTGTGGCAAATAGTTTTCGTGATTCTAGCATTTACCGTCTATGGATTTCACGTTTATTGGACTTATTACGCCGACGATTATAATGAGCAGTTTCAAGCACTAAGCTACAAAGATTTACGCAATCGGCGGACGACCGCCGCGAGTCTGCGCGGTTGGATGCTCGACCGTTCGGGAAAATTAGTCAACGCGCTGGCTTATTATAAATTAGACAAAGACGGTGACATCTCGCGTTCATACGCGCTCGAAAAAGAAATGGCGCATCTTTTAGGAAGTGAACGCGGAACGCCCGGTTTGGAGCGCACGATTTATAAAAAACAAGCCGACAAGACGCCCGAAGCGTGGGAAGTTTTGACCAAAATAAAACACAAGGAAGAAGAACAGCGCGACGTTCGCGTAACGCTCGACCGCGATTTACAGGCGTATCTTGCCGAGCAGTTAAACGGCAAAAAAGGCGCGATAGTCGTTTTGAATCCGCAAACCGGCGATGTTCTGGCGATGTATTCAAATCCTTCATTCAGCTTGTCCGACACGCAGACGCTCGACAATTATTTGAAGCTCGAAGGCGACAAGATGAATAAACCGCTTTTGAGCCGCGCCACGCGCGAGTATTACGTTCCCGGTTCGACCTTTAAAACTTTCACGCTGATTTCAGCTTTTCGCGCCGGACGTGAAAATTCCAGATTTTCAAGTTTTCCGGGCGGTTTCATTCCGTATAAAAATTCGCGTCCGATTGTTGACGCGACGCAAAAACTTCAACCCGACGGAAGCGTCTCAGGCGGCTGCGACGGCGGCTGCGAGGAAAAAGATATTACGGAGGCTTACAAAGTTTCGAGCAATCAATTTTTCGCCCAACTCGGAATCAGTTTGGGACGCGAACGCTTGCGCGAAACTGCCGG
>CAXSHW010000036.1:7208-9270 GCA_964237245.1 uncultured Pyrinomonadaceae bacterium
CTGATGAAGCGGTTACGCAGGGATTTTTTCCCGAAATTTGGAATACGAGCAACAAAAGCATCGCCAACGCGCTCGCGCCCGAACAATCAACGATTGTTACGGGAAATAAAATCAGTCTCTACGATTTGGGTTTGGAAGGAATGGGACAAGGCTATGCCGGACAAATGACGCCGTTTCAGATGGCGCTGATTGCCTCGATTCCGGCGAATATGGAAGGGAAATTGATGAAGCCGAAAATCGAAGCCGACCAACCGCCGCAGGCTTTCGCGCAAGTCCTTTCGCCGCCGCAGGCATCGGCGATTCGAGATATTATGTCAACCGTCACGGAAGAACCGGGCGGCACGGCGACCGCAGTTTTCTCTCGAATAGCGGGAACGGGAATTCGCGTCGGCGGAAAAACCGGAACAGCGGAAAAAGAGGCTTTGCTTTATGACGAAAAAACCGGAAAACCGAAAACTTTCAAACGGAAAGTGAAAGACGAAAAGGGAAATTTGGTCGAAAAAGATTTTCCGCAAATGTATGAACGAACCGACAGTTGGTTTATCTGCATCGCGCCGCTCGAACTACCGCAGTTGGCGATTTCCGTCGTTGTTGAAGGCGGCGGTTTCGGCGCGAAAGTCGCCGCGCCGATTGCCGTCAATGTAATTATGAAAGCGCGTGAACTCGGACTTCTCGGTGAGCAATATAAGCCGAAACAATCCGCGCAGCCAATAAATTATCCTGCGAAACAGGCGAAAAAAAAGAAATGATGAATTGAAATTCAATTATGCTTCGGCTCGTCATTTTTAATTTATTATTCAAAAGTTTATGAAAAACCGCGCTTCGACTAATGTTTTTATTTTGCTTTTGATTGTCGCGTTGACGGCAATCGCGCATTATTCAATTTATTACGGCGCTCTGATTCGCGGTTACGAAACTTCGCCGCTGACTGCGGGAAGAAATCTTTTCCTGCTTTTCATTCTCGCAATTTTACCGATTTTTCTCGCTCGCTTTCTGAAATTTCAAGGCAATTGGACGCTTTACACTTCGGCGGTTTTGCTGTTTTCAATCGGTTTGACGGTTCAGTATCGGCTGTTCAGCGACCCGGAATATACTTCCAGAAAAGACAAAGCCGAAGCCCGCGAAGCAAAAATTAAAACGCTTCAGCTTCATTACATACAGGAAAATTATTCGGCGGAAAAGAAACAAATGATGGGATTGCCCGCAACGCCGCCGTCGCCCGTAGATTTATCGAAAGAGACGCCGCGCCCGGCGGAAGGCGATTTGACAGACGTTTTTCTTTCGGGCAGAACGCTGATTCCGATTTTCGCCATCGCTTGTTTCGTCGGTGTTTTTGCGCTGTTTAAGCGCGACGATATTTTAGACCTGTTGCAGAGAAACGGATTCTTAGTTGTTTTACTGACGCTTGTGCCTCTATTGCTTGCGGCGATTACTTCGCGCGCGGGCAAATCTATCGGCAATATGACGCCCTGGGAGCCTGCGAAGATTCCGTTTCTGATTGGATTTGCCGCGATTCTCGCGGTTTTGTATAAAAATTTAGCCAGAACATATTGGGGCGTTCCGCGAGCCAAAGACGCGATTCCGCTGGTCGTTATGGCGATTATGCCGTTCGTGCCTTTTTTCGTTTTGAAAGATTTCGGGCAAATGATGGTTTTCAGCGCGGTTTATGCGACGCTTTATTTAATTGCCGTCAGGCGGCTGCCGCAAAGAATTGTTTTAATCGGAAGCGTTTTGCTGCTCGTCAGTATTTTAATCGTCGGCGCTTTGCCCGTAAAAACGCAGGAAAAAATTCCGTTGTTGCCGACGCTCGCCGCGCCTGTCAAAAAAGTTTTACCAAACCGAATTCAGCAGCGATTTCACCTATGGCTTGACGGTTTTAATCCGCCCGATCCGGACGTTGATTGGTGGAAAAAAGATTACGACGATTACTATGCTGATCTGGTAAAGAAAAATCCGAATTTGCCGCAGCTTTTGGAAGAAGACCCGAATTTGCAAAAATCAATCAACGTTGACGCCTGGTTCGACGTTCTGGCGTTTCAGCCCGCGCAGGCGACATTCGGTT
>CAXSHW010000036.1:9280-24526 GCA_964237245.1 uncultured Pyrinomonadaceae bacterium
GGGCGGAACGACGGGACGCGGTTTGGGTTTGGGCTTTGTCGAACTTATTCCGGTCGCCGATTCCGATTATATCTACGCCGCAATCGGTGAAGAACTTGGACTTTTGGGCGGATTATTGGTAATCTTTGCGCTGATAACTTTTGTCGCCGCAGGCATTCGCACCGCGCTCGACGCGCGAGATATGTTCAGCAAACTCTGCGCGGCTGGATTGACGGCTTTTATCGGATTTCAAGCGCTTGTCAATATTGGCGGAATCACGAGAGCTTTACCGATGACGGGAATTACGCTGCCGTTTGTCAGTCACGGCGGTTTCAGCCTTGTAACGAGTTTTATAATGCTTGGAATGCTGATGGCTTTTTCGCATCGCAACGCGATTGATGTGAGTCAGGTTCAAAATTTAAATTCTGATATTCAAAGTTAAAGACATTGCCCTACCGACTTAAAACAAAATTCGGAGAAGAAAATGACGGAAAATAATTTTCAGGTTGATTCGGCGGCTGTGTCCGATAAAGGATTGAGCGAAAAACGTCCGCAAAATGAAGATTCTTATTTGGAATTAAACCAGCGCGGACTTTACGCCGTTGCCGACGGCGTTGGCGGAGCGCAGGCGGGCGATGTCGCATCGCAAATGGCGATGGAAATTCTCGCTGAAGCGTTTATGAATTTGCGCGAAAACGGTGACGCCGAAGAAATGATGAAAATCGCCATCGAACGCGCTAACGAGGCGATTTATCAAATGTCGCACGAATTGCCGCAGCTTTCGACGATGGCGACGACGATTGCCGCGCTGCATCTGGACGGAAATATCGCAACCATCGGTCACGTCGGCGATTCAAGAATTTACAGGCTTGACGAACGCGGAAATTTGTATCGTGAGACGCAAGATCATTCGATGGTCGAAGAAGAAGTTCGCGCCGGGCGAATGACCGTCCATCAAGCCGCCACGCATCCGAGCCGCAACGTTATTTCCCGCGCGCTCGGCGCTGACAACTCGGTCGAAGTTGATATGAAAATGATAATGTTCGAACCGCATACGACGTTTTTGGTTTGCTCGGACGGAATTACGCGCCATATTGACGATTTTCAGCTTCGTGAACTTTTGCAATCCGACGACAGTTCCGCCATCATTTGTCGCCGAATGAAGGAAATTTGCTATGAACGCGGCGCGGAAGATAATTTGACAGCCGTGATTGCGAAAGTTTCCGATGTCGTCGCGGTAACAAATAACGGCAAAGCGAAATCCGTCCCGGACATTGAAGAAACGACAGTGGCGACCGCTCGCGCCGCGCGGGACGAGCCTTGGATTACTCCCGATAATCTTACCGAGTCGCAGACGATTCAACCTTTTGAGACAGAAAACTCACCGTCTCAGGATGTAGATTTAACCGATGAAGTTTTGAAACCGTATGCCGCGAAGAATCCGAATCCGGCGTTCATTCAAAATGAAAATTCGCAAAAAGTCGAACCGGAAAATGAAAAAATCGAGAACGACGTAAAATCTTATACTGTCACGGAAACCGGCGGTTTCGGTAAGATTTTGTCCGCAATTTTGCTTTTGCTGCTTGGCGGAATTGTCGGCGCGGGCGCGATTTATTTGTTGTCGCCGGGCAAAGCGAAACCGGAAGTCCCGCAAATAGTTCAGCAGCAAACCGCGAACATTCCTTATTCGGCATTTGAAGATAACCGGCGAAACGCTGACAAAAATCCCGAACAATACATTTTTGCAACGGGCGGTCGAGCCGAAAGCGCCGAAGATTATTACCTTTTAGGTCGCGCCAACCTGCTCACCGGAAAATACGCGGAAGCTAAAAAAGCGCTGGAAGAAGCGAAAAACCGTCTCGCGCAAACCAGCGAAATTAACAGCAAAACTCTGGCAAACGAGATTGCGATGGCGTTGGCGATTATCAACGACCCGTTTGCGCAAAAAGCGTTTGAAAAAGATGTGAATTTGAATAAAGCGGAAGGAAATACGCCGGCGACAAATTCGGCAAATTCTCTTAATGATAATCGTGGTTTGAGTAACAAATAAAGCTGCGGGAAATTTATTCTTTCTCAGGCGGCGCGTGTCCGCCTTTTTTTTGCCTCTGTCTTTTAGCTTCGTATAAAATCACGCCGCTCGAAACCGCCAGATTCAGACTTTCGACTTGATTGTCCATCGGAATCACTAAACTTTCATCAATCGCGCTTCGTTCTTCGAGGCTTAAACCGTGCGCTTCCGAACCGAAAATTAAAAGGCGCGGCTTTCTCCAGTCAGTTTCCAGATAACTTTTTTCGGCGTTAACATCGGCGCAGACGGAAATTAAATCTACTTTTTTCGCCCAACTCAAAACATCTGAAAAATCAGCATTCGACCAAATCGGAAGCCGCAGAGACGCGCCCATCGCGCCGCGCAGAGCTTTTGGCGAAAAAACGTCAGTCGAATTTTTTGTTAAAATCACGCCGCTCGCGCCGACGGCTTCACAGGTTCGCAAAATCGCGCCTAAATTTGACGGGTTGTTTATTTGGTGAAGTAAAACGATGAGCGGAAATTCGATTGAATCGGCTGCAAGAGCCGATTCAATCGAATTTTTATTCGTGTCGGGTTTTTCGCAAATCAAAATGACGCCTTGCGAATTCTTCGTATCGGAAAGATTATTAAAAACTTTTTCGGAAACTTCAGCCGGATTAAAATTTTCAACCTTCTTTAGAAACTCTTGTCCGCGTGTAGTTTGAGCGAAACTTTCGGTAAAATAAAAGTCCGAAATTTTCAAGTTTGAGCGCAAAACCTCTTCGGCGAGCCGCAGACCTTCAACGAAAATCGCACTTTTAATCAAAGAATCACGCACTTTCGCGGCGCGTTTTATTCTTTGATTATCGCGGCTGGAAATTTTCAGCATTTAGAAAAGAAAATACTCGCGGCGGGATTTGAACCTGCGACTTCTTCCTTCGGAGGGAAGCACTCTATCCACTGAGCTACGCGAGCATAAGGCTGGTAAAAATTCAAAACGTCCGATAGATTTTCCGGCTTTTCCGCTTCTGGAAAATTTTGTTTCTCCGGTTATGGAAACCTGCTTTTTTAGTATAATCCGGTTTGAACTTTGTCAACTAATTTACCATTTTGAAACACCGCCTTCAAGAATCCGCCGGTATCGTTATTCCATTGATAAATAACGGTTTTAACTCCCGGAAATTCATTTTCGCTGACGACTTTGCCTTCCGCGCCGAGCAGTTTGACGACATCGGTATAATTCATTTTCTTATCCAGCTTGGCAAAATTGGCGACATTTACTTTTGAATCCGTTTTAGGTCCGACGGGCGCGGACGACGCGGTGTTTGCGCGGTTTGTAACAATTGCCGCGTTTGAATTGTCGGCTGCTTTATTAACAACATTGCCGGAATCGTTGCAGCCGCTAAAAAAGGCTAATCCGACAAGCGGAATTATAGTTAATTTGAAGTATTTTTCCATAATCTTTTAGTTAAAATATCTTTTCAAAACTCTACAAATTCAAATTAAAAAATGTTACATCGGTTGAATCGTCACGCTTTTTATGACGACATTTTCTGTCGGGCGTTCGCTTTTTTGCGGAATGCCTTTACTGTTTACGCTGCCGTCGCCGGTCGGAACGGCGGCGATTGTTCGCACGTTGTTCATACCTTCGATAACTTTGCCGAAAATCGTATAGCGCGTATCAAAACCTTTTTCGCGTTTGAGCGTGATAAAAAACTGCGAATTTGCCGTATCGTTGCCCTGACCGCGCGCTGCGCCGACAATTCCCGCGTCGTATGAAATATCGGAAAATTCGGCGGGAACATTCGGTTTATCTGAACTACCCGTTCCGTCGTTATTCGGGTCGCTGTCTTTTGAAAGCGGATCGCCGCCTTGAATTACCGATTGATTAATGCGGTGAAAAGTCGTGCCGTTATAAAAACCTTCTTTGGCTAATTCCTTAAAACGCGCGACCATTTTCGGCGCGATATTTGAATAAAGCTCAATTTTTATAGTGCCGAACGCGCCCGCGTTTTCCATTTCGATAACCGCGACTTCATCGTCGGCAATCGGCGCGACGCCTTTTTTTACTTCCGAATTAGCGGAGTTTTTAGCCGGTTGTTTCGTTTCGCAAGACAAAACGAAAAGCATAGACAGAATAACGAATAAAATCGAGAATGTTTTGCTCATAGATTTTTAAAATTTTCAAATGTTTTTATAAAGTTTCGCTGTGTCAACCGAAATTGTAACAGGTCCGTCGTTGACCGATTCAACGTCCATCATCGCTTGAAAACGTCCCGTTTCAACTTTCCCGATTTGTTTTCCGGCTTCATTGACAAAGAATTCGTAAAGCCGGTTCGCTTTTTCGGGCGCGGCAGCTTCGATAAAAGAAGGTCGGCGACCTTTTCGCACGTCGGCGTAAAGCGTAAATTGCGACACAACGAGCATTTCGCCGTTTATGTCAAGCAGAGACAAATTCATTTTTCCGGCAAAGTCTTCAAAAATGCGAAGATTAATAGTTTTTTCCAAAAGATAAACCGCGTCTTTTTCCGCATCGTCGCACGAAACGCCCAGCAAAATCAAAATGCCCTTCCCGATTTCGCCGATAATTTCGCCTTCGACGGTAACTTTCGCGCGGGAAACTCTCTGAATAACTGCTCGCATAAACTCAATGGAAAACGCAAAACGCAAAACGGAAAATATAGATTTTCCCTGAAGATTGTCAAATATCAATTATTCATTATCCGTTATGCTGACTTTTTCCATCACGACTTTTTCGAGCGGTTTATCCCGTTCGTTGACGCGAACTTCGGCGATTTGATCAATGATTTCCTGACCTTCGGTAACCTGTCCGAATTTGGTGTAAAGCGGCGGAAGCGGATAATCATTGTGCATTATAAAAAATTGCGAGCCGTTTGTATTCGGACCCGAATTTGCCATCGCCACCGTTCCTTTTGAATACGCGCCTTGATAAAGCGCGGAATTTTTGTTGATTTCGTCGTTAAATTTTCCGCCCCAGGCTGATTCGCCGCCGTATCCTTCGCCGAGCGGGTCGCCGCCCTGCACCATAAAATTCTTAATTACGCGGTGAAAAATCACGCCGTCGTAATAACCTTTGTCCGCCAGAAGACGAAAATTTTCCGTCGTCTTCGGCGCTTCGTCCTCTAATAGTTCAAATTTGATTGTTCCTTTATTCGTTTCAATAATCGCGGTTCTATTTGCCATTCGTGTCTCCTAAAATAAATTTTTCTATTGCTAATGCTACACCGTTTTCGTCATTACTTAAAGTTGTATAAAATTCCGCGCGTTCAAGCAATTCGGGCGAAGCGTTTCCCATTACAACCGCAGTTCCGGCGTATTCGAGCATTTCCAAATCATTGAAATTATCGCCCATCGTCATTACATTTTCGGCTGAAAGATTATTTAACAACGCGAGCTTTTCAACTCCGATTCCTTTTGAAGCGTCGGGCGGAAGAACGTCAATCAAAGTAAAATTTAATTTCGGGTAACGAGTCGTTAAAATCGTCGCGCTCGAATCGAGTTCGTCGCGCAAAACCATTTCCAGATGCGCCATAGAAGCGCACGCGCCGGAAAATGAAACGTGAACGGTTTCATAATCTTTGACGACCGCTTCCAGATTTTCGACGTAGTGAACGGATTCTTCGGCTTCCGCGCCGTGCAGACGCTTTGACCACGCGATATATTTTTGTAGCGGAACATTTGCTTCGGAAATTGAATCGTAAAGCAAAATGCCTTTGCCCGACGGGTCTGCGCTCAAAAGCGCGTCGCCGCCGAACCGTTTTCCGACGCGCAAAATTTCATAAACCGTTTCGGGCGAAAGAATCGAAACAGCGACGGTTTCAAGCGAATCGGCATATTTGAGAAGCGCGCCGTTATGACAAATCACGGGCGCGTTCAGTTGAAGTTGATTTGCGACCGGAAGCGCGTCGCGGAAACGCCTGCCCGTCGTAATCGACACCAGAACGCCTTTTTCTTCGGCTTGCCTGATTGCTTCGATATTTTTTTCGGAAATCTCGCCGCGCGAATTGAGCAGCGTTCCGTCGAGGTCGAGTGCGAGAAGTTTTATCATATAAAATAATGTTTTATTTATTTCTCTGACCGGCAAGCCATTTTTGATACTCGGCTTTAGCGCGTTCAAAATCGCGGGCGTTGTTGTAAAAAACGGAAGTTCCGTCATTCTTTGAAACGTCTAAAACGTAATAAATATAATCGGTTTGCGCCGGAAACAGAGCGGCTTTGAGCGCGCTTTCACTAACGGAGGAGATCGCGCCGGGCGGAATGCCGCCGAAGCGTCTGGTGTTGTAAGGCGAATCAACTTCCAAATCGCTTTTGTTGATTGTTCCGTCCCAGCGGTTTTGCATTTTGGCGACGTAAACAGCGGTTTGGTCTATGCCGAGCGGAATGTTTTTGGCGATTCGATTGTAAATTACCGACGCGACAATCGGGCGCTCGGCTTCGACTTTCGATTCGGTTTCGACCAGAGAGGCAATCGTCACGATTTCGTGCGGCGTTCTGCCGAGTTCGCGGGCGCGTTCCGTCCATTCGGGTTTCCACGTTTTCTTGAACTGTTCGACCATCGTTTTGATTACGTCTTGCGGTTTCGCATCACGCGGCAAACTGTATGTGCTTGGGAACATATAACCTTCGAGATTTTTCGCCGTCGGGTCAAAATCTTTTATCAGCGTTGTGTCGTCCATCAAAGCTAAAACGGCTTTATCGTCAACAGGCGGATTTTGCGGGAATTTTTCGGTGACGCGCTTTGCAATATCAAAGCGCGTGAAGCCTTCGGGAATCGTGATTTTTGTTGTTCGTTCTTCGCCTTTTTCGAGTTCTCGAATAACTTGAAGCGGCGTGATCGGCGAATCGAATTGATATTCGCCGGCTTTTAATTTATTTGCGTCGCCGAACGAACGCAGATAAATTTGCGTCGGCAGTTCGCCCGGCAAAATGCCTTCAGCGGCGAGTTTGCCGATGATTTCATTCGGCGTTGAGCCTTTCGGAATCAAGATATACCGGTTGGCTTTGTCGTGATTGTGCAGTTTGTTGACCGAGTTATAAATCCAATAAGAAACCGCGCCGACTGCCGCGATTGACAGCACTAATAAAACGAATAATATTTTTATAAATCGCATTGCCTTGAAATTTTATCAGAAAAGTTAATTGCTGATAAACAAGAAAGAAATTTTAGAACCGGATTATGGACAAACGAATTTTCGTCGCAATTGATATTTCGGAAGAAGCGCGGGCGAAAGTCGTCGAATATATCGAAAATTTACGCCGCGAATTTCCGCGCGTTCCTGTCGGCTGGGAGCGGGCGGAAAAATTGCATCTGACAATGAAATTTCTCGGCGAGATTGACGAGTCGCGGTTAAACAGTTTAATCGAGGCGGTTGAAAATACCGCGAAACACACGACAAATTTTGAATTGCAAATTTCAGACACCGGCGTTTTTCCGTCATTCAAAAAAGCGAGAATTTTATGGCTCGGCATAAATGACGAAAAGAGAAGTTTGCAAAATCTGAACAAGATTTTGCGAATAGAGTGCGAAAAGCGAAATTTTGCCGGAGAGAAAAGAAATTTCCAGCCGCATCTGACCATCGCGCGGCTGCGCGAACCGCAGAAATCGTCGGAACTCATTCGCGCTCACATCGAAAATGATTTTATTGCGCCGTGTTTCGTCAGTCGGGAACTAATTGTTTTTCAGAGCGAACTGCTTCCAAAAGGTTCACGTTACACGCCGATATTTCGGGCAGGTTTTTTATAAATCGAAGTCTGCCATTGACATCAACTTGGCGCAGTAGTAAAACAGCGATATAGGTATTCTATTGTTCCTAAATACAGACAATTTCGACAATCTGAAACTTTGGTAAAAGCGCGGCTTTTATCCGGCAGCTAAAGTGTGGTTTAATCCAGCTTTTTTAAACACGCAAATAAGAAATTTTCACAAGATTTTTCTAAGCATTGAAATTTTTATAGGAGAAAAAATTATGTCAAAAAGAAAGTTTTCTATCGGACTTTCTCTATTTTTGTTTTTTGTCGCTTTCCTTCCGGTTTATGCAAAAGTTCAACAAGCAGACCTTGCCGGTAAATTCAAAGGCGCGCCATACCGAATTCGCGTTCCCGCCAATTGGAACGGAACTTTGCTCGTTTACGCGCACGGTTACCGCGACCGAGCCGACCATCCGGGCGAAGTTGATAACCGGACGGCTGAAATTGCGCCGAGCGCGGCGCTTGAGCCGGTTTTGCTGGCGCAGGGTTTCGCTCTTTCCGGTTCGGCTTTTAAAAATAACGGTTGGGCGGTCGAAGAGGGAATTGAAGACTCGAAAAATGTCGTTGCCATATTTCGCAGGTTTGTCGGCACTCCGCAGCGCACGATTCTATGGGGTTTTTCGATGGGTTCGGTAATCGGGTTTAAAAGTATGGAGCAGTCTGACGGATTTTACGACGGCGCGTTATGCGGCTGCGCGGTCGGCGCGGGCGCGACACACGCCTGGGACGATTCCGGCGATTTAACGCTCGCTTACGATACGGTTTTCGGAATGCCTGCTTCGTGGGGAACACCAGCCGATGTGCGCGACACTTTAGATTTTGAAACTGAAGTCGCGCCGAAATTAGCTGCCGAAATCAATTCTCCGACAAATTTTGCCAAGTTTGAATTTATCCGTCTTGTCGTCGGCACACCCGGACGCGGAATTATGCCGCCGCCGCCGCCGAATTTTTTCCCGAACTGGGTTTTGACCGATATGTTTTTCGCTACCGAAGCAAGAGCCGAACTCGAAAGACGCGCCGGCGGTCCGATTGTGCGAAATTTAACTCGCACATACAGTTTGACCGATTCTGAAAGGGCATATCTCGTTTCGATTGGATTGAGCGAAGTGGCGATTGATTTTTTACTGGACAGTATGAACGGCAGACGGAATTTTTATGCGCCGGACTCTTCGCGCAGTTATGTCGAACGAAACGCCGATTATACGGGCTATATCAAAAATCCGGTGCTGACGATGCACACTCTGTATGATCCGCTGGTTCCTGTCTCGCACGAAAATAAATACTTTCAAATTGTCCAATCCGCAGGGCAGACCGATAATTTGTTTCAAGTTTATACGAATGGAAACGGACATTGCGCTTTTACCGGCGACCAGCTTGTAACAGCCGTCAATGCCATAAACAATTGGGTAATCAGCAGGAAGCGTCCGAAACAGTCAAGTTTTCCGCCTGAACTCGGATTTCTGCAAAACTTTTCACCGCCGCCGCTCAATCAGCCGTAAACGGTTGGGAATTCAATAAAAAAACGCGATGCTTTATTAACAATAAAGCATCGCGTTTTTTACTTATATTCAACGATTTTACTTTTCTTTCAAGTATTTCTCGATTGCCGCCTTTACGGTTTCGCTTTCCGGCGTGTCCTTTGACGAGAAGCGGGCGACGACGTTGCCTTTGCGGTCAACCAGAAATTTATTGAAATTCCAGGTAATATCGCCCGCAAAATTCGGGTCGCTGTCTTTCGCGGTCAAAAAGCTGTAAAGCGGATGCTGGTCGTCGCCTTTGACGGAAATTTTAGCGAACATCGGGAATTTTACTTTGTATTTCGACTGGCAAAATTCCTTGATTTCGCTTTCCGTTCCCGGTTCTTGAGCGCCGAAATTGTTGGCGGGGAAGCCGAGAACATAAAAACCTTGAGCTTTATATTGGTCGTAAATCGCCTGCAAGCCTTCGTATTGCGGAGTGTAGCCGCATTTGCTCGCAACGTTGACCATCAACAAAACATTGCCTTTATATTTGTTTAATTTAACGTCTTTGCCGTCTATGTCTTTCATCGTAAAATCCAAAACGGTTTTCGCTTTCGGCGCGACATTCGGCGCCGCGTCGGTCACAAAACTAAAGCCGTAAGCTGTAATCAAACCGCCGATAAAAAGCGCGACGAACAAAATTGATAATTTTCTTGACATATTTTCCTCCAGACAGATTTTGAAACTTAAAAGTATAGAAACGATTTTGAAATTACTTATTTAACTCGCGCGGCGCGGAACGCGGCGAATTCGGAAGTTTTTCAGCCTTTTCGCCGGTTTCCGAAAGAACTTCCTTGATTGCGCCGATGCTCGACAAAAGGCTGGAAGTTTCCATCGGCATAAAAATTACTTTCGAGTTTTGCGTTCTGGTCATATCGCGCAAAGATTCGATATAGCGCGAAGTAATCAAATACTGAGTGGTTTCCGATGCGCTGCCGACGGATTGGCTGATTTGCGCAATCGCCTGCGCGTCTGCCGAAGCCGATTTCAGTCTTGCCTGCGCCGCGCCTTCCGCCTGCAAAATCGCCGATTCTTTCTCGCCTTCGGCGCGAGTAATCGCCGCTTGTTTTTCGCCTTCGGCGCGTGTAATCGCCGCTTGACGTTCGCCTTCGGCTTGAAGGACGAGCGCGCGGCGGTTGCGTTCCGCCGTCATTTGCTTTTCCATTGTGATGCGAACTTCTTCGGGCGTCGTAATATTTTTCACGTCAACGCGCGTAACTTTTACGCCCCATTTGTCGGTCGCTTCGTCCAAAATCAGACGTAGTTCCGAATTAATTTGCTCGCGCGAAGAAAGCGTGTGGTCAAGGTCTAATTTGCCGACGACCGAACGCATTCCCGTAAAAGTTAATTGGACGAGCGCGCCGACTAAATCCGCGACTTCATACGCGCCTTTTATCGGGTCTGTAATTTGCCAGTAAACGACCGAATCAACGTTTATCATTACGTTATCGCGCGTAATAACCGATTGCGCCGGAAGGTCTATAAACTGTTCACGAAGGTCAAGCTGCGTCGTTCCCGGACGCACGTTAGTCCAATATACGGCGCGAGCCGATTCAAAAAAAGGCACGATGATGTTCATTCCGCTTTGCGCGACGCGATGAAATTTGCCGAAGCGTTCAATCAGCAAAACGGTTGACTGAGGCACAATTTTTATTGTTTTCCAGGCAACGACCAGCAAAGAAATAGCGATGAACAACAGAAAAATAAAACTCAGTTCAAATGTTCCGGTTTGAAACAACAAGAAACGTGCAATCACTTTTTGACCTCCGACGAAATTTTTATAAACTTCTTTACGGTTACTATAACCGATTTTCGTCAAAAGTTTTAGCCGCAACTGATTGAACAGCGGTTAAAAACAATTATAATGCAAACCTATGACCGTCAAATTTTCCGACATCGAAGACGCGCGGCAAACGCTGCAAAACATAATTATTCCGACGCCGATTTTGCCCGATGCGAAACTTTCGCGCGAAATCGGCGCGAACGCTTATCTGAAAGCCGAATGTTTGCAAAAAAGCGGTTCGTTTAAGATTCGCGGCGCGTATAACAAAATTCACGGGCTTTCGCCGGAAGAAAAACGGCGCGGCGTGATTGCGGCTTCGGCTGGAAACCACGCGCAAGGCGTCGCGCTCGCCGCCAATCTTCACGACATCAAAGCGACGATTGTTCTGCCGCAATTCGCTCCTTTGACAAAAATTACGGCGACGAAAAACTACGGCGCGGAAGTCGTTCTGCACGGCGCGAGTTTTGACGAAGCATACGCTTATTCGCGCGAGCTTCAGGAAAAATACGGTTACACTTACGTTCACGCTTTCGACGACGAACTGGTTATCGCCGGACAGGGAACAATCGGTCTGGAAATCGCCGCAGATTTGCCGCAAGCCTCAGTTATCGTCGTCCCAATCGGCGGCGGCGGACTCATTTCAGGGACTGCGATTGCCGCGAAAAATCTTTTACCCGATGTCCGCATCGTCGGCGTTCAGGCGGCAAACTGCGCGCCGATGAAAAAATCGGTTGAATCGGGAAAACACTGCGTCCTTGATGATGCGATGGAAACAATCGCCGACGGCATTGCCGTCAAGCATCCGGGCGAAATTACGTTTCCGATTATTCAGGAATACGTTGATGAAATCGTTGAAGTTACCGAAGAGGAAATCGCGCGCGCCATTTTCTTTTGCGTGCAGAACAATCGTCTCGTTGTCGAAGGCGCGGGCGCGGCTGGACTCGCGGCATTGCTGGCGAAGAAAATAAAACTGGACGCCGACGATGATGTGTGCGCGGTTTTGTGCGGCGGAAACATTGATCCGAATCTTTTAGCGCGGGTTTTGGAACAAGTTTTGGTTCGGCAGGGACGTTATATTATGTTCAAACTGCTCGTGCTTGACCGACCCGGAATGCTGGCGCGGCTTCTCGATAATGTCGCTGATTCGGGCGCGAACGTTATCGAGGTTTTTCATCGCCGCGCGATGTGGCTCGCGCCGTTCGGTCGAGTCGGCATTGAAATGCTTTTAGAAGTCAGAGATGAACAACACGGGCGCGAAGTTCATCGCCATTTGGAAAATGTCGGTTATCACGTCGAACGCGAAGGCGTAGGCGATTGGGAAGAATAAAACGAATTTAAAATTAAAAAAGGAAAGTAAAAAATGCCTGATGATTTAATCATCAGGCATTTTTTACTTTCCTTTTTTTGGTTACTTTATTATTTCCCTCTGACTGCTGATTGCGCCACAAAGTTTAAGCTGGACAAATCAGCATTGATAGTAACGACGCGCGGCGCAAAGGTGAATAGTTTGTGTGTAACTTGAAACGCGCAAGTTTCACCGGCGTTAATGCCGTCTAATTGATAGTAACCGCGCAAATCGGTCACTGTATAAATTACAGCACCGTTGGTTTTGACAGCGGTAACTTTCGCATTGCTGATGCCTCTTCCTTTAGAATCGGTTACTTTGCCGGTCGTCGAAACATTGGCGGCGGTCGGCGTAAGCTGTATGTTAAAGTTTGAAGCCGAAAAGTTCTGCGGAGTGTAAAAATTCGCTTCCCGAACACGAACACGCGCCTGCGTCGTGACGTTACTGGGAACGGTAAAAGTATATGAACCCGTGTTTGTAACGTCTGAAGCGATTGTTGTCGGAAAAGTCACGCCGCCGTCAGTTGACAATTCTATCGTAACGTTGCTGCTGAAGCCGCCGTTATTCGTCCAGCTAACCGTTGCGGATGATCCGACAATAAGACTGCTGTTAGTCTGGACGCCGGTGATTGTGTCGGAAGAGCCGTCCGCGTTTGAATCTCTAAACCAGCCGATGTCGCGCATCTGTTGGCGCGTTAAATCCAAAGTCGTCGGCAATCCCAAGTTGATGGCTGGCTCCATCAGCAGATTCGTCGTAGCGGAAGTGTCCCAGTGAGAAATTGACGAACCGTTTTGCAAAGTAGTCGGCGTGTATAATTTCACGCGACCGGTAGCCGTATCACGTCCGGCGGTCAGAAAACTCGAAGCGATTTTTACGTTCGGACCGTCCCACCAAACGTTTCCGTTATTCAAGGCGGAAGCCTGGCGTTCGGCGTCAGTCATTTGATACCAGTATTTTCCGGTTGTCCCATCATACATAAACCTTGTAAATACATCCGGTCGTCCGGTGGAAAATGCTCCGGTGCTGCCGGTAACGAAACTGGAAAAGCCTAAACCGTGTCCCATCTCGTGAAGTAACACAACTAATAAATTGACTGTCCCGGAAGGCGTCGAGTTGTCAAAACCATAATAAAATCGCTCGCTGCCGAGACAGGTGGATTTGTTGTTCACATCGCTATTGAATGTCGCGTTGATTTGATTTAACGACGAGCCGCCGATTGCAGTCCCGGAAATTTTATCGGCAAGCGCCAGATGATAATCGGTATTTGCAAAAGGAGCATTTGTAAAATCGTGTGTCGTGTAGGCTGTTCCCGCCGAACCGAGAGTAGCTGAGGTCGGCGTGCAGGTTAGCGGGTCAAATTTTGAATTGACTTTGATAGCCACGCTGGTATCTAAATATGCGCCCCAGATGCTTGCCGCATAGTTAAATAAGTTCAGGCGCTGTTGTCCGAGAGTCGTGCCTGTGTTGCCGCCTTCGGGAACTGCCGCAGTTGTGTCGTTAAAACCTTCGCCCGCGCTGTCGGCGTTGACAATTGAGATTGTTGCCGAGTTTGGACTTTGCTGCCGACGAACCGCCGCCTCTTCAATTAAGTTCTGATAGAACATAAATTCATTGCCGCTCATTCCGTAACGAGCCGCGAGCGTCGCCGAATCATCTTTCTGCAATCTGCCGGAGGCAACGGGTTCGCCGGTTTCGAGATTTTTGCCAAAAAATTCATTGGCTTCACCCAAACTCGTTATACAGGCGGCGGAAGGCTCGTTATCCGCGTCTAATTTCGCCAGCATCACGTTTTGGAAACGTCCCTGCAAATCGAGCAGAAAAGCTCCGCTGCGAAGTTTCTTCTCGGTTAATCCGTCAACCGACCTGTTAGTCAGCCGTTTGATGGTTGCCGCCATTTCACGGTCTTTTTCATCAATTCCTTTTGTTGCAAAACGTTCATCGGATTTATCGGTCGCGTTTCGGACTTCGGTTGTCGCCGAAAGCGGAGCAAATTCCGATTGGCTTCGGGCTGACACGGAAAAAGTGAACAAAACAAAAACAAAAAATAAAATCTTTTTCATAATAGTCTTTTGGGAAACCTTCGATAGAAAATCGGCAAGGCGTTAATTTCTAATTTATGCGCGGACAAGGAAATGAAGACGCTTTGGTAGCGATTCAAAATACTTATCGGTTTTTTAAGCGTTCGGAAAAGACCAAATAGTCTTTTTCAATATTTGAAATTGAAGTTTAAAATTGGGAAGTTATTTGTAAAACAGCCTGGAAAAAAATTTCCTTTTTAAGAAAATTCAGTAAAGTTCGCTTTACAAATAGCGGCGTTTCTACTGCATATCAGATAAAAACATTTATATTTATAGCATAAATTTCTTTTGCCGTCTATAAAAAAGTTTAAAACAGTTTGCAAAAGATTTGTGTTGTAAAGAGTACAAATTTAAGGTTGGGATTATTCAGTCTCGTCTTTGAAAAACCTGGTTTTCAAAGACGAAACTATGCGGATTTTATTGGGAAAAGAAAGTTAATTACTTTTTAATCAAATCTTCTGTATAAAGTTCACGATAAACGCGATAATTATTCATTACTTTGAAAACGTAATTTTTTGATTCGGCGAAACCGACTTCGGATGCGAAAATTCCGGCATCTTTCTCTTTTGTGCGTTCTAGCCAGCGCGCGGCGTTGTCTTCGCCGCCGTTGTAGCTGGCGGCAATCGCTTCGTAAAGTCCGCCGAATTGATTTTTGAGTTTCGACATATATTCGCTTCCGATGGCGATGTTGACGCTTGGCTGATATAAATCCTGATCGGCGAGATCCGGGAAACCGGCTTGTTTGTTGTATTTTAGAGCCGTGT
>CAXSHW010000036.1:24536-30235 GCA_964237245.1 uncultured Pyrinomonadaceae bacterium
CGGACGCAGATTTGGCGTCGGGGCGAAAACTGCTTTCCTGTTTCATAATCGCCAGCACGAAACGCGGGTCGAGATTGCGCGATTTGGCGAAACGAAGAAGTTCAGCGCGGTAAACAACCGGATAATCTTTCGTTAAATTCGGGGAAACGCCGGCAGTTCGCGTGATTTTTGAGGAATTTCCGCCGTTGAGTTTGTTTAATTTATCGCCTGCCAGACCGCCGAAATATGAAGTTAAATTATTCGGAATTGACGAATAGACGGCAATCGCTTCGGCTTTGCGACCACTTTTTTCGAGCGCGAAGGCTTTCAGATAACTGACTTCGGCGAGTGAAGTCAGCGAACCGGAAAAATTATTTAAGGATCGCAGCGCGTCGGCGGCTTCGACGGCTTTCAGCCAGTTTTCGCGGAAAATTTCCATTCGCAGACGGGCGTTGAGCGCGTTGGTCGCCGTCGGAAGTCCCGAAAATCTCTGGACGGTTTTATCAACCCAAACATTCGCCCGGTCATACATTTTCGCTTCGCGCAGAGCGTCAATTATATTCAGATACGAAGTTTCGATGCGCTCGCCGGTCGGAAACATTATCGTATATTGCTCATAGGTTTTCGCCGCTTCCGCGTTTTTGCCGAGCCGCACCAGACACGCGCCTTTGAACGCCAGACTTTCGCGTCCTTCTTTCGTTCCGGCAAAATTTTGAATCGCCCGATCAAAATACGGAATCGCCTGCGCGTATTCGCGTTCCCACATAAAGGAACGCCCGATTCCCAAATAAGCCTTGGCGACATTCGCGTCGGTCGGAAAACTTTCGAGAATTTTCTGCCAGTGCGCGCGAGCTTCGGGAAACGCGCGGTTGAACGAATAGACATCGGCGCGATAAGCGTGTTCGGCGGCGGAAAGATTCGCCGCGTTTCCGTTTACGACATCGTTCGCCGCCGAAGTTCGGTCTTGTTCGCGGACTCGCGCCAGAGCCGCGTCATTGTAATTTTGAGCTGAAACGCCGTAAGCCGAAACAATAAGAATTGCGATTGTAAAAATTATTTTGTTCATTGTCGGTAAATCCCGGAAGAATGTTGTCGGAACAACAGAATAGCGCATTTTTAGACGAGAAAAAAATAAGAAAAGTTGTTTAGGTAACTGATAACTGATAATTGATAATGGATAATTATTGAATTTCTTTAATTATCTATTATCAATTATCAGTTATCAATTATTTTCGGTTTGCAAAATCGGCGCAAAACCGACAAAATCTTATTTTTTATCGTCTTTCCAAAATTAAGGAGAAAATTTAATGTTGATTCGTCGTATTTGCGCCGTTGCGTTAATCGCAATGCTGTCGTCTTTTGTTTTCGCCCAGTCAAAATCAAAACCTTCGGATAAATTTCGCCAGCTCGAAGAAATTTTGCCGACGCCGAACGAACAGCGCACGGCTTCGGGCGCGCCGGGAAGCCGTTACTGGCAAAATCGCGCCGATTACGCGATTGACGTTGAGCTTGACGACGTTAATCAGCGCATCAACGGCAAAGAAACCGTGACGTATCACAATGTTTCGCCCGATACTCTGAGTTACGTCTGGCTGCAAATTGACCAGAATATTCACGCGATAGATTCGGACGCGCAGACGACCAGAACCGCGCCGGATTTCAAAAACGTGCCGCTCAATCAAATCGAACAACTCGTCGCCCGCCAATACGACGGACGGGTCAGCATCACTTCGGTGCGCGACGCGAAGGGAAATTTGCTGAAAAATACGCTCAATAAAACGATGCTGCGCGTTGATTTGCCGACGCCGCTCGCCTCCGGCGGAACTTTTGTTTTTTCGGTTGATTGGAATTACGAAATCAATAATAACCGCGTTTACGGCGGGCGTTCGGGTTACGAATTTTTTCCGCAGGACGGCAATTATATCTACGAAATCGCGCAGTGGTTTCCGCGAATGGCGGCATATAACGACGTTTCCGGCTGGCAGAATAAACAATTTTTAGGCAGCGGCGAATTTACGCTCGAATTCGGCGATTATACAGTCAAAATTACCGCGCCGAACGATCACGTCGTGGCGGCGACCGGAGTTCTGCAAAACTCGGCGCAGGTTTTAACCAAAGAACAAATTGACCGCTTGAAACAAGCCAAAACCGCAACCGAACCTTTAAAAATTATCACGCAAAGCGAGGCGACCGCCAACGAATCGAGCAAACCGACCGGCAAAAAAACCTGGATTTTCAAAGCCGATAACGTCCGCGATTTTTCGTTTGCATCAAGCCGAAAATTCATCTGGGACGCGCAGGGTCACAACGTCGGCGGCAACAACGTAATGGCGATGTCGTTTTATCCAAAAGAGGGAAATCCGCTGTGGGAAAAATATTCGACGCAGGCGATAATTCACACTCTGAACGTCTATTCGCGCTATTCGTTCGATTATCCGTATCCGGTCGCGCAGAGCATCAACGGTCCGGTCGGCGGAATGGAATATCCGATGATCTGCTTTAACGGTCCGCGTCCGAACGCCGACGGAACTTATTCCGCCGGAACGAAATACGGCTTGATTTCGGTCGTCATTCACGAAGTCGGACATAATTATTTTCCGATGACGGTTAATTCCGATGAGCGGCAGTGGACGTGGATGGACGAAGGTTTGAATTCGTTTTTGCAGTATTTAGCCGAACAGGAATGGGAAAAAAATTATCCGTCCAGACGCGGCGAACCGCAGAGAATCGCCGATTATATGGCGAGCGAAAATCAAGTGCCGATTATGACGAATTCCGAATCAATTTTGCAGTTCGGCAATAACGCTTACGGCAAACCGGCGACCGCTTTGAACATTTTGCGCGAAACCGTGATGGGCAGAGATTTGTTTGATTTCGCGTTCAAACAATACGCGCAAAGGTGGAAATTCAAACGTCCGATGCCCGCCGATTTTTTCCGCACGATGGAAGACGCTTCGGGCGTAGATTTGGATTGGTTCTGGCGCGGCTGGTTTTACACGACCGACCACGTTGATATTTCGATTGAAAACGTCAGACTTTTCCAAATCAATACGCAAAATCCTGATGTCGAAAAAGAACTTCAGCGCAAACAAGCCAACGAACAACCGCAAACTTTGTCGCAACAGCGCAATGAAGGTTTGCCGAAACGTGTTGACCAATATCCGAGCTTGAGAGATTTTTACAACGATTACGACCAATATAAAGTTACGGACGCCGACCGCAGGGATTATCAAACATTCGTTGCCGGTTTGAGCGAAAAAGAGCGCGGTTTTCTCAACGGGAATTATTATTTTTATGTCGTTGATTTGAAGAATGTCGGCGGTTTGGTAATGCCTTTGATTTTCAAAGTCGAATATATGGACGGCACAAGCGAAGAAATTCGCATTCCGGTCGAAATCTGGCGTTACAACAATTTCGACGTTTCCAAATTAATCGTTACGCGCAAAGAAGCCAAAGCAATCGTGCTTGACCCGCATCTCGAAACGGCGGACGCCGATTTATCGAATAACTTTTTCCCGCGCCGCGCCGTTCCGACTCGTTTTGAAGTCTTCAAAGCCAGACAACTCGGCGCGAACGCGCAGCCGAATCCAATGCAGCAGGAACAAAGAAAAACTCGCGCCGAAGAAGGATTAAAAACCGCGCTGCCGTCGTCGGTCAATCAAACAAAAACGCCGAATAATCCGCCGACCGGCGAACAGAATCAGAGTGCCGCTCGAAATTTGACCGGACGCTGGATTATAAATGTCAATGTCGGCGGGCAATCGGTTTCGATGACCTTAAATTTGGTTCAGGAAGGCGGCGTTGTCACCGGAACAGTCGAAACGCCGCAAGGTTCGTCGCCGATTTCAAGCGGAACTTTAACGGCGGACGGTTTTATGCTGAAATCGAGTATCGTTTACGGACAGCCGATTAACGTTACAATTAACGGAAAAGCCGTCGGCGACCAAATGTCCGGCACGATTGACGCACCGCAGGGAACGGCAGATTTTACCGGCTCGAAAGCGCGATAATTTATTCAACTTACGATTAAATTTTCGTTTTAGAAAGACAAAAGCGAAAAATTAATCAAAAATCCAATCGGGTGAATGTCGCTTTTACATTCACCCGATTCGTTTGCAGTCGAGAATTTTTAACCGTAAAATAAAATGATTAAACGAAGCCACTTAAAATGAAAAACACAAAATATTCTTTATTATTCTCAGTTCTGCTGCTGTCCGCACTTGTTACAAATAATTTCGCGGCTTTCAGACTCCATCGTTATCACACGAGTTTGACGAGAATGGATTATAAAGACAAAGAAAAAATCATCGAGACATCAATGCAGCTTTTCACGCACGATCTCGTGCCGGTTTTGGAAGAGCGAACGAAAAAAAAGATTGATCTTGAAAAAACGCCCGACGTTGACCGAATGATTTTCGATTATCTGAGCGAAAATTTTATTTTGAAAGATAATCAGGGAATTGCCCGAAAAATAAAATGGGTCGGAAAAGAGATAGACGTTGACACGATTTGGGTTTATCTGGAAATTTCTTGCGAGCAGAGTCCCGAAAACAATCGTTTGCAAAATACGACTTTCTTTGAAAGTTTTCCCGAACAAACAAATTTGGTTACTATGCGTTTCGACGACAAAAAATCCGATTTGCTTTTCAAAGCGGGCGATAAATTCAAAGAAATCAAACCGACGATTGCGGCGACTGAAAATTAGTTTATTAAAAGCGAAAAATTAACATTAGTTCTTAAAACAGATTTAGATTTTGGAGAATAAAATGAAAATAGCATTAAACGGCGCGACGACGATGCGAGCCGATTTGGAAACCGACATCAAAGCGGCAAGCGCGGCAGGATTTGAACTGATCGAAATTTGGGCTTCAAAACTGCGCGAATTTTTGAAAACCAAAACGACCGCTGATTTAAAATCGCTTTTGGACGAAAACAATCTCGCCGCTTACAGCATCAATTCCATCGAACACATCACTTTCAGAAATGCCGCAGATTACGAAAAAATCAAAGCCGAATGCGAAGAATTTTCGCGCATCGCCGGAGAAATTAACTGCCCGTATGTCGTCGTCGTGCCGGGAAAATTGCCCGAAAACGCGACCGAATCGGAAATTATCGAAGAATCGGTCAAAGTTTTGAACGAACTCGCCGACATCGCCGAAAAATACAGCGTCGGTCTGGCGTTTGAATTTTTGGGACAGAGCGATTGTTCGGTTCAAACTCTCGATTTGGATAAGAAAATAATTGAAAAAGTTGATCGTGAAAATGTCGGTTTGGTGATTGACACTTTTCATTTTTACGCCGGAAATTCGAGTTTAGAAGCGATTGAAACGCTCGACCCGAAAAAACTTTTTGTCTTTCACATCAACGACGCCGAAGATTTGCCGAAGCAGGATTTGACCGACGCGCACCGTCTTTATCCCGGACTCGGAATTTTGCCGATTAAGGAATTAAAAAAACGCTTCGACCAAATCGGCTATGATCGAATGGTTTCGATTGAGATTTTTCGCCCCGAATATTGGGACGCCGACCCATTTGAAGTCGCAAAACAAGCGAAAGCGGCGACTGAACGAGTTTTAGAATTAACACCGAGAGGAGTGACGGCATAAAAAGTTTATCACCGCAGAAGACGCAAAAGGCGCGGAGAAAAATTAAATAAAAACTCTGCGTCCTCCGCACCTTCTGCGGTAAAAAAATATGAACAAAATAAAAATCGGCATCAT
>CAXSHW010000036.1:30245-36618 GCA_964237245.1 uncultured Pyrinomonadaceae bacterium
CTTTACGCGAAAAGCGAACGCGCGGAAGTTCACGCCGTCTATGACATCAAACCTGAAAGAATGCGGAGCGTTTCCAGTCAAACCGGCGCGAAATGTATGGAAAACGGCGAGCAGGTGATCGAATCCTGCGACGCGATTGTCGTGACGACGCCGAATTCGCGCCACACGGAATTGACGATTGCCGCCGCGAATGCCGGAAAAGCCGTGTTTTCCGAAAAACCGATGGCGACGAATTTGGCGGAAGCCAAAGCCGTTCTCGATGCGTCGAAAAACGCCAAAATTTTCCAGGTCGGACATAATCGGCGTTTCGCGCCGGTTTACGTCAAATTAAAAGAATTAATCGGCGAAGATGAAGTTCATTCGGCGCATATCAAAATGAATCGCGGCGAACTTCAAAACCCGGAATGGACTGGCGACACCGACGTTACCGGCGGCTTTTTGTATGAAACGACCGTTCATATGTTCGATATGATTCGTTTTCAATTCGGCGAAGTTGACGAAATGCTCGCCTTCGGTTCGAGCCGCACTTATCCTGAGATTGACAATTTTTCGCTGCTTCTGAAATTCAAAAACGGAATGCACGCGACGTTCTGCTCGGCGGCTGACGCAAGCTGGATTTTTCCGTTCGAGCGCGTCGAAGTTTTCTGCGAACACCGGACGATGATGACGCAGGAAATGGAAAATTTAACCGACAGTCGCGGCACTGATCCGAATTACGAATTTTTTTCGTGGCATCTTTTGTCAAAGGAACAGCGTTGGGGTTACGAACAGGAAAACGAACAATTTCTCGACGCGATTTTGAACGAAACCGCGCCGCCGGTGACGGCGCTCGACGGTTACAAATCGGTCGAATTGGTCGAGGCTTGTTACAAAGCCGTCAAAACAGGCGAGCGAATAAAATTTGAATAGCTGAAATTTTTTACAATGTAGAGTTTTTGTCTTAAAACCTGTCTATAATTTTCGCAACTTTCCAAAACTTTTTTGCGTAGAGGTTTTTATGATTCAATGCCAGAATTGCGGACAAACAAACACCGCGACCAGCAATTTTTGCCGTTTCTGCGGAACGAAATTTCTTCCTGCTCAATTTCCAAACGGCGGCAACTATGAATTTGAACCGCCGCGTCCGTATGCCTGGAAAACAGACGAGTTGCAGCTTTCCGAAAGTAAAGCGCGTAAAACCAGGCAAATCAACCAGGTGCAGCCGCTCAACAATAATTATGTTGATAATCAAACGGCGCGACCGCCGCAGCCGCTCGATTACCGACAGTCCCAGAATTTGGCTTACGCTTATCGCTGTCCGCGTTGCGCGAGCCAGCAAATGCCGCGCTACGAAAGAAAAGTTTCGACCGCCGGCTGGATAGTTTTCGCCGTTTTGATGGTCGCCTTTTTTCCGCTTTTTTGGATCGGACTACTGATAAAGGAAGACGTTCCGTATTGTTCGGTTTGTAATTTAAGACTTAACTGAACATTCAAAAATTGAGCGGCGAGATTATTTATAGTTGTAACTTTTAGGATGTTCAATTTTAACATCGGGATTCGTGCTGGTAACTTTAACCCGGTGATAGCCTTTCTTCAGATGAGTGGAAAGATAAGTTAAAACAAATTGCCGGTTCAGCGCGAGACGCAAATCTTTGAAAAACGGTTCAAACGAAATCGGGGTAATCGAGCCTTGATAAAAAGCACGTCCGCCTGTTTCGTCCGACAGTTTATTAAGCAGACTTTGACCGTTGTTAATCAAATTGGTATTTCCGCCTTCGGTAAAACTCGCTTCGTTATAAAATGAATAAATCGCGACGCCTTTACGCTGCGCTTTGATAATCGCTTCATCCAAATCTAAACTCGTCAAAGATGAAAAAGCTTCGTTACCGTTTGAAGTGTCTAACCCGTCGGAAACAAGCAGAATCGCGCGTCTGCCGTTCGGTAGAGCGTCAAATCTTTTAAGCGCGTCGCTCACGCCGTCGTAAGGGCTTCTCGGCGCAGCCGAAGCCGAACCGGCGACAATCCGCAGTGATTTGGAGGCTTTTTCCAAATCTTCCGTAAATTTTTGCCGCACTTGAAGCGAACCGCCGCGCAAATAGGCGACCATTACACGCGAGCCGGGCGGAAGATTACGAATAAATTTGGCAATGTCCTGTAATTGCAGATTAAACGAAGGCGAAAGGTCGTCTTGAATCAAAACCGCCAGAGCGAGCGGCGTGTCGCTGACGCTGCGAATGGATAAAATCACCTGGTCGTCGCCGTCTTCTTTGACCGAAATCGTATCGGCTTGCACGAATTCTTCCGCCCGATTTTCTTTTAATTCTCGCTTGGTAAAAATTGAAATCGGAATCGTCATTGTCCGAACACGCTGTTCCGGTTGATTTTCCGGTGCTTTGTTTTGTGAAAAACAAGTCAAAGAAAAAACCAAAATCAGGAAAGAGACAATTGCCGCGTTAGAAAAATAAATTCGCTGCATACGGGTTGACCTTTATAATGAATCAGAATAGTTCATTTATCATAATAATATATTTTGTTCAAAACGGCTAAAATTTTTGATGCGGCGAGTTTGAATAAAGTTTGTATAGTTTGTAGAGTGAGTGCTTAAAGATGAACGAATTAGAAACGAGATACGAAGTTACGCGCGCTGATTTGAGAAAAGAAAAACTTTTGAAAGTCGGCGCGTGGATTATTCCCGCTTTGCTGGCAACGATTCCGGCATTGATTTTTTTCGTTCTTTTTTTATTTTCCAGCGCGACGCCGACCGCGTTTACTTTACTTTTTCTCAGTCTGGCAACGCTCGTCGGCGGTTTTTTGGTCGGTTTAATTTTTACCGGCGGAATTCTTTATTATCGTTCAAACTGGCTCAAAACGGTGCGCGAGCGAATTGCCGTTGACGGCATCAAAGCGCAGGAAATTGATTGGTTCAGACACGAACTTTCAACAACGGAAAAAAAATCTCTCAAAGAAATCGAAGCGAAAAATTTACTTCTGGCAGACGCATTTCGTGATACCTTGGCGGCGCGACTTACGGCGACGCGAATTTTAAAATCTTCAAAACAGGAACTTTTGCTTGTGAAGCGGCGGCAAAATAAATTGAAGCGTTTGAAAACGGAAAATGCTAAAAATTTGCAGACCGAACTAAAACAGGATTTTAATAAACTCAATGAAATCAAAAGCGAAGCCGAAATAATGTTGATGGAAGCGGAAACGCGCAAGCAAATGATTGAAGCCGTAAACAGTCGCGGAACTACATTGTCAGATAGCAAATTGGCGCTAAAAAAACTTTCGGCGCGAACGTCAGAGCTTCCGCTTGTTCTTGAAACTGCTAAAATGGAAGAAGAAATTAGGAAGGAATTGGAAGAAGAATCCGGCGAAATGGAAAATTAATCCGCTTTTTCAAAATAAATAAAAAGGCGAAAAACCGCGAAGCCGTTTTTGGCGGCTAAATTGAACCTGTATCTCAACAGGTGGGTGACTTTTTGCGCGGAAAAAATCCGAACATCGAAGCCGAATTCTATGGCAAATCTTTAACTGTGAAAGATTGCACCGAACATCGGCATTAGTCTCCCGGATCAATATATGTTGGCTCAATTATTGTGCGCCCAGTCACGAACTTCGCAGAAGTTTTCGCCTGAAATTATTTTACCACAAACGATTGAAATGGAAAACGGAAAATGGAAAGCGGAAAATAAAATTCCGCAATTATTTTCCGCTTTCCATTTTCCGTTTTTCGTTAATTTTCACTGTTCGACTTCGAGTTCCTGCGGCGCTGGTTCACGATATTTGAGAACGCGGTCGAGCATTTCCGAGCATTCGGCGCTGCGCGAGGCGAGCTGCGCGTCGGCTTGTTCCTGTTGGCTCTTCAATTGATGAAATTCATCGGCAATGTGCAGCGCGGCTAAAATCGCCACTTTTAAACTGTCAACAGTTAGTGTTCCGCTCGAAATTTCGCGCATTTTGCTGTCAACGTATTCCGCCAGACGCAGTATATAATCGTTGTCGCCGTCGGAACGAATATTGTAGGTTTGATTGTAAATTTCGACACGAATTGATTGTGCCGCCGCTTCCAACTTGCTTTTGTCGCCAACCATAAATTTATCTGTGGACGGCTTCCGCCACGTCCGGTTCGATAATCGTCATTGCGTCGAGCATCGCTTCGACTTTCAATTGAATCGCGTCACGCTCGCTTAATAAATCTTCGACTTTTTCTTCGAGCCGCGTCCGATCCTGCAAAAGATTGCTGACTTCGTGGCGCAGAGAAGACATTTCGCGTTCGACGCGCTCTTTTTCCTCGCGCAATTTTTTGACATTCTCGATTGTCAGATAAATTTTATCTTCCAGATGCGAGAATTTTTCCATTCCTGCCAAGCCGTTCATTGGTTTCTCCAAAATTGAATTGTAAGACTTTTCAGTTTGATTATGTTTATTTTTGCATAAAACTTCAAGTAATTTGCCAAAAAATTTCTAAAACCTTTGTTTGGCGCTCAAAGTTGATTCGAGACTTTGCAAAATTTGCGCGTGAATCGTTTCAATTTCTTCTTCGAGAAGTGTGCGTTCGTCGCTCCGATATGCGAGCCGAATCGTCAGCGAACGCTCGTCGTCAGCCATTCCTTTGCCTTCGTAAACGTCAACAAATTCGATGCTTCGGAGCAATTCGTATTTTTGCGCTTCAACGGCTTTTTTGATTTCCGCGAAACTAACATTTCGTTTTACAAGCAGTGAAACGTCGCGGACGATTGATGGATAAACAGGCAGCGGATGATAAGCGATTGCTTTCTTTTCCGCTGCGAGCATTGTTTGCAAATCAACTTCGGCGACGAAAATCGGCTGACGAAATTTATAAGTTGTGGCGATTTCATCATCGAGTCGTCCGATTGTTCCGACGGCGTTTCCGTTCAACAGAACTTCCGCCGATTGACCTTTTCGCAGATGATTTACGTCTTTAACTTGAAAACGGAGCGCGGGCAAATCAATTGCCGACGCCGCGCTTTCGAGCGCGCCTTTAGCATCGTAAAAATCAAATTCACGAACTGCCGACGCTTTATTTTCCAGAAGTTCGTTGCCCGTCAAAACCAATGCGAAAAGTTCGCGTTCGTTCGGCAAATCATTTTCTTTTTCCGACGCGGAAAACACTTTTCCGATCTCAAATAATTTCAAATCGCGTTTTTGATGATTAAAATTTTTGCGAACCGCGTCGAGCAATCCCGAAAGCAAAGACGGACGCATTCTGGTTGCGCCTTCGATTATCGAATCCTGCAAAGAAACATATTTTTCGTCTAAATTTTCCGTAACAAGGCTCGGAATCAAAGCGAATTTTTCATCGCTGCCCGTGTCAATAAAACTGTAAGAAATCGCTTCGTTAAAACCGAGCGCGGCAAGCGTGTTTCGCAGAGATTTTTTGCGCGATTCAGTCGGCTGATATTCGCCCGCGCTTCCAGACGCTGGAAGCTCTTCGCCGATTTTATCGTAGCCGACAATTCGCGCAACTTCTTCAACCAAATCTTCCTCGATTGAAACGTCGTGCCGCCACGAAGGAACAGTGAAAATTTGCGATTGGCGATTGGCGATTGGCGATTCGTCTTTTGTTTTGAAACCGAGCGAATTCAAAATTCTTGAAATCTCGGTTTCTTCGACTTCCAAACCCGTTAATCTTTTCACCGCAAATTGAATATCGTTCGATTCGATTTCATTCGGCGTAAAGCGCGTCGGATAAACGTCAACAAATTCTCCGGCAACACCGCCCGCGAGTTCGCAAATCAATTCGGTGGCGCGGTTCGAGGCGCGGATCAAATTTTCGATGTCCACGCCGCGCTCGAAACGATGGCTCGCTTCGGTCGAAAGTTTTAATTTACGCGAAGTCTGCCGAATATTCGCGCGGTCGAAATAAGCGACTTCGAGCAAAACGTCGGTCGTCGCGTCGGTAATCGAAGAATCGAAACCGCCCATCACGCCCGCGACGGCAACCGGTTTTTCCGCATCGCAAATCGCCAGCATCGTTTCATCCAACGTGCGCTCGACTTCATCCAAAGTCTGAATCGTTTCGCCGTTTCGAGCGCGTCGAACGACGATTCGATTTTCCGCCAGTTTGTTCAAATCAAACGAGTGCATCGGATTGCCGAGTTCGAGCATTACATAATTCGTAATATCTGCGACGTTGTTAATCGAACGCTCGCCGACCGCTTCGAGTCTTTTGACCAACCAATCAGGCGATTTTGCGATTTTAACATTGCGAATAATCCGCGCCGTAAAACGATGACACAAATCCGCGTCCTGAATCGAAACTAAAGATCGGTCTTCGGCTTGCGGCTTTTGGTTTTCGCCATTTTTAATTTTTAATTTTGCATTTTGAATCACGCCGATTTCCCGTGCCACACCGAGATGCGACAGACAATCT
>CAXSHW010000036.1:36697-37585 GCA_964237245.1 uncultured Pyrinomonadaceae bacterium
AAACCGACGCGCGTCGATTTCTCCGCCAATTCCTGCGGCGACAAATTTATCTCGACTAAATCTTTCAGCCAGTTGTAACTGATGTTCATAAATTAATCTTCAATTTTAACGCACTTTCCGAAAATCGAATTCGCGCCGACCCAACCGTTAATCCGCCCGCGATTGTTGCCGATTTGAAAGCGTTTTCCCTGAATCGCTTTTATCAGGTGAATGTATTCACTCCCGTTCACTTTGCACAAAACAATGTCGCCTTTCTGCAAATTATCGCAATCTGAAATCGGCTCAACCGTGCAAAGCTGTCCCGATTCAATTTTGCCTTGCATCGAATTTCCGCGCGGACGAAATGAAACAGTTTCGCCGTTTTTCAATTTTTCAATGTTATTAGTTGCCCAACCCATTTTCTATGTCGCGGAGTTTCCTGTTTTCAAACCAATATTTACGTATTCTATTCAAAAAATCTTTTGTAATTGAATAATTTGAAGCAGAGCCGATAACGGAATCAATTCCGCATTTTCCACATAAAGCGCATTTATCGTCTTCAACCTAATCTAGAATTTCCTGCGGTGAATAAATTTCCAAACAATAGAAACAACCGCAAACTTCGCTTGCAAGCAATTCATTGCGATGAATACTGCAATGCTTGTGAGCCGCAATTATTGGTTTAAACTCAACCATATTATCTAAATTGCTCCAAAAATCTCACATCGTTCTCAAACATCAAGCGAATATCGTCGAGCGAATACATCAGCGAACACATTCGTTCCAAACCGAAGCCGAAGGCGAAGCCCGAATAAACTTGCGGGTCAACGCCGACGGCGCGCAGGACGTTCGGATGAACCATTCCCGAACCGCCGAGTTCGATCCAGCCCGAACCTTTGCACGGGCGAC
>CAXSHW010000037.1:0-36949 GCA_964237245.1 uncultured Pyrinomonadaceae bacterium
GCGGATTCATTCTTTATTTTTATCAAATATCTGTTCAACTGCGTAAGTCCTAAAATTATTGCAAGGTTAAATTAGCATTAAATAAATCGTTAAAAATGAATATTTTACAAAGCACCTGAATAGTTACCTTTCTTTTTAACTTAAAAAAGGGGAAGATGCGTCCGATAACGAAGCAGCTCAAGGGTATTCGCAGAGGAGGATGGGTCGGAAGCTAAAAGGCTAGGAAAAGCAGGGGTTTGGGCATCACGTCAACCGTTGTTTGCGAATAACCCCAGCTCAATATCAGTTTTTTAACTATTTGCTAGAAAATTAGAAACGCTTGACCTAAAATTCAAACTTGTATAAAACTAATTATGGACGTTAAAATCTGGGAAGTGTTATCGATTTGTGCTAACATTTACCGAATATGATGACTGCCTATGAACGTTCCGACATTATCCACACTATGAAAATGAATCGTTTTACTCTGAGCGATTCAGACACGGCGCAGCTTGAATTCGGCGGGCAGGTAAAAGGGAAGTCTTACCGGATAAAAATTCTGGTCGTCGAAGATTTACCGCGGATTTCCATTCAGCAAAACGGAGAAGCGGTTTTTAACGAGACGGTAAAGAGCGTGGATGATTTGAAGATATTTCTCGAAGAGCGACTTTATAAATATCTGGAAGTGTAATTTTCGGTGCAGTCTCATAAATTAACTCTTCTTTTATTACTTTCTCCAATCGTTTGTTGTGATTTTCTGGCAAATCGAAATTGCGTTTTTTCCTCCTGCTGGTTTAAAGGCACTGGAACGGGTCATTTCCGCAATTTGGGGTAGGCGTTCGGTCAAAATTCTGAATCGTCCTTGACTCGCCTCATCAGGAAGAAGATAACCCGGCGGCGCGTCAAGTAAACTTATTCCCAAACATTTAGGACACGTGCGCCCGTCTGAGCGAAATCGGCTTCGTTGCGCGTGACAATCGTCAAATCGTATTCAAGGGCGGTTGCCGCAATCAGCGAATCCCAATTCGGCAGAATTCTGCCCGTGCGCTGAAGCGTTCCGTAAAGCTCTCCCCAACGCCGGGCAACCTTAATTGAAATCGGCAAGGTCCTTCGGTCAAACCGCACGATTAGATTATTCAGCCACGTTTTATATTTGGCTTTCCCGCCCGGATCAAGTATTTTGGCGATCCCTTTTTCAATCTCGCCGATGGTGATCACGCTGAGGAAAAGCGATTCCTCGGTTTGCGCGGCAAACCAATCCAGAACATTTTGATTCGGAGTTTTTTTCTTAAACTCGGAAACGGCATTAGTATCCGCCAGATAACTCATACAAAATCTTCCCCGTTAAAATCAATTTCGCCGGTCGGAACGCTTTTATCCCGGGTTAAATCAAGCTCCACATCATCGGTTCTCGACGGGTTGTCGAGCAGAAATTCGACCAGCGGAATATTTTTCGCCGTCAAGCGTTCAAATTCCTGAAAAGAGATGACGACGGCTGATCGGCGCCCGTTTTTCGTAATAATCTGCGGCTCGCCCCGCTCGGCGGAGGCAATGACCTCGCTCAGTTTATTTTTAGCTTCGAATGTTGAAATCGTTTTCATCGCCTAAATCTCTCCTCTTGGCAATTCTAGCTAGTCTAGCCATATAGATAATATGGGAACAGTGTGTTGAAGTCAAGGCTCGCATCGGCGAGTAACGGAACAAACTTTTAATTTTGGTATTCTTGTTTTGGAGAAGTTTGAGGGGGGAAATAGAAAACTTTATCAGACGCATTTGCGCTGGACGGGTAAATGTTCAGAGAGAATTTACTTTGGTTCGGCTCTAGCTTGAACTGCCGCCACTCGCGGTATCTTTTTTTCATATTTTTGTTGTTAAAAATCGAAATGTCGTCAACTTGATAAAATAACGATAAAAAAAAGCTTCGGATTTTTCTTCAGAAAATTTTAATTCCTGCTAAAAGCCTGACAAGTTTTTCCAACTCGGCGCACAATGGCGCTTCGACCCTCAGTTTGACCAACTGTGCCGACAAAGAACTCAAATCTTTCCTGGTTTTTATATCTTTCACCAGTTCTCCGGCTAATAGCTTCAATTTCTCTTCTTGTGTTCTGTTCATTTTACCTCACTATTGTAGGCTGAATTTTCACGAACAGTTACACAATTTGTTTTACAGTCTCACGAAACATGAAATACAACATTTCGCCAGGTTTGCGTTGAACTTCTTTGACCGCTATATTCGCTTCGACGCAATGCGTGCATTCATACGCCTCATACGTTAAAAGCGTCGTCGCCGGTGCGGAAAGTTTTCCCTGTCAGTAATCCTGTTCCGTTACAGGCTGACTCAAAGTGTTTATTTCTTTTGCAATTTCATAATTCGTTGCCTAATTTCTCCAACTTCTACCTGTTCCTCAACGAGTCGCTGCACGTTTGGAAGCAGTTTATAAAAAACATACATTTAAAAGTGCAGCGACCAAACTCATTGTCAAAAAACCTTCCCCTTGCTCGTTAAATCAATCATTCAGATTCCTTTTGCGAACTAAGTACAGGACAAAAGTAGCGTAAGTTGTTGAAACCGCTGCTTTTGCCTTAAGTTTGTTGTCATTTGGCAAAAACAATTACGCAATGTTTCCAGCCCGATTCGGAAGATGCTCTTTTCAAGTCTTCCGTGCTTCTTAATTTTCGGCGGCGTTCGACGAGCGATAAGTTCACCTGCCAGTAGTCCCCAAACTGTCGCCAATGTTAATAACGATAATAAACTGCTTATTCTTTCCCCGCGCGTTAAATGCGTCTCTTCAAGCCTGAATCCTCTGGTTTTCAGACATCCGAAAAGAGTTTCAATCTGCCACCTCCGAGAGTATTCGAGCAGGATTTCTCCGCTCCGTTTCGATGAAACAATAATCAAATTACCGCCGTCCGCTTTGCGGCATAACCCCGACAAATACCGATTGATTCCACAACTTACGCCTTCTCCGAAATTCTGCCCGCTCGCCGATTTTCATCGTCTTTAACATCTGCGAGGCGTGAATGTTTCGCCCGCGTTTGTCGGTAATAAGATGATTTGCTTTGATTCTGAGCCGAAAGCCGATCTTGTTTCTAACTAAATAAGCGAGCCATTCCTTTGAAGCAAACTCGCGGTCGGCAGCGATAAATTCGATGCTTCCGGCTCCGAATTCATCAACAAACTGCTGCACGATAGTGCCTCTCTCGGCGTTATCCGGGCAGCGTTTTTCCTCCAAAACCGTCCAGAATAAAGGAATGGAAGTGTTTTTGCAGTTGACCGAAAGCATCAAGATATTGACCCAAGCCTTTCCCGACTGCCACTCAGTCCGGTCGATGGCAATAACAAACGGCGGTTCTATTTTCAGCAGTTTCAGGGTCAGTCGCGCCATCTCTGCTTGAGAAATTGAAAAAAACGCACGAACCTTTGCAGTCTCTTATAATTGAAGCCGCTTTTGCATCTCCGGCAAATATGCCGGCAATCTTCGCCGGATTAACCGTTTGCACTTGAAACAAAGCAATCAAAAACCGGCTGAGAAACTTGATTCGCGCTCGATTCCACGATAAATTTTCAGACAGTATTTGCTCTAACGAGTAAATATCCATTGAGTTGGGTCTCCTTTTTTCTAAATTTACAAAATTGAATAAGTAGATTTCAACTCAATGCTCTTCGTTTTTCAAATATCAATTCTTTTTTGTCCTGTACTTAGAGCGCAGCTACAGCAATCATACGTAGAATAAGAAAGTTCCGGTAATTTCTCGCCGGAACTTTTCGCGGAATCATTTTTCCGTCCTGGGTGTGAACAAACCTGAAGCTGAGTTTGCCAAAACGAAGACCGTCTAAGCTCAGAGCGAAACCGACGGTTGGAACCATGCCGAAAGCCGCCGGAGCGAATCAAGTGTGGACGCGCTGATTTTGTTTTTGACCAGAGTTTATCGGGCAGGAATTTGAAAATGTTGAGCTTGATTGATGAATATAAGAGGGAATATTTAAGGATTGAAGTCGGCGTTTCAATTAAAAACGAAACAGGCTTTTAAAGCTCTCACGAAAAATTAAGTTGAACCAGTCAATCTTATTAATCGTCAAGGAATTAACAAATGACCAAACGCTTTTTATCCGTTAATCTTGATTCGTATTTTATATAATTATATAATATCGCCTTATTAAAAAAGTCGCCGTAAGCCGACGAGATATTAAAACTAACCGAATAAATTATGGAAATTTATAAAATTACTGCTCCGCACATCGTCTCCGAAATTTTTGCGGACGAAGAAGCCGCGATTATCAATCTCAAGAGCGGCAATTATTACAGTCTTAACAAAACCGGCGCGCAAATTTGGCGGCGGATTGAGCAGGGATTTGCCGTCGAGCAAATAAACGATGATATGCGGCGCCGATTTGCGGCGGCGGGCAATTACGACGAAGCTGAAGTCGAACGATTTGTGCAGACGCTAAAAGAAGAAGGTTTGATTGTCGCGGCTGAAACAGATTCCGCTTCAAATATAAAATTACAAAATGCGGAAAATGGCGACGTGGAAAGCGTAACAACGTATGAGCCTCCCGTTATTGAAACTTACGCCGATATGCAGGAACTTCTCCTGCTCGACCCGATTCACGAAGTGGAAGAAAACAACTGGTTAGTCAAATAAGTTCTTATCCGGTTTTGGTTTTTTGTAATTAAAAATTGCTGTTATACAGCTTTGATTAGCCTCAAGCTGAATTCAATGTATCAGCATTTCTTCCAAATCCGCCCATTCTTTTGAAGAAAGCAGCCGGCAGGCGATTTTGTTAAAACTTGCCTGATTGCCGGAACATCTGGCAAAAATATAAAACCAGTTGACCAAAAAAGTTTCTCCCTCGAAATCCGCAAATCGCCGCGAAGCGAGAAGATATTTTTTCATTCCCGCCAAATCTCCCGCCGCGAGACAATGATATGCCGACCAGGTGAGATTACGGTAGCGAATTTCGCGTTCCAGGTGGCGGACGGCAGGCGGCAAATCGGAACGCGCAAACAATTTATTCAGCACTTTCTCGATTCCTTCGGCTTGGCGGCGGACTTGTCTGGTGGCATTAGACGAATGCTGCCGGTAGGCGACCGTTATTTCGGGCAGCCAGGCAGCCAGGCAGCCTGCCTGCGTCAGGCGAAAAATCAAATCCACATCTTCGGAGTTGGTTATATTTTCGTCAAACCCGTTTATCTCCAGCAAATTTTCGCGCCGCACCAGCATTGTGCTGGGAAGTATCGCCGGCGCCCGCACCCAGTTAAATAAATTCAGATGCGGCACTTCCAGCCACACATAACGGTCGGAGATTCGATTGAGCCGCTCGTCGGTTATCCGCCATCCGGTTAAAACTAAATCGCAGGATTTTTCCGCGAGACACGCCAATTGTTTTTCGAGTTTGCCCGAATCAATAAAAACGTCGTCCGCATCTAAAAAAGCGATAAATTCTCCCGCCGCTTCAACAATACCCAAATTTCGCGCCGCCGAAACGCCTCGATTTTTTTGCTTCAGTAAAAACACCGGCGGCTCATATTCCGCTGCAATGCGGGCTGTCTCGTCGCTTGAACCGTCGTCTATCACCAGAATTTCTAAAGGTTGAACGCTCTGCGACAACACGCTGTCAATCGCCTCGCGGATAAACGGCGCGGCGTTGTAGGCGGGAATAATAACGCTGATTGCCGATTTTACCGGATTTGGATGTTTTAATAAATTTCTCAAAATTCAAGTAATTTGGAAAATGCCTTTATTTTGTCCGCCAAATTTCCAAAATTGTTTGCTCGGCGCGAATTATCAGCCGACCGGATGAATTGACTTCCCAACGCTCCGACAAAAATTCGATAAAACCGCCGAATGAATATCGGTATTGTCCGTATTCCGTCGCGTTCGCGTAATCTTTTCGTAAATTCCGTAATTTTCGCCGCAGCAAATTTAATCTACCGTTATTTTGGTTTTGTTTTAGGGCGCGAACGATTTTCTTCGGGATTTCAATTCCAAAATCGCCCGTTAAATTTTGCAGCATTTCCGCTGTTTCGGCGGAAAGAAACCTTTCCTGTGCATTAGAAATTAACTTTTCATCGTCTATTCGCCGCTTCCTGAACAAACTTCCGGCAACGATTTGCCAGTGAACATTATTTTCTCGAAAAGACAAGAATTTGCCGGCGCAAAGATTTATCATTTGTTCTTCGGGTTCGAGCATTAAAGATTGAGTTCCGAAAATCTCTTTTCGTTCGGCGCGTCTCCGGCAATGCGAAAAATCGGCGCGCGTTTTCCAACTGATTTCCAGCGAGAATAAATCGTTTAATCGGAATTCTGTTTTTTCGTTTTTATCAGAAATCGTTTCCCAGCCGTTTTCCGCCAGCAGTTGCGAAAATTCCGGTTTGTTTTGGAAAGGCGCGAAAATTGCGAATTCTTGAAGGGAAAATGCTCCGAAATCGTTATAAAGATTGATTAAAGTCAATTCGTCGGAAGCGCTCACAAACGGCAATTTTGATTTTTCAAAAAGCCGGAAAAGCAGACTCAGATGCTTCGATAAAATTTGATTTTCCGTCCACGTTCGACGGTAAATGCTTTTGATTCTGAGAAAAAATTTGCCGCTCTCAATTTCGTTTTCGAGCAATTTCAGATAAACGAGCGGCAGCAGCAAAAAAGATTCGGCGTCTAAATCGTCGAAAACAATTAGCTTTTCCCATTCCTCAAATGCGGTAACGGAAGCCTTTCCGCCGGATAAAACGCACTTGAGCAGCAATTTTCTCAAATAAATATCAGAAGCAAAATCGCTGTTGATTTTAATAATATCTTTTGGCATTATCGGTTGACAAATTTACTCGAACGGCGCTAGCAGTTTCTTATTTATTTTCTCAAACGTTCTGGTATTTTTTAAGTATTTGAGGAACACTATTGACCGCGGCTTTAATTTCGTGCTGCTGCGCAAACTCGCGTATTGAAAAGCCACTTCCTGCAAATATCTCCAACGACTCCAGGGTTTTGAAACTTGCGAGGAATTTTTAAAACTCATAATTTCCAATCGTGTTTTTGGTATTTTCCCCATTGATTCTAAAAAATTCGACGGAATCGGCGCATTAAATGTTCCTTTCAAATAATTCAGGGCATGAAACAAAGGTAGGCTGAAACGATAAAATTGCGCCAGGCGGAGCAAGCGCTGCCAGTCTATTTCGTCAGCCGAGCGCAGTATCATAACGGCATCGGCAACCCATCTGACAGGGGAAAGCAGATTATATCTCGCGCCGTGACGGCAAACATGAAAAAGCTGGTCAGTCGCACAAAGAGCTTTTGTTTCTAAAGAGTTATGTTTAAGCATAACGGCAGAATCCCAAAACGTTTCGTTTTTGTCCGCGTTCCAGCATTCGCCCATCAAGCGCCAGTGCAGATCGAGTTCAAAATCTTCTTCGTCAAAAAATTGACAGGCGTGAATTATCTCGACGATTAAAGATAAATTTCGCTCGTTTGTTCGCCAATTTCGAGTTTTCAGGATTTCAACCGTCGCCGCAAAATCTTTCGGCTTAATCATCAAATCAACGTCCGACATCGGACGCAGCGCCGCCGACGGATAATAATTAATGCCGAGCGCCGCGCCTTTGAGAAGAATCGTCTCGATATTGTTTTGCGCCAAAAGCGAGGTTAAATCTGCGGCTCTCTGCAAATTGAAAGCCACTTTTTTATACGCCTCGCGGTGCGCGTCTTTGAGAAATCCGGTTAACTCATCGGTAAATTTATTTTGTCGGAGATTATGGTAAACGAGCGGAAACAATCTTTTTTCGGCTCCACTTATTTTCTCGAAATCAATTTTCGCTTTATATTCCAGCCACGCTTCAGCCGCCGCCGCGCCATTTTCCAAACCCGCTTTCAAAAGCATCTCTTCTTCCGGCGCGGGCAGCCAGACAAAATCTGTTTTTGTTAAAATTCGGTTATTACTCATTAATTTCAAAACAATCCGACGGCAAAGAAAAAAGTTTCTGTTCTTTAAATGTTTCGACAAGTTCCGGCAGATTAATTTTGGAATTATAACCGCGAAAGCTGTTGAGCCAGTATGGAAGTGCGCCGCGATTTGTAAAATCGGCATATTCCAGAGATGCGATGAGACATCTTTTCATTTCGACAAACTCGCGGGCTTCAAAATATCTGAAACCCATTCGGATTCGAATGCTCATCCGAAATTTTCTTTCGATGTCTTTAACTTCAGCCGGCAAATCGGAACGCGCGAAAAATTCTGCCAGATACTTTTCGGTATCTGCTTCGATTTTTTGCAAATTTCCTGAATTATTATTTTCGTGCAGCCGATAAGCGGCGGTTACTTCGGGCAGCCAGTTTGCCGTGAAACCGGCTAAAATTACCCGTGCCACAATGTCAAAATCTTCGATGACCAAAACTTCCGAATTTGAGCCGCCGACTTTTTCCAAAGCCGAGCGCCGAAAAAACAAAACGCTCGATAGAAAAGGATGCCACGTCAATAAATTTTTCAAACTTAAATCCGGCGTGTATCGCCAAGGCTCCCGGCGTTCGATTTGCATTCCGCCGGTGTCCACATTTATCCATCCGCTAGTGACAACGGCACAATCTTCGGACAGTTTAATTATTTCGAGCTGTCGCGCTAATTTCTCCGGCAGAATAAAATAATCGTCGGCATCGAGAAATGCAATAAATTCGCCGTTAGCCTGTTTTAATCCACAGTTGCGGGCAGAAGCGGGTCCGCCGTTCGGTTGTCGAAAATATCTGATTTTATCGCCGAAAGATTTGGCGACCAGCGGCGTTTCGTCTGTCGAGCCGTCGTCAACAACGATAATTTCGATCTCTTTCAGCGTCTGCCGCAATACGCTTTCGATAGATTGGCTAAGAAACTTCGCGGCGTTATAAGCCGGAATTATCACGCTCACTTCAATTTTCGATTCGTCATTTTGAGAAGTTGCGGCTTTATTCATCTTTGACTATATTAGCATCGGAAAAAATATTATGACGAGCCGAAATCCAAAGGTTGCGCTGAAAAGTGTAAAACCGGAGCTGTTAAAAAAATTCGTTGAGTTAAATCGCCGTCATACCGCCGTTTATTCGATAATTTCGCGTGATCCGCCGATTTTTTACGTCGCGCGCTATTTTTCTGAAATAAAAAATTTTACCAAATCTTTTCAAGTTTTATTCGATTATTTGCAAAACCGCCCGGCGTATTTTCTTTACGCCCACGATTCGCCGTTTTCGCCCGAAGAAGCCCGTCAAGTTGCGGCACTTGAAGCCGAACATCGCCGCCGTTATCCGCTCTTCAGATTTATACACTTGTGCAATTATACCGGGCAAATCGAATTGTTCGAACGGGTCGGACTCAAAACGATTTTCTGTAACCACAATGCTTTTGTTGACGAAAATATTTTCAAGCCGCTGCCGTCGGTTGAAAAAAAATACGACGCCGTTTATGACGCGCGGCTGCTTCCCTTTAAAAGACATTATCTTGCCGCCGACGTGCGCCGCCTCGGTTTGGTCTATTATTCGGTTCCGACCAAAGACCAAATTGATTTCTCTCTCCAGGTAAAATCGGACTTTTCTGATGCCCATTTTTTTAATCACAATGAAACGGGCGAATATCAGGTTCTCGACTCGCAAAAAGTTAACAAATGTCTTAACGAATGCCGCGTCGGTTTGTGCTTATCCGAAGGCGACGGCGCACAATACGCCAGCATTCAATATCTGCTGGCAGGCTTGCCCGTCGTCGAAACGAAAAGTTTCGGCGGGCGCGATGTTTTTTTTGAAAACGAGTATTCAATTCGCGTCGAGCCGACCGTCGAAGCCGTTAAAAACGCGGTTGATGAAATGATTAAACGCAAGATTTCGCCTGCTCTGATTCGTCGAAAAACCTTTGAAAAAATGCGATTTCATCGGCAGAATTTCATATCTTTGATTCAGAGCATTTACGAAGCGGAAAAAATCGAGCGGGATTTTTCCGCCGAATGGAACGGGATTTTCTTTAACCGGATGGTCAAAAATCTTCACCACATCGAGACAATTCAGCTTCTAGAAGCTAACACCAGTCTTAGATTTCATTCGTTATGAAGATTTGTCGAGGCGTCGCCGGTCAATTGACTGCTTGAGAATTTTCGCATAATCCTGCACGGCTGCGCGTTGCCGAATCATCATATTACCTTGATGAACGCGCCGCAGCATCGTTAAATCCGGCAGTAATTTCATCTTTACATCAAGCTCTTTCGCCCGCAGAAACCAATCTATAAATTCGCCGACCGTTTGGGTTTCCGGGAACATTCCGACGCGCAAAAACGATTGTCGCCTGATTAGCATCGTTCCCGGCGCATAGCCTTTGAAAAGTTCTTCGTCGTCCTCGTAAACCGTTTGTTTAGCGGTTTCTTGTTTCCACTCGGTCTGCAAAACCTGCTTGACCATTCCGAAAACCGCTTCGAGCGAATCGTCCGCTTCAAATTCCCGTAATTGCAAATCGAGTTTATCGGGAAGCCAAACGTCGTCCGCATCGAGAAATGCAAGAAACTCTCGCGCCGAAAGCTGGACACAGCGATTGCGTGCCGTGCCTATTCCCGCGTTTTCCTGATAAAAATATTTAACGCTATCGGAAAATGATTCGACAATGTGCCGGGTTTCGTCGGTCGAGCCGTCGTCAACGACAATAATTTCAAAGTCTTTCCGCGTTTGCTGCAATACGCTTTCGAGAGCTTCGCCGATGTAAATTGCGGAATTATAAGTCGGTATCAAAACACTAATCATTTCTCCGAATTATAATGCAGATTTTATTGATTCTAAAATTAGACAGAACTACTTAATTGGACAATAATACAAACTTAATTTTCTGCCGAATCAAAGACGCGAAATTTTCAGTAATTTTAATGAAGCATTTTGAACAATTAAGTCAAACGACACGCCGCCGTATGCAGCGATATGTTGAATTATGTCAAAGTTACGTCGCTGAATACCTGGTTATTTCAGTCGAGCCTTTAATACTTTACCTGCCGATAATGACGAACCTTTCATATTTTGTTAATAATTATCGCTTCCTGTTTAATTCTCTCAAAGACCGCAAAATTTACGTTATCTGCTGCACACATTGGTATTTCGAGCGCGAAAAAGATATTGCGGCACTTACAAATTTACTCGAAAAATATGAAAAGGAACTTCCTGAATTTACCTTTTTTATACTTTCCAACACATCTAATCAATTAAAATTGTTTGAGAAAAATAATATCAAATCCATTTTGTGCAGCAGCAATTCCATGATTGACGAAAGTTTATATTTTCCGATAGCACGCGCGGAAAAACGCTGTGACGCAGTTTATGACGGACGCCTCGTTGATTGGAAAAGACATAAGCTCGCCGCCGCAGTTGAAAATTTAGGTTTGATTTATTACGCAATTCCCTGGCTTGAAGATAATTACTACATCGAAGACATCAAAAGCAAATTCTCAGGCGCCCTATTTTTTAATCACTCTGCATCAGGCGAATATCGGAAATTAACGCCGTCTGAAGTTAATCTTTGTTTGAACGAATGCCGCGTCGGATTATGTTTGTCCGAAGAAGAAGGAGCGATGTATGCGAGTATTCAATATCTGCTCGCCGGATTGCCCGTCGTGACGACGCCGAGTCGCGGCGGACGCGACGAGTTTTTCGATCCTGAATACGTTTTAACGGTCGAGCCAACGACGGCGGCAGTAGCGCGCGGCGTCAAAGAATTAATCGAGCGAAACCTATCGGCAGAATCAATCAGACAGAAAACGCTGGCGAAAATGGCGGAGCATCGCGGACGATTCGTTGAATTAGGCGCAGAGATTTACGCTGCGGAGAATTGCGAGCGCTCGTTTGCCGACGATTTTAAAAAAGTGTTTTCTAATCGCTTGCTAAAACAGCTAAATCATAATGTCACTCTTGATTTGCTTTCTTCAAACAAATTCAATTAAATTCTATTTGAAAAATCTCCGCCTAAGAAATAATCAAAAAAATCTCGATGCCTCAATATAAAACTTCGCCAATAAATGACAACGAAAAGCTGGAAAAATTTGCCGAACAAGATCGAGTTCAGCTTTTTGAAATACTGCATCAGGCTTTTCAGGAAGCCGTCCACGAAACAGGCGAACCCGTCGAGATTTTTATCAAAATTGCCGGGCAAACAATCTGCTTAAAATTCGCCGGCGATACTTTGGTTACATCTTTAGCAAGAGCTTTTTCGCATCTCATCGTGCCGCCGTGCGAGAATCCCGATTTGATTATTAACTTCTGGGACTCGGCTTCGAGCGGACGACCGCTGCCTTTGTTAATCGGCAATCTGATCAGTTTGCTGAATTCAGCCGGAGGCATCGGATTACATCGCTATCGCGGCGATGTTTTGCCGTTCACCGACCGGAGAATCCGCTGCTCGCTGCACGCCGAAAACATTTTAACCGTGCTGGATTTCGAGAAAAAAAGCTGCGTTTATTGGATTGCCGACGCTTCTCTGATTCCGTATTACGATGTCGGCGCGCCTTTGCGGATGCCGTTCGGCTGGTGGTTCGGCTCTCCGACGCGCCAGATGATTCACAGCGGAGCAGTCGGAAACGAGCAAGGCGGCGTGCTTCTGGGCGGCAAAGGCGGTTCGGGTAAATCAACGACCGCGCTTAATTGTCTGGATTCGCCGCTTTTTTACGCGAGCGATGATTACGTTTTGGTCGAGCTTGAGCCTCAGCCCGTCGCATACAGTTTGTATAATACGGCGAAAGTAAAAACAATCGAAGATTTAAGCCGTTTTCCGAAATTCCAAACGCGGCTGGCTAATTCCGAAGGAGTAAAGAATAACGAAGAAAAGCCGATGATGTTCGTCAACGAGGAAATGCCCGAAAAAATCATTCGGCGGATTCCGCTCAAGGCGATAGTTTTTCCGAAATTTACGGCAGGTGAAAATTACCGCGTCCGAAAAATTTCGCAGCAGACGGCTTTTCGGGAAATATCGCTTTCGACTCTCAGCCAGACGCCTTACGACGATAAAGAATGTCTGCAAATGATCAGCCGTCTCGTCCGGCGTCTGCCAATCTACGAATTTGTTTTCGGCGAAGAACAAAGCCGAATTCATTTTTTCATTAATCAAATTCTGGAGGAAAATTGCTGAAGAATAAATAATTTATGACGCTGCCGTATAACAAGTCAATATTGCGTAAAATGCGCGAAATTACGCGCCCCGATAAAAATTCCGACAGCGCGGTTCATCCTCATCAACGCGGTTTGGAACTGTTTGCGAAAGCCGAATTTGAAGATGCCGCCGAAGCGTTTCGGGAAGCCGCGCGGCGCGAGCCGGATTTTTTTCTTTCGCATTATTATCTGGGCGCGACGCTGAAAATTCTGGGCGAAATGCAAGCCGCGCAATCAGCATTCCGCCGCGCCGCAGAAATCAATTCGCTGCACGCGCCGTCGCTCTCTAACCTCGGCGATTTATATTTAACGCAGCAAAATTTTACTGCCGCCGCCGATTTTTTTCGCCGCGCATTAGCTGTTCAACCGGAAAATCTAATTGCGCTGCGCGGAATGGGAAAGCTCGCTAAACAAAATCTTGCCGACCGCGCGGAAGTCGTCGCTCTGCTCAAAAATGCTTACGAAATAAGTCAAAATACGGATATTTTATTGGAGCTTTTTGATTTAAAAGCAGTTGATTTTGAGTTTTGCACTCGAATCGGCGATGATTTGAGCGCAAAAAAAATTTTCGTTAAAGCGGCTTTTTTTTATCGTCTCGCTTTGCTTAAACGCCCGTCGGAAAGCGCGGCGCGAAACAAACTCGTGCAGATGATGGGTGAAATATGTGACCGGGAAAAGATGCCGATCACTGCTGAGTAAATCGGAAAAACTTTCCGAAGTGTCGGTTGAATATTTAGATTGGGTCTATGGTAGTTAAGAACATTATAGCGGATACTTTTTCAATAACGTCAAAAGCGTGCGGTATAGATTTTCATTGCGATGATTGAATCTGTATTCGCATTCTTTCAAGTGTAAATTGAAAGTGTCTTTCTTAACTCCATTGAACTTTTGTAAGCGTCGTTTGGCAGACGACCAAAAACTTTCAATGCCATTGATATTTGATTCGTCGTTAGCAAATTCATCGGCTGAATGATTGACCCGAAAATGTTTCGGATAACCGAGGTCAACCAGCCCGTTGTAGCCGCGCCACATATCGGAATGAATAATCGTTTCAATCCCGACACGACCGCGAATAATGGCTTGCAGCGTTTTTCTTTGGACATTCGGAACGACTTCGGTAAAGACTTTGCCGTTTCTTTTGTAGATACCGAAGACAATCGTTTTGCCACCTGCTCCGCGACCGCGTTTGCCTTTGACGCGACGTGCGCCGAAGTAAGATTCGTCAACTTCAACTTCACCTGAAAAAGGTGATTGACGCTGACAATCCTGGGCTAAACGAAGACGAATTTTCAAATAGATTTGATTGACTGTTTTATGAGTCAATCCAGTTAAAACAGCCGTTCGATTAGCGGTTAAATCAAGCGCGAAATACTTGATAATTTCTCTAAATTTCTTCTCAGAAATTCGGGAACGCCGATAATAACGGTTTAGTTGTTTCACTACAGTAGTTTAGCCTATACAAAATTTGGTTTAACTACCATAGACCCTTTAAATTTAAATCGCTTGTTTACAACCGATTTTTCACCTAATATTTTGGTAATGAAAGAACCTTTGTTAACAAACAATCCCTTAAAGCTTGAGCGATATTATAATCTTATCGGTCGTTATTACAGTCCTTATTCGCTCATTTCGATCAATCCTTTGATATTTTGTCTGCAATTCGGCTATGAACTTGAAGGTTTCAATCGTTCGTTTCACTTTTTGTTTGAATCTTTAAAGGACAAACGCGCTTATTTTCTTTGTTTTACCACGGGTTATCTCGAAGGCACAAAGATTATTCCACGAATCAAAAACCTCGAAGAAAGCTATAAAAGACAGTATCCGCGCTTTTCGTTTATTCATCTCTGCACGACCGAACGGCAGCAAAAACTTTTTGCCGCGCAAAATATTCGGGCGATTTTTTGCAATCACAATTCGATGGTGGACGAAAATATCTTTCGCCCGCTGCCTGAGGTCGAGAAAAAATATGACGCCGTTTACGACGGATCGCTTGCCGCGGTCAAAAGACATTATTTAGCGGCTGAAATCGAAAGCCTGGCATTGATATTTTACTATCGTTCGTTTAAGGCTGAAGATATTCATTTGAGCGAAACTATCAAAAAGCCGATACAACACGCGCATTTTTTTAATAATCGTGAGCCGCAGGAATATCGAAAATTAACGCCGGCTGAAGTTAATCAATGCCTGAACGAATGCCGCGTCGGATTGTGTCTGTCCGAAGAAGAAGGAGCGATGTATGCCAGCATTCAGTATTTGTTAGCCGGATTGCCTGTTGTTACGACGCCGAGCCGCGGCGGACGCGACGAGTTTTTTGAAAGCGATTACGTTTTAACCGTCGAGCCGAATTCAGAAGCCGTCACGCGCGGCGTCAAAGAAGCGATGGAGAGAAAAATACCGACAAGTGAAATTCGAGCCGGAACTTTGGCGAAAATGGCGGAGCATCGCGGGCGATTCATTGAACTAGGCGCAGAGATTTACGCGGCGGAAAACTGCGGGCGTTCTTTTGCCGACGATTTTAAAAAAGCGTTTTTTAACAAATTACACAAAAATCAAAGTCACCTAAAAATTCTGGAGATTATCGAAAAAGGCAATGTATATTAAACTTTTTCAGCAACCGACTGCATAAACGCCGCTTTTACTTTTTTGGCGGAATCGTCCATTTTAAGTTCTCCGGCTTCGAGCCACACAGCGCGACGGCAAATTTGCGGCAGTTTTTCCAAATCGTGCGAGACCAGCAAAACCGTCAGCCCGCGCTCGTTCAACTCTCTGATTTTGGTACGGCAACGTTTTTGAAATTCAACGTCGCCGACCGCTAAAATTTCATCGAGCAGCAGGATTTCCGGTTCAAAATGAGCGGCGACCGAAAATGCAAGGCGCATATACATTCCCGAAGAGTAATATTTCACTTTCGTTTCGATAAATTTTTCGACTTCCGCAAAAGCCACGATTTCATCGTATTTGGCGCGAACCTCTCGAATCGTCATACCGAGCATCACGCCGCCGAGAAAGACGTTTTCACGTCCCGTCAAATCCTGGTCAAATCCGGCGCCGACTTCGAGCAACGCGCCGACGCGCCCGAACAAAGAAACAGTTCCGGCAGTGGGAAAAGTTACGCGCGCGAGAATTTTTAAAAGCGTCGATTTTCCCGAACCGTTACTGCCGACGATGCCGATTGTCTCGCCTTGTTCGACATTCAAATTAACATTTTTGAGGGCGTAAAATCTTTTGCGCTCCATTTTCGCCGCGCGTTTGAAAATGTTTGAAAACTTTCCGGCGACGGCATCGCGCGCCGTGTCGGAAAGAAAGCCGTGTTCTCCGAGTCGGTATATTTTGCTGATGTTTTCGATTTTTATCATCATTCGGCAATCCATTTTCAGAGCTAATTAGATATAATCGGCAACGTTTTTTTCCATTCGGACGAAAATTATCATCGCTAAAATCAACAGACCGGCGATAATCAAAAAGCTGGCAAATAAAGAATTCCAAATCGGCAGCTCGCCCGTCAAAACGCTACGAAATGAATTGACGACGCTCGCCATCGGATTGAGTTTAAAGAGCAATCTCCAGCGTTCGGGAATATTTTCCGGCGGATAAACAATCGGCGTGAGAAACAATCCGAGCTGCAGCAGATACGGCAAAATATTTCTGAGATCACGGTAAATAATGCTAAGAGAAGCGAAAAGCGTTCCGATGGCGAGCGCGAAAGCCGCTGTCATCAGAAACAGCGGAACGATAAATATCATCTGCCATTTGAGCTTAAAGCCCGAAGCCGCCATCGAACCGAGCAGCAACGTGCAGCCGACGCAGAAATCCAGAGTCCCGGCGACGACCGCCGCCAGCGGCAAAATGAATCGGGGAAAATAAATTTTACCGAGCAGGTAAGATTGAGAAGACAGAGAGTTGCCGGCGTGCGTGACGGCGTTGGAAAAATAGAGCCACAAAATCAGACCCGAATAAACGAATACCGAATAAGACATTTTGTCGTTTGGCGAGCTGAAATATTTGTTGAAAACCAAACTAAAAATCAGCATCGGAATCAGCGGCTGCAAAATCGTCCACGCCACGCCGAGAAAAGTCTGACGGTAACGAAGTCGAATGCTTTTCAAAATCATCAGCCACAGTAAATCGCGCCGCCGCCAGATTTCTTTCAGTTCTATGTCATACCAGCTTTTTTGCGGTGTTATATGGATAAGAGGTTTTTTCTGCTGTTGAAATTTTTTTTTCAACAATCCTCTTTGTTCATAAGGCTGTTTTTTATTTTCCGAACTTGATCCAATTTTCATTTCCACGAATAGATCATTCATTTTTTGCGCTTCTTCTTTCGTCAACCCTAATTCCTTTTTGATTGTTTTCTGTTGAATACTTATTACTGACATTCTCATATCGGTCGGCTGATTCGAATAACTATGCAATCAGCCGAAAATGTCAGATTAAATCATCATTATATTTTATTACATCCGTCAACACAGGCAATCCATTTTCCATTTGGTAAAAGGTGCGGATCAATATGGTGCATCCTCCATTTGTTCCAGCCTTTTCCGCCGGGAGTCAGAATCGGGCTGCTTTCGTGTTCGCTTTCCACATAAGTCTCAGTGGTCAACTCGGAAATTTCAAATGCCCTTACCCGCATGCCGTAAAATGGAGCGCAATCTTGCGCGAAGCGGACAATTTTACCATTTAAAATCACAACTCTTCCTGCCGGTCTGGCAATACGTCTGTCTTGTTTGACAATCGGACTGGCAGGATGCTCTTTCCACGGTCCCGACAATCTTTCCGCGAAATAGAGACGTAGGCTGTAATGTTGATAAGGAGTCGGACAAGTAAATAACCACCACCTATTATCGAAATAAAAAATTGACGGGTCTGCGCAACTTCCTTCTACTAATGAGCAAACATACGACCAAGATGTCGGAAAAAGGTTTGCCTTATACAATCTAACGGAATTGGCATTTACTGTCTCCGGAATAAGATAGAACTCGTTACCGAATTCAAAAACATAAGGATAAGAGAGATGAAAGGATTCACTCAGAATTATTTGTCGGTATTTCCAGTCAAATCCGTCTTCGCTGACGGCGAGTCCAATATCTCCCTTATTAGTTTTTTGATTTAATACTTCAAAAAACATATACCAGCTACCGGCTACCGAAATCATAAAAGGGTCTGCGACAAACGCGGCTGATACATCATTAACGTCTTGGCAGGTAAGAACCGGATTTACAACGCCGTCCGGCGGAGCCAGACTAAAGAGAGAATCTCCGCTGTAGATGCCAATCGACCACATAATTTTATATACGGCTCCATTGACATTTTTATGTAATCAAATGAGCGCACTGACAAACTGCACTATTAATTTCGACAGTAATCTTGATTAAATTGTTAATACTTCTTAAATCGCCCTCGTAAAACACCTCAGATAAAATATGAAAATCTTCTACCGTTTTTATGTTATTGGGAGTTACGCAGTTGGGAGAAGTAAGCACCCCAACGGAAATAGGTTAGACTATTTGCTGAGATGGGTAAAACAAAAGTAATCGAATTGACCGCCGAACAACGAGCGGAGTTGGAAAAACTTATCGAACGGGTAAAAGTTATTGTTTTCGCCTTCGCTGTCAGATGATTTTGCTCAAAAGTGAAAAACGCACTTCAGTCGAGATTGCTGAAGTTTTGGGATGCTGCGAGATGGTGGTTAATAACTGGCTGGCTCGTTATGAAAAAGAGGGTCTAACCGGTTTGGCAACTCGTGCGGGCAGAGGGCGACCACCAATTTTGAGTCAGCAGAATCCGCTTCATCTGCAAAAGGTCGAAGCGGAAATCAAGAAGCATCCGAACTCGGTCAAAACGGTGGTTGCCATTTTGGAAGAAGACCTGGATTTACCGATGCACCTGGAAACTTTCAAGCGTTTTCTAAAAAAAACGAGCATCGTTTCTGTTGTGCGCGAACGTGGCTCAAACCAAGGCAGGTGGGTCAAGAAAGAGAAGAAAAGGAAAGGCAGTTGAAGATTTTATGGTGGTTATTCTTGGGCGGGCGGATTGACTGGTGTTTCGGTAATGAATCGGCGTTTCCAATGAACCCGAAATTGCCCTACGGCTGGTCGCCCAAAGGCGAGCGGATTCAGATATTTCCGCAGCGTGATAAAAAGGTGAACTTGTTCGGCGTGTTTCGAGCCGATAATTTCTGCGTCACTTATGAAAGCGCGGGCAACATCAACGCGGATTTCCTGATTCGGTCAATCAACGATTTGTGCCGTTATATTAAGCAACCGACCGTGTTGGTTTTGGATAACGCGCCGACGCATCGGTCAGGAAAATTCATCGCGCAGATGGAGAAATGGATGGAGCAGGATTTGTATATTTTCTTTCTGCCGAAGTATTTGCCGCACCTGAACATTGCGGAAACCTATTGGCGGAAAGCCAAATACGAATGGCTCAGACCGGGTGATTACGGTTCATTTGCCAAATACAAAAAGAAGGTGAAAGCCATTTTTACCGGCATCGGAACAGAATACAAAATCGCATTCAGCCAGATGTCAGTCTAAGCTAATTTTGTTGGGCTGCTTACGAAGGCGCAGCCGGACGAGGCAGTTTTACTTTGCCCGTGACGGCGCAATAAAAAATGAACGAAAAGATGCCGACAAAATCAATTGTTACCTGTCCGCAGTGCGGTTGCCAAAAAGAAGAGATGCCGACGGATGCGTGCGTTTTCTTTTATGAATGTGAAAAATGCCGGGCTTTTTTGAAGCCGAACGCGAGTGATTGCTGTTTTTTACTCAAACGGTTCGGTCAAATGCCCGCCGAAAATGGCAGAAAAAGTATTTTGCTGAAATGATTCACAAACTTATCGAATGGTCGCTGAAAAATCGCGGCATCGTCATCGTTTTTTACATCGCGCTGGCGGCGGGTTATTGGGCGCTTGTAAGAACTGCGCGGTTTCGATTTCGCCAATTGCCTGTTTTCCTTTTTGGCTTTCTCCAACGCGACGACTTGCGCCTCGGTTAAAATCAAGCCTTCTTGCGCGACTTTGGCTTCCAACGCTTTCAGGCGTTTCGGAAAACTCTCCAAATCGTGCCGCAGCCACACGAGAGCGAACCCCACCGGGCGAAACAAAAGTTCCACGCTTTTTCAGTTCATTGGCAACGCGCACCTGCCCGTAAGCCGGAAACTCAATCGCCATTGCCGCGACCGCCGCCTCGATTTGCGGTGCAATACGGTTCTTGAGAATCGCCTTCTGACGAGAGATTTCCTGCAACGCCAATTCGCCGCCCGTCTCATATAACTCTTTGAAACGATAAAAGCTGTCTCGGCTGTAACCCATCTCCGAACACGCTTTTGAAACATTTCCCAAAGTTTCCGCCAAGTTCAGTAAACCTATTTTGTTTTTGATTATTTTCTGTTGTGTATTGATTTTCTAACATTCTCCTATTTGGTTGACTGATAGAGATAAACTCTCAAACAGTCGAGAATGTCAGATTAAATCGTGACTATTACAGATTAACATAAATCTGCGAAAGAATTACCCTTTGCACCAAAAATGCGGAAGTTCCAAAAACTTGACCATCTTCTGTGAAGCAGCATCCCTTTGTCAAGTTTTTCGTAAAATAACAACACTGCAAACCGCAGTTTCCAACGAGTTCTCATCATCCTTCTATTCGCGCTCTTGCTTGTTGACCGAAATCTTAGGCGGCGCATTTTAGGCTTCGAGTGTGGCGGCGCATTCTCAGAATCGGCTCTCAGCTTGCGACCAAGGTGGTCATCGCGCTTACCACGATTGTTTGAACTTGTCGGTCTTCGGCATTTCTTCAACTTTTATTTTCTTAAAAAACTAACTGCCGGTCATCATCAGTTGACTTTCTTGACCGACAACTCCGAATTCGGTTCCGTCGCCCCACATCGCATATAAAATTCCGGCTAATTTCCGCGCCAGTGCGACAACCGCGATTTGCTTGCCTCGCCGTGCGGCAATCGCCTGCGTCCAATTCTGAAGTTTGGTAGTGTCCGTTTTTTTGCTTCGCAGCAGTGACCACGCCGCTTCAACCAGCAAATATCTCAGCCGCCGATTGCCTGTTTTCGTCAGTCGTCCGCGCCGCTGCCGCTCGCCGGAACTGTTTTCGCTCGGCGCGAATAAAGAACTAATATTACTGTCCGTCCGCGCTCCGGCAAATGAAGTCGTGATTGGACAAATATCGGCAACATTAGTCGGACAAATAAATGTTTAAATATGAAATTTTTATTGAAATTATGATATTCGTATCGTATGATTTTAAACCTTTAAGTAGAAATCGCCTTTGTTAATACAGGCTATGAATACAAAAGTTCTAATAACGTTATTATTTTTCTTTCAATTCATTCACGCCCAGAGAATTATTTTTGCCAAACCATTCGAAAATGAGCCGCGCTACGGAATAAATTTCTGGCGCGAGGCTGAAGGATTATCGCAGTCAAGAATTAGAGCCATTACACAGACTCGCAATGGTTATCTATGGCTTGGAACCGATAATGGAGTTGTTAGATTTAACGGAACTGCTTTTACGGCATTTACGGTCGAAACGGGAAGTCTGAAAGATAATGAAGTCTGGTCGCTCGTTGAAGACAACGAGGGCGGTTTATGGATTGGGACTTACGGCGGCGGGCTGACGCTTTTTAAAAACGGGCGTTTTAACACATACACTAAAGCCGACGGATTATCAGATGATATTATTACCCAACTCGATAAAGACCCGGAAGGAAATATCTGGATCGGAACACCGGGCGGTATTTCCCGGTTTTCAAACGGCGTTTTCAAAAATTTTACACTTCAGGAAGGATTGTTAAATAATTATGTAAATGCAATATGCGCCCGCTCGCCGTTCGGTGTTTTAGTCGCCGCAGGAAATAAGCTTTTTCGTTTTGAGAATGAAAAATTCATCTTAGACAATAAATTTGTCGAAGCAAGCGACGGTGAAATTGAGCATATTCTAGGCGGCAGAAACGGCTCTCTTTGGCTTAGTTTTAGTAATGCCGTCATCAAAAATTGGAAAGACGGGATAGTTTCCACATATACCCGTCAAAACAATCTTACTCAGCACATTACTTCAATTCATGAAGATGCGAGCGGTACTTTCTGGGCGGTTTTAGAAAATGGCTTAAATAAACTTGCTGACGGAAAATTTATTCCCGTCCCCCTCGAATCCGGCACTCCCAAAATAGGTGTAATTTATTGTTTATTTTCCGATCTTCAGGGAAATTTGTGGCTTGGATTGCAGGCGAATGGATTGGGCAGACTTCGTATCAAAGAACTTACGACAATTTCTGAAGATGACGGCTTGAGTAATGACAGCACCCGCGCCGTATTTGAAGATAGTCGGGAGATTTTGTGGATCGGGACTTCAATCGGATTCTCAACATATCAAAAAGGGGTGACTTCCAACTATGAAAATTTTAACGGCAAACGGCTGAGTTCTGTCAGATCATTCGCTGAAGATTCGGATGGAAATATCTGGATTGCTTCGGGAAAACATCTGCTCTTGATGAAAAATGGGAAATTGACCGAATTTTCTGAATGGTTCGGCAAATTTGAGATCAAAGTCATTTATAAAGATCCAACCGGCAGAATGTGGGTCGGAACTGATGGCGATGGGCTTTTTCTTTTTGAAAATGGTAAGTTTACCAATTTTCAAACTCAAGACGGACTCGCCGGTAATAATGTCCGCAGCATTTTATATGATCGGCAAGGCGCGCTCTGGATTAGCTGCACGGGAAATGGAATTAGCAAATATGCGAACGGAAAATTTACCAACTACACGACTCTGGACGGATTGGCAGGCAACAGAGTTTTAGCTATTTACGAGGATGATGAGGGAAATTTGTGGTTTGCCACCCGCGAAGGATTAAGCCGTTTTAAGAATGAAATTTTTTTTAACTTTACGGCAGATTCGGGTCTGTTAGTCGGTTTTATTTATTCGATTCTCGATGATGGTAAAGGGGATTTCTGGTTTACCTGCGCCAAAGGATTATTTCGCGTCAGTAAAGCCGAACTCAATGAATTTGCCGAAGGAAAACGCGCAAAAATAATTTCCGTTGACTACGGTGTTCGGGACGGGCTGAAAACCAGAGCCTTCAATCTAGGTAATCAACCGGTTGCATGGAAAACCGGCAGTGGTTTACTACTATTTACTTCCTTAAAGGGTCTGGTGGTAGTTGATCCGAACCGGATTTCCCGCGACGATTTTATTCCTCCCGTTTACATCGAAGAGATTATTATCAACCGCGAAAAATACTCGTTAGAGAATATGCCGCAGATTCCAATCGGCATCGGCGAAGTAGAAATACATTTTGCCGCACTCAGTTATCTTTCGCCGGAGAAACTACGATATAAATATAAACTGGAAGGTTATGACAAGGATTGGATTGATGCAGTCTCCAGACAGTCCGCTTATTATACTAATCTTCCGCCGGGACAATACCGATTTCTGGTGACGGCTGGCAATGTTGACGGCGTTTGGAATGAACAAGCCGCAACTTTTGATTTTTACTTAAAGCCGCATTTTTACCAAACTTACTGGTTCATACTACTGATAATTATTGCTGTAATATTGATCCTGATATTACTGAACAGGCTACATATTTTTGAAGTGAAAGCTCGATACTCGGCGGTCTTGACTGAACGCAAACGGATTGCAATTGAAATTCACGACACGCTCGCACAGAATCTTGCGGGTATCGCTTTGCATATGGATTCGGTCAAGCTGAAGTTGATTGAAATGCCTGATGAATTTCGGGAAAGTATTGATAAAGCTTGTAATTTGACTAGATACAGCTTGTCGGAAGCCCGTCGCGCCGTTGCTGATTTGCGTTCGGATGAATTGGAAAATCAGCAACTTATCTCGGTTTTACCTGAAATTGCGAATAAACTGACCGCCGACTCAAAAATCCGTGTAAATATGAAAGTTTCCGGCAATTATCGTAAATTAAATGCCGTAACGGAAAAAAATTTACTACTTATTTTTCAGGAAGCACTGGCTAACGCCATCAAGCATTCCCAAGCGGCGAACATTGAAATTGAGATAAGATACGATAATAAAAATTTGACAATTCGAGTCGCCGACGACGGAAAAGGGTTTAATACCGAAAACATTAAAATTCTAAGCATCGGACACTACGGGCTAATCGGAATGCGCGAGCGAGCCGAAAGATTTGGCGGAAATTTAAAATTAACCAGCAATCCCGGAAAGGGAACCGAATTAATAGTTGAAACCTCCTTATTATCCGAAGACCCTCGCCGTGAAAATATGCGATTGGAGCAATGATTCGGATTATTCGGTTAATCGTTGAAAGAAAACTTTTATGAACAAAAGCAACTCAAAGATTCGCGTAATGATCGTCGAGGATCATTTCGTGGTTCGGGAAGGCTTGGCGGCGATTATTAACAGTCAGCCTGATCTGGAAACAATTGCCGAAGCCAATAACGGAAACCTCGCGGTCGAACTTTTTCAAATCCATCAGCCGGATGTAACTTTAATGGATTTGAGAATTCCCGGACTTAACGGTTTAGAAACTATTTCCAAAATCAGAGAGAATTTTCCGCGCGCGAGAATTATCGTATTATCGGCTCACGGCGGAAATGAAGATATTTATCGCGCCTTTCAAGTTGGAGCGCGGGCTTATTTTCTCAAAGATATTGAAGGCGTTGAACTCATTAAAGGAATCAGAGCGGTTCACGCGGGACAGAAGGTATTGTCGCCGGAAATCGCTCTGCGTTTAGCCGACCGAATTCCGTGTTCGGATTTAAGCTTCCGCGAGATTGAAATTCTAAAACTCATTTCAAAGGGAAACTCTAATAAACAGATTGCCGAACTGCTCTCGATCAGCGACGGAACCGTCCGCGTTCACGCCAGCAATATTTTTGCCAAATTGGGTTGTTCCGACCGCGCCCAAGCCGTTTCCGAAGCCTTTCAAAGAGGAATAATTCATTTGGACTAAATGAATTTAGAATTTAATTTTGCGTAAAATATGACTTTTAAATTTTTGAAGCATTATTTTGCCGTCCTGCCAATCTTTATGAGGAACCATCGAACAAAAAATTGCGGTCGCATCTTTGTCTTTTGCATCATTGCCGTATTTTCGCATATATCAGCCGAATGTGTGGACAGTTTCCTTAATACCCTTGAGAGTTGTAACTTCCGCTGTTTCGTCGCCTTCTCCGAGAATCGGCGGGCGATCTTTTGCGCCGGGATCACGATAATTGCCGTCGTCGTTATGTCCAAACTGAATAATAACAGAATCGCCGGGTTTTATTTCCGCCATAATTTTGTCCCAGCGTCCTTCGTTTTGGAATGTTCGACTGCTGCGTCCGCCGATGGCTCGATTAACGACGTTAATTTTTTTCGGTTCGAAAAATTGCCATATTTCCTGTCCCCCAACCGCGCAAAGGAGCATCACTTCTGAGTGTCGAGTCACCGACGATATAAAGTGTCGGGAGCTTCGGATGCAATTCTTTCCCCGGCGTAGTTTTAGAATCATCAACTACCGGTCGTAAGTCCTGCGTGCTTACCGCCGTAAAACTAACGGTTAATATCAACAGAGCAATAAAAAAATTTAACTACTTAATTTTCATTTTGTCTTTTCAATTTCGACGGCGAAAACGTGCGTCGGTCCGAACATATTCGAGCGAAAAACAATCCATTTGCCGTCCGGCGAAAATGTCATATTCGGTTCAAGCTCGTAATTGTGTTTTGACATATTTACCAGTCTTTCCGACTTGAAGAATCCCGTTTTAATCAATTCGTCCGACTTCGGATTTTTAATGCCCGCGACATCGGGAATCAAATTCGGGCGAAATAAATAAATCCATTTTCCGTCTTTGGCGTGCGCGACCATCTCGCTGTCGCCGCCGTCGCCGCCGAACAATTGCCCGTCACGCGCGACATTAAAATGAACCGACCATTCATCGCGCTGCAAGTGATACCAGGTTCTTTTGCCGGTCGCAATTTCGTAACCCGCGAGCCAGAAATCCTCGCCGCGCGGCGTTTGCAGATCATACCAGATCATCTTGCCGTCGTTGCTGAAAAATTCGTGTCCGGCAATCTCCATATTCATCGTGCGCGTGTGAATTTTCCTGAGTTCCGTGCCGTCGGTATGCATCGTCCAGATGCGATCAACCCGATGCCACGGTCCTTCGTGACAGAACATAATTAAATTCGGATCGGTCGGCGAAAATTGCAGATGACCGAGCCAGTCGGTTGATTTAAGAATTGTTTTCACTTCGCCGGTCTGCGTGCTGACAATATACATCACCATCGGAATCCGCTGGTTGAGACGATTGTTCATCATCACTTCTTTGCGTTCGGCGTAGGTAAGCGGTTTTCCGTCAGGTCCGAGCTGCGCGGGTAAATCGGGATTACTGCCCATTTGCCGCTGTCCGGTTTGATTTGAATAGACGTTCGGCGGCGAACCGTTTGGCGTTGTCGGCGGCTCGCTGTTTTCGTTTCTTGCGCCGAGCAGCAGAGTTTCGTCGGCATTTAGCGATGAAACGCCGCCGCGAAAAGGAAGTTTGACAATTTCCCTGGTCGCTTTCGTATCGAGATTTGTCGCGTAAATCGTTCCGTCTTTCGAGTAATAAACTTGTCTGGTTTTTCTGCCGACGACGATCACGCCGACTTTGCCGTCAACGACTTTTTCAATCTCGCGCGTCTTAAAAGTGAATGTATAAACTCCGGTCGGCGAAGTCATTATCAGCTTGTCGCCTTCGGTCGTATAAGCGTTTTGATGAAAATACAGACTCTCGCTGCCCGGTTCGCGCGAAAGACGAACGATGCGGTGTCCGGTATCGGAATCAATCCATTCGAGCGGCGGCTCTTGTGTTTGCGCGTAACAATAAACTACCGCGAACAGCAAAATTAAAACAAACGAAAATGTAATTTTCATAATATTTTTCTCACTTTTGAAACAAATTTATTTAAGATTATAGCTTTATTCGCCCTTCTGTCTTGCGCCATTTTAACAATTATAATTTCATCTAAAAATTAGCTTCAAGAATGATTAAAAACTTCTGAAAATTTGATTGAAGGAAAAGACGGCGCGACAACTTGCAAGTTGTCGCGCCGTCTTTTTCCGCGATTAAAATTCAATCCTGAACTTGAGTTGAAAGACGCGCGGTAGGTTAGTTTGAGCGGATGCTTTGCCAAAGTTCGCATTGGTAATGTTAGTGTTGATAGTTCCGAAACGAACCGTGTTGAAGATATTAAAACCGTCAACTCCGAATACGAACTTTAATCTCTCCACAACTTGAAAATTCCGCGTAATGCTCAAGTCCTGATTAAAGAAATGAGGATTGCGAAGTCCGTAAGCACCGGTGGCGGGCGTGTTGCCGTAAGTATAGGAAGCCGGAGAAACGAAAGCATTGACGTTGATTAAAGGCGTATCAACCCCGTTTCCCGGCAGCCGCACATCGCCGCTGAAATTCGGATTGTAATTAGCGTAGCAAGTTCCCGCCAGCGACACGTTACAGGTCGCCGTGAACGGACCGAGCGGAAATCCTGTGGAAGCTCTGGTGATCCCGGAGATTGCCCAGCCGCCAAGCACTGCCCGCAAAATTCCGTTTCCCGAATCAAGCATTCCCCCTTTACCAAACGGCAGTTGATAAGAGTAAAAAGCGTTGAAGATATGCGGCTGGTCGGTTGTGGATAAACTTTTTTCCTGCCGATACGCGCTTTGGTTGCCGTTAATCGTGCCGAGTGCTTTGCTGAATGTATAATTAGCGTTAAAAGTCAGACCGTGAGCGAGCCGCTGCTGGAGAGAAACTTGCAGGGCGTTATAGTTCGATTGTCCGACATCGCCGTACACATCCGAAACGGTGCTGTATTGCGGAAACGGGCGCAGTGCCTGACCGATTGTTCCGACGAAAGTGGAAAACGGCAGACGAACTCCCGGCACGATGGCTTGAGCTGCCGCGATATTAGCCGAATTCGCGGTTTGAGCCAGCAAATTACCTAAAACCAAATATCTGGGATCAAGTTGATTTGAAAATTCGGAACGACCGCCGCCGCGTAGCTGCTTGCCGTTGCTTCCGACATATGCTGCGGTTAAGACCAGCGAATTCGTCAGCGAACGCTGCACCGAAAGATTCCAATTCTGATAACGCGGCGGCTGACTGTTCGGGTCGGCGTAAGTTACCGAACCGCCCGAACCCGTGCCGTTAAAGCCGGTTTGGTAAGTTTCACTGTAAATCGGACCTTTGAAATAAGGCGGAATACCGTTATTCCAGTAGAGCGCGGGAGTGAAAGAACCGTTCGGACTAACAATCGGCGCGTTGGCGTTGATTCCTACTAAGCCGGTTCCGATGCGCGCTCCGTCGCGTCCGCCGACCGCGCCGCTGCGGGCATACATAATTCCGTAGCCGCCGCGCAGAACGGTTTTATCATTAAGCGAATAAGCGAATCCGACGCGCGGACCTAAAGCACCGTAATATGTATTTACGATCTGACTGCAATGACAACTAATCGCATCCGGCGCGTAATTTCCGCCGAAACGCAATGCGCCTCTGATTCCGCCCGCCGCCGGATTCGGCGCGTTGATGTCCAAATAAGTAAATCTGTCTTTTCCTTCTTCATACGGCAGCATCACGTCGTAGCGCAGCCCTAAATTTAAGGTCAGACGCGGAGTTACTTTATAGTCGTCCGCCGCCCAACCCGCATAACTGCTGAATTTGGCGATGGTTAAAACTTCCGAATCTTCGTTTACAGTCGCTCCGTTCAACGCGCCGATCAGAAAACTCGCATACGCATTTCCCGTTCCGCTGAGCAGCGTTCCCGACGAATTAAAACCGGCGGTTTGCAGATTACTGAAACTCGTCGTCAGCAAACTTCCGGTGTCGTTTGTTTTAGTTTTGTCTTTTGTCGTTTGATATTGAAAACCGAATTTGAACGAATGTTTGCCTTTCACATACAACACGCTGTCCTGAAAAGTATAATTGTAATTATTGTCCTCGAAATCTCTGGCATTCGTGCCGCGCCAGCCGGACGGAGCGTTCGCGCCCGCAAAAGCCGCTTCCAGAAAAGCGTCGCTCGCGTCGCCGGGAGGCAAACCGGTCAGTCCCGAACTACTGGCATATTTCCCTGCGGAAGTGACGTTTGTAATGGGAACAAAAAAGTGATTGTAGCCAAAGCTCGCCTGATTAACCAACGTCGGGGTGATGCTCCAGCTATGCTTTAACTGAAACACTTTCGGGATTTCGGAAACTTGTCTCGTTTCCGTATATGGCAGCGGCAAAACCGTTCGGTCATTGGTAACTTCCCGATACGGACCCGGCTGACTTCGCTGACCGTAAGTGTAAATTGCCGACAGCCGCTGACTTTCGGTGAGATTGTAATCTATTTTGATATTAAAACTGTTGTTGTCATACTGCACCGGGACCTGTCCCAAATAATTATTTTGAAGTCCGACACTCGTCGGATTCGGCAGAAACGACTGAAAATAATTGGATATGCTCGAAATTCTACTCAGCGGAATAATGTTGAGTCCGAGCGGATTGGACGCAGTTGCGCGGGTCGGGTCGCTGAACTGTGTGCGGGTGAAACCTCCGGCAACGGCAACCGTCGTCAGCGGATCGTAAATTGCTACGGGCAATTCGCTGAAATCTCCCGTTCGTTCTTTCAGCGTCGGCAAAGACGCAAACTGCGTCGGACTGACGACTCTATAACGCCACCCGTCGTAGGAAGTGAAGAAAAATAACTTTTTCTTCAAAATCGGTCCGCCGATGGTAAAACCGAATTCGTTTTGATGTTCGGTCGGACGAACTTTCGGAAAAAAGCCTCTTGCGTTTAATTTGTCATTGCGTAAATACTCGAATCCCGAACCGTGAAACCCGTTGCCGCCCGATTTAATCGTATAATTTTCCGAGCCTTGCCCGTTAAATTCGACTCCCGTTCCGCTCGTTTCCACCTGAAACTGTTCGACCGCTTCGACGGAAACACCAAGCGCGATTGTTCGTCCTTCGCCCTGCTGAATCGGGTCGGTAATCGGAACACCTTCGATAAAAACATCTTTGGAAAATCCCTGCGCCCCGTTGATCGTTCCCCAGCGATTGCCTTCGGAAACTCCCGGCAGCAAAAAGATAAACGCGCCCGGATTTCTCGGACCCTGACCGATGCCGGAACCGGCGACGGCGGTTCCCTGCGCCAATGGAAGGTTTGTATATAACTCGTTGCGAATAGTCGTTCCGAGCCGCGCATCGTTCGTATTAAGCTGCGGCGGCGCACTTTCGACCGTTACGGATTCGCTAATGTTTCCGGCTTTTAACGTCAAATCAACGCTGACCGTGCCGACCGCATCAACAATAATTTTCTCCTGAATCAAAGTTTGAAAATTGCTCGCCTGAACCGTCAGGTTATATTTACCGGGCTGAAGCGGCGTAATGACATACAATCCCGCGTCCGTCGTCTGTCTGACAGTTTCGATTCCGGTAGCGACGTTTTTAGCCGTCACCGTTGCACCGGGAACAACCGCCCCGCTCGAATCGAAAACCGTTCCGCTGATCGTCCCGCCGCTACCAACTTGGGCTGTCGCAGATTGCGGCAGCATCAAAGAAACAGCTCCTACTATCAAGAAAGTAAAGATAGCCGCTGTTCTAAAAAGTTTCTTACACATAAATTGTTTCTCCTAATAAGGCGTAGTGTTTGTCTGGTAAAGCTCTTAACTCAATAGAACCGGTTTCATCTAAATTATTCTTTTAACTCTTAAAAAGCCTTGGTTTGTGTAAATTATGAAATGATTTATCTCACAAAAAAGATTGCGAAAAGCAAAATTAAATTTTTGAATCCGAACTTTTTGATTCGATCAAATTTATTTCAAATTATGTTGGCTTGGCTAAAATGACAATACGGAACACACCCAATTAAAAGTGGGAAGAAATCGCTGATTCAAAATAATAAATGTCATTTAACCGCTTAACTGACTCATCAATAAAGATAAATTTCACAACTATTTAATAAAAAGTTATTTAGTTTGTCTTGGCAACTTTTTATGCTCGTAGATTTTTTGCTTTTCTTAAACAGGTTAATTAGAGCTTAGAAAATTAAGTATAAAAATTAATATAGAATTGTCATTACACAAACGACATATCAAAAAGTATGCGAAATTCATATCGCAAGCTATGCAAATTTCGTAGTTGAATAAGACAAGGGTAATTTATAATTACGCAAATAATTTTTTTGGGTAAATCAACTAATTCCAAGTAATTAACGACTCCTCATAAAATCTTTGATCTTAAATTATTAATGTGCAAATTATTAATATTGTGAGTGAAAGTTTAATTTTTGTTCGCAATTCAAAGTATTTCTATGATTTTAATAAATAGTTGGTATTACCAAATAAAAAAATGGCGGTTGATGGTATTTCTGAAACCGGGAGTAGATTATTTGAAAGTCTTTTGCAGTATCGTATTGCAATTGACAGTAACTTATCAGATTTTGCCTGCACAGGAAATTACTAAGACCAATCCGATTTCAAAAGTTTGGGTTGCTGATAATGGTAACGGAACTTATAAAAATCCCGTTCTTTATGCTGATTATTCCGACCCGGATGCGATTCGCGTGGGCGACGATTTTTATTTGACGACTTCAAGTTTCAGCGACATTCCGGGTTTGCCGATTTTGCATTCTAAAGATTTGGTAAACTGGACAATCATCGGTCACGCTTTGAACAAACAGCCGCCGTTTGACGTTTTTGACAAACCGCAGCACGGCAAAGGCGTTTGGGCGCCCGCCATTCGTTTTCATGACGGAGAATTTTATATTTTCTATTCCGACCCGGATTTTGGTATTTATATGACAAAAACCAAAGATCCGGCAGGTGAGTGGGAAACGCCATTGTTAATCAAAGCGGGCAAAGGTCTGATTGATCCGTGTCCGTTGTGGGATGATGACGGCAAGGCTTATCTGGTGTCGGCATTTGCCGGAAGTCGCGCCGAGTTTAAGAGCATCCTGATCGTCAGCAAAATGAGCGCGGACGGCACCAAATTACTCGATGACGGCGTGATGGTTTTCGACGGTCACGACGCGCATCCGACCGTCGAGGGTCCGAAATTTTATAAACGAAACGGTTATTACTGTATCTTCGCTCCGGCGGGAGGCGTGGCAACCGGCTGGCAGTTAGTTCTGCGCTCAAAAAATATTTACGGTCCTTACGAGGAAAAAATTGCGCTGGCGCAAGGGAAAAGTCCGGTTAACGATCCGCATCAGGGCGCGTGGGTTCGGACGCAAACAGGTGAAGATTGGTTCGTGCATTTTCAGGACAAAGGCGCATACGGCAGAGTTGTTCATTTGCAGCCGATGAAATGGGTCAATGATTTTCCCGTTATCGGAATTGATGCGGACGGCGACGGCACGGGCGAGCCGGTTTTGGCTTACAAAAAACCGAACGTCGGGAAAACTTATCCAATCGAAACGCCGCCCGAATCAGATGAATTTAACTCCGAAAAACTCGGTCTGCAATGGGAGTGGCAAGCCAATCCGGGAGATGGGTGGTTTTATATGTTTCCGGGTAAAGGCGTTCTACGGATGAATTCCGTTCACCTGCCTGAGAATTTCAAAAACCTCTGGGATGCGCCGAATTTACTAATGCAAAAGTTTCCTGCCGAAGAATTCGTGGCAACGGCGAAAATCACACTTGCGCCGCGATTTGAAGATGAAAAATTCGGACTTCTTGTGATGGGATTTGATTATTCCTACACCGGCGTAACAAACAAAGGCGGTAAGTTATATGTCTCGCAATCAATTACCAAAGATGCCGATAAAGGAACGACTGAAAGTGAAGTTTCTCCGCTAATTCCGCTAACACAAAAAATATTCTATCTCCGCGTTAAGGTTGGGAAAGGCGCGATATGCAATTTCAGTTTCAGCACTGACAATAAAACTTTTACCAGTATCGGAACAATTTTCAAAGCCCGTGAAGGCAGATGGATCGGGGCTAAAATCGGTTTCTTTTTTAACCGACCGGATATATTTAACGATGCCGGATCAGCCGATATTGATTGGTTTCGGATTGATAAATAAATTTTAAAAAAGTCGAATAAACAAATTTTCACACCGAATTAAAAATATGCAAATGAACTTCAAAAACAAATTTATCCTGATCGGATTATTTTTATTGGCGGCAAATTTTATATTCGCACAGGACAATAAAACGCAGACGATTCCGCTGCCGTTCACATCTCCGGCAAATATTTATTCGGGTGTCAGCGGCGCGGGAAAGAAAGTCCTCGGCGATGGCGGCGGCGGTTGGAGAAGCGGCGCGGAAGGAGTGGTTTATCAGGGCGCGAATCCGAAATTGGGCTGGTCGCTGAAATTTGACGGAATGGCAACCGGCTCGGTCATCAAAAACGGATTGCTGCCGCCGGTTAAACCTTTGCTTGAACTGCATTTACGCGACACGGTAATTTGTTTGGGCGGCGACGGAAATTATTATATGACCGGATCGAGCGGCGATAACATCTGGGACAGAAACGACGGCGTTGAACTCTGGAAGTCGAAGGATTTGAAAAATTGGAGTTATCTCGGACTTGTCTGGAGCATTGAAAAAGACGGAACGTGGGAAAAAGAATGGCGAATTCTGCACGACCGTCTGACGCGCAACGTCTGGGCGCCGGAAATTCATTACATCAAGAAAAATTATTACATCGCGCTTAGTATGGCTCCCGGCAACATTGCCATTTTGAAAAGCGCGACCGGCAAACCGGAAGGACCTTATATTCACGCATTCAGCCCGGATAAACCGATTACGGGCGGCATTGACGCGACGCTTTTTGAAGACACGGACGGAAAAGTTTATTTTACCAACGGCAGCGCGACACGCATCACTCGATTAAAAGACGATCTGAGCGGATTTGCCGAAGAGCCGCACCAAATCGTTTTGGATAACCCGGATCACGATCCGCAGCACCACAGCGAAAAATGCGTCAAGCGCGGCTCAATGGACATCGGACACGAAGGCGCGTCGCTGTTTAAGGCGAACGGCAAATATTATCTCGGCGCGGCGGACGATTGGGAAGGTCGCTATTCGAGCGTCGTTGCCGTCGCCGATAACATTTACGGACCTTATCGAATGCGTCACGAAGCCGTGCCGTCGGGCGGCGGGACGAATTATTTTCAGGACAAAAAAGGCGATTGGTGGTGCGCTTTGTTCGGCAACGATTCGCAATCTTCGTGGCGCGAAAAACCGGGAATTGTCCGCATTGAATTTGCTAAAGATGGACGAATTCAGGTAGCTAAAAAACAACCGGATTGGATTCTCTACAAAAAATAAAAGATTATTTTGCGCTGAGTTTAAGAATATGATGTTTCCACTTTTTCAGAGCTGCTTATCTTTTTACGGGCGCGGGAGAATCGGAGATTTTTGCATCGCCGACATCTACAAACACAATCGACCGAATATGATTACCTCTTACGAGCGTTCAGACCTTATCCATATTATGAAAATGAATCGTTTTACTCTCAGCGATTCGAATACGGTGCAGCTTGAATTCGGCGGGCAGGTAAAAGGGAAGTCTTACAAAATAAAAATTCTGGTCGTTGAAGATCTGCCGCGAATTTCTATTCAGCAAAATGGAGAAGCGATTTTTAACGATACTGCGAAAAGCGCTGACGATTTTGTTGATATTTCTTGAGGAGCGGCTTTATAAATATCTGGAAGCATAATTTTTTTTGCAAACCCAAATCAAACCTCTTTATAAGTTGTAGTAAGAGTTCTGTGTTCTAAAAAACCCGACCGTCTCATTGCGGCTAAATAGAAGCCAACTCCAACCGAAGATTTTTCTTTATTTCTTTTCTCCATACCGCGGCGACCGAGGCTTCTGTAGCGAACTCTGTCCATTTAGATACGGCTTTGCGAATATCACTGACAATTGATTCTGCCCTGCCGCGTTTTAAGGATGCCGTTTCCGCACAGGCTTTAAAGTCTTCGATGATAAAACCATCTCTTTTACCGTTCAAGGTCATTTGATGAGTAGAAGTCCAGGCACCCGCCGGACTATAACTGTACGTCATGTCGAAAGCCGGAGCGAGTGTCCAAACCCCTTTCTTATCCATCAGAAAGGCGATGTTTTTTACATGGTCGTCCTGATTTCTGGCAAGTATATTAAATACCATTCTCCTGTACTGTTCCTCAATTGCCGCCATCGGCAGCTTAAGTTGGCGCATGATTAATAAAGCTTGCTCATAGCCGTATTCTCCCGCGGCGTTGAAGTCGTAATGTGCTAACCCGCACAATGACTGCATATGTAGTTTTTCGCCATTGGGCAACCGGTCGAAACGTTTTGTCATAAAATGACGCCGACCGTTCTCTTCGAGCAATCGACACTCGGTCATATTTATTCCGGCTTCGACCGCCATTAAGTAATAAGCATACTCGATTGCACCATACTCTTGCGGGTCGTCAAGCTCTTTATCTTTGTTGCCGATTACCCCGTCAAACTTCAACAGCCAGTACTCGAATCCATCTCCTGCTTTGACTTGCCCGGATCTCACCTCATTAGTCAGCGGATTCCATGCGATAACGGCTTTAGCCCGAGCGCCGCCTGCTGAGGTTCCTACCCGCAATATATCCGTCAGTGCATTCCCCGCAGCAATATCATCCTGAAAAGAGACATCGAGTTCGCTGCGCCGGCGCAATACGTCCGATGCTACCTGAACCAAAATATCTATATCTATCAGTTGAGCGGATTTTGCCTGCGGTCCCTTGCTTGGAACAAATTCCAGAGCTCCCATTCCACGTGAGCCGGTGTAACAAAGTCGCTCAACTGCATTGAAGCTGCCCGGCGTTCTTCCTTGTCTTGCAAGCCACGCATCGATCAGAGCATTTCCGAACTTATCCGGAATAGAATCGGCGAGCAATCCCGGCAAGCCGTGAAACGTATTTCTTGGAAGTTCGGGAAACTGATAAATCGAATCACCGAGCGGCATAGCAATCGGTGAAACTTCGATTCCGCTTCCGGCAAATTCGGGAGTGTATTGGAATGCGGCAATTTCACTGTTATCTTCGAGCGACACTGCCCCGATTGTTCGTCCCCAAAGAATGACTTTTGCGAGAGTTGTCATTCTTTATCTCCCCATTTCCATGTTTTGTCGATTTTAGATTGCTTGTTTGAGGCTCTGCGGCGTTTTTTGCCCTGAAGATTTAACAAAGCAATCGGGCTGGGAGTAGATTGAGGAAAAACCGCTTCAAATCGACTTAGAATTCCCAGTGCTCTGCATATCCTGATCAAACTGGTCAACTGAACCGACTCACCTAATTCCAAACGTTCAATGGTATTCTTAGAAACTCCGGATTGTTCGGCAAGTGCAGTTCTGACAAGGTTTTTATTTAATCGAAGTTGCTCCAACCGGTTGCCTATTTCTTGAAGTATAATTTTGTCTGTCGCTTGATCGTCAATTTGCATAACACACCAATTTTGGGGTATTGCTCCTGAAAAGTCAATGTAAAGCATCAATTTTGGGGAATTAAAATGACAATGATTGTCTTGCAGGTGGATAAAACTACTAAACATTAGTGTTTTAAAGCAGAGGAGTAAATGAGTGCCGAGAATTAGGATGTGAATAACTGTAAATCCTTGGGGTTTTAGGAAGAAATTTCTCGCCTCAAACTGACTGATGATTGTGGGTGCCGCTTTGATGTTGCACCTTAAGCGTTGCAGATTTTTCTCTTAAATACATAGTTCTGACATTGATGACGGACAATAAACAAGAAAAAACTCAAACCTTTTATCCCTTTATTTAACCAAATAAGATTTAACTCCGTAACTATTATCTGACGCAAGGATTTCCTAAACAGTATAGGACTTTCTCAAAAGTATAAATTTGATTAAAATTTGAAGCGTGAAAACAAC
>CAXSHW010000038.1:0-21867 GCA_964237245.1 uncultured Pyrinomonadaceae bacterium
ACGACAAGAATTTTCACCATCACGATGACCGAGTTAAAATTCGCTGATTCCTGAATGCCTTTGATTAAAAGCATCGTAATGGCAATCGCCAGAAGAGATGCCGGAAGATTAAAAACGGCGGTCGTCGTTGTGCCGTCGAGCAGCGTTACTTCCGTTCCGGGCGCGGCACTCAAAGTTCCCGGAAATTGAATCCCGAAATCTCTCAGCAGGCTGACGACGTAGCCCGACCAGCCGACGGCGACCGTCGCCGCGCCGAAAGCATATTCCAAAATTAAATCCCAGCCGATAATCCACGCGACAAACTCGCCGAGAGTCGCGTAGCCGTAAGCGTAAGCCGAACCGGAAATCGGCACGGCGGCGGCAAATTCCGAGTAGCACAGCGCGGCGAACAGCGAAACGATTCCGGCTATTACCATCGAGACGACAACGGCTGGACCGGCGTGTTTTCCGGCGGCTTGTCCTGTAAGCACGAAAATTCCCGTTCCGATAATTGCGCCGACACCGAGCAAAGTCAGAGCCGACGCGCTCAAGGTTTTCTTGAGCGTGTGTTCGCCTTCGGCATTCGCTTCGGCGACAATATTGTCAATTGGTTTAGTCGCAAATAGTGATGACATTTAAATCCTCCTAAATTTATTACAGAATAATTGCACGAATTTTTGTCGTAAACAAACTTTTTTTGCGTTCGCGTTATTCATGACTGATTTCTCCCTTTGATAACGAACGCCAAATCAGATAAACCGGCACGCCAGACAAGACGATTGCCAAACCGGGCAAAGATGTCTGCGGTTTATAAAATAACAGAACTAAAGAAATAACGGTCGCCGCGACAATATAAATCGCCGGAACCAGCGGATAGCCGAAGGCGCGATACGGACGTTCGACGTTGGGACGAGTTCGCCGCAGAATAAACAAACCGATGATCGTTAAAATATAAAAAATTAAAACGGCAAAAACAACGTAATCGAGCAGCATTCCGTAAAGATTACCGTAATCTTCGTAACCTTCGGGCGTAAATTTCCCCGACCGCGTGCGCGGCAGAACTAAAAGGCAAGCCCAAACGCACTGCAAAATCAGAGCGAATGCCGGAACGTGATTTTTATTGAGTTTCGCGGTGGCTTTGAAAAACAGATTGTCTTTCGCCATCGCGTAATAAACCCGCGCGCCCGCCAGAATCAAGCCGTTGTTGCAGCCGAAAGTCGAAATGATAATCGCTATCGCCATCACGCCCGCGCCGATGCCGCCGAAAATCACTTCGAGCGCGGCGGTTCCGACGCGATCTTCGGGCGCGTTTTGGATTTGCGCGAGCGAAAGCGTCGCTAAATAAGCAATATTCGCCAGAAAATACAGCGTAATCACCAAACCCGTTCCGAGCGCGAGCGACAGCGGAACATTTCTCTGCGGATTTTTGACTTCGCCCGCCGTAAAAGTGATGTTGTTCCACGCGTCCGACGAAAACAGCGAGCCGACCTGCGCGACACAGAACACGACGACCAGCGCGAAAAGTCCGCCGTTGACCGAAACTTCCGGTAGAAACGCGAAATCCGGTTTGATAATCGCGGCGTTCTGCGGCGTAAAAAGACCCGCGAAATTATTTGAAAATGTTCCCGCCGCGCCGCCGATGAATATTCCCAGAACGATCAAAATCAACAGCGACAGAGTTTTCGCAGACGTAAACACATTTTGAATCATTTTGCCGAGTTTCAAACCCTGCATATTGATTGTCGTCAGAAAAATAATCAATAAAATCCCGACCAATTGTTGAACGGAAAGCGAAACGGCGTAACCGGAAGTCAAATTAACCGGCGGAATGATCCACGAAACGGGCGAAATTACCGGAAACAAAACGCCCAGAAATCTGGCGAAAGCCACGCCGACCGCCGCAATCGTGCCGGTTTGAATGACCAGAAAAAGCGTCCAGCCGTAGAGAAATCCGAACAGCGGCGAATAACTTTCGCGCAAATAAACATATTGCCCGCCCGCTTTCGGCATCATCGCGGCGAGTTCGCCGTAACTCAAAGCGGCAAAAATCGTCAAAATTCCCGTGATAATCCACGTTAAAAGCAAACCGCCCGCCGAACCCGTCTGCCGCGCGATGTCGGCGGAAACGATAAAAATCCCCGAACCGATCATCGAACCGGCGACGATCATCGTCGAATCGAGCAGTCCGAGACCTCGAATAAAGCCTTCTTTCGTTTCGCTGTGTTCGGCAACGTCGGCTGTCATAAGTTTCTTTGTTTACAATAAGAAACGCCTTGTTCTGTCCGATATTTTCGGCACGTTAAAATTTAAAAATACTTTTCGTGTTGGCGAGGTAATCGTCTGAGATATTATACTTTTATTCGACAAACTGTCGAGTTCTTTTTTAACATTTCAGCAATCGCGGCGAAAACGCTTTAATTTATGGACGAACAACAAAAACCGACGGGCGATATGAGCGCGGAAGATTTTCGCCGTTTCGGACACGAAATCATTGACTGGATTTCCGATTATTTTCAAAACATCGAAAAGCTTCCGGTGCTGGCGCAAATCGAACCGAATTGGCTGAAAGACAATCTGCCGAAGTCCGCGCCCGTCGAAGGCGAAGATTTCGCGGACGTTTTGAAAGATGTTGACCGTCTGATTTTGCCTGCCGTGACCAATTGGAATCATCCGAATTTTCACGGACTTTTTTCGACTTCGACGAGCGCGGCGGGAATTTTCGGTGAACTTTTTTCGGCGGCGTTCGATATGAAAGCGATGCTCTGGCGAACCGCGCCCGCGTCGGTCGAACTCGAAGAAACCGTTCTCGATTGGCTCAGGCAAATGATGAATTTGGACGAGGGTTTGAAGGGAATTATCTACGACACGGCTTCGGTTTCGACTTTGCACGCAATCGCGGCGGCGCGTGAAAATTTAAACTTGCAAATCCGCGAAATCGGTATGAGCGGACGCGCCGATTTGCCACTTCTGCGAATTTACACTTCCGAACAGGCGCATTCGTCGGTCGAAAAAGCCGTGCTTTTATTGGGTTTAGGTCAAAAAGGCTTGCGAAAAATCGAAACTGACGCCGAATTTCGGATGCTTCCCGACCGATTGCGCGAAGCGATTGAAGAAGACAGAGCGAACGGCTATCTTCCCTTCTGCGTCGTCGCCACCGTCGGCACGACTTCGACGACGAGCATTGACCCGATTCCCGCAATCGCCGACGTTTGCGAAGAAAACAAACTCTGGCTGCACGTTGACGCGGCTTACGCCGGAAGCGCGGCGATTGTTCCCGAACTGCAAGAATGTCTGAAAGGCTGCGACCGCGCCGATTCGGTCGTCACGAATCCGCACAAATGGCTGTTCACGCCGTTTGATTTGTCAATTTTGTATTGCCGTCATCTGGACATATTAAAACAGGCGTTTTCACTCGTTCCCGAATATTTGAAAACCAGCGAAACCGTCACCAATCAGATGGATTACGGCATTCAACTCGGTCGCCGTTTTCGGTCGCTGAAGCTGTGGTTCGTCATTCGCTATTTCGGTCAAAACGGTTTGATCGAAAGAATCCGCGAACATTGCAGACTCGCTCAATTATTAGCGAAATGGATAAAAGAATCCGACGATTGGGAACTTCTCGCGCCCGTTCCGTTCGCGCTCGTCTGTTTTCGCGCGTGTCCGAAAGATTCGGAAGATTTAGACGCGCTCAACGAAAAATTGATGAACGCGACAAACGCTTCGGGCAAAGCATACATCTCACACACGAAGTTAAACGATAAATTCACTTTGCGGCTTTCAATCGGAAATATCAGAGTCGAAGAAAGACACATCGAAAAAGTGTGGAATTTGCTGAACGAAAATTTAGCCGTCGCCGAGTCGCAGAAATTAAACGATAATAAAATTTGAGATAAAAACTTTTGGAGTTAAAAAATGAAAAGATTCCTGTTTATTTTAACAGTCATTTGGCTCGGCGCGTTCGCCGTCAGCGGACAAAATCCGGCGGTCAAATCAATCGAAACCAAACGGACGATCAGTCAAACAAAAACCGTTCCGGCTGCGGCAGTCGAACGCGAAAAGTTTAATCCGACGGCAAATCCGAACGACGATTTGAACGCGGCGATTGCCAAAGCGCAGAAGGAAAACAAGCGAATCGTTTTGGATGTCGGCGGCGAATGGTGCGGCTGGTGTCACGAAATGGACAATTTTCTGATTCGCAACACTGCGCTCGGCAAACTGCGCGACGAAAATTTCGTCTGGGTGAAAATAAACTTCAGCGAAGAAAACAAAAACGAAGCGTTTCTGGCAAATTATCCGAAAGCGACCGGCTATCCGCATCTTTTCGTTTTGGACAAAGACGGCAAACTTCTTCTTTCCAAAGATACTTCGGAACTCGAAGACGGCAAAAAATCTTACAATCTGCAAAAGTTCACAGATTTTTTGAACGAATACGCGCCCTCGAAAGCGACGGAAACGAAATAAAATGCAGTTCGTCAAAGAATCAATCATTAAAGCCGCGCCCGAAAGAGTTTTCGCTTTTCACGAACTGCCGGACGCGATTGAGCGATTGATTCCGCCGTGGGAAAAAGCGCGCATCGTTCAAAAAGCCGACATTTCAAAAATCGGCTCGCGCGCCATCAGCGAACAAAAAATTTTCGGTCTGATTCCGTCGCGCTGGGTTGCCGAACATACGAAATACGATCCGCCGAAAATGTTTGAAGACATTCAGATTTCCGGTCCGTTTCACAGTTGGCGACACGACCACATTATCAAACCGCACAGCGAAGGCGCGATTTTGCGCGATGAAATTCATTACGAGCCGCCAATGTGGATTTTCGGAAAATTAGCCGCGCCGTTTCTCATCGCGCCGAAACTCGAAAAAATGTTCGCCTATCGCCACGAAGTTACCGGAAAATGGTGCGAAGAAGGAAAATAAAAATCAAATGCTGACACATATTGTGATTTGGAAATATAAAGACGAAGTTTCGCAGGAAACGCGCGAAGGACACCGGGCAAAATTGTCAAATCTGAAAAGCGTCATCGTTGAAATCATTGACTTAAAAGTTGGCGCTGATGTTTTAAATTTAGCGCGTTCTTACGACACGGGTTTGGTTGCCACTTTCAAAAACATCGAAGATTTAAACGCCTATACTAATCATCCGAGTCATCTGGAAGTCGCGGCAATGGGAAAGGAAATTGCCGAGCGCGTCGCGTCGGTTGATTTTCTTAGCGAAGAATTAACCGGCGAATAGTTAAAGCAAATAAGCAGAATTTTCTCTAAAAGACTTTCACGTTTTTTTGCGAAACGTAGATTTACAATACCTGTAAAACAGATTCAACTACTCATCAAACCGCGCGTCGGTCAGCCGACTGTCTTTATAAAATTGTTCAAGCAAACGAATCGAAGTTTTCATTCATCATAAACAAGCATAACTTAACGGTAATAATTTAATCGGGATTTCTACGAAGAAATGAAAACTTTCAGAGAAAATGTTTTTCAAGCGTTCAGCTTGAGTGCGGTGGTAATTTTACTTTCTTTCGCGGCTTTCGCACAGCAGGTAAAGCGTGCGGCGTTTGACGTGACGAATTATCAAATGGACGTTCAGCTTTTGCCGGGCGACAATAAATTAAACGCGACGGTTGACGTAAATTTCACGCCGCTCGAAGATACGCGCAGCGTTACTTTTGAGTTGAACGGCTCTTTAAAAGTTGAAAGCATAACGCGCGCGGGCGCAAATTTACCGGCAATGCCGGCAGCCGCAAAAAGCAAAACGCCGACTGCCGCCGCGACGTCTTCGCCGCAGATAACTTTTATTCAAGACCAGGTTGGAGTTTCGGATTTGGGTCCGAGCGTCAAGATTGATTTGGGCGAAACCATTACTAAAGGAACGCCTGTAACTCTGCGTTTCAAATACAGCGGCATTCTAAATTCGGCGCAGGGCGGACCGTTGCTGACCAAACGTCTGGCGTCAGTCGGCGCGAACGACGGTTATCTGCTTTATGCTTCGCGCTGGTTTCCGTTTCACGAATACGCGGCTGATGAAGCAACCTCTGATATTTCGATTTCAATTCCCGCAGGTTTTCAAATCGTCGGCTACAGCGATTCGCCCGTCGCTTCAAACGGCGGAAAATATCGTTTTGTTCAATCGAAACCGGCACTCGTCGGAAATTTCGCCTACGGTAAATACACAAGTAAAACTTTGCATTTCGGCGACTACGAACTGCAATTTTTCACCCGTCCGGGAAGCGACGCGCAAGTCAACGCTTACGGCGAAATTTTGGGTCGAGCGCTTGATTATTACACCAAAAAATACGGCGCGCCCGACAGCGGCAAACGCCTGATAATTGCCCAGATTGACGACGAAAGCCTCGATTTTTACTCGAATCTCGGAATAATTTTTATAGCGAATCATATATTTGACCAGCCGCGCGACGTAACTCAGGAGAGATTACAGCGCGAAGCTGCGCTGCAATGGTGGGGTTTAACAGTCGGTTTGAAATCTTTCGACGATGCTTGGCTTTCGCAAGGTCTCGCCGAATACAGCGCGTATTCTTTGCGTGAAAGCCAGCTTTCGGGCGCAAAACTTGACGATTTAAGACGCGAGCTGCTTGAAAAATCTCTGACGTTCGAGCAAACCGCTTCGCTCTCGCGGACGCCTGCCAATCTCGATGACCAATCAATCGCGTATCAATACATAATGTATGGCAAAGGCGCGTTTGTTTTTCAGCTTTTGCGCGAAACGCTCGGCGACGCGAAATTTAATCAATTGCTGAAAACATATTTGCAGCAGTATCGCGGGAAAAACGCTTCGATTGACGATTTTGAAAAGCTGACGACGCAAGTTTCCGGTCAGCCGATGCGCTACTTTTTCGCGCGTTGGGTTGAAGGCACGGGCGTGCCGGAGTTTACGGCTGATTATCAAATAATCCGCACGCGCGGCGGCAAGTTTGTAACGCGCGGAACGGTCAAACAAAATTACGATAATCTACGTTTGCCGCTCGAATTGCAGCTTCGCGCCGAAGGTGAAAACGAAACGAAAATCGTCAAAGTTGACATCGAAGACACGAGCGCGGATTTTAACATCGAAACAAACGGCAAACCGCTTGAACTCGTTATTGACCCGAATTTCAAAATTCTGCGAATCTCCGACGATTTGCGCGTATCTTCGATTGCGCGTCGCGGCATCGAACAATACAAGGAAGGCAATTACGTCGAAGCGCAACAGCAATTTGAAGCAGCTCTGAAGCTCGACCGCTCAAATTCGTGGATTTATTACAATCTCGGTTTATTATTCTTGGAACAGCGAAACTACGATTTGGCAATTGATAATTTCAAAGCCGTTTTAGGCGGAAATATTCGCCCGCAATGGCTCGAAGTTTGGGCAAACCTCAAAATGGGCAACGCCTACGACGCCAAAGGCGACCGCGCGCGCGCCGTCGCCGCATACAAACGCGCCGAAAGCTCAGGCGATAATTACGACAACGCGCAAGAAGCGGTAAAGAAATATCAGGCGACGCCGTATGACCCGAAGGAAAAACAGACGACTGCCGTAAGGTAAAAGCAGAAAAAATTAGTTGACAAAAGAAAAAGTCGAAAGGTTATAACTAACCTTTCGACTTTTTCTTTTGTATAAAGATCAGTTTAGAAATTAAATCTAAATGCAAATTGAATTTGTCGGTTCGTTCCCAAACCGACGGTGCGACCAACTGTCGAACGAAGCAAACCGAACGTCGAACCGGCGGCGCCTTGCGTAAATGCCTGTCCAGGTTGGACGACATTTGATGTGCCGGCGGAAAATGTCTGTGTCGTTGCATTGTAGCTCAAACTCGGCAGTGCGTTGTTGAGAGTGACCGACGGATTGGCAAAATTCGCGTTGTTGAAAATATTGAAAACCTCCGTGCGGAATTCAAAATTCGCTGATTCCGTAATGCGGAATTTCTTTGACAAAGTTAAATCAACCTGGCGAAAATTCGGACCCGAAAGTTCGTTGCGCGGAAAGTTTCCGAAAGTTCCAGGCGCCGGAGTCGCAAATGCCGCCGGATTGATAAAATTGCGGTCGTTGTTCAGAAACGGACTGACGCCCGTTACTAAATCAGGACGGCGAATGTTGCGCGACGCGCCGCCGCCGGGCGTGTTGACGACCGCCGCGAATCCGGTAGGCAAATTTGGAAAACTCGTGCCGAGCGACGGCAAATTGGCGACAAATCCGTTGGCAAAAAATCCGCCCGCGCCGTTCGGACAACCTGCGGCGAGCTGACACTGAACGACGACATCGGGTCGCACGACAAGAATTTCGACCGGCACGCCGCTTCTGCCATTAACAATTCCGCCGAGCTGCCAGCCGCCGAGAAAGAAATTGCCGGTTTTGCCGAAATCCAATCTTCTGCCGTTTCCGATTGGCAATTCGTATAGAGCGCTCAAGTTGAAACTATGGCGCACGTCGAAATTGTTGCGTCCGCGGTCGGCTTCAAAATTATCGAGCTGCGCCGAAGTTCTCGCTTCGTTTGAACCGGCAGTCAAACCCGTGCTGTGCGCGAAAGTATATTGCGCGTTCATCGTCAAGCCGCTGCTGAAGCTGCGGACGAGCGAAAATTGGAAAGCGTTATATTTGTCGTCGCCGCCGCTGGTTTTGTAGTCAATTTCGGCATACGGGCGATTCTGCGTCGTGCCGGAAAGAATGTCGAACTGGCGCACCGTGTTGACGCCGATGACTTGTCCGGCGGCATTAGCGCGGTTAATAACGCCGACGCCGGTCGGCAAATTCGCGCCGTTCAAAATCGTCGCGCTGCCCGGCAGTATTTGATTGGCGACGCTGCGCAGAAATAAATTTCGTCCCTGACTGCCGACGTAGGCAACGGTTGAAACCATTTTATAAGGCAATTGCTGCTGCCAAGAAACGCTGTATTGATAGACTCTTTCGGGAATTTGATAATTGCCCGAATACGCTCGCGGCTGATATTGGCGATTGAGCGGATTTGCCGAAAAATTAGCGACAATTGCCGAAATCGGCGCGGGAAAAGCCAATAACTGCGTTCCGTTGAAAAGGGTCGAACCCGAAATAGTCGAAGAAATTCGGTCGCTCTCAATCGGCTGAATCTGGTCTTCGGTTTGTCCCGGACCGTAATAAATTCCGACGCCGCCGCGCAAAACCGTTTTGCCGCCGGAGAAAAATCCGTCGCCTTTCTGATCCGGCGAATAAGTGACGGCGACGCGCGGACCGAAATTATTTTTTGAAGATTTAAAAGCCGATTGATCGGACGGGCGAAGCTGTCCGGTCGCAATATCAAACAAAACCTGCTTATCATTTTTTTCGCGTAAAGGCGTGTAGTATTCGTAGCGCAAGCCGTAATTCAAAGTCAGACCGGGACGGATTTTCCATTCGTCCTGACCGTAAACGATATAATATTCCTGCTTGGCTTCCGGCTGACCGCTCGCGCCGTTATTAAACGGACTCGGCGCACTGACATCGCCTAAATACTGAACCTGACTCGGCGTATTCGCCAGAAAACTCGCCAGATTGCTGAATGTGTAAGTCGTGCCGCCGAGACGGTCGGTGTAGAGACGAATCAGGCGCACTTCGCCGCCGAATTTAGCGTTGTGATTACCTTTAATAAAATTCAAACTGTCAATAAATCCTAATGAATACGGCGTGTAAGGTTGCCCGCGCCCGTTGGTCGCCGAGTTTGCGCGAACCAAACCGCCCGGACTCGAAACGCCGGAATTGCCGCCTTGTCCGGCGATTCCGGCGATAGCGACCTGACCGGAAATGTTCAGTGAAACCGCGGAGAAATCAATGCCGTTAATCGTCGGCGCGTTGCCGTTGATGCGCGTTCGCGCGCCGTTGTAACCGATTTTGAACTCATTAATCAGCGAACCGTTTTTCTTTAAGATTGACTGATAACTGGCGACCGCGTTTTGCGGCACGGCTTCGATTGAGACGCGCCGACCGGAAACGCCTTCGGGCGAGATGTCCGTTCCCTGATCGCGGAAAAATCTGAAATAAAAAGTGTTGTATTCGTTGTGTTTGTAGTCAAAACGCGCGGCAAACGCTTTTTCGTCGGTTTTTTCATTGTCCTGCAATTGAACGAGATCGAAACCGGTCGTTCCCAAAGCACCCAAAACAACCGCGTTTTGGGCGCGAAACGCGGCGATAAACGGTTGAATTGCCGGATTAACCGCATTCGTCGTTCCCGGAATCAACGCGCCCGGCGCGGCGAGACTCAAACTCGGCGCGGCTTCGATAAAATTTAATCCGAAACGCCCGCGATATTGTTCGTAACTGCTGAAAAAGAATAATTTATTTTTGATAATCGGTCCGCCGACTGAGCCGCCGAATTGGTCGAGCGTGAGCGGACTTTTCGTTCCGCCGTCAAAAAAGTTTCTGGCGTCAAATTTATCGCGGCGCAGATATTCAAAGAGCGATCCGTGAAATTGGTTGCCGCCGGATTTAGTTACGACCGAAATTTGTCCGCCGGTTCCCGTTCCAAATTCTGCCGGAAAATTATTTGAATCAACGCGAAATTCCTGCACGTTTTCGAGCGAAGACTGCAAGCGAAAAGGCGACGGAACTTCCCCGTTCAGATTGCCCGGCGAAGCGTCAATAATTCCCGTGCCTTCAACGCCGTCATAACGAATGACGTTTTGCTGGTTGGCGCGTCCGGAGCTTGCAGATAAAGCTGCGAAAGCTGGCGACCGTTATTCGGCAAATCTTCGACTTCGCGCTGGCTGACATTCGCGCTCATACTCGCCGAAGCCGTATTCAGCCCGACTTCCGAATCCGAAACAATATCAACCGAAACGCTCGTTCCGGCTGGCTGCAAAATTGTGCTTAAATCTAGCGCCTGCCCGACTTGAAGCTGAATATTAGTCTGCTCGGACGCCGCAAAATTGCCGCCGTTGATTTTGACCGTATAAATCGAAGGCTTTAACGCGCCCGCGATGTAAATTCCTTCTTCGTTTGTCTTAAAGGTTCGTTCTTCGCCGGTTTTATCGTTGCGGACGACGACGTTCGCGCCCGGAACGACTGCGCCGACCGAATCCGTGACAGTTCCGACAATTCGTCCCTGATCGGTCTGCGCCAGTAAAACATTTGTCGCCGCGATCAAAATAATGACATTGGCAACGCCGCTTAAAATCCAATTGAACCGTTTGTTGATTTCTAAACTCATAGATTCTCCTTTTCAAAGAGTGATTTTTCCGTTTCGGTTATTAAATAAAGTTATGCAAAAACTATAAAATTCGCCGCATTTTGCCGAATTTATAATTTATGCGAATTAAAATTTTGTGATTAGGCTTCAAATTAGGAGATTAGAGCGGACAGGTTAAAACTTTGTGAAGTCGGTATTAAATGAATGTTAATTTATTCAAATGCATCACCAAAAAAAATGCGGCGTTGATTAATTGAAGTTTCAATTAGTCAACGCCGCATTTTTTGTTTCTAACGATATTAAACGGAATTCTTTGCTGAAACGCCGTCGCGTCTGAGTTTGTCGTTGCGACGCACTTTGTCGAGATAATTGTGCGCGGCTTCTGATTGGAAAAGTTCGCGCGTTTCGGTTTCATTTTCCGTCACGGGTTCGAGCGCCAAATCCATATATTCAAAACGCTGCGGGTCGCGTTTGATTCTCAGATAAATCAAGCGCAACCGCAAATAGAGCGAAATCCAGCGAAATTGTTTCGAGACGGTTTCGATAAAATTTTTCGGATAAAAAATCAGAGGATTTTCGAGCGGCAAATTTGAGCGGCGATTCGCGCGAAATTTGCGGCGCAGAAAACCGCCTTCGAGCGGGTGAATTCGCTCAATGTCAATGCAGCCGTTAAACCACGTAATAAAAAACATCGTCTTGCCCGGACTCGTTCCGGTCGCCATCGCGCGTCTTAAAATCGTTTCGACGTGCGCGTCGGTGTAATAAGTTTTCCAGGCTTTGCGATAAGTTTCTTCCCAATTTTCCCGCGACATTTTCGGATGCGCGGTAACTGCGTGATTCAAATCATATTTATTTAAATCCGCGTCCATCGCAATTCCGGCTTCGTGCAGAGTTTTGTGATCCTGCGAACCCGGAAGCGGCGTGAGGTAGAAAAATTCTAATAAATCAATCGGCAATTCCTTTTTAATAATCTCGATGTCGCGCAAAATTGATTCCTGCGTGTCGCCGGGAAAACCCAAGATATAACCGCAATACGTCACGATGCCGGCTCGTTTCCATTCGAGCAGCATCTGGCGATAATCGGTGATTTTATTCTGCCGTTTGCTCGCGCCCAACAGCGAATCGGGATTGATATTTTCCAAGCCGATAAAAACCCGTTTGACTCCGGCGCGTTTGGATTTTTCGATAAAATTTTTTAGTTTGTGGCAGAGCGTATCAACCTGAATGATAAAACTGATTTTCAGTTTTTCCGTTTCGCGCAGAAAAATCAATTTGTCCAAAATCGCTTCCCAGTCGGAATTTCTAGCAAAATTATCGTCGGTGATAAAAAACGAATGCAGACCTTGCGTGACATTGGCGCGGACGATTTTTTCGATGTCTTCGGGCGAACGACGGCGCGATTTTCTGCCTTGAACATTAATAATCGTGCAGAACGAACAGGTGAACGGACAGCCGCGTCCGGCGTCAAAACTCGTCGTCGCGCCCGCCGTTAAATGAACTCTTTCCGCCGGAAGAACGGGCGTCGCCACGCCTTCGATATTCGGCAAATCGTCCATAAAATTGTAAATCGGCTGCAAATTGTCGTCGAAAGCGTCTTTCAAAACCTGTCCGAGCCGACCTTCGGCTTCGCCTGCGAACAGCGAAACTCCTAAATCGAGAGCTTTTTGAACGTGCGCGTCGCGCGTCTGAAGCATCGAAAAAGTTCCCGAAACGTGAAAACCACCGACAGCAACTTTGATATTTTTGTCGCGCAGAATTTTCGCAATGTCGAGCGAGCGCGGAAATTGATTCGACTGCACGCCGACGAGCATCACCATTCCGTCATCGGCGTCTTCGATCAAAGAAATTATTTTTTTCGGCTTGATAATCGAGTTCGTTTCGTCGAAAGCGTAAATCTCCAATTCAACATCGTCGCCCAAAATATTTTCGGCGGCGCATTCTTTCGCCAAACCGTAAAGACACGCCAGCGAATTTGACGGAATCGCCGAGCGAAACCACTGAATAACGTAACCGTCATCGTCATAATGCGACGGTTTTATCAGCACCAGAGAAAATTTTCGCTTTTGTTTCATTCGATTCGACACGGACTTTCGCGGATTTTACAATGAAAATAGGATACACTTTAATCAATGATTACGCGAAAAATTTCAGTTAAAACAGTGCCGCCTGAAAAATTATTCGCAACGAAAAGTGATTTGATAAATGAGGAATTGAAAATTTAACAGGCAAAATACGCGGCAAGCGCGGGAATTATCAGCCACAGTAAACCTTTGATCAGAAAAAACAAAAATCCCGCGACGCCGAAACGCTTAATTAATTTTGCATTTAGATTTTCTTTTTGTTCAGACATTACATTTATAAAATAGATTGTTTGCGCCAGGTTTTCAAACGATTTATTTGCTTTTTGAACGGATGAAAAAACATTTCCTGACAATTTTTCCGCTGCTTGCCTGGATATTATTTTTGTCTTCAAACGTTTTTGCGCAAAACGCGCCGCCGATTGAAAAAGACAAACGCGAGGCTGATTTGATTGAACTGATTAAACTCGATAAAACGATAAAACTCGACATTCGATACGCGCGAACAGACAACTTCGTCGGTCGCGCCGTTTACCCGGAAGCACGCGCTTTTCTGCAAAAACCCGCCGCCGAAGCGTTGCTTCGCGTTCATCGAAAACTCAAAAAACTCGGTTTGGGTTTAATGATTTTCGACGGTTATCGTCCGTGGACAATCACGAAATTATTTTGGGAAGTTACACCTGAAGACAAGCGAAAATTCGTCGCTAACCCGGAAAAAGGCTCGCGCCACAATCGCGGCTGCGCGGTTGATTTGAGCATTTACAATCTAAAAACCGGAAAATTGATTGAGATGCCTTCGGATTTTGACGAATTTACGATACGCGCTTCGCCCGATTACAAAGGCGCGAGCGAAATCGAAACGAAAAACCGCGATTTACTGAGAAAAATGATGGAAGCCGAAGGTTTCACCGTCAACTCGAACGAATGGTGGCATTTCGATTACAAAGATTGGGAAAAATACGCGATTTACGACATCGCTTTTTCTGAAATCAAGCCTGATAAAAATAAAGGAAAAAAAGCAATTTTTTGAAGCTGAACTCGTTTGATTTTACTTATGTTGACGCCGCCAAAATGCGTCGGCTTACTTCGGCAAACTATTCGCTGTTCACTATGAACTGTTCGCTGTTTAGACAGTAAATTTTCCATAAAAAATAGTGAATAGTTAACAGCGAACAGTTGATAGTTATTTCGTCCGAACTTTTTGTGTCAATAGATTTAGGTTATGAAAATTCAGCCCGCAAACTCTCTCAACGGAACAATTCGCTTGCCCGGCGACAAATCAATCTCGCATCGCGCGGCGATTTTTTCGGCTCTGGCAGACGGCGAAACGCGCATCGAAAATTTTGCGACAAGCGCGGACTGCGCTTCGACACTCGCTTGTCTGCGCGATTTGGGCGTTGAAATCGAAAAGGAAAATTCGACTGTTTTCATCAAAGGCATCGGCAAAAACGGATTTTCCGAACCGAAAAGCGCGCTCGATTGCGGCAACAGCGGAACGACCGTCAGACTTCTTTCAGGCGTTTTAGCCGGACAAAATTTTGAGACAACTTTAATCGGCGACGAAAGTTTGTCGAAACGTCCGATGCGCCGCATCATCGAACCGCTGACGCAAATGAACGCGCGATTTGAAGCAAAAAATAATTGTCTGCCGCTCAAAATTCTCGGCGCAAATCCGCTGCGACCGATTTCATACAAAATGCCGATTGCCAGCGCGCAGGTCAAATCCTGCATTCTGCTCGCCGGTCTGAACGCCGAAGGCACAACGAAAGTTTCGAGTCCCGAATCAAAAGGTAAAAATCCGACTTCGAGAAATCATACGGAATTAATGCTGCGGTATTTGGGCGCGAAAATCGAGGAAAACTACACTAAAACGAAAAACAGTTTTGTCGAAGAAATCACGATTGACGGAGATTCGACCCTGACGGCGAAAGATTTAAACATTCCTTCAGACGTTTCTTCAGCGGCGTTTTTTCTCGTCGCAGCGAGTTGTCTGAAAAATTCGGAAATCGTTCTGGAAAACGTCGGTCTGAATCCGACGCGGACAGCGATTATCGAAGTTCTGCAAAATCTCGGCGCGGCAATCGAAGTCATTAACTCGCGTGAACGCTGCAACGAAATTATCGGCGATTTGCGTGTGCGCGGCAGAGAAAACTTTGTGTCAACGTCATCTTCAAATATAATAAGCGGTGAAATCATCGGCAATCTGATTGACGAAATTCCGATTCTGGCAGTTTTCGGAACGCAGATCGCAGGCGGAATTGAAATTCGCAACGCCGAAGAATTGCGCGTTAAAGAGTCGGACAGAATCGCGGCAATGGTCGAAAATCTGCGCCGGATGAACGCGACGGTCGAAGAATTTCCCGACGGTTTGCGCGTCGAAAAATCCGACTTAAAAGGCGCGACGGTTGACTCGTTCGGCGATCATCGGATTGCGATGGCTTTTGCGGTCGCCGCGCTTTTTGCCGAAGGCGAAACGGAAATCGTCGGCGCGGAATGCGCGGGCGTTTCGTTCCCGGAATTCTTTCAAACGCTTGCAACAGTTAGAGAACGATGAACGAGGAAAAACGAATAGTTTTGACAGGTTTTATGGGCGTCGGCAAATCAACCGTCGCCCGTCATCTCGCCGCTCTTTTGCAGACGCAGAAAATTGACCTCGATTCGGTGATCGAAGCCAGCGAACGACAGACGATTGCCGAGATAATCAAAGCCAACGGAATTTTGCGCTTTCGTGAAATCGAAACGCAAAATTTGCGAAAAATCCTGGCGGAAAAAGACGCTCGTATTCTCGCGCTCGGCGGCGGCGCGTGGACGATTGAGGAAAACCGCCGTCTCATAAAAAATAAAAACTGCACGAGCATCTGGCTCGAATCTTCTTTTGAACATTGCTGGCGAAACATAAAATCTTCAAAACGCGAACGTCCGCTTGCCGTAAATAAACCGGAAACACAAAAACTTTTTGACGAAAGACAAAATTTTTATTGTCTCGCCGATTGGCATTTTATCGTCAAACCCGATCTAACTTCCTACGAAATCGCAAAAAAAATCGCCGAAGAAGTGTTTTTGGTAAAATTTGACTGAAATTTTTTGCAAAATGTTTTAGACTAATTTACCAAATTGAAAGAGGCTGGCGAATTTCTCAAAAAATGGTTTGAGAATTTTTTTAGCGCGGGTGCGAAATTCAGACGAATCGTTTTTTGCGCTTTCAATTGTGGAAATAAAAGATACGATTATTTTGAAAGTTTTCAGGAGGAAACAGATGAAAATTAAAGTTCTGACAGTTGTAGGTTTAGCGGCGTTTTTGTTTATGGTCGGCTGCAAAAGTTCTACCAATTCAAATATGATGACTAACGCCAATATGATGAATTCAAATATGATGAATTCAAATATGATGGCTAATTCGATGATGAATACAATGGCGGCGAGTGATTCGGTGGCGGCGACAGCAGTTGCCGACGCAGAGAAAAAAGCCGGATTTAGTGACGTTACGGTTACGGCGACGACAACTGAAGTTACGCTTCGCGGCACAGTGCCGAAGGGAAAATTAGGCGAAGCCGTTCGCGTCGCTAATGAAACGGGTAAGAGAAAGGTTAACAATGAATTGACCGAGAAATAATAGATAATAAGGAGAAAAAGAATTATGTTAACGGATAAATACCAATCTTTGATTGATATGGCAAAACAGCTCGGCGTGTCCGGTCTGAACGTGCAGGAAGACAACGGAGTTCTGAAAATTGACGGCGTTGCCGGAAGCGCCGAAGCCAAACAGCAGCTCTGGGACGAATACGGACGACTCGACCCGGATTATCGTTCGGGCGATGTCGTGATGAATATTTCCGCGCCGGAAGGCGACGCTTCATCTTCCGCCGCAGCCGGTTCAAGTTCTTCGAGCGGCAAAACTTACACGGTTCAATCGGGCGACAGTTTGAGCAAAATCGGCTCGCACTACGGCGTAAGCTGGGAGAAAATTTACGAAGCCAACCGCGACAAATTAAGCGATCCCGACAAAATTCATCCCGGTCAGGAATTGACGATTCCGCAAGAGTAAGCTCTGCGAATATTTTTCTATGCACTTTGATTTGTTGGTGATATGCTGACAATTCAAAGTGTTTTTTTACTTATTTTTACCTGAAGAGGTTAATCAATGAGAATTTTCACAGTTTTATTTCTGATTCTAATTTCTCTTTCAACAATGTCGGCGCAGAATCGCGTGCAAGCTCTCGCTGATTATGAAACATTAAAACAAAAAGCCGCGAGTATAGAAAAAATAATTCTCGCTCCGAGCAAGGAAGACGCCGAAATTGCTTTAGAAGAAAATGTCAACGCAATCCGAATTCTGCCGCGCGAAATTTACAGCGAAAATTATATGATTCAGGTGCGCGGAAGCGGCGCTTATTATTCGTTTTATTACAAAATACACGATTACGGTTTTGGTTCGGATATTTCTCTTGAGCAAAACAGATTCTCAATGTTGAATGTCGGTCTTCTGGCGGATTTAGGTGAAATGCCCTTGGGCGAAATCACGAAAGAAAGTCCAAGCGCAAACAGTTTGATTAATTACAAAAAAGTAAAAGACACGAATTCGGTTTATGAAGATTTTGAAACATTCCGCTATCAAGGATTGAAAGCCGGTGAGACAGTTTTCAAGAGTTACTTGCCCGCAATTGTCGGACACACATACCTGATACGTTCAATAAATCCTGGTTATTACGACGTTTTGACTGCATTTAAAGTTCAGCGAAAAGATTTGGACGAAAGTTTAATACTTTTTTGGAAACCGCTTGAACAATTTGAAACGCCGCGCCGTTCTGTTTCGGAAAAAACTCGATTGCCGGATGCGGAGATTCTCAAAAGCATACAACGCTCGTTAGGCAGAGAAATTTTTTCAAATGTTCAAGCCGAAGTAAATAATGGTGTTGTCAGCTTGAAGGGAACAATTTCAAAAGAAAATTTGGCTTATGCCGTTCAACTCGCCGATAGCGCCGGCGCGGTTAAAGTAATAAATCTTCTAACAGTAAAATAAGGGCTTGGGAAAAAAGTTTCCCAAGCCTGTCTAAACTACAAAACACTTTATTTGCCGCCATTCCGCTCGTTCCAAATTTTCTCAACCGCTTTGCTGACTCGCGGTTCGTCGCGCAGTTTTTTGCCCTGCGCCAGTTGCCAGCGCTCAAACCAGGAAATTCCTGATTTGCTGTCAATGAATTTTTCAGGCGTTTGATACGCCGTGTCCGCTTGCGCTTCGTCCATTGAAACAAATTTGTAACCGTTTTTTTCGAGCGTTCCGAAAACTTCGTCGAAAGTATCAGCGACGAGACGGCTCGGCGTTAGAACCATTGTTTGCGCGTTGTCGCGCCCGAACATTTCCCGCGAATACGCTTCGTAATGCGCGGTCATTTTCGCCATATAATCAACAAAATCAGCGCGAATTTCCCTCATCGTATTAATATCGTTGTCTTTTCGCGCCGCGTCGTAAGCGTAAGAATACATCCATTCCTGATTGTCGAAAGTGTATTTCACCGAACGCAAACCGCGAGAACTCAGCCAATTTTCAAACTTATCTTTCTCTTCTGCCGTTTTTCCAGTGTTTAAATACGGATAGCTGAAAAACCTTAGTTGATGGTTTTTTTCTGCTAAAACTAGTTTGGCGATGCTTTCATTCATCTTTGTTCTGTTTAGAAATTCTTCATACGGCGTATCGTAAAACCAAACGTGCTTGAAAGTTCCGATACCGATTTCCAAATTCGCATCGCGCCACATGCGGACGACATCGACGCGATTTTTGGACAACCTTCCGCCTTCCATCATATTTTCGCCGTTGATAAATCCGATTGCCGGAATTTGACGGGCGTTTAATTTTTCAATCAACAAACGCGCTGTTTCGTCAAAACTTTTGTCCGTATTTTCTTTAAAGTTCGGCGGAATCGAAACGAATCCGATTGCCATTTTTTTATCCGTTGTTTTTATTTGAGCATTGACATCAAAGCTCGAACCGTTCCAAAATATAGCGAACACGACTGCCGAGATAAGCAGAAAAGCCAAACTTCCAGCCGACCAAAGCGTTTGTTTGCGATTTTGCCTCTCGGCGTTTTTTTCTAAAATCCGATTTATTCTCTGCATTAATTTGCCTCCCGACGCCGCCATCGAAACGCGCGGCGTTTTTGCTTTCGTCGCAAGACGAATTTCCTCTAAATTTGCCAGCGCGCTGGCGTAAACAATGTGCGGGTTTTCGAGCATTTCCGTTACCGCATCGTCGCAAGTAAACTCGCGTTCGCTCCGAATAATGCCGGAAATCCACCACACGCACGGGTGATAGAAAAACAAAATTTCGACAAAACTCTGCGCAAAGTTGACGAGATTGTCGCGCCGCCGGATGTGAATTAACTCGTGCGCGAGAATCGTTTCAAGTTCAAACGAATTCATCTGCAAGAAAACGCTCGCGGGAACTAAAATCAAAGGTTTCAGCCAACCAACTACAATCGGCGTTTCGATTCCGGTTGACTGCAAAAGATTGACTGTTTGTGAGATTTGCAGTTTTTCACACAAAATCGAAAATCTCTCCTGCCAGATTTTTTCTGTCAGCGAAATTCCCCGCGTTTTGAATTTGTGAATCTGCCAAATGCCGCCGCAAAGCCGAAACGCGAAAATGGCGACGCCGAAAATCCACAGCAAAACCAATAATGGCAAAGCCAGCGCAAAATTTTGCCGAATCTTTTCCTGTAAATTCGCCAACGAAAAAAAATCATTTTTGTCAATCAAATTCGCAGACTGCGCTTTGCCGTTTCCTGCAAATGTAATGTTTTCCGGCAGCGACTTTTCGCCTTTTAACGAATTTGGAGTTTCCGAATCGAAAATTTTGCTCGCAGCATTACCTTGCGCCGAATCAATCGTCAAACGAACAAACGTCGCAGTCGGCAAAACAAGCGCAACTCCGAGCGCGGCAACGGCAAACAAATAACGCGCGTTTGCCGAAACGTTTCTGAAAATCCGTAAAACCAAAAATAAAATTATGGCGATTAAAAGTATTTGCCAGACGGAAGCGACGAGCGTCCAGCCGAGGTTTTCGACGATTTTTGAGTTTGCGAGAATTTCCCAGTTCATTTTTTTTCTCCTTTGAGCTTTTCGGCTTTTTTTATCATCTTGCGAATTTTTTTGAGTTCTTCGGCGCTCGCCGGTTTCGCTTCTAAAACGTGCTGAACGAGTTTCAGCGCCGAACCGCGAAAGACTTTTTCGATTAAATCGGCAACCAGATTTTTCTGCGTTTCGGTTTGAGCTTCGACCGCGCGGAAAATATGTGCTTTATTTGCATCATCGCGTTCGACCAAACCTTTTTCGCGCATAATCTGCATGGTTTTTAAAACAGTCGTATAACCTGTCGGCTTTCGCGCGTTAATCGTTTCGTAAACTTCCCTGACAGTCGCTTCGTTTTTTTCCCAGAGAACTGCAAGAATTTCGAGTTCAGACGCGGTCGGTTTATTCTGCTTAATCATTTTTCAAGCTCCATACGAAATTATTCGTAGTTTTACTCATAACATATACGAATTTTTTCGTAGATGTCAAGCAGAGTTTAGTGAAAAAAATTCTTTTATTGCTGTTTGGACTTGATAGTTTGTTAAAGTTAATCTTTTCTTATGTCATTAGAAACAGATTTCATCATCATCGGCAGCGGAATCGCCGGACTTCGCGCTTCAATCGCCATTGCGGAATCTGGCGCGCGAGTTACGGTTTTAACAAAAGACAAAACGAGCGAATCAAATACCGAATACGCGCAAGGCGGCGTGGCAGTTGTTTTGTCAGATGACGACGACGCGACTTTGCACGAAGAAGACACTTTGATTGCGGGCGCAGGTTTATGCGACGTAGAAGCAGTCGAAACTTTAGTCGTCGAAGGCACAAAATATATTCAACAACTGATTAATTGGGGAACGGAATTCGACCGTGAAGGCGGCAAACTTGTCTTCACGCAGGAAGCCGCGCATTCGCGCCGCCGAATTCTGCACGCGCACGGCGATTCGACCGGAAAGGAAATCGTCAGAGCATTAATCGCGCGCGCCAGACAGGAAAAGAAAATCGTTTTAATGCCGTTTGCCAATACTGAAAGTTTGATTATCGAAGACAAAAGATGCGTCGGCGTCCGATTTCTTGATCCGATTTTGAAAGCGCCGCGCGAAATTTTCGCTAAATCCGTCGTTCTCTGCACGGGCGGCGCGGGACAATTATTTTTGCACACGACGAATCCGTCGGTTGCGACCGGCGACGGAATGGCGATGGCTTATTTTGCGGGCGCGGAAATGGCGGATATGGAATTCGTCCAGTTTCACCCGACGGCTTTGAGTCTTGAAAATGCTCCCAGATTTCTTTTATCCGAAGCGATGCGCGGCGAAGGCGGCGTCTTGCGTAATAAGTTCGGCGAACGTTTTATGAAAAATTACGATGAACGTCTGGAACTCGCGCCGCGCGATATTGTTTCGCGTTCGATTGTCGCGGAAATGCGCCGCACCGGAACGCGCAATGTTTTTCTCGATATGACCGCTTTGGACGAAAAATTTCTGCATGAACGCTTTCCGAAAATTTATGAGACGTGCAAGTTTTATGGGTTGAATATCGCCAAAGATTTGCTTCCCGTCTCGCCTGCTTCGCATTATTGTATGGGCGGCGTGCGGACGGATTTACACGGACGAACAACCGT
>CAXSHW010000038.1:21877-36350 GCA_964237245.1 uncultured Pyrinomonadaceae bacterium
TCGACGATTGCCGGACTTTACGCGGCGGGCGAAGTAACCTGCACCGGCGTTCACGGCGCGAATCGGCTTGCCTCGAATTCCCTGCTCGAAGGATTGGTTTTCGGCGCGAGAGCGGGCGCGGCAGCGATTGAAGATAATTCCAGATTCTGGATTCCAGATTCCAAATTTAAAAATCAAAAAATTGAATCTGGAATCCGGAATCCAGAATCTGGAATCTCAACGGCGGTTAAAAAGCGCGTCAAGCGCTTGATGTGGGAGCGCGTCGGGATTTTACGCGATAAAGATTCCTTAAAACGCGCTCTTCAAGAGCTTGAGCAGATTTCAAAATCAAATTTGCGAACTTCTTCGAGAAATTTCGTAACGGTTGCGATGTTGGTAACAAAAGCCGCTCTGTGGCGCGAAGAATCACGCGGCGGACATTTCCGCACCGACTTTCCCGAACGCGACGAAAATTTCCGCGTCCACTCAATTCAAACAGCGGGCGCGGAAATTTCTTCGAGCGAGACGATAAATTTTTAGGAAAAATTAAAGGCTGCCGACGGTCTTTTTCGGCAGAACGTTGTCGAGCGTTTCCAGCAAATCTTTGCCGCGCAAATCCAGTTCGCCCTTGTCCTGTCGGCTCATCGAAAGGATTTTACCGTCGGGCGCGACGAGAAAAATCGTCGGAAAAGATTCGATTCTGAACTGCACGTCTCTCAAATCCTTAATGCTTTCGAGTTGCGCCTGCGTCCAGGTCATAGCATTATCATTAAGAGTTTTCTTGATGAGGTCAGGCGTATTATTGTCAGTGTTCATTCCGACGATTTCTAAACCTCTCGATTGATAACGCTTATAAGCCTCGCGCAGATAAGGCAATTCCTCGCGGCACGGCGGACACCAGAAGCCCCAGAAATCGAGCAAAATGTATTTGCCGCGAAACTCGGAAAAATTGTGTTTCTTGCCGTTCAAATCAACGAATGAAAAATCAGGAAGTTCTTTGCCGACCGCGAGTTCCGTGCGTTTGTAATCTTTTGCCGCGTTCTCGCGCAGCACGATTTGATTCTTGCCGATGTCAACTTTTTTAGTCGAAAGATACATCTGCCCGACGCGGAAAACGACCGTTTCATTGTTGGCTTTAGCGGCTTCGGGCGAAAGGCTGTCCATATCTATTTCACCGTCTTCGTTGGCGTCAATGCCGAGCCAGCCTTTTTCGGGCGTGATTCGTTTCTCTTCAAAACTGTAAGCATACTCGACGGCGAGTTTTTTGCCTTTCACGTCAACCGCGCCGTGTGCTAAAACTCCGGTTGACTGCTGCAAAAGTCGGTCGTCTTTCGTCATTTTCGCTGTTTGGTAATTTCTGAAATAGCGCAGGAAAACCGGACAAGCTGTAAAGAAACTGTTTTTTACAGGCACGTTAAACGTCGTCACAAACAGATACGGATTGTCGGATTGTTCCCGATGAAAAGTAAATTTCTCATCTTCGGTGAAATTATTGTCGGTGTTTAAATCAACATAAATTACAGGTTTTTCGTCTTCTTCTTCGACTAAAAAAGCAACGAGCGAAAATTGCCCGGTCGGATTTTGCAGGCGATTGGAACTGATGTGAACGGTCGCGCTCAAATTTTTCACGCCTCTCAAATCGTCTCTACTCGCTGATCCGAAAATAATTTTTTCGAGATTCTCCTTGTCGGCGGCAAGCGTCGTATCGAATTGTCCGGCAAACTCGTCGCCGGAGTTGGCGCGGGCGTGTAAAAAGGTTTGCGTAGTCAAAAATAAAACGATGACAGCAAGGCGCACCGTAAAAAGCTTTAAGTTCATATTTTTTTGTTTATTTTATGGGAAATTGGATTTGAGTTCGATTTTTGAGAAAGAACAATTAAATTTTAAGAATTTTGAGGAAAACAGTCAACAAAAAAATTAACGCGGACAAAATTAAAAGGAGCGTGAAAAATTTTGCCTTCACGCTCCCCGAAGTTCTAAGCCGGTTGGATCGGCACAACTTCGCCCGGTTTTGAGTAAAGTTTTTTCACAAACGGCGAAAGCAGAGCGAGCAGAATGCCGCCGCCAATCATAACCATCGCAACTTTCGTAAAAATTCCGGTTAAGATTGCGGAATCGGCTACGAATTTTCCGGCAATCAATCCTGCGATGTAATCGCCGAGCGAAATCGAAAGAAACCAGACGCCGAGCATCAGCGAAACCATTCGCGCCGGCGCGAGTTTCGTCATCGAACTTAAACCGACCGGACTAAGGCAAAGCTCGCCGATAGTGTGGCAGAAATAAACCAGCACCAACCACCAGAACGTAACTTTGCTCGCAAAAACATTTTCCGGGTCTGCGCCGAGACGCGAAGCGGCGTAAGCCACAACTACGAATCCTAACCCGCCGAATAATAAACCGATGGCAAATTTAATCGAGTCGGACGGCTGACGGTTTCCGAGTTTGAGCCAAATCCAGGCTAAGACCGGCGCGAAAATGACGAGTAGGAACGGATTTACCGATTGCAGGAAACTTGACGGAAATTCGTAGCCGAAAAAATTCGTCACGGTTAATTTATCGGCGAATGCGTTCAGACTCGTGCTTGCCTGCTCGAAACCCATCCAGAAAAGCGTCGAGAACGCGAACAAGATTATAATCACGCCGATGCGTTTCCATTCGTCGTTTGAAAGTTTGTCCTGCATTCCGGTTAAAATCACGGCAATTAAACCGGAGACGACGACGACTGGCGTTAAGAATTTCGTAATCGCCGTTGTCGCGTCATAGACGAGCGCGGACGCAACGACGATTGCAGTCGCCAGCGCAATAATGACCGCCATTTGCGTCAAATATTTCGGACTGAAATTCGACGCTTTCGCTTCATCCGCAAGTTTGGGATTTTCGCTCGGCGGCAAACCGACGTTTGCAATGTTTCTTTTGCCCAAAACGTATTGCAGAAGCCCGAAAAACATTCCGACGCCCGCCGCCGCGAAACCGAAATGCCAACTGTTGTTCGTGTCAAAACCGAAACCGCCGATAAAGTTTTTGAATCGGTCGCTCTGCGCCAGGAATCCGCAGACGAGCGGCGAGAAAAACGCGCCCAGATTGATGCCCATATAAAAGACGGAAAATCCGGCGTCGCGCCGCACGTCGTCTTTTGAATAAAGCTCGCCGACCATCGCGCTAATGTTCGATTTTAAGAATCCCGTTCCGACGGCGACTAAGATCAAACCCAAATAAAAAGTCTGAATCGTCGGCACGGCAAGGGAAAAATGCCCGAACATAATAATCACGCCGCCGACAAAAGTCGCGCGTTTCGCGCCGATAAAACGGTCGGCGAGCCAGCCGCCGATGAGCGGCAGAAAATAAACCGACGCGGCGTAAAGACCGTAAACCGGACCGGCATATTCCTCCGTCCAGCCGAGACCGCCTTTAGCGACGGCGGTCGTCATATACAAAAACAGAATCGCCCGTAATCCGTAAAAACTGAAGCGTTCCCACATTTCCGTAAAAAATAGCGTCGAAAGCCCGCGCGGATGTCCAAAAAAACTGCGGTCTGATTTCGTTCCTAAATCATCAACTGCTGCACTCATAAAATTTCACCTTTATTTGTTTGTAATTTGAAAAGAATAGGGCAAAATATAGCAGATTACAGCGATAAAATAAAAGATTTTGTCTGTTTAGTTTTGAAAGGAACAATCAAGATGAAGAAATTTTCGACTTTTTTCGGCATTTTTATTTTCTGCTTTTTGATGTCAATTACAGGAAACGCTCAAAATAGAAAAGCGGTGAGCGGCGCGGAAGTTACAGGAACTTTCCGCGATGTTTCGGGCAGCGAATTCAAGGTATCGGCACTTGGCAAGGGAAAACTTCGCATCGTTTTTTCCGGCGTTTATAATTATAAAATGGCAAACGGCGAACCGATGGCAAACGTCGGCGAGGCAGACGGCAAAGCCGAAATCGCGGGTGACACAGCCGTTTTTAAACCGGAAGACACGGAACAATGCGCGATTACTTTAAAATTTCTTCCGGGTGGACGCCTGAAAGTCAAACAGCAAGGAACGGATGTCGAATGCGGCTTCGGCGCAAATGTTTCAGCCGACGGAAATTATAAAAAAGTAAGCAGCGCCAAACCAAAATTTACCGCTCATTAGAAGCGGATTTCTGCTATTAAAATTTTGTCCTGTTTACTCCGGCATATTTACAAAAATACAAATAAAATTATGAAAACGCTTTCTCAAACAAAAGCGCTGAACGAGCTGCAAAAACTCAAAACGACGTATCAAAATTTCATTAAGACAAATTACGAACCGAAAGCGCAAGATTGCCAAACTTGCCCGACCAAAGGCGCGTGCTGCCTCGACGCGCATTTCGTCAACGTTCACATTACAAAACTCGAAGCCGTCGCCGTTCGCAAAACTTTAGAAAATTTAAGCCAGGAAAAACAGCGCGAAATTTACCGGCGCGCCCGCGAAACCGTTGAAAAATACGACTTAAAATCTGCGGGCGACACATTTAAAAAAACTTTCGCCTGTCCGCTTTTCGAAAAACAAATCGGTTGTCTCGTTCATTCCGACGGAAAACCCGCCGCGTGTATTTCTCACGCATGTTATGAAAACGCCGAAGATTTGCCGCCTGAAAAATTTCAGGAAATCGTTGAAAATAAAATCGAAAAACTGAATAAAAAAACTTTTGGCAAAAATCCGAACTGGCTGCCGCTGCCCGTTTGGATTGATTTGGTAAATCCTTTCAAAGAGAATTCTTAAAATAAAACGTCGCAAAATAATAAAGAATCGGCGCGTTAAATAGCAGACTGTCGAGCCGGTCGAGCAAGCCGCCGTGTCCGGGCAGGGTGCTCGCGGCATCTTTTGCGCCCGCGCCGCGTTTCATCGCGCTTTCCGCCAAATCGCCGAACACGCCGACTGCCGCCATTACGATTGCCAGCGGAATCGAAACTTGAAACGGCAGTTCGGGGAAAAACAGTAAAGTTGAAAGCGCGGCAAAGATAATCGCCAGCAAAACGCCGCCGATTAAACCTTCCCAGGTTTTGTTCGGCGAAATTTTCGGAACTAATTTGTGTTTCCCGAAACTTTTTCCGACGTAATACGCTCCCACATCCGAACCCATTACGACGAGAAAAAAGAAGCCGAGCAGTTTGGTCGAAAGTCCGGGAAATGTTTCAAAACCGACGCGCATCGAAACCAGAAAACCGCCCAAAAAGACAATGTAAAAAACGCCTAACAAAGTTACGCCGACGCCGGTCAGCATTTTGGAAAAATCTTTCTGAAAGCGAAAAGTCTGCGTCGCAAGCGTCGCAATGATAAAAACGGCAACTGTTAAAATCAACAAATCAGGCGTTTTAGCGGGCGCGTCGAAAACAAATGCGACAAAAAGCGCCGCCGCGCCCAAATACGCGATTGAAGCGTCGGCTTTGAGTTCGAGCTTTTTCGTCAAACTAAAAAATTCAAACATTCCGGCGCCGATTCCGAAAGCGGCAATCAAAACGAAAAGCCAATTCGCCGACGAATACTGCGGCAGAAAATACGGCAGAACGATTGAAAGAATTAAAATTGGCAACGCAAAAAGCGCGGTTACAACACGACTATTCATAAATTAAACAAGATAATCTGCGAGGTTTTCTAATATAATTTCAGAAAAACTTTCTTCAATAGATTCGCGCATTTTCAGACTGACTTCACCGATTTCAGCATTCTCATTTGTAAAAGCATTATAACGCTGTTCTTCGCTCTTCCATTGGGCATAACCATAAAATAGACCATCGTCTCCCCGATGCAGACGAGAGCCGAGCGAATCATAATTCTTTCGCAAATAATCGGTTACTTGCGACCACGATTCGATAAATTGCTGCTCTAAATGCGGTTTGAGCCGCCACCTGTATAAAACAATAAACATCTATAAATATAACTAAACTGTGTGGATTATTTTGGACCTATATCGCCAAAACGACGTTCGCGCGTTTGAAAATCCAGAATCGCCGCAAAAATTTCGCGGCGGCGAAAATCCGGGAAAAGCGTTTCGGTGACGTAAATTTCGCTGTAAGCCAATTGCCACAGCAGAAAATTTGAAATTCGCATTTCGCCGCTCGTGCGAACGAGCAAATCAACTTCGGGCAAACCGCGCGTGTAGAGATTCGCTTCAATATCGTTTTCGCTCAAATCTTCGACCGATTTTCCGGCGCGTAAAAGATTTTCGACGGCACATTTAGCGGCTTCGGTTATCTCGGCGCGTCCGCCGTAATTAAGCGCAATGGTCAGAATCGTTCCCGAATTATTTTGCGTTTTTTCGGTCGCGCGGTGAATTTCTTTCTGCACGGATTTCTTCAAACCTTCGATGTTGCCGATTGCCTGAAAACGAATATTCTGCCGGTGAATTTCGTCGAGTTCCGAGCGAATATAATGCTTGAGCATCTGCATCAGCGCGGCGACTTCGAGTTTCGGACGCTTCCAATTTTCGGTCGAAAAAGCGTAAAGCGTAACGGCTTTCAAATTCAGACGCGCGCTCGTGTCAACAATCGCGCGCACCGATTCGACGCCGGCGCGATGCCCGAAAACTCTCTGCTCGCCGCGCTGTTTCGCCCAACGCCCGTTGCCGTCCATAATTATCGCAACGTGTTCGGGCAGCCGCGCCGAATCAATCCGCGCCAGAAGTTCGGCTTCTTCGGAGTTCGGTTCGACAATTTCGGCAAAATTTTCGAGCATTTTTGTAAGAAATTAACAAGGATTAAGGAGATGGACAGGGATTTTTTAAATCACTTCAATTAATCTTTAAACCTTGTTAATCCTCTTTATCCCTGTTAATTTTCTTTCTTTCTTCGATTCCGACAATTGCGTCTCTGTTGATTTGCCCGTAAACGTGCGGGTAAATTTCGCCGCCGGTCGAAGGTTCATTGACGAGTTCGGAAGTCAATTTTTCCGGCTCGATTTCAAGCAGCAGAACTTTTTCCGCACCTTTATAATAGCGCCGCAAAACCGCTTCGACTTGTTCGGCAAAACTGCAATGAATAAAATTTTCGGTGTGCAGACTTTCGGCTTCGTAAAAATTTTCGTCCTTGAATTTTTCCCAAACTTCGGGGGTAACAATGTGATAAATTTTCATTTTATTTTTCGGCGTCGGCGACGGATTTTTGAAGTTCAAGAAATTTTTCGCGGACGAACGAATCGAGTTTTTCAGCGAAATCAGCGTCTAAATTTTTGATCTTGATAAGTTCCTGCACGTCTGCCAAATCTTTCAAACGATGCGGCGCGGTCATTCCCGAAGCGAGTTTGAGTTCGATGAGTTTTTCCAGACTGATAATTTTAACGCCGTCAATTTCAGTGACATTTTCCCTGGGATCGGGAAATTCAATCGGTTTCGGTTTGCCGTCGCCGGGAAATTCGCCGCTCGTCAAAATTTCAATCGTCACATTTTCAGCCGTCGTTCTAAACTTTCTCGTCGCGCCTTCAAACGCCGGACGATAACCGCGCCCGATTAGTTCCGCTCTAAATTTTTCCAAACCTTCGCCGGTTAAAATCAAATCAATGTCTTCGGTAAAACGGCGATAACCGTAACTGTTAAGCGCGACTGCGCCGATGATGCTGTAATCAATCTGATGCTCTGTTAAATCACGCGCTACGCGCCGCAAAGTTTCGTTCAAAATTCCTTCGCCCATAAAAAATCGCAAACCTTCATCGTAAGCCGCGACCGGCGAAGAAATTATTTTTTGAAAATCAATCGTCGGCATTTTGTAAAAATCAGTAGTGAACTTTGAGCAGCGTCAAGCCGTTGGCGGGCGCGGTCGTTCCGGCTAGACTGCGGTCGCCGCTGACGATTGCCGTCTGGATTGTATCAAAATCCTTTTCGCCGCGCCCGACTTCGAGCATTGTGCCGACGATTGAGCGCACCATATAGCGCAGAAATCCGTTGGCGGAAATGCGAAATTCGATGATTGAAGCGTTGGCGCGCGCGTCCCAGAAAGATTCGACCGTGAAATCTCTGATTGATCGCACGCGGTTTTCGACATCCGAACGCGCTGCTGAAAACGCCGTCCAATCGTGTTCGCCGAGAAAAAATCGGGCGGCTTCGTTCATTCGTCCGACATCGAGCGGACGCGCTTCGTGATGCGCGTAACGCAGCCAGAACGGAGACATCACCGGCGCGTTAACGACGCGATAAACGTAATTTTTGCCTTTGGCGGAAAACCTCGCGTGAAAATCGTCAGCCGCTTTTTCAACGGATAAAATCCGCACGTCGCGCCACAAATTGCCGTTGATCGCCGCGAGCAATTTCGCGGGTGTAAACGGGCGATTCAGACGAATATTGGCAACCTGACCTTCAGCGTGAACGCCCGCGTCCGTGCGTCCCGAACCGACGACCGCGACTTCCGCGTCTTCCAAAAGACTAACCGTGCGCTCAAGTTCGCCCTGTACGGTGCGCTGATTTTCCTGCACCTGCCAGCCGTGAAAATCCGTGCCGTCGTATTGGATGAGGAGTTTGAAATTCATAACTTTGGAAACAGTGTCTTAAATCTTTTGCAGCAAACCGCCATTGACTCGTTAAACTCGATTTTTAATTCGGCGCAGCATTCGGTGAAAAACTTTCGATGCGCGTCGCGCCAGTATTCGAGCGTCCGGTCGCCTTCGCCCTCGTCAAACGCAAATTGCGTGTCAACGTCTCTAAACGACAAAGCGCGGACTTCCGTGGTTTGAATGATGCATTGCGGGTTGCCGTCAAAGTCCGTCACAACGCTGTAACCGCCGACAATTCCGCCGTCTCCGACATCCGTTTCGCTTTCCATTAAGCTCGCCGTCGCCTGTTTTTTCCTTGCGACAACCAATTCGGCAAGATTTTTCGACGACTCGCGTTGATGATGAAAAAACCAAACCTGATATGGCTCATAGCGACTTATTTCCGGGTTTTGCGCACAAAATTCGAACCAAAATTTCTCTGTTAAATCTGTTTTGCTCATTTTCGACTTCCAGGCTTGACGGCTGCGCCGTTGCCTTTTTCACACATTGGACAATCTTCAACTTTGTAACTCGGAACGTCCAAACTCGCAAGGGCGATTCGCGGAACGCCGACATCAGCCGCGCCGTTTGAGCGGTCAATAATCGAAGCCGCGTTTGTCACTTTCGCGCCGTGTTTTTCTAATGCTTCGATACATTCGCGCGTTGAGCCGCCGGTTGTGATAACGTCTTCAACGACGAGAATTCGTTCGTTTTCTTTAATAGTAAAACCGCGCCGCAAAGTCATCAAGCCGTTTTCGCGTTCCGTCCAGATGAAGCGAACATTCAAGGCTTGCGCGACGGCGAAACCGACGATTAAACCGCCGATGGCAGGCGAAGCGACCGTATCAAACTGTTGATTTCTAAACTTTTCGGCAATCGCCTGCCCGAATCTTTCAGCGTCTTTCGGCTGCTGCAAAGCCAACGCGCATTGCAGATATTTCGGACTGTGCAAACCGCTCGACAAAACGAAATGTCCTTCCAAAAGCGCATTCGTTCGACGAAAATGTTCGATAATTTCTTCTTGTATCATTGGAATTTTTTGCGGTTAAAATCTTCAACAAAATTAAGCCACAGTTTCCTAATTTCTCAAAATCGCGCCGAAAGGTTAGAATAACCAATTTGAAATTTGGAATCTGGAATCTGAAAATTTTTATATGTTACAAGCCGGAATCGTCGGACTGCCGAACGTCGGGAAATCTACACTTTTTAACGCGCTGACCGCCGCCGAAGACGCGCTCGCCGCCAATTATCCGTTTGCGACGATTGAGCCGAATGTTGGTGTCGTCGCCGTGCCGGATGAACGTCTCGCCGTTTTGGAAAAGCTGCACAAAGCGCAGAAAGTTGTTCCCGCAACTGTTGAATTCGTTGACATTGCTGGACTCGTGCGCGGCGCGTCGAAAGGCGAAGGTTTGGGCAATCAGTTTCTTGCCAACATCCGCGAAACCGACGCGATTATTCAGGTTGTGCGCTGTTTTGAAGACGAAAACATCGTCCACGTCGAAGGTTCGGTCAATCCGATTCGTGACATCGAAACGATTCAAATCGAATTGGCTTTAGCCGATTTAACATCGCTCGAAAAACGCCGCGACAAAGCGCAAAAAGGCGCGCGCGCGGGCGACAAAATCGCCAGAGCGGAAATCGAAGTGATGGAAAAACTGCTGCCCGCGCTCGAAGAAGGCAGACCGGCGCGCGCCGTCGAACTGACGAAAGAAGAACAAGTTATCGCCAAAAGTTTCTTCTTAATTTCAACCAAACCGACGATTTACGCGGCAAATGTTGACGAAGAAACGCTGGCAAATCCTGACGCAAACACGCACGTTCAAACGGTCAAAGAACACGCGGCAAAAGAAAACGCCGAAGTCGTCGTCATCTGCGCCAAACTCGAAGCCGAACTCGTCGCGCTCGAACCGGAAGAACGCGCAGAATTTCTCGCCGATGTCGGCGTTACGTCGAGCGGCGTTGATAATCTAATCAAATCCGCCTACAAAATACTCGGCTTGATGTCTTTTTTAACCGCCGGAGAAAAAGAAGTCCGCGCGTGGACGATTCCAATCGGCACAAAAGCGCCGCAAGCCGCCGGAGAAATCCATTCCGACATCGAACGCGGTTTCATCCGCGCCGAAATCGTCGGCTACGATGATCTGGTGCGTCTCGGCTCGCGCAAAGCCGCCAGCGAACAAGGTTTAGCCAGACTCGAAGGCAAAGAATATATAATGAAAGACGGCGATGTCGTGGATTTTCGGTTTAATGTTTGATAGATAAAGAAATAAATTTTCAGTATTTTCATCGCAACTCCTTCATTAATAAGAAATCTACTCTCGAAAATTTGAAAAGTAAATAAATTTTCGCTTCGCTTCTTGACTAAGAATTATTAAAATCGCTAATCAGATAACTTTGTCGTATTCATCACACCGATTCTTTGTCGGCGAAACTTTTCCTATATAATGAATTAGTGCATAATAGTGAGAATTCATCTTTCGATAGTTCACCTGTAAAAGAGGTTTTAGAATTCAAATTGAAAAACGCCGCCGACCAGCAGATGCTTTTTGCGTTTGGAGTCAATCACAAAACAGCACCGATTGAGGTCAGAGAAAAATTATATATCCGCGAAGACGAAATTTCCGCGCTGCTGGCGCGGCTGAAAGAAACTCTGTCCGAATGCGTGATTTTGTCAACGTGTAACCGCACGGAAGTTTACGGCGTTTGCGCGTCCGCCGAGGTTGATCTGGATTATTACAAAGACCTCGTAACCGATTTCAAAGGTGCGCGCGGAATTATCGAACGCGAACATTTTTTCACGTTTATTTCGTGCGCCGCCTGTCAACAGTTGTTCAGCGTGGCGACGAGCGTTGACTCGAAAATTCTGGGCGATACGCAGATTTTGCAGCAATTCAAAACCGCTTATTTCGCCGCCAAAGAAAATCAGACGACCGGCAGAATCTTAAATCAGCTTTCACAGCGGGCGATCAAAATCGGCAAAAAAGCGGCGAGCGAAACCGCGATTCATAAAGGCGCGGTTTCGATAAGTCTGGCGGCGGTCGAACTCGCGCTCGAAAATTTCGACACTCTGCGCGACAAAAATATTTTAATCGTCGGCGCGGGCGAAACGGCGCGTCTGACCGCCGAATGTCTGGCGAAGCGGCAAATCGGTAAAGTTTTCATCACCAACCGCACGCGCGTTCACGCCGAAGAGTTGTCGACGCATCTCGAAAAAACCGTTCGGCTGGCAAGCGAAGTCATTAATTTTGCCGAATTCAAAAATTATCTCGACGAAATTGACATCGTAATCAGTTCGACGAGTTCGCCCAAACCGATTTTAACCAAAGCAGACTTTTCTTCGCAGACGAATAAAATCCTGCTTATTGACATCGCCGTTCCGCGCGACATTGCGCCTGAAACCGCTGAAAACAAACAGGTTATACTAAAAAACATTGACGATTTGCATCAGATTGTCGAACGCAGTTTTGACCGCCGAATGCGCGATCTGCCGCACGTCAAAAAAATCATCGCCAAAGAAATGGGCGATTTCCTAATGTGGTATTATTCGCTGCCGTTGCTGCCGGTTTTTCAGAAAACTTACGCCAAACCCGACCGAACAGTAGTCAACGAAATCTTAAAAATCAAAAGTTTTCTCACGCAAAACATTTCCGAACTGCACAAATTAGCGATGCAGAGCAGAGGCGATGCGTCAGACGATCTGCAAAACCACATCGCTCTCGTCGAAAAACTCCAGAAAATGAAAGCGGCGGCGTTCGAGGGTTTAGATGTCTGAGCGAAGAAAATATATCATCGGCTCGCGCGGTTCGCTCCTCGCGCTGTGGCAAACGAATTTCGTCAAAACCGAACTCGAAAAGCACTTCCCGAAAATCAATCTCGAAATAAAAATCATCAAAACGACCGGCGACAAACTGCTCGATGTCGCGCTGGCGAAAATCGGCGACAAGGGTTTGTTTACGAAACAGATCGAAACCGCGCTTTTAAACCGCGAGATTGATTTGGCGGTGCATAGTTTGAAAGACTTGCAAACCACACAGCCGAAAGGACTTTGCATCGGCGCGGTGTCCAAGCGCGAAACACCGAACGATGTTTTGATCGCTAAAAATTCCGCTTCGATTGACGAATTGCCGCAAAATGCGAAGGTGGCGACGGGCAGTTTGCGGCGGAAAAGTCAGCTTCTGCATCATCGCCCGGATTTGCAGATTTTCGAGATTCGCGGCAATTTGCAGACGCGCTTTAAGAAGTTTGACGAATCTGATTTGGACGCGATGATTCTCGCTTTCGCGGGCATTTACCGGATGAATCTCGACGCGCGGATTTCGCAGATTATTCCGTTTGAAACGATGCTGCCCGCCGTCGGACAAGGCGCGATGGCGGTCGAAATCCGCGAAGATGATGCGGATTTGAAAGAGCTTTTGACAGTTTTAGACGACGCGGAAACGCGCGACTGCATCACGGCGGAACGCGCGTTTCTGCGGAGTTTGGAAGGCGGCTGTCAGGTTCCGATTGGCGCGAATGCGGTTTTAGTAAATGATGAAATTCATCTCGAAGGAATGGTCGGAAATCTGCACGGCAGCGTTAATTTGCGCGAGAAAATCAGCGGCAAACGGGAAAACGCGAAAAGTTTGGGCGAACAATTGGCAGATATTTTGATCGAAAAAGGCGCGAACGAATTGCTCGAAAGAACGCGCGAAAAAATTGAAAGAATGCCGGAAGAAGTCGTTTGACAGCCGGAACACCGGCATCCTGCCGGCAGGATGCCGGTGTTCCGTTCAATTATGATTTTAGTCATCAGAGAATTCGACAATTTCAGCCGCATTTTAACGGATAATGGTTTTGAAATAATCAATTTGCCGCTGATTGAGATGAACGCGATTGATGATTTGAGCGATTTCGACGCGAAACTCGCCGATGTTGAAAATTACGACGGAATTTTTATCACGAGTAAGAACGCGGCACGGGTTTTAGTTGATAAAATGCGCGAAAAAAATATCGGTTACGGCGGGAAAGTTTACGTTTTAGGAAACAGCAGTTTCGAGATTTTGCGGAATGAAAATCTGAACTTGGTTTACGACGAATCGGCGAATACGGTGCGGGAAATGCTGGAAAAAATCGCGCCGCACGAATTGAAAAATAAACATTTTCTGTTCGTTAGCGGCGAAAAATCGCTACGAATCGTTCCCGAATTTTTAGTTGAAACGGCGAAAGTTGATGAAGCGGTCGTTTACGAAACGCGAAAAATAAAGGTTGAAACAGATAAAATAAACGAAATCCGCGAAAAAATCGGCAACGGCGAAATCGTCGCCGCGTGTTTTTTCAGTCCGAGCGGCGCAGCAGGTTTTATCGAACAATTCGGCGCGGAAATTACGCATCAAACAAAATTAGCGACGATTGGGAAAACGACCGCCAAATTTTTTGAAGCGCGGAATTTAACGGTTAATTTTGTTTCGTCCAAATCGAATGCGGAAGATTTTGCGATTGAGTTGGTTGGATATTTAAGAGGAAATTAGCCACGAACAAACACGAAAAAGACACGAAATAAGATAAGAATAAAACAATTTTTAGCCACAGATTTGCACAGATGAACACAGATTTTTTAAAGATGGATAAGAAAAATTTTAAGATTAGTTATTTGATTTTATCTCTTGGATTTATCAATTCTTATCCGTGTTTATCCGTGCAAATCTGTGGCTAAAATTTCTTTTTTTTCGTGGATTTTCGTGTTTGTTCGTGGCTAAAAACAAATGGAAAATTCATTATTTATCAAAGCCTGCAAAGGCGAAAAAACGGAGCGCACGCCGGTTTGGATTATGCGGCAGGCGGGACGTTATTTGCCGGAATATCGGGCGATTCGGGAGAAATACGACTTTCTGACGACGTGTAAAACGCCGGAATTGGCTTCGGAAATTACGATTCAGCCGATTGATATTATCAAAACCGACGCGGCGATTTTGTTTTCGGACATTCTCGTCATTCCCGAAGCGATGGGAATGCACCTTGAAATGGTCGAATAAAAG
>CAXSHW010000039.1:0-15886 GCA_964237245.1 uncultured Pyrinomonadaceae bacterium
GCTGATTGTCAATTTTGAGTTTTTGTTTTTCGGCGGCTTGCGTAACCAGCGCTGAAAGTTCGGTAATGCGGTAAGGCTTGGTCAAATAATCATACGAGCCGAGCTTCATCGCTTCGATTGCCGTTTCGACCGTCGCTTGTCCGGTCAGCATAATTACTTCCGGCGGATTTTGACTTTTTTCGCGCAGGCGGCGCAGCAGCGCGATGCCGTCAAGTCGCGGCATATTTATATCGCACAGCAAAACGTCAAAATCCTGCCGTTCGAGCCAGTCCCAAGCCGCTTCGCCGTCCGAAGCCGTTTCTACTTCGTGACCTTGCCGCGCCATTTCCTTCTGCACGACAAGGCGCAGATTGTTTTCATCGTCAACCACAAGAAGTTTTGCCATAAGAGTTTTCAGAGTTTGAAAGTTTGCAGAGTTTTTTGAATAAATCGAATTTTTATAATTCTATAAACTCTCAAACTCTAAAAATTCACAACTCCTTTCGGATCGGAAGAAACATCGTGAAAACTGTTCCAGCGCCGAGATTTGAACGCACGCTGAGTCGTCCGTTGTGTTCGGTGATAATGCCGTAGCAGACGGCTAAACCGAGTCCTGTTCCTTTACCGACTTCTTTGGTGGTAAAAAACGGCTCAAAAATTTTCGATAAATCTTCCGGCGCGATGCCGTGTCCGGTGTCTTGAATTTCGACGACGACGCGGTTAGGTTCGGGAAAAGCGCGAAAAGTAAGCGTTCCGCCGCCGTTCATAGCATCAATCGCGTTGGTCGCAAGCGCGATAATCGCTTGCTGAATTTGTCCTTCGTCGGCATTGACGAGCGGCAATTCTTCCGAGATTTCAAATTTTATTTCGATATTCTCGCCGCGCTTTTGATGTGAAACGAGTCTGGCGGAAGATTTTAAGATTTGCGCGACATCAATCGGGAAACGGTTTCCCGTTCGGATTCGGCTGAAATCGAGCAAACCGTTGGTGATTGATTTACAGCGAAACGCTTCGCTGCGAATCAAACCGAGATATTCGCCCAAATCTTCGACATCGGACGACGAGCCGAAAATTCCTTCTTCGACCCTCGATTCCAAAGATTCGGCGCAGGCGGAAATCGTCGCCAGCGGATTGTTTATTTCGTGAACGACGCCTGCCGCGAGCCGTCCGACGGCAGCGAGTTTTTCGGCGCGTCCGACGGCGTGAATCGCTTCGACGCGAATCGTAACGTCTTCGCCGACTGTAATAACGTGCGTAATTTCGCCGGTTTCTTTGTCGCGCATCGGAACTTTGCTGACCAGCCAATGAACCGTCGCGCCGTCTTCGTTTGTCGTGCGCTGTTCGATGCGTTCGATTTTTCCGGTGCGAAACGCGCGTTCAAATTCCTGGCGCAATTTGCCTTTCGGCTGCTTGGCTAAAACCTCGAAAACGTCGCGCCCGACAGCTAAATCGCGCGGAATTCCCTGTATGCCGATTTCCCGATGTCTGTTCCACGTAACGATCCGATAATCGCGGTCAATGACATAAATCGAAACCGGCAGCGCGTCGAGAACGGATTCGGTAAATCGCCTGTGTTCAAGTTTTGCCTGATTTATCGAAGTGTTTATCGCGGCTTCATAATGCGCCGAAAGATTGAGAGACATCGCCGCCATTTGCGTCGCCGCGTCAACCAGACGCATCGTTGATTCCGTGCAATCTTCCTTTTTTTCAAATCCGACAATTGTCGCGCCTTTTACTTCGCCGTCAATGTGTAAGGGCGAAACGTATTCAAAATCGTGAAAATCGCTTTTGAGAAAGAATTCGTCTCTGTTTTCAACCGAAAACGAAATTTGCGACGGCAGAAATTCGAGCCATTTGTCGAGTCGGCGTTTTTCTAAAAATTCTGATTTTGTTATAAAAGAATCGTTCGCGGAAACGGAACTTACAATTCCGATGTGTTTGAGTTCGACAGTTACCGCGCAGACAGGCGCGGCGATTTCCGTCTGAATCGCTTCAGCTACGCGCGAAGCGACTTTTTTCGGATGCACCGTAAAAAGCAAACTTCTACCGAGTTCAGCGATAAACTTTAACTCCGACGAAGAATTTTTTTCGCTTTTGCTAAAAAAACACCGCTCGGTTTCGCTTTTTACCCGCTTTGAAGCTAACATTTTGGTTTTATCCGGCAATTTGACAAACTTCGTTCGTTTTTTGACATCTGAGAGGTTAGTTGAATTGTTGACAAGAGAAGCTGTTAAACTTCACTTTTAATTAGAATGGATTTTTGGTTATTTGTCAACAAGTTTTAACTTTTAAATCCGACTAATTTTGTCCGTCGTATTTTTTGATTTCCGTCAAAATTCGGAAGCGCATATGAAATTAAAAGGTTTTCGCTTTGTAAAATTATCAATTATTTTGGGTCTGTTCACGCTGCTTTTTGTTTTTTCTTCGCTGAAAACGCAGGCGCAGACTGTCGTTGATAAAACGGTGGCGACGGTCAGCGACGGCATCGGAACGCCCGAACTTATTACTTATTCGGATTTACTCTGGCAGCTTGCTTTGCAGCCGAACGCGCCGCTTCGTCCGCCGACTTCGGAAGATTTAAATCGCGCTTTACAGCTTCTTATCAATCAGCGTCTATTTGCTTTGGAAGCCGAAAGAGTTCCGCGAACCGCGCCGACTCAAAAGGAAACGGACGATGAAATCAAACGAATTCTGGCTTCGTTTCCGTCAACCGCCGATTTTGAAAGTCGCCTGCGAACCGTCGGATTTGATTCTATTCAGGACGATAATTTTCAGCGAATTATGGCGCAGCGCGTAGCGATTGATAAATATCTCGACTTTCGATTTCGTTCGTTCGCCGTCATTACGTCCGAAGACGAAGCCAAATACTATCGTGAAAGTTTCGTCCCTGAATTTCGCCGCAAAAATCCCGGACTTTTAATGCCGACGCTCGAAGAAAAAAGAGAAGAAATTAAGAATTTTCTGACCGAAAAGAAAGTTTCGAGCGACATCGAAAAATTTCTCGACGAGGCAAAAAGCCGTGCGGAGATTATAGTTTTAAGCGAAGTTTGACGGAAGAATTTTTATTTAATTCTTTTGTCTTAATTGTTTTTAACAAAATTTAAAAGTTCCGCGCTTGTCGGCAGACTCGTCCGCGCGCCGAGTTCACGACATTTTAGAGCGGCGACGGCGTTTGCCATTCGCGCTGCGATTTCTACCGTTTCACCTTTCAGCAAACCATATAAAAATCCGACGCGAAAAGCGTCGCCCGCGCCGGTTGTGTCTTTACAGCCGTTCGGAACTTGATAACCGCGAGTTTCGACGAATTCGTTTTCGCACAGCACAAGCGAACCGGTTTCGCCGAGAGTCATTCCGACAATCGCGCAGCCGAATCTGGATTTTATTTGCCGCAGAGATTCTTTTTTATCTCTAATTCCGACAATTTTTTCGGGAAATTCAGCCGAAGAAATCAAAACGTCAACCAGCGGCAAAAGCTCGCCGACACCTTCAAAAACATTGTCAATATCAACCGAAACAATTGTGTTTTCAACCTTCGCGCGACGCGCCATTTCGAGACAAGCCCGCGTGTCGTGCGGCGTCAGATGCAAAACTTTTCCGAGCGCGGCGACGTTGACCGGCGCGTCCGTTTCATCGTAAGCAAGCAATTTGTCTCTGTGCCAGATAACCGTTCGCTCGCCGCTGCGCTCGTCAACAACGATGAAAGCGATTTGCGATTTCGCGCCCGAAATTTTTTCGGCGTAAGTTACGTCAACTTTTTCGTCAACCAGCGTTTGCAGCCCGAAATCGCCTTCCCGGTCAGTGCCAAAACGCCCGACGTAAGCGGTTTTGAAATTGAGGCGCGAGATTCCGACCATCGCCGTCGCAACTTCGCCACCGGCAAGCTGAACGTAACCGGAAAGTTCGATTTTTGAATTAAATGCAGGATATTCGGGAACTTGAATTAAAAAATCAACGGCGTTTGTGCCGAAACCGACGACATCGAACTGCTTGTTTTCAGCTAAAGTGAACGGAAATTTCATAATCAATATCAATGTTTATCAGGTTTTAGCCGCTCTGAAAAGTAAATTTCAACGTTCAAAAAATTTTTGCATAACCTTCTTGCCAAACGGTTCTCAAACAAGTTAGATTGACAATAATATACATATTTTCACTTGATTTTTAAGTGAGCGCAATAAAATTTATAAAAGTTATCTGGAGAAAATCAAATGCCAACGACAGCTTGTCCCGAATGCAGCGAAGATGTTTTTGTAGATGCCGATTCCGAGCAAGGCGACATTGTTACCTGCGATGAATGCGGAACGGATTTGGAAATCGTCGGACTCGACCCAATCGAACTGGATATTTACGCCGACACCGACAAAGATGATTTCGATGCCGACGAAGGCGACGAATTCGAGTATTAATTGCAAGGGAAAATGGATAATGGATAATTACGAGTTTTAAAATCCGTTCATTATTTTTACATTATCAATTATCATTTGATTTCGTATCCGGCGCGGTTTTGTTTGATTTGTAAATTCTTCTGAGTTTCAATTTGAACTCGATGGAATTTTCCGTCCTGACGATTTTCCGTTTTCGGATAAAACGCGACGACGTAAGACGATGTAATTTCTTCGGCTAGAGCCTTAAAAAGCGGCTCAAAACTCTTTTCAGTGGCGTAAAATGCGCGTCCGCCGGTTTTATCAAGCAAACCGCTGGCTTCGAGCAAGGTAGGAAGCGGTTTTTTGTCTGCCTGCAGGCGCGAAAAAGAAGGCAAAAGTATCGAATAGACGGTTGTTTCGGCGTCGTTGGCGCGTTCAATCACGGTGCGCGGCGCGACCGTATCGCCTACGGGAAAACCGTCCGTGATTAAAATGACGGCGCGTTTCGGAGGTTTTTGATTAACCGAGACGGGCGATTTTTTCTTTAGAAGTCGAATCGCGTCGTCAACCGCATCGTAAGCGTGCGTCGAAAGTCCTTCCTGCTCACGCAGAAGTTTATCGAAAGTTTTTTCGAGTTTGTCGGGACGGTTTGTAAAAGATTGCAGTGTTTTAACCTGCATTCCGAAAGTCATTACGGCAAAATAAGAATTATAATCGGCGAGCCGCCGGACAAAGTTTTCGAGCGCGCTGTGCAGTTCGACGAGTTCATCAGATGTTACGCTGCCCGAAACGTCGAGCACGAAAACTATCGAAAGCGGGCGACCTTGGTCAGATTTTTTAATCGGTTCAAAAAAATCAATTGGACGCTCGACACCATCTTCGTAAACCTTAAAATCCTTAGCATCGAGACCGCGCACGGGCTTGCCGTTTTTATCCGTAACGGCAACTTCAAACGAAATCAATTCAGTATTTACGCGAATCACGTCGCCGGAATCTTGAGCAAAACCGGTGAAGCATAAAAGCAAAATCACGCCGACCGAGCTTAAAGCGGATAAAACCAAACCTCGCAACGGAAAAAACAGTTTTATTGAACGCGACTTTTTTACTTCTGACATTTTATCGTCTGCCTTTTGAGAGATTTAAAATCTATTGCTTTTTTGTTCCTATTTAGTTTAGAATTAATAATTGGCGGTTGTAGCCGACACTTCTCCGCGTCAAACTTAGAAATTTATTCGGCTAAATTTATCTCGATTTTACCGAATCCTACGCTTTCCAGTTTAAAGACTTCGTAACAATTTTCAAAGCGCTTTGCCGATGCTCGCCGCTAAGTTTGTGTTTCAATTCCGCCTGTTCGAATTTTCCGCTTTTATTATGAAACGTTCGAGTGTTCACCTGTTGCCTGAAAAATTTTATTATAACGCAACGTTAATTCTTTTTAATAAAATTCGTTCATTTTGAACGGTCAATTTGAACGATATTTTTTCTTTTTACCGCGCCGCCGATTTTCTAATCAACATTTACCCGAACAGTTTTATTTATTGAGCTTTGGCATAAAATTTGATTAATCTCGGACGACTTGATTTGCAAGTCAAATCGAATTGAACAAAACTTTTGGGTTCGATTTTTAACAAGCGGATATGACAGATTGAGATTCGTAGAAGTTTCAGAAGATAGTAAAGTAAAAATGTTTAACCTCTCAAAATATAATCTGCCAACCAAAGTTTTTTGGTATCTGATGATGGGTTTGAGCATTTTCGCGCTCGGAGTTGCCGCATTGGACATTTTATCTCTGTCGGCGCGGCAGCTTGCGGTTTTTTTGGTCGCGCTTATCTTTTCCTTGCTTGTCAATCAACACGAATTTAGCGTTCCGCAAACCAAAATCAAATTTACAGCCAAAGAGTTGACCGTTTTTTGGGTAATTATCTGGCTCGGTATTCCGAGCGGCATTCTGCTCGCGGCAATTGTTTCACTTGCCGGTTACAAACGCGCTCCGAAAAATAAAACACAGTGGTTGTTTGTCGTTAATGTCAGCGTCATTTCCGCTCTGGCGGCGGGAAATATATTTTATTTGACGCTGAAATATTTCGCCGGTTTTACGGATTCGACGGCAGCCGATAAGCCGATTACGATTGGCTGGTTCGCTGTCGCCTTAATTTTGATGGCTTTGACCAACTACGTTTTGTCCTCATTGCTGTCTTCGATTTTTTTCAGACTTGAAGAGGATTTTACTTCTGACGAGTCTTCGATTTCAGAGATTTTAAGGGAAAATTTTACCTGGTCGCCGTTCACTCAACTGGTCGGAGCAGTCGCCGTATTCGCACTTCACTTTATCTTTCTAAAATTCGGTTTGTATTTCGGACTTGTTCTTTTACCGCTGGCGATTATCGGACATCTGGCAAATAAAATTTATGTCGCCAAATTAACGGAAAAAACTAAGGAGTTGACCGAAGCGAGCCGCATTCATCTGGCTACCGTGGAAGCGCTGGCGACGGCGATTGACGCCCGCGACCAGGTTGGCATCGGTCACGTCCGTCGAACGCAGATTTACGCCGTCGGCATCGGTCAGCATTTGGGTTTATCAGATAGCGAGCTGAACGCGCTGAATACCGGCGCGCTGCTTCACGACATCGGAAAATTAGCCGTTCCCGACCATATCTTGAACAAACCCGGAAGGCTGACGCCCGCCGAGATGGAGAAAATCAAAATTCACTCTTCGGTCGGCGCGTCAATTTTGGAAAAGGTAAATTTTGCTTATCCGGTTGTTCCGACCGTCAAATGTGGGACGGAAACGGCTATCCCGAAGGATTGAAAGGCGAGGAAATTCCGCTGACCGCGCGTATTTTGTCAATTGCCGACGCATTTGACACATTGCGCGGAGCGCGACCTTATCGCAGAGCGGTTTCACGCGACGAAGCCAGACGTTTCGTTCTAAACGGTTCGGGAACGCAGTTTGACCCGAAAATCGTTGATGTATTTTTGCGAAACTTAAGAAAATTTGAAGCGGAAATCGAAGAGCAGGAACTTCCCTACAGTTTTAACAATGGAAGTGCGGCGGACGTTCACATTTCCACGTCCGAGAGAAACACAGACCAGAGTTACGTCGAGCAAATCAAACGAGCGAATCGTGAAGTATTCACTCTTTACGAGCTGGCTAGAGTTTTCAGCGCGTCGTTGAATTTAGAAGAGACGCTTTCTTTGTTTGTCAATAAAATCAGTGAACTCGTTCCGTTTGATACGTGCGTTGTCTATCTCGGAGACGAAAAGGCGAAAACCGCTTACGTCACAGGGAAAAACAGCTCAATTTTGAAAAACAAGTATGTCAAAGCAGGCGAAGGCGCGACCGGTTTTGTATTGAAAAAACGGCAGCCGGTTTTCCAAATTGATCCGGGACTCGATTTTTCATTTAACCAGATCGAACTGATTGAAGAATATTCGGCGATGGCGTCTCTGCCCTTGATTGTCGAGGAAAAATTACTCGGCGCGGTTTCGCTTTATTCGTGCGAGATGGAGAGCTACGAAGAAGAGCATATGCGACTGCTCGAAACCGTTTCGCGCATCGCTTCGGACGCGATTTCCGTATCGCTGCAACACGCCGAATCCGAATCGCGCGCTCTGACCGACCCGATGACCGGACTTCCGAATGCCAGAAGTTTGCAGGCGCAGTTTGAAAAAGAAGCCGGTCGCGCCAGCCGCAACGGAAGCAGTTTCCAACTTTTAATGCTCGACCTCGACGGATTTAAAGCCGTCAACGATACATTCGGACACAAAGTAGGCGACCGAATGCTGAAGGAAATTTCCAAAGTTATGCGCCGCGAATTGCGCGATTACGACTTTCTGGCGCGCTACGCCGGCGACGAATTCGTCGTTATCGCGCCTGAAACAACCGATGAAGACATCCGGGAATTATGCCTGAGAATTCAAAAAGCCGTCGTCAATTTTTCGCTGCCTGTCGAAGGCGATAGATGCGCGTCGGTTGGCGTCAGTCTCGGAGCGGCTTGTTATCCGAACCAAGGCGAAACGCTCGACCATATTATTGTCGCCGCCGACAAAGCGATGTATGCGGTGAAAGGCTCACGCAAGCAAACATTAAAACAAGCAACCGGCGAATTTTCATTAACAAAGGAAATCGTATCACCGCCCGCGCAGCAGCAAGGATTAATCGAAGATAATTTAATCGTGGAGTTAGACGAAAGTCACGTCGTTTCAACGGCTATCAATTAAAAATAATCCGCTTAAAATGCTTGAGAGAAGCGGAAATGTAATTGTCCCTGATGCAGTCTCAAAACGGTATTCGGCGCGTTTACTTGCGGAATCAAAAACTCCGGCGGATTGAGCAAATAACCGTAATCAACGGCAAACTCACCGCCGACCGGCGTTTTAAGCCGCAGACCGAGACCGACTGTGTGCGTAAAAACCGCGCGTAAATTGCTGCGAAAAACATCATTCGGATCAACTTGCGGCGGATGGAAAATATCACCGACGCGCCGGAAGACGTTGCCGCCGTCGTAAAACGGAACGACGCGAACAGAACTCGTCAGCGGGATTCTGGCTTCTAAATTGATAATCGTCAGCGCGTTGCCGCCGAACGGAACTGTAAAAGGACTTAAATTTACAATATCGCCGTTTTGGTTGCGGAAAATTCCTTGCGGAACGATAGCGACGCGCGGACCTGCGGCTTCAAATTCAAATCCGCGCAAAGTCGTCGAACCGCCCGCAAAAAATCTTTCGCTAATCGGAAGCAAGCCTTCTAAATCTGGAAACTGCGACGACGAAAAATTTTGATTTCTGGAAAAAACGCTCGCCAGACCGACAACGGCGCGTCCGGCAAATGTCGTATTTTTCAGCTTATGAAAAGTAAAATAAGTGTTGTAAGAACCTTGAAATTTGTGAAAGCCGGTGTTTGCGCCCAAAATCGGAGCTGAAAGATTGTATTCAGCCGTAATAAAAGTGCCGCGCGTCGGGTCGCCCGGATTATAACGGCACGGGTCGCCCGGATCGCCTTTGGCGATAATATCGAGAACCGTGTATTTGACGTTACAATTCTCTCGCGTGTCGTAAGCGAAATTCGCGCCGAAGCCGCTCGTTCGCACTCTGGCGTCGGGCAGCAGCAAATCACGAATCAAAAGACTGTTAATCTGGAACAATCGAACGTCTTCAAATCGGTAGCGGAAAAATAAAACGCTGCGATTTTTCGTCGAGATTGTGCGGCTCGATTCTGCCTGAATTGTCAGCCGATTTATTGTCGGATCGCCGGCTTTTGCTCCGAACTGGTCAATCGGATTGCCGTTTTCGTCAACTCTTTGAACAATGCCGAAAGTTCCTTTGTCGAGCGACGTGCGGAAGAATCTGGTTACGGTCGAATCTCTCTGATACGCCGCCGTTACGGTCAAAGGCGCGAAACGATTTTTGCCGTCGGGCATAAATCGCGGATTGATAAAATCAAGCTGGACGAGTTGCTGCAAACGACTCATTCTGACTCTCGCGCCGCCCTGCTGAAGTTTTCCGAACAAATTAAAATGCCGGATGTCGAAAAATCCGTTCGCGCCGATGTCGGTCGAATAACCGCCGCCGTAAGTGATAAGTCGCGGTTTTTGCTCTTCGATATTTATAATAATATCGGTCAGGCGACCGCTTCCGTCAGATTTTTCGCCTGCCGGTTCGGGTTTGATTTCAACTTGATTAAAGGCGTCCGTTCCGTAGAGATTTTGCTCGCTCGTAAAAATATCGGTCGAGCGCAAAACGTCGTCCACCCGCAAATTGACGGCTCTTAAAATCGCGCTGTTTTTCGTTCTCTCATTGCCGTTTATCAAAATGCGATTGATAAAAACTTTCTTGCCTTCGTTTTCAATGTTATAGACGACTTTTACACGCTCTTCGGTGCTGTCTTCCGACTTTCCGAGTTCGACGAGCGAATAATTTACCTTCGCGTCGTAATAACCTTGCTGCGAATAAAACTGCGATAATTCCTTAACGCCGTTTCTGGCTCGCGCCCTTGAAAAATTTTTCCCGATTAAAGTCGGCAGTTTCGCTTCCAAGTCTGCGGTGGGAAACGCCTTATTGCCCGCGACTTCCGCGCCGGCGATGTGCGTCGGAATTCCTTCGGTGACGACGAACGTAATAATTAAATCTTCGCCGTTCGGCGAAACGCCTTGTCTGACAGTAACTTCGGCGCGGCGATAACCGAGTTCGCGCATCAATGAAAGTACCGTTAAACGGTCTTGCTCTAAGGTTTCGCTGCTCGTGTAGCCGCGTCCGTAACCGAGATACGGAATCACGCCGAGCAGACTTTTTTTCTGCGATTTAAGAACGCTCTGGATTTCGTCGGCGGTAAATAAATTTGTGCCTTCGATGCGAATATCAACGAGTTTTAGACGGCGACTAAGGTCGGCTTCATATTTTACGTCAACCACGCGGTCATTCAATTCCGCGCCGCTCAGAGCCGAACATAAAACGTCCGTTCCGTTGGTTGTCGCGCTGGCTTCTTCTTCCCTAAATTCCGGTCTGACCGCGCAGACCGCTTTAACATCGGCGAAAAAATAGCCTTGTTCCTGATAATAATTTCTCAACCGCCGCGAGCCTTCGACGATAGCCGCGTAATCGAGCGTTCCTTCGCGCCTGACGGTTAAAAGTTTAGTCTGCGTTTTATCGCTGAGTTTTTTGGCTTTTCCGGCGTCAATTATCACGTTGACGACCGCGCCGACTTTGCCGTCCAATTCGATATTAACGGCGTTTTTGTCGCTGTCATAGACGACGTTCGGTTCTTCCAATTCAGGCGCGAGAAATTTTTCTTCGCGCAGCGCGACACGAATCTTTTCCAGGTCTTCCGTTAAAAATCGGCGCGTGTATTGTTCGCCCGGTTTGAGGTCTAATTTCTGGCGAACCTTGGTCGCGTCAAACCCCATAATGTTGATGTTAAAATTTTCGACCGTCGCCTGCGCGTTCAACGTTACGTGAAATGTTACGGCAACCTGCGTTTCGCTCTGAAGCGGCTGCTGGGTGTATGTTGCTTCGGCTTTAAAATATCCGCGTTCGCGCAGATATTCCAAAATTAAATCGGCGTTATTGCGAAGTATCTGGTCGGTAATCGCCATTCCCGGATTCAGGAGATTTAATCTGAGAAGCAATTGTTGTTCGGTTACGGATTTTCCGACCGCATCTTCGATAACGACATTGACCTTTTCGGCTCGCACTTTTCGTTTGATAGTAAAGCGCAAATCCAGATTGTTCTGTCCGACTTCGGAAGCCTCAACAACTGCGGAAACTATTTTTTCCGAATTATAAAGTGCCTGAATAGCGTCACGCACTTTGACGGCGGAATATTTTGTGCCGAGCGCGTTTCTGGCAATCAATTCAAACTGCTGCGCGGCTGAAACGTCTTTATCTTTGCCTTCAAAAACGATATTGACGTTGGAGATTTGACGGTTTTCGTATTTATTTTGAGCGTGAGCGGTAAGCAGAAAAATGAAGACGCAGAAAACGGATAATTGATAATTGATAACGGAAAACGGAAAACGGAAAGAGAACAAGCTAAAAATCAAGCGCGATAGAAACCGGACAATTCTAATTCTTGAATTATCCATTTTCCATTTTCCACTTTCCATTTTCTTTCCATTTCCCATTCCGTTAAAATCTCTTGCGAAGGCGAATTTCAAAACTGAAATTATTATTGTTTCTCGTAACGTTGCTCAAGGAGCGCTGTTCATATTGAGCGACGAACGACAGACGATTGGAAACGCGGTATTCGAGAGCTAAAACCTGATTCTGGTCTTCGGAAAGATTCGTCGAATAAGTAATCAAAAGGTTTCGGTTGATTTGTCTGCCGACAGTTAGACGCGCCGACGGATTAAGTCGTTGACCGGAAATAATCGGGTCAATCTCGAATTTGTTCAAACCGAAAAGTTTATCGGTCGCTTTACTCAGCGGATTATTGATCAAAGTATCGGTCAAAATTTCCGCCGCCGTATTGATGCCGGATTGCGCCAGAGTCGGAATTCCGGTGTCGGTGTTTGCCAGATTTCCGGTCGTAATCAGCGAAATAACATCAGCTTGCGGCAGCGCCGGACTCGACCTTACAGTCGCATTGAGCGATTCGGTATTTGTCAGTTCGCCAATCAAATTGACGGTAATTTGATAACCTTGAATTTCTGTGGTCGCCTGCAAATTGATAAACGGCTCGATGCTCGTATTGGGCGGAAATTCAAGAACGCCGCGCTGAACTTCGTAGCGGTCTTTGCGAAAAATAATCGTTCCGCTATTGGCGGAAATTCTGCCGGAAATCTGCGGAAAATCAACGTCGCCCGTTACGCGCAGCGAAAGCGAAGCCGTCAATTCGGCTAAATTATTGCGGACAACAAGCGCGTCGCGTCCTTCGATACTAATATCAAGCTGCGGCACGCCCAAAAATGATGTTGACGAACCGGAAGAACCAGCCGAGAGCGAACCTTCGCGCCGCTGGCTAATTAAGTCAGCCAAATCAATATCCTTATTATAAACGCTGCGCTTGGCGGTAATAGTGCCTGCAATCCGCGAGTTGATAACGCCGTCTTGACGAACGCCGCTGAATTCGATTTCAGCGTCACCGGTTGTAATAAAATCGGGCGGCAGCGGCGCGGTAAAATTATTTCCATTGATATTGAGTCGGAAACCTTCCAACTCCAGACCTTTAAGTGATGCGCCGCCGGACGCCGTAATTTTCCCGCCGCCCAAAAACGCGCTTAACTGGTCAATTTGAACGCTGTCGGAGTTAAATATAACGCGCCCTTGAATGCGATTAAACGACAGACGTTCCGCGCCGACAAAAGTCGCCGCCGTCGCGTTTTGCAATTCCGCCGAGCCGTTCAAACGCGCAGTTCGATTGACGCCTGTCAGCCGCACGGAAACGTTTGCCAAACCAGCGAGAAACGTATTTTTCGACAGCGCATTGAAAACCTGCAAATTGATTTTCCCGTCAATCGCCAGATTATTCATTCCGTCTTCGGTCAGCGATTTCGTGCCGCTGACGACGATGTTCGAGCCGCCGCCGGAAAATTTCGCGTTGTTGACGACGATTTCTTTGGTGTTGAAATTGACGGAGACAGGTTCGGAAGCGACGAGCGGCGTGTCGCCGATTTGCAGCGCGAGCTGGGAAAATTCCGCCGCGCCGCTCAGATTATCAGTCGTAAATCCGCGTTTTCCGGTTTTCGGATCAATGCCCGAAAGATTGCCCTGCAAAAACACTCTGCCCGTCGCTTGTCCGGTGAGCGTGACATCGCCCGGCGGCGGATAAATGGCGAACAGCGGCGCGAGCTGCGTATTATTAAAAGTCGTTTCGGCTTTGAACGGCAGATTTTCGTCGGCGAAATTGACACTGGCGACGATTGACTGCGGCTGACCCTGAAAATTCGCGGTCACGTTCGCGTTTAACTGCTGGTTCTGCGTGTTGCCGGCAAACGTTACTTCGCCGAGCGCGTTTTCGTTGACGACGACGTTATGCGCCGCGCCGTTAAAATTGATGTCGTAAGTTCGCGCGTCCGAGCCGATTCCCAGCGCTTTGGCATTCAAATCAATCGTGCCGTTAATTCCCGACAAATCAGTTCCGGCGGGCAGAAACGGGCGAATTCGCGCCGCCTGAATGTCTCTGCCGCTGGCGACGAAATTAAACGCCGTCGAATCGGTGTTGTAAGTTCCGTTCGCCTTTAAGAAGCCTTCGCCGAAATTTGCCTGAAAATTTTCGAGATTGACGAGCGTTCCCTGAAACGTCGCTTTCGCGTCGAAACCGTCGAACGGCTGTCCGTTGATTGTGCCTTTGCCCGAAGAAATGTCGGCTGAACCTTGAAGATTTCCGGGAATGCCCGAAATGTTGATCGTGCCGGAAGTCTGCGCCTGAAAATCTTTAATTTGCGCGGGCAAAATATCAACCGGCAGAGCGGCGAGCAGATTTCCCGTGTTGACGCGGTTTAATTTAGCGTTGACCGAGATATTGTCCGTGCCGACGCGCGGGACGTTGACGTTAAACGCGAGATTTCCGCCGTCGGTTTCCTGCAAAAGTCCGTCGCGCAGTTCAATTGACGCGGGCGAGACGGAAATATTCGTCGAAAGTTTCCCCAAATCTCTGCCGCGCAGCATCAAGGAGTCAATCGAAGCCTGTCCTTCGAGCGTCGGATCGGTCAAATTTCCCGTCAGATTTCCGGTAAAATGCAGGTTTCCGCCGAATTTCGCTTCGTAGCTGTCAAGCTGCGCTTCGAGTTCGGGCGAGAGATTCAAAATTCTGATAATCCGGTCAATTTCGCTCGCGTCGGCTGAGTTGAGCGAGATTTTCAAGTTTGTATTGCTGCCACTCAAATCAAATTTTCCGGTCGCGTTGAAGCCGGTTTTTTCCGTGTTCAGATTCGCGTAATCAACATCGAAAACGCCGTTGGTCGCCGTCAGTCCGAGCTTTCCGTTCAGCGGCACGAGTCCGCGTTCGGCAGTTCCGGCGTTCGCCGCAAAGTCTGCCGTAACTGTGCCGCTCGCGGTTTTGAAATTTGTTCCGGCGAAAGTCAAATTTACTTTTCCCGTCGTTTTGCCTTCAATCGGAATAACTTTTCCGCCTTGCAGCGCGAGCAGTTTCGACAAATCGAGATTGGCGAAATCGGCGTTGACCTGCGAACGATTTTTTTCGTTCAGCGCAATCGTCGCGCTGCCGTTCAAGCTGCCGTCCATCACGTCGGCGGTCAGATTATTTAAGGCGATTTGATTGTTTTCCGCGACGACCGAAGCCCGCGCCGCGCCGAGCCGAATGCTGCCGAGAACGCCGCCGCCCAAACTCATATCGGCGCTGGCGCGATAATGTCCCGACGGTTCAAGCACGAAAACGGGTTTGTAAAGTTTGACGTTTTCGACTGTTCCGCCGTCGGGCAGAGCCGATTTCGTCAGCGTTACATTGCCCGCGTCAATGTCGCCGGAATGCGCTTCGATTGTGCCTTTTCGAATCGTCAGGCGAACGCCCGCGATGTTCAAACTGCCCAAAATCGCCGCGTCGGTTTCGACTTTGGCGACTTTCAGATTATCCGAATAAACTTCGGTCGTGTTTCCGGCAATCTGCACATTGACGCCAGAAGCGTTGATGTTTCCGACATTCGCGCCGCTCGCGTTCAGTCCGTCCGCCTGCGCGTTTTTCGCCGTCAGTCGCGTCGTGTCGCCCTGATTCGTCGCGCTTACGCCGCTGACTCTCAAATTTTTCAAGCGGGCGTCTTTAGTTTCGACACTTGCCGCGCGAAGATTTCCGGCATCGAGATCGGTGCGGCTGCCTCTGTTTCTGACTTTTATGTCACCCGCATTGACGCCGTTCAGTTTCGCGGCGGCGGTTTCGAGCGAATTCGCCTGCAAACTTCCCGCGCTGATGTCGGTTTGATCGCCGCTGTTTTTTAACCGGATATTTCCAGCATTCACGCCGCGCGCGGTCGCGCCCTGCGCTTTCAAAACTCCGGCCTGCGCATGGAGCTGGAGCATCTGCGGGAGGAGGTCCTCGCCAACGCTCGGCAGCGGGACCAGGCGCGGCTGCGGGGAACCGGCGCCTCCTTTAAAGT
>CAXSHW010000039.1:15896-16499 GCA_964237245.1 uncultured Pyrinomonadaceae bacterium
CCGGCGCGCAGGTTTGGAACGGCAACTTCGGTCGTGCCGTCGGCGTTGTTGATTTTTACATTGTTCGCCTGCAAACTCTGAACGCTCGCGTCGGCTGAATTAAAAGTTCCCGCCCGCACATTGCCGAGCGTCGCGCTGATTTGCGAATCTTTATATTCGGCAACCGCGTCGGAAACGAACAGTCCGGCGATTGTTCCGGCGGGCGTTTTTGCCGCCGCCGCCTGAAGTTCGCCGAACCAGCGAAAATCAGTTCCCGTGCCGCGCACATTGCCGACGATTTGCGGAAAATCAATCTGAAAATCTTCAAACGTCAGCATTTCGGCGATGGCTTTGCCGTTCGCGTTATACGCCGCACCGTCGCCGTCAATGGTCGCGTTGAATTGCAGAGCTTTCAGGCGAATATTTGAAGCGGCGAGCGCGTCGGATTTTATTTCACCTTCGACTTTATATTTCGCTCCTTCGCCCGTGACAGTTCCGCTGAAATTTCCGACTCCGCGCAGCGGCGTTCCAATCGGCAAAATGTTTGAAGTCTGCGTCAAATCAACCGTCGAATCTATATTAAAATTGTATTTGAGCGCCGCCCAATCGGTTAAAGTTCCGCTC
>CAXSHW010000039.1:16509-21828 GCA_964237245.1 uncultured Pyrinomonadaceae bacterium
ATTCAGTTTCAGAGCGGAAATTTCCGCGCCGTTATTGTCAACGATTCCGCCGGCGCGAACGTCAACCGGCTCGACCGGATTTCCGTCATAGACGACGTTTGAATCGGTCGAAGCGAATTCAAATTTGTAGCGTTTCTGGTCGTCCGGCACGCTGTAATCGGTCGGCTCAAGAAAAAGCTGGACGTTTTTCGCGTCGCCGTTGATTTTGTGCGCCACATCGCCGAAATGAACCAGACCATTTTTGATTGACGCTTTGACCGACGAATAATTGAAATTGACGCTTGAACCGGCTTCGTCCTGCACGAGATTCAAATTTGAAAAATTCGATTTGCCGTCGGCGTCGAATTTGACCCACGCTTCGACATCGTTCAAATCGGTCGAATCAAGCGAAATATCACGGCTCAACTGCCACGCGTAAAGGTTTTGGACGGTTAATTTTAAATGCGCTTCGCCGACGCGGAAAAGTTTTTCGCCGGTTAATTTATCGTTAAAAGTCGCGTTTTTTAATTCGAGTTCGAGTGGATTAACGGTCAGACGAAAAACGTCCGCGTCGAAAACAACGCCGATGTCCGCCATTTTATCAACGAATTGCTGTTTGACGTAATTGTCGCCGTAACCGCCGCGATAACCGATAAAAGTCAGAGCGACGAGCAGCACGACGAGAATCGCCGCCAGACCGAAACCGATAACGGCGTTGCGGCGCGTGAAAAATCTCCGGCGCTCGTTTTCCGCCGGAATTTCTTCCGCGTTATTCAGCGTTTCGTTTTCGTTTGTTTCCTGAATCGGTTCGGTTTGATTATCGTTTTCTTCGGGCATTTCTCAAAAACTAATGCGTTCAAACTAAAGTTCGGTTATCTTAACATTTTTAGAGCGGAACAGTTTCAACAATTTCCAGATCAAACGCTTCAATCGCGTTGACGCGCGGCGGATGATTGGTCAGCAGTTTGATTTTTTTCACGCCCAAATCGTTCAAAATCTGCGCTCCGATGCCGTAATCACGGAAACTTCCGTAATTGGTTTCGCGCCGCGCCGTCTGGAAATCCAGGTTTTTTTCCTGCATCACGGCGTAAGTCTGAAGCTGATGAATCAAATCGAGATTATGCTCGGTTTGCCGCAAATAAAGTAACACACCTTGACCGGCTTGGGAGATTTTTTCGAGCGAGCTTTGGATCGCTTCAGCGGCATCGCCGAGTTTCGAGCCGAACATCGCAAACGTGATGTTCTCGGTTTGGACGCGCACGAGAACGGGTTCGGTTGCCTGCCGCGAAAAATTGCCCATCGTCAGCGCGACGTGCGTTTCGCCGTTCATTATATTTTCGTAAATAAAGGCGCGAAAAATTCCGTGCGTCGTCGGCAAATCCGTTTCCACAACACAACGGACAAGCGTTTCTTTTTGAATTCGGTAACGAACCAAATCGGCGACCGAAATGATTTTCAAATCGTGTCTGGCGGCGAATTTTTCCAAATCCGGCATTCTCGCCATCGTGCCGTCTTCGTTCATAATTTCGCAAATCGCGCCTGCCGGATAACAGCCTGCGATGCGGGCGATGTCAACGCTCGCTTCGGTCTGCCCGACGCGGACGAGAACGCCGCCGCGTTTGGCGCGAAGCGGGAAAATATGTCCCGGACGCGCCAAATCCGACGGTTTCGACATCGGATCAACCGCCGTCAAAATAGTTTTCGCGCGGTCGGCAGCCGAAATTCCGGTCGTCACGCCTTCCCGCGCTTCAATCGAAATCGTAAACGCCGTTCCCATACTCGAAGTATTTTCAGCCGTCTGCGGCGGCAGATTCAACTCGTCGCAGCGCTCTTCGGTCAGCGGCAGACAAATCAGCCCGCGCGCGTGCGTAATCATAAAATTGACGATTTCAGGCGTGATTTTTTCTGCCGCGCAGACTAAATCGCCTTCGTTTTCGCGGTCTTCGTCGTCAACAATAATAATCATTTTGCCCGCCCGAATGTCTTCGGCGGCTTCTTCGATTGTGTTCAGCGGCATCAATTCGATTTTGGATTTTAGATTTTAGATTTTGGATTTCCAAAATTCCTTCAAAACGTAAATTCTAGCCGAAACAAAACCGTTTGGCGAACAAAAATTCCAGATTCCAGATTCCAGATTCCAGATTCCGCAATATCAGCATTAAATTTTCCAGACTTTGAAGTTAAAACTTTGAACTTTGAACTCAAACAAAGCTATACTCTGAATCTATGAAAATGCCGAAATTTATGCTGCGCGGTTTTATGCGTCCGAGCGAAGCGATTATTGCCTCGCTCGGCAGTTTAGAACGCGAAACGATGAACGAAGTCTGGAAGCAAAAAGAAGTCAGCGTGCGGCAGGTCGAGACGGCTTTCGGCGAGCGCGTCGCTTACACGACCGTGATGACGACGCTCGACCGTCTGTATAAAAAAGGACTTTTGATCAGACGCAAAGCGGGACGCGCTTTTTTATACGCGCCGAAATTTACGCCCGAAGAACTCGAACGCGGTTTGACCGAAGACGTGATCGGCAGTCTGCTCGACGCGAAAACCGAACATATCGAGCCGGTTTTGGCGTGCATTGTTGATGCGGTTAGCGACCGCGACCGCGAATTATTGGACGAACTCGAACGACTGGTGCGGGAAAAACGCCGCGCTCTGGAAAACGGGGAATAATCGGCGATGTATTTTTTGCTCGGAATTTCTCTGATGCTGGCTCTGTTGCTCGTCCTAAACCTTTTGGTTTCGGCGGCGGCAAACGGTTTGTGGCGCGCGCTGGCGCCGCTGGCGAAAAATTGGACGGCGCGCGGACAGGCGCGAATTATTTTCGCTCTGCGCATTTTTCCGCTTGCCGCCGCGCTCGTTTTCGTGACGGCGTTTTTGCTTCCCGCTTATTTTTTATTTGAACCTCATTCGTCAAGCGAAACCGTTGGCTTCAAGCTGGCTTTGCTGTCTTTCGCCTCGACAATCGGCATCGCAATCGCCGCGCTGCGCGTTTTCGGAACCTGGTGGCGGACGAAAAGACTCGTCGCCGACTGGCTGGCAAACGCCGACTTAATTTCCGTCGCGGATGTCGAAATTCCCGTCTATCGAATTCGTCATTCGTTTCCGGTAATTGCGATTGTCGGCGCGTTTCGCCCTCGAATGTTCGTCGCCGAACAAGTTTTCGCATCGCTCGACGACAACGAATTTCGAGCGGCGATTTGTCACGAATACGGACACATCGCCGCACGCGACAATCTCAAGCGAACGCTGATGAGAATCTGCCGCGATCTGCTGATTTTTCCGTTCGGACGCAGTTTGGATCAGGCGTGGACGGGAAATATCGAATCAGCCGCCGACGAATACGCGGCGCGAATCGGCGGCAAATCAGCCGCGCTTAATCTCGCTTCGGCGCTCGTTAAAATCGCCCGCATCGCGCCGCGAGGCGCAAAACCCGCGATGCCTTCGGGCGCTTTTCTAATCGAAACCGCGACCGCCGACATAACCTGGCGCGTGCGCTGTCTTTTGCGGCTTGCCGAAATTAAAATTTTTCCGGCGGAACAGCGCAACTTCAAATTAAAGAATACTTTCTGGATTTATGCGGGCGCTTTTCTTGCGGTGCTTTTTTTGATAAACCATTACGACGTTTTATATAAAATTCATCTCGCATTGGAAAGCGTCGTGCGTCTTCTTCAATAATTCAACGGTATTTCTCACCGCGTTTAATCGCGGACAAAAATAAAAAAGATTCCCTGTCAAAGCAGCAAACAGATTATAACGAACAGCGAACAGTTTCGCTTTTTCTGTTTTTGATTCTTATAATTTTTAGTTTTTGACTACGATTGTTGGTAGTAATTGACGAATAAGGATAATCTCGCTTTTTATTCAAAATCCTACAAGTATTCTAAAATCACAAGGCTGTTTTATGACTAATATATATCCTTTAAATGCGGCAAAATCGCATTGCGACGGCAAATTTTTATCCTCAAACAAGTTTTTTAATTTGTGTCTGTTTCTAATAATTTTAATTGTTTCAGCGATTGTTGGTTTTGCTCAGACAATTGATACGGCGAACGTTCGCGGGCAGGTTTCAGACCAAAACAAAGCCGCGATTGTCGGCGCAAGCATCGTTGTCATTAATGAATCAACCGGCTTACAGCGCAACGCCGTAACTGACGGAAACGGAAATTTTACGATTGCCAATTTGCCTTTGACCGGAACGTATAAAATCACGGCATCATACAGCGGTTTTGCAAACGCAGTAAAAGAGAATATCGAGTTAAGAGCTAATGAATCAGCATCATTCAATTTCGTTTTATTAGTAAGCGGAATTGATGTAATGAGCGAAGTAAATATTCTCGGAACGACCGAAGGCGTGCAAACGGATTCGGCGGAACTTGCGACCAGACTCGATTTGCAAAAGATTGACAACACACCGTTTTTGGGACGCAAACTGACTAATCTAGTTAATCTTAATTCGGCAGTACGTCCGGCTCGTGGAACGGGCGATTTGTTTTTGAATAACAATTTATTCGTCGTCAACGGCGCGGGTCGGCGTCAGACAAATTTTAGTCTGGACGGCAGCACGGCGAACGATTCGTGGGGCAGACAAACGATTTTTACCAACATTCCGCTGGCGACGATTCAGGAATTTACGATTATCACCAATCCGATTTCGGCGGAATTCGGACGCACCGCTGGAAATGTCGTCAACGTCGTCACCAAATCCGGCACGAATGCTTTTCACACCGACGCGCTTTTTCTGCTGCGTCCGAGCGGACTTCAGGCGAGTCAGCCGTTTGCCGCGAGCCGCACGACGGATGAGCTTTTTCAATTCAGCGGCGTGGTTTCCGGCGCGATTGTCAAAGACAAAACGCATTTTCTAATCGGCGCGGAAGGCAACCGGCAGCGTCGTTCGACGGTTATTTCCTCGACGCTAGCGCCGGGAACATTTTTTGACGGTAAATATAAACAAGCATTGTTTTTAGCCCGCATTGACCACCAGATTAACAATAAAAACACTTTAACTTTTCGCGGCAATCTCGAAAGATTTACCGACACGAATCCGGCTGATGCCGTCGGCGGACTAAGTTTGCCAAGCGCCGCTCGAACTTTTGAGCGCAACACTTACGCCGCTCAACTTTCGGAAACCGCTGTTTTGAGCAGCAAAATTGTCAACGAAGCGCGTTTCCAGTTTCAACTCGGCTCGCCGATCACGAAATTTACGCCGGCAAATTTAAGCACGCAGTTTGTTCGCACGGGCATTTCGACCGAAGGCGAATCGCGCTCGGCTTTGCTGCTCAATCATCAATATCAATTTGCCGACACGCTGTCGCTGGTTTACGGAAAACAGGCGATCAAGCT
>CAXSHW010000039.1:21838-36313 GCA_964237245.1 uncultured Pyrinomonadaceae bacterium
GCCCCCAGGCTGCACGCGGCGGAGTAGACCGATGGCGATCAAGCTCGGCGGCGATGTCGAGTATTCATCGTCCGGCGGCACCGGTCAGGAATTCGGAACGGGTTTCGTTCTCGGACAATTTACTTTCAGCACGGCTTCGACCATCGTTTTGAACGGTCAGACAGTGGCAAATCCGGCGATTAACCCGCTGATTCCGACTTCGGCGCTGCCGCTCGCCGCTGCCGTTCGTTTCACGCAAAGTTTCGGCAATGCCAATTATAATGTCAAGCAATATAACTGGTCGCTTTTCGCGCAGGACGACTGGCACGTGACCCGCGATCTAACTCTGAATCTCGGTCTGCGCTACGAACGACAAACATTTACCGACGACACGAACAATTTCGCGCCGCGACTCGGTTTCGCCTACAATGTTTTGGGCGACAATAAAACCGTCGTTCGCGGCAGTTACGGCATTTATTATTCGCAGCTTCGCGCCAATCTCGGAGCGCAATTCAATCTCGGCGGTCCGACCGGCGTTTTCACTTTCACGGCGACGCCCGGACAATTCGGTTTCCCGACTTCGCTCGCCGCGCTGCCGAATTTTCCGGCGGGCGCGACGCTTCCGGCACGCGACATTGTTATTCGTCCCGGTCGCGCCGCTTATTACAGTCAGTTTTTTGACGTTTCCAAACTGCGCGGCTATCCCGACAAACTGCTAAATCCTTTCACGCAGCAGGGAACTTTCGGAGTCGAGCGCGATTTGGGCGGCAATTACTTCTTAAAAGTTGATTACGTCCGCGCGCACACGCAGGACATTGACCGCGCGCTCGATTTAAACGCGCCAAACACTTTTATTCCGTCCGGCACAACTGCCGCGACGCTGAATCGCTCGGCAACGGCGGCAAACGCGACGCGTCCGATTTTGCCGGTCAACAACGGTTACCGCCGCATTCAGGTCGTTGTCAATGAAGGCGTCAGCGATTACAACGGGCTGCAAATCAATCTTGAGAAAAGATTCAGCCGCCGACTGTCTTTTCTGGCAAGTTATACGCTGTCGAAAACGACTAACACGGTCGAACCGGACGCGGGCAACGGCGATCCGCAGGATGTTACGCGGCTCGGCGAATTCGAGCGCGGATTGAGTTTGTTAGATCAGCGGCATCGTTTCGTTTTGAGCGGTTATTATCAATTACCGTATGGCTTTTCAATCGGCGGCGTGCAGACGGCGGCGTCCGGCAGACCGTATGCAATTACCGCCGGAACCGATGTCAACGGCGACGGCTCGACTGCCGACCGACCGTTTGACAGTTCAACCGGCACATTTTTGCCACGCAATTCCGGGAAAGGAACGCCGACTTATTCAACCGATGTGTTCGGTCAAAAATCCTTTTCGTTCGGCGAAAAATTCCGGCTTGAACTTCGCGCCGAAGTGTTTAATGTTTTCAACCACCGAAATATCTACGGACGCAACGGAACTTATGGCAACAACGGACTCGGCGGAATCGCCAATACCGAACCGAGCCGCGAATTTCAGTTCCAAGCCAGGTTTCGCTTCTAAACAGTTTCCTTTGCTGTGAACTACAGTTTGGGCGTATTCGTTTCCGCCCGTTTTTAATTGAAAGGTTATGAAAATCAAAAAATTCGCCGCTTTTTTCTTCAGTCTGTTTTGTCTGTTGATTTTCATCGGCTGTCGTCCGGCGACAAATGATAACGCAAATATTTCAGGTGTCAGCGTCGCTGATGCTGACGGCAAAACGGTCAGCGTCGGCGACAGTTCGCGCATCGTTTCGGTCGGCACGGCGACGACCGAAACGATTTATGCGCTCGGCGCGGGCGATAAACTCGTCGCCGTTGATAATTCCAGTCACGAGTATATTCCCGAATCGAAGAATCTGCCGACTGTCGGCGCGAGAACCGCTCTGAACGCCGAAGGAATTTTGTCGCTCAAACCGTCGCTCGTGATTATGAACGCCGATTCGGGTCCGCCGCAGGTGTTTGAGCAGTTGAGAAACGCGGGAATCAGCGTTTTAACATTAACGCCGGATTACACAGTCGAAACTGTCAAAGCAAAAGTTCAGATGATTGCCAAAGCTCTGAATTTGGAAGCCAAAGCAGCGGAAATTAATCGTTCGATTGACGATGAAATGAGCGAAGTTGCCAAACTTCTGGAAAAAAAGCAAAATACTCCGAGAGTTATTTTCGTCGGTCGCGGTCCGAATATGCCGAACGCGACGATGAGCGGCGCCGGAACGACGATTGACGAAATGATAAAACTCGCAGGCGGCTCGAATCCGATGACTGATTTTACGGGTTTTCGTGAAATGACCGATGAAGCGGTCGGCGCGGCGCAGCCCGATATTATTCTGATGACTGAAAGAAGTTTCGAGCGCAGCGGCGGCACGGACGGCGTGTTAAAATTTCCCGGCGTTGCCTTAACTCCGGCAGGAAAAAATCGCCGCGTCGTCGCCGTTTCGGATATGTATTTTCAAGGCTTCGGTCCGGGCGTCGGCAAAGCCGTGCGCGAACTCGCCGTCAAATTTCATCCTGAACTAGCCGAATAAAATAGTTAAGTTTTGACCGCAGGTAAATACAGATGGATACAGACGTTTAATACGAAGAGTTAGCTGGCTCGATGCTGAATTAGATGTCGAACTAAACGTCATTATAATTCTTTATCAAGTGTTTTGAATGTCTGTATCCTTCTGTGTTTATCTGCGGTTAGCCGGATAATTTGATTGTCTGCGCGTCTGTAAAAAAGCGTCGCTGAATTTAATGTAAAACGTTAAATGATTGAAGAAAAAGACAATCTTGCCGCCCGTCTTTTTCCAGGCTTGCGAACAAAATTAAAAAATCGGCGCAGTCGCGCGTTTTTGCTCGTTTTATGTTTGATTTTGGCGTTTGTCGCTGTTATTTCGGCTGACAAAGGCGCGGTCGAAATCAATTCGCGCCAGATTTTTGCGATCATCTTAAAAGTTTTCGGCGTTCATTCTTCAACTGACTTTACGACGCTGCAAGAATCAACTCTGCTCGATATTCGCCTGCCGCGCATCGCGCTCGGCGCGCTGGTCGGCGCGGCTCTGGGAATTTCAGGCGCGGCGATGCAGGGACTTTTTCGCAATCCTTTGGCTGATCCGAGTCTGATCGGAATTTCGAGCGGCGCGGCGCTCGCGGCGACATTTGTGGTGATTGTCGGCGATCTGGTTTCGTTTGCTCTGCCGCCGATTTTTCAGCTTTTCGCGTTTCCGCTCGCCGCGTTCGTCGGCGCGATTATCACGACAATCATTATTTATCGTCTTTCGACCATCGCCGGACAAACCGCCGTCGCCACGCTCCTTCTCGCCGGAATTGCGATCAACGCGCTGGCGCAGGCGTTTTCCGGGTTTCTGACTTTTTACGCGACCGACACGCAGATTCGGTCTCTGACTTTTTGGAAACTGGGAAGTTTGGGCGGCGGCGATTGGTCAACGATTCTCGTCATTCTGCCGTTTGTTTTGATTCCGATTCTGATTTTTTCGCGGCTCGCGCGTCCGCTGAACGCTTTGCTGTTGGGCGAATCCGAAGCCGGACATCTCGGTTTCGACATCGAAAAAATCAAAAAACTGACTATCGTTTTAGTCGCGCTGTCGGTCGGCGCGAGCGTCGCTTTTACCGGATTGATTACTTTTGTCGGACTCGTCGTGCCGCATCTGCTGCGTTTAATTATTGGACCCGACCATCGTTTTCTGCTTCCCGGTTCGGCGCTTTTGGGCGCAATTTTGTTGCTGACCGCCGATTTAATCGCCCGAACTCTGGTCGCGCCGGCTGAGATGCCGATTGGCGTTTTGACGGCAATCGTCGGCGCGCCGTTTTTTCTGTGGTTATTATTGCGCGACCGCAAATGGAGAATCGTTCATTGATCGAAGCCCGACACATTTCCGTTGAAATTCACTCAAAAAAACTGCTCGACGACGTTTCTCTGGAAATGCGCGCGGGCGAAGTTTTAGTTGTCGTCGGCGCGAACGGCGCGGGCAAATCAACTCTGCGAAAAGTTTTGTGCGGCGATTTAATTCAGACGAGCGGCGAAGTTTTAATGAACGGCAAATCGCTTGAAGAATGGACTTTGCCCGAACGCGCTAAAGTTCGAGCCGTTTTGCCGCAAGATTCTTCGCTGAGTTTTCCTTTCACGGTTTTGGAAGTTGTCCTTATGGGACGAGCGCCGCACACAAAAACGGCGGAAAGCGAAAAAGATTATGAGATTGCGCGAGCCGCGCTTGCGAAAGTTGACGCGCTCGATTTGGAACAGAGAATTTATCCGACGCTTTCCGGCGGCGAGCGTCAGCGCGTTCATCTGGCGAGAGTTTTGGCACAAATTTGGGAACAGACTGAAAATCCGCGTTATTTATTGCTCGACGAGCCGACTTCAAATTTGGATTTAACGCATCAGCACAGCACTCTGAAAATTGCCCGCCAATTTGCGATTGAAAAAGTCGCGGTTATGTTGATTCTTCACGATTTAAATCTCGCGGCGCAATACGCCGACCGAATTTTAATGCTCAAAAACGGCAAAATTATCGCGCTCGATACGGCTGAAAAAGTTTTGACGCCGGACGCGATTCAGGCAACATTCGGCGTAAAAGTCAGCGTTTTAAAACATCCGCATTTCGATTGCCCGCTGATTGTCTGGCGCGATTCGCTTTAATTGTGTCGCAAAAATTCCGCTCGATTTCTCCGCTTAGATTTACCATTTACCGCTTACCGTTTACCATTAAATTCAATGTCTTTTGAACTGAAACTCGCGTGGCGATATTTTCGCGCGCGGCGGAAAAGTCTGGCGCGATTTACTTCAATCGTCGCAATCATCGGAATCGCGGCTGGCATAGCGAGTTTGATCGTCGCGCAAGCATTAGCAAGCGGCTTCAGCGACGAAATGCGGGACAAAATTCTGGCGAACACGGCGCACGTTTCCGTTTTTACGAAGAACGAATCAAAAATCACCGATTGGCGGAAGATGGCGGCGGAGTTGGAGAAACTTGAAAACGTCGAATCTGTTTCGGCGACGACTTACGAAAATTCAGTAATCGTCGGAACGAAAGCGACAAACTACGCGATTTTGAGAGTTGAAGATTCAAAATTCGAGATTCAAAATTCGGAAAAAACCGAAGACCGAAAACCAAAAATCACAAACCAAACTTCGCAAATTGAAATTTCAATCGGAGCGATTTTAGCCGAAAAAGTCGGCTTAAAATCGGGCGACGAAGCGCAAATCATTTCATTTGAAAATGACGGCGAACCGCAAACTTTCAAGGTTCGCGTGTCCGCGATTTTTCAAACAGGACTTTATGAATACGACGCAAGTTGGATTCGCATCGCGCCCGAAGATTTTGCCGGACTTCATAACGCGCCGGATTTTACGCCGACGATTTTAGGAATTTCAGTCAGAGATATTTATAAATCGGGCGAAACGGCGCGGGAAATCAGGCGAATTTTGGGAACTGATTTTAAGGTTTTGGATTGGCAGGAAGCGAATCAACCGCTATTCGCCGCTCTAAGTTTGGAAAGAAAAGTCGCGCTGGCAACAATTTCGCTGATCGTTTTCGTCGCGGCTCTGAATATCACGACGACGCTCGCGCTGCTGGTTAATGAACGCCGACCTGACATTGCGATTTTGCGAACGTGCGGCGCGCGAACCGTAAATTTGATTTTTATTTTTCTGTTTGAAGGTTTATTTTTAGGATTTTCAGGAATCGGCGCGGGCGTCATTTTGGGTCTTTCGGCGTGTTTTCTCGGAAATTATTTTAAAGTCATCAATCTTTCGGCGGAAGTCTATTCGCTGTCGTTCGTGCCTTTACACCCGCATTTAACGAACGTTTTGCTGATAATTTTCATAGCCTTTCTGCTGTGTCTGGCGGCGACGGTTTATCCGGCGGTTAAAGCAAGCAAAATAAAACCTTTAGAAAATTTGAGAACGCAATAATTTTTTGGACTTTTTGCGGTTTTGCAACTATATTCAGACAAGTCTCGGAATTTTAATCGCTTGAAAAATTTGGCAGAAAGGTTCAGACTTTTACTATCAAAGACAAATTGATAGAAAAGGTCGAATTAATTATTTTATGTTTGAACGCTACACGGAAAGAGCGAGGCGCGTGATTTTTTTCGCTCGCTACGAAGCTCTGCAATACGGCTCGCAAGTCATTTCGCCCGAACATATTTTGCTCGGTTTGATGCGCGAAGACAAAACCATTTCGGCAAGATATTTTCCGTTTCGCAACCATTTAACGGTGGACGCGATTCGGCGCGAAGTCGAAGAACGCATCGTCTTGCGCGAGCGAATTCCGCAGTCTGCCGAGCTTCATCTGGCGACTGAAACGAAAAGGATTCTGGCGTTTGCGGGCGAAGAAAGTCAAAGGCTTCAGAACCGTCACATCGGACCGGAACATCTTTTTTTGGGTTTGGTGCGCGAGGAAAATTCGGTGGCGGCGGAAATTCTTTATCAATACGGACTTCGCTTAAAAGACGTGCGCGACGAAATTTCCAGACAAAACGGTTTTCCGAATCTTTACGCGAGCGGCAACGAAAAAACCGACGTGCCGCATCTTCAGGAATTTACCAGAGATTTGACGAGCGAAGCCGCGACCGGAAAATTTGACCCGCTCGTCGGTCGCGCTAACGAAGTCGAGCGAATCATCGAAATTTTATGTCGCCGGACGAAAAACAATCCGGTTTTAATCGGCGAAGCGGGCGTCGGGAAAACGGCGATTATCGAAGGTTTGGCGCAGCGAATCTATGACAAAAATGTGCCGTCGTTCTTAGAAAACAAACGCATTTTATCGCTCGATTTGTCGCTGATTGTCGCGGGAACGAAATATCGCGGGCAGTTTGAAGAACGTCTCAAAAAAATTATCGGCGAACTCAAAGAACACGACGAATACATCGTTTTTATTGACGAACTGCATACTCTGGTCGGCGCGGGTTCGGCGGAAGGAACTCTGGACGCGGCGAATATCTTGAAACCGGCGCTTTCGCGCGGCGAAATTCAGTGCATCGGCGCGACGACGCCGGGCGAATTTCGTAAATCAATCGAAAAAGACCGCGCTCTGGAACGTCGTTTTCAGTCAATTAAAGTCGCGCCGCCGACCGAAGTCGAAGCTCTCGAAATCGTTCGGGGAATTGCCGAAAGATATGAGGCGTTTCATCAAATTCGCTATTCAAAAGAAGCGCTCGAAGCCGCTGTTTATCAAACGAATCGTTATATTCCAGACCGATTTTTGCCCGACAAAGCGATTGACGTTTTAGACGAAGCGGGCGCGCGCGCCAAACTTCGCTATCAAAACGAAGCCGTCTCCGAACCTTCCTGGAAAGAAACGGTCGAAAATTGGAAACGCGCTTCCGCCAGCGACGATCAGCTTTTCGCGCTTGAATTGAAAACGATGGAAGATTCGTTTTTCGCGGTCGAAGTTTCAAAAGAAGATGTCGAAGAAGTAATCGCGCGCTGGACGGGAATTCCCGTCAGCGCGATTAAACAGGAAGAAGCGAAAAAACTTCTCAATATCGAAACCGAACTGCATCGCCGCATAATTTCGCAACGTCCGGCGATTTCCGCTCTTGCCCGCGCAATCAGGCGTTCTCGCGCCGGACTGAAAAATCCGAACAAACCAGTCGGCTCGTTTCTTTTTTTAGGTCCGACCGGCGTCGGCAAAACCGAAGCTGCCAGAACTCTGGCGGAATTTCTTTTCGGCTCGGAACGCGCGCTTGTTCGTTTCGATATGTCGGAATTTATGGAAAAACACACGGTTGCGAAATTTATCGGTTCGCCTCCCGGTTATGTCGGACACGAAGAAGGCGGACAGCTTACCGAAAAACTTCGCCGCGCGCCGTATTCGCTCGTTTTATTCGATGAAATCGAAAAAGCGCATCCCGACCTTTTCAATGTTTTGCTGCAAGTGTTTGAAGACGGGACGATTACCGATTCGCAGGGCAACCAGGTTGACTGCAAAAACGCGATTTTTATAATGACTTCTAACATCGGCGCGAGATTTATTCAAAAACGCGCGTCTTTGGGTTTTCAGACGGGCGCGGACGCTTCGCGGCAGAAAATGGAAGAACAGGTTTTGAGCGAAGTCAAAAAAACTTTCGCGCCTGAATTCATCAATCGTCTCGATGAAATCATTATTTTTGACGAGTTGATTGACGCGGATTTGATGCAGATTATTGATTTGCAAATCGGCAAACTCAACGAAATTTTGACGACTCACGCTTTGCAGATTCGCTTGACCGACGAAGCCAAACAATGGCTGATAAAAAAGACTTGCGCCGACCGCAGTTACGGCGCGCGTCCGCTGCGCCGCGCTTTGCAGAAATACGTCGAAGACGAACTTTCCGAAGCCTTGATACAGGGAAAATTGAGCGAGGAAAGTCTTGTCGAAGTCTTCGCCGAAAATGACAAATTGGCGTTTCGCCCGGTTCGCTTTGAAGTGCTGGAAGATATATTTTTAGAGCGCGTGTAATCAGACATTAGAAAGCGGGAAAAGCGAAAGTTAGAGATTCGTTTCTAACTTTCGCTTTTTTTCGCGCTTTCTAATTTTTAGTTAAGCTGTTTTTCCTTTTCAGGATTTTATCTGTATAATTCGGAAGTTTATTGTAAAGGTCGCCGCCGAAGGCAACCAAGACTTAAACAAAAGAATCAAAGTTCGCGTATTAACTCAGACGCAAAAGCCTTTGTAAATCTTTTGGCATTTATATTTTTTTATTTGGAAACGAAAGGCAAAATTCTTTTTCGAGGCTTATCAGAAGCCGAAAAAATCTGCAATTATAAGGAAACCGGTTTTATGCAAATTCTTCGCGCTTTCGGGTTTGTTTTATTAAGTTTTATGTTTTTGGCGACGGCGATTGTCGCTAAAACGGACAATAAAACAAACGCCGCACCGAAGACCGAAGCGGTCAAACAACAGCAGTTGGTAGAGAATGTTAGTTTCGAGGGCAATCGTCGTCTGCGCGGCGATGATTTGCTTTATTATGTTAAAACTCGTCCGGGCGATGTCCTCGACCCGCGACAGCTCGAAAGCGATTTACAGGAACTTCTTTCGCTCAATTTTTTCGACAAAATCGAAACCCGCGTTTATACCGAAGAAACCGCGCGCGGCGGCGTGAACGTCATTTTTCACGTCAAAGAACTGCCCGTTATTCGTGATTTGCAATTTAAAGGCTTAAAAGCTGTTCCCGAATCGGAAGTTTTGAAGGCTTTCCGCGAGCAGCGCGTCGGTATTTCCAAAGAAGCCTATTTCAATCCGGTCAACGCGCAAAAAGGAATTCGCGTTATCCGCGAACTGCTCGCCTCGAAAGGTTATCCGAACGCGAAAATTACAGTCAACGATGAAAAGATTTCGGAAACTTCAACCGCTGTAACTTTTGATGTTGATCAAGGTTATCGCTCGCGCATTGTTGATATAGAATTTGAAGGCAACGAGCATTTTTCAAACAGCGAACTTCGCGGCGCGATGATTTATGTTAAAGAAACAGGACTTATCTCGCGCTTTAAGGGAATGGATATTTTAGACCTGCGTAAGCTGGAAGCCGACCTGCAAAGAAATGTCCGCTCGTATATGTTTTCGAAAGGTTATTTCCAAGCCAGAGTCGGCGAACCGCAAGTCGTCGGATTAGGTTACAAACGCACGGGCGTTCCTCTTTTAGGTTCTCTGCCGCTTCCGATTATCTCTTCAAAAGACGATACTTTGAAAATTATCGTTCCCGTGACCGAAGGAAAAATTTTTCGTGTCGGCGAGTTGAAGGTCGAAGGCAATTCGATTTTCAGCGAACAGCAGATTTTAGCCGGAGTCGGTTTGAAAAAAGGCGAAATCGCCAACGCCAAACGACTTCAGGATGCGGTCAACGAAGATTTGAAGAAAGCCTACGGCTCGCAGGGTTTTGTTCAATATGACGCCGAGTTTGAGCCTGTTTTCAAAGACAATCCGAATAATCCGAACGAAGGCATCGTTGATTTGACGATTACGATTAACGAAGGCAGACAGTTTCGTCTGCGGCGACTGGAATTTACCGGCAATACTTTTACACGCGATAAAGTGCTGCGGCGCGAAGTTTTGATTAACGAAGGCGACATTTACAATCAAAATTTCGTCGAAATATCGGTCGCCAGACTCAATCAAACCGGATATTTCGACCCGATTGACAAAGATCAGGATTTGGAGATTCGCACCGACGAAGATCAGGGCGACGTTGATTTAATCGTCAAAGTCAAGGAAAAAGGCAGACAGCAGATTCAGTTTAACGGCGGCGTTTCCGGCATCGGCGGATCGTTTTTCGGTCTGGAGTATTCGACCAACAATCTTTTGGGACGCGGCGAAATTCTTTCGTTCAATCTCGGTTTCGGAAATCGCCAGCAAAATATCCAGTTTACTTATCAAAATCCGTATTTCCGCGACCGTCCGATCTCGGTCGGCTTTTCGATTTTCGCCAGCCGTTACAAATTTTTCGGCGAAGGAACGTTTCTTTCGCAAAATCAGGATTTGATCAATCAGGCGCTGCTTGACCCGAACGCTTCTTTGACGACGGATCAAAGTAATCTTTTTACGCAAAACACTTACGGAGCGTCCGTATTTGCCACCGCGCCTCTTTCGGAGTTTTTGCCGAAGCGTCCGTTTTCCAGATTCTCGCGCATCGGTTTGTCTTATCAAATTTCGGCGACCACGCTGAAAGAACCGGCGGTCAACCAATTAAACAATCCAAATTTATCAATTCCCGTCGTTTTCGCGCAGCCGAATATCATTACCAGCCGCGTTACGCCGACGTTTGTTTACGAATATCGTCCGCGCAACAACGGCATTGACACGATAGAAGGCAAAACATTAACAGCCTCTTTGGGTTTGTCCGGCTTGGGCGGCGATGTCAGAACATATCAGCCGAGCATTTCATACAGTCAATTTATTCCGGTCAGACGCAAGAAATCCAAAGAACCCGAAGTTTTCGCATTTCGACTTTTAGCCGGAACAATCGGAAGTTTTGCCACAACCGACAAAGTAAAAAATTCCAATTCGCTGAATTATATAGACGGAGTTCCGCTCTACGAAAGATATTTTTACACGGGCGACGCCGATGTTCGCGGATACGATTTTCGCTTCGGACCGATTGTGCCGTTTGACAGCTACGTTACGACTCGAAACGTCGTCGCCGCCAGTAATTCGAGCGGAACGCCGGTGCCGGTTGTCGGCTTAAACAGCCAACTGGCTCAACTAGGAACTTTTACAGGCGTTGACGGAACAAATCCGGGTTTTATTTCCAGAAGCTATCAGCCGAGCATCGGCGGCGACACGCAAATCTTAGGAAATTTTGAGTATCGAGTTTCCGTTTTCGGACCGGTCGCTTTAGCCGCGTTTGCCGATGTCGGTTCGATTTTTAATTTACACAATAAAGGTTCGCAAACTATCAACAGCACTTTTTTGTCGGACGACACATTTGTCGGCGCGGGAACTTTAACGAACATCGCCTTGAGAAACAATGCGAATCTCGAAAGCCGATTCGGAAGTTTGCTGTTGTTTAACGACAGTTTGCTGACAACCGACCAATTCAGACGCAATTTTTGTCAGACGGGTTTTGGTTGTCCGGTCAGTCCGCCGCAAAACGTTCAGCAAATTTTCCTGCGCGGCGACACACAGACGAATCAGGTTTTAAGGCTTGACCAAACACTTTTCGGAAAGTTCAGCGACATTCGTTCGAGCGTCGGGCTGGAATTGCGCGTGCAAGTTCCGGTCGTCAACGTTCCGTTCCGCTTGATTTATTATTACAACCCGAACGCGAAAGTCGGAGTTACAAGTGAATTGCCGGGAATTTTTCTGCCCGGAAAAAGAACCGGCTTCCGCTTTACGGTCGGAAGAACATTCTAAAATTTAAGACACGAATCGGTGATAAAAAATCTGAAGTGGTTTTCTAAGCAATCGGCAAGTTATTGCTGACTTAAAACTGTTTTTCTTTTATTATCATTTGATGAAAATTACAAGCAACAAATCCAGGTAAAATAGTTTCAAAGGAATAATCAAAAATCAGTCAATTTCTTTTATTAGTTAAGGAGTAAATAAAAATGAAAACATTTCGTTTAATCGCCGTTAATTTTATGTTCGTCGCCGTCTTTGCGATTTCGGCTTTCGCCCAAGCGCAGGATGCGGGAAAAATCGGTTTGGTCAATACGTTCGCGTTTGAAGATGACAAAGGCGGGATTACTAAACTCGTAACCGCCGCCAATACCGTCGAAGCTCAATTTAAGCAACCTGCTACCACGTTGGAGACAATGTATAAAAATATTCAGGATTTGCAGAAACAGATTCAGGATATACAAAATCAAATTAACGACCCGAAATTTCCGGGCGACAAAGAAAAACTTAAAATTACCGGTCAGCAAAAAGCCGATGATTATGACAAAATGGGTCGTGAATTCAAATTCAAACAAGACGATTTGAAAGCGCAAATTGACGCCGCGCGCCAAAAAACGGTCGGTCCGATTTATCAAGACGTGATGAAGGCTTTGCAGGAATTTGCCGTTAAAAACGGTTACGCCGTTATTCTCGACGGAGCGAAACTCGAAGAAGCGCAAATTCTGATGGCATTCAACAATAAATACGACGTGACGAAGGAATTTATCGCTTTCTACAACGCGCGTCCCGCAGGAACGGCAGCAGCTACAACGCCCGCCAAACCGTAATAATTAGCAGTCGGAAATTTAGTAGTCAGCAGCCGTCGGAAGAAATTCCGCTGGCTTCTGGCTTCTGTATTTTGTATTCTAATTTTTATGTCAATTCTCGATTCGCTCGCCATTCAGGAAATTCTGCCGCATCGTTATCCGTTTCTGCTGGTTGATAAAATCGTCGAAATCGAGCCGCGCATCAGAATCGTCGGCATCAAGCAGGTTACTTTTAACGAGTATTTTTTTCAAGGACATTTCCCCGAAGCGCCCGTAATGCCGGGCGTTTTGCAGATTGAAGCGCTGGCTCAATGCGGCGCGATTCTCGCGCTTCGGGAATTTGAAGACCGCCATCGCAAAATTCCCTTTTTCAGCGGAATCGAAAAAGCCAAATTTCGCCGTCCGGTTGTGCCGGGCGACACGCTTCGATTGGAAGTCGAGGCGATTCGCATCGGCAGCCGCGTGCTGAAAATGCGAGGTTTTGCCAAAGTTGACGGCAACATTACCGCCGAAGCCGAAATTATGTGCATCATCGGGACACGCGACCGACCCGAAGGAAATCAATAATTATGCAAAATTTTCAAGTAACAATAAATCAATTGATTGTTTATTCGCTAATAGTCAATATTGTGCTGAGTTTTTTATTCGGAATTTTCCCGTTGTTTCTAGGAATAAAATTGAATAACCGCAAATACGGCGTGATCGGTTTCGTTGCGGCAGTAATCGGCGGCGGCATTTTAGGCGTTTTTTTATCGTTTCCGGTCGCATTTATTTTTACCTGGCTGATCATAAAAAATTTCTTGACGGCGGCGACAAGCGAAACCATCGCGGTCAATGAAATTCCCGCAGAAAGTGATTTCAGTTATTCGGAAAACATTTAATCATCGCCTTTTATGTCTTCTTTTATCCACGAAACCGCAATCGTCAGCCAAAATGCGAAAATCGGCGATGATTGTTACATCGGAGCATTTTCTACAATTGGCGACCAGGTTGTTTTAGGCGATAAGGTTCATCTCGAATCGCACGTCGTCGTCAACGGCAAAACTACAATCGGCGATGAAACGCGCATTTTCCCGTTCGTTTCAATCGGACTCGCGCCGCAGGATTTGAAATACGCGGGCGAAGAAACTGCCGTCGAAATCGGCAGGCGCAATCACATCCGCGAATTCGTCACCGTTCATCGCGGAACGAAAGGCGGCGGCGGATTGACCGAAATCGGCGACGATTGTCTGCTGATGGCGCAGGCGCACGTCGCGCACGATTGCCGCATCGGGAACGAAGTGATTATGGCAAACGCCGCGACGCTCGCCGGTCACGTCACTATTGCCGACCGCGCGAACATCGGCGCGTATTCGGGCGTTCACCAATTTTGCCGCATCGGTATCGAAGCCTTTGTCGGCGGCTATTCGGTCATCGTCAAAGACGCGCTGCCGTTCGCTGTTTCGCAGGGCAATCACGCCAAATGCTACGGCTTAAACCGCCTCGGAATGAAACGGCGCGGCTACGCTAAAGAAACTATTGAAAAACTTCACCACGCTTTCCATTTGCTGATTAACGCGAAATTAAACACGACGCAAGCGGTCGAAAAAATGAAGGAAGAAATTTCAGACTGCGCGAAAGTTGATTTGTTAATTGAATTTATCGAAAGCTCAAAACGCGGCGTGGTGAAATAAATTTTCAAAACCTCAAGAAAACTGTCAGACTAAATCCAAATCGAAAAACCAAGCTGTTCACTATCAATTATTAACTATTCGTTTTTATTAAAGAATGTTTTTCTAAATAGGACTTTCTCAAATTAGCTAAAAGCGATTGCCGGATTTCGCAATTGTTGT
>CAXSHW010000040.1:0-5769 GCA_964237245.1 uncultured Pyrinomonadaceae bacterium
ATTTGGCTTCGGCGATTCGCGCGAGCTGCGCCGTTCCGGGCGTGTTCGTTCCCGTTGATTATGAAGGCAGACGCCTTATTGACGGCGGCGTGGTTTCGCCCGTGCCGACCAGAGCCGTTAAAAAAATGGGCGCGGAAATCGTCGTTGCCGTTGACGTTATTTCATCCGGCGCGACTTACTGGGGAAGTCCAAGCACTCTGCTCGGCGTGATTTTTCAATCGGCAATGATGCTTTTGCGAACCGCTTCGATTCATCAGCATTACCGCGCCGACGTTGTCATTATTCCGCAAATCGCGCATCTTCGTCCCGATGAGATCGGTAAAATGAACGAGTTTATCCAGGCAGGCGAAACGGCGGCGCTCGAAAAAATTGACGAAATAAAGCGACTGGTTTTTTCCGTCTAGTCTGCGCCGGAAAAGTTTTTAACTTTTGGAAAACGACGCTTTTTCTCTCTCTAATGAATGTAAAACGTTTTTCTGTTTTTCGTATGGAAAATGAATGTTATAATCAGACAAATTTTACGAACAGAGGTGTAAAGAGATGAGAAAACAAATTTTGTTGTTTTTGGGATTTATTTTTATTTTCGCAAATGTCGCGGCGGCGCAGAAAAGGACCGTAACCAACGCCGACCTTGAAAAATTTCGGCAGAAGCGCCTGCAAGCCGAAGCCGATTACCGCGAAAATTACCAGAAATTAGGTTTGCCTTCGCCCGAAGAGTTAGACAGACAGCGCGACCAGAATCGCAGAGAAATGGCAGAGCTTTCGGCAAGATTCCAGAGAGAAAATTTCGAGCGAGCGCAGCGACAGCGCGAAGATGAATATATGCGAGCGCAGATTGATTATTTCCGCGCGAGCGCGAGCCAGTATAATCAAAGCGCGTATAACGGCGGCGGTTATTATTCGTCGGGTTATTACGGCGGTTATTACGGCGGTTATTCAAACGGTTATTACAACAATCGGTTTGGATACAATCGCGGTTTCGGACGCGCCGGAAGTTTCTACAATCCGATAATACCGGGAACCGCGTTTTATCCGCGCGGCGTTCGTATCAATACCGGCGGACTGAGAATTAACGTCACCGGCGGAAACCGTTTTCCCGCCCGCATCGGAAATGCGATTCCCGTTCGCACCGGAACTCGTCGGTAATCGAAACGGAAGTTAAATCGAATAACAACTGCAAACGGTGGAATTTTCCGCCGTTTTGTGGTGTGTTTTGAGTAAGGTCGAGCAAAAAATAATTTATGAAAAACGGTTGGGAAGCGATTATCGGAATGGAAATCCACGCGCAATTAGCGACGGACACAAAGATTTTCTGCGCGTGCGCGGCAAATTTCGGCGACGAGCCGAATGCGAATACTTGTCCGGTTTGTTTAGGATTGCCGGGCGCTCTGCCTGTTTTGAATGAAAAAGTCGTCGAACTCGGCGCGAAAGCCGCTCTGTCGCTCGGTTTGAACGTCAACGAGACTTCGATTTTCGCCCGTAAAAATTATTTTTATCCTGATCTGCCGAAAGGTTATCAAATTTCGCAATACGACAAACCGTTTTCGTCGAACGGCGAACTCGTGATTATGACCGCCGAACGCGACGAAAACGGCAGAGCCGCTGAATTTAAGCCAATGAAAATCGGCATCGAACGGATGCACTTGGAGGAAGACGCGGGCAAAAACGTTCACGAAGGTTTACCCGATGTTGATAAATTTTCCTACATAGATTTGAATCGCGCCGGAACTCCGCTCGGTGAAATCGTAACCGCGCCGGATTTTCGGACGAGCTGGCAGGCGTATGATTATGTCAATCACGTTCGCCGCGTTTTGCAGTGGGTCGGCGCGAGCGACGCGGATATGGAAAAGGGAAATCTGCGCTGCGAAGCGAACGTTTCGGTCAGACGAATCGGCGAAGAAAAGTTTCGTAATAAAGTCGAATTGAAGAATTTAAACTCGGTGCGCTTTATGCAGAAAGCGATTGAATTTGAAATCGAACGGCAAATCGCGGCGCACGAAGCGGGCGAACCTGTCAATCAGGAAACTCGCCTGTGGGACGAAAAAAATAACCGGACGCGCGTGATGCGCTCGAAAGAAGACGCGCACGATTATCGTTATTTTCCCGAACCGGATTTGCAGCCGCTCGCCGTTTCGAGCGAATTTATCGAGAAAATCAAAGCGGAAATGCCGGAATTGCCCGATGCGATGCGCGATAGATTCATTGAAACATACGAACTTTCCTACATGGACGCTTCGCAGCTTGTTTCGGACAAACATTTAGCCGAATTTTATGAACGAGCGGCGAAAGCGTCGGAAAATCCGCGCGTTTCGGCAAATTTTATTCTTTCGGAACTTTTGCGCGAATTAAATAATGCGAATCAAACCGCTGAAAATTCGCCTGTTTCGGCGGAAAATCTCGCCGAACTCATCAAAACTTTTGACGCCGGAAAAATTAACAATAATCAAGCCAAAGAAGTTTTGACCGAAATGTTCGCCGAGCGAAAAACCGCCGCCGAAATCATCGAGGAAAAAGGCTTCGAGCAAATTTCCGATTCCGCTCAAATCGAAAAAATCGTTGACGAAATTATTGAAAAGAATCAAAATCAAGTCGCGGCTTATCGCGGCGGCAACGAAAAACTGTTCGGCTTTTTCGTCGGGCAAACAATGAAGGCTTCAGGCGGCAAAGCGAATCCGAGAGTCGTTAATGAAATTCTCAAACGCAGATTGAATTCAGTTTAACAAAAGGAGAGCAATGAAAAAAATAGGAGTTATTTTGTTCGGCTTAATGATTCTATCGTCTGCACAAAATTTCTTTGGACAGTCAGACCCGCGTAATCCGCTGCCGGAATGGGCGCAGCGCGTGCAGGAAGAGCGAGACAGACAAGCCGAGACATTGAGAAAGGCAATCGAAGTCGAACGCTCGACGGAACGAACAAAGTCGGTAGTCGGAATAAACGAAGGCTTAAAAAGAGCGAAAGCCGAAGAAGCGGAAAAACGCAAAACGCTCGAAGAAATAAATGAAAAACTCTCCGCGCCAGCCGAATATTACGGCAAATACGCCGAATTTCTGAAAGCCAAAAACACCGGCATTGCTCGCATCTTTCCCGACCGCGACTGCGATAAAGGCTTAGTCGTCAGCGTGCAAGAGCTTGAAAGATGTAGCAACACGGCGCAAATAACAGGCGCCGGTTCGCTTTATTCAATTCGTTTGAGCAAAATGCCGGATAATTTGCCGTTCGACGTTATTTTAGGTTATATCGGACAATCGGATATTCATTTTATCGGCGATAAATTCGTTGTCGGAAATAAAACGATCCAAGATATTATCGCGGATGTCGGAGACGTAAATTTTGCGGATGTAACGCTCGAATCGGACAGCGTAAAGTTTCTGAAAAATTACAAGCCGAGCGACAGCGCGTCGAAGCTCGATTTGCAAAAACAAATTTTAGCAAAAGGCGTGAGCGCGAACGGATATTCTTATTCTTCATCCGCTTCGGTTAATCTTAACGAAACATACGTTCTACGCTCGATTGCCTACTATTACGTCAATTATAAATACGGCTATTACAAAAATTTCTGGAACACGGATTTGACAGCCGCCTTCAAAGTCGTCGGACAGGAAAAAGACGGAAGCGTCATCATTCTCTGGAAGAAACTGGAACAAAAAGACGCGCCGGTTTTGAGAAACAAAAAATGAATTACGGAGGAGCGGTCTAAAATGAATATCATAATTATAACGAAAGGGAAAATGATTATTTTCGTGACATTATTTGCAGGTATTTTTATACCGTCGGCAACATTTGCGGCTTTCGGGCAGACTTCTGACCCGGATGTTCAGACACAGAGGCGGATAGAAGAAGAAGGACGTGAAAAAAACCGGAGAGCAATTGAGATAGCGAGTAATCAAGGAGTTTTACCCGAACGAAATAAAATAACGGATTTGGACAGTGTAAACTTTGAGCGGGAGAAAAGGATCAGCAGAGCGCGGGCGAGTGAGAATCGCGCGGCAATAAGAGCGGAACGAAAAAAAGTTATCGCTTTACGCGCTCCTAATTCAGAGGATTCCGCCAAATATGGAGAGTTTTTGAAACAGCCTAAAACCGGACTGTTTCGATTATTTCCCGATTTGGATTGCGAGTCAAAAAATCTAATTCGCGTTGACGGAGATTGTGCGAACGCGGTTTCATTCAGTTCGGCGTTTTCTTTTCGCCGGGAAGATTATGCTGACTCGGATTCGTCGGATATTCGTTTTAGAGACGGAAATTTGACAGCCGACGGCTTTCTGTCTCAGGAAATTTTAGTGAATTTAGGCGACGCGCCGCTTGAAAATATCTCGCTCGCAAGCGGCGGAATGAAATTTTTAGCTGATTTCAAACCGGAGACCAACATTCAGGAAGCGAAAAAACAATTCAAACAAATTGCGGCGACAGTTGAATCCGGCGGATTTAAATACGGAAAAACATTGAGAGCCGATTTGAATACAACTTACGCGGCGCGGATAGTCGCGTATCGAAACGGCGGCAAAAATGTCTCCGGTCTTTCGCCGTTTCGCTTGACGGAAGACGAAAAGAAATTTCAAAATTTGAAAAACGATAAAAGAATTGATTTAACAATTGCTTTTCGTGTTATCAGAAAAGATACGGACGGAAATGTAACAATCCTCTGGAAAGAATTGACGCGACAAGATTCGCCGAAACTGATTTTTCCGAAAAACGCTGAATTGTCGGATATAAAATAAAACAGTAAATAAGCCGATGGAATTAAAAGACAAAATCGCCGTCGTCACCGGCGGAACAAAAGGAATAGGACGCGCTATCGCCGAGGAATTATTAAATGCGGGCGCGTCGGTTTTTGTTTGCGCGCGTGATAAGGTCGAACTAAAACGCGCTTTGGAAAAACTTTCCGCTTTTGGAGAAGTTGACGGCGAAATTTGCGACGTTCGCAGCGAAATGCAAATTGAAGCGATGTTTGCCGAATGCTCGCGCGTTTTCGGCGGCGCGGACATTTTAATAAATAACGCCGGTGTCGGTTTTATCGGCAAGACGGTTGAGGAAATGTCGAGCGCGGATTTTGAAGAAACTTTACAGACGAATCTTTTCGGCGTTTTCTACGCCTGCCATCACGCGATTCCGATGTTGAAAAAACGCGGCGGCGGTTACATTATCAACATTTCTTCGCTCGCCGGACAAAACGCGCATCCGAAGATGGCGGCTTATAACGCTTCAAAATTCGGTCTGAACGGTTTTACCGAAGCGTTGATGCAGGAGGTTCGCGCCGACAATATCAAGGTCAGCTTGATTTGTCCGGGTTCGGTTAATACAAATTTCGGCGGCGACGCGCCGAGCGATAAAAAATCCTGGCAGCTTCAGCCCGAAGACATTGCGCGGGTAGTTTTGAATCTGCTGACGATGGATGAACGCGCTCTGTCGAGTAAAGTCGAGATTCGTCCCGCGAATCCGCCGAAGAAACAGTAAAAACCAGATTTGTTAATTACGTCTTTGGGCTAAATTCTCGTCAATCCTTTAATCTTTTCGATTAAAACCAAATCTTCAAAAGGCTTGGTTAAATAATCGGAAGCGCCCAATTCAAAAGCCTTTTGGCGGTGTTTTTCACCCGCGCGGGAAGTTATCATAACTACGGGAATTTTCCGAAGCGTCTCCTGTTTTTTCAAAGACGCGAGCAATTCATAGCCGTCCATTCGAGGCATTTCGACATCGGTTAAAATCACGTCCGGCAATTCGGACGAGTTTTGCAAAATCTCCAAAGCGTCAAGTCCGTCTTTAGCGAC
>CAXSHW010000040.1:5779-11806 GCA_964237245.1 uncultured Pyrinomonadaceae bacterium
AGCGACAATCGCGTTCATATTCGCGTTTTTGACGACTTTTGATGTCAGATGCCGGACGCTCGGACTGTCGTCCACAATCATCACATTCAGGATTTTGGCTTTTGGATTCCGGGTTTTGGAGTCGTCTTTCGCAGAAGCATTGTGGATTTCCGGCGGGCTTTGAGTTTTGGGCTTTGAGCTTTGAATTTTTTGTCCAAGCAAATATAGCAAGTCAAGCACAGGTATCACTCGTCCGCTGCCGAGAGTCGCCGCGCCGAGCAGTCGCCCGAAATTCTGCAATGGCAAACCGAGCCTTTTGATGACAATTTCTTCCGGCTTCAAAATTTCGTCAACTATCAAAGCATAAGAATCTTCAGAAGTGTCAATCAGCAAAGCCGGAACGCTCGCGGCTTTGGCATTTGGCTGTGAAGGCAAATCAAGCAGTCTTCCGAGATGCGCTATTTTATAATTTGTTTCGCCGATTTTTATAGAATCACGAAGGTTTTCGACAGGGATTTCCGTTGCTTGTTTTATGAGCTTGAGCGGAAAAGCGAAAATCTGTCCGTTTGATTTAACCGAAAGCGCGCGCGTGATTGCTAACGGCAGCGGCAGGCGAATCGAAAATGTCGTGCCTTTTTGCGCTTCCGATTGAATGGAAATCATTCCTTGTCGGCGCATAATATTGGCTTTGACAATATTCATCCCGACGCCGCGACCCGCAACTTGACTTACGCGCTCGGCTGTAGTTAATCCGGGCAGAAAGACGAGCGCGAAGGCTTCTTCTTCGGTCATCGCATCGGCGTCGTGTCGGCTGACAATCTTGTTTTCGACGGCTTTTTCCTTTAATGCGGCGGCGGAAATTCCGCGTCCGTCGTCGCTTACGGTCAAAACAAGATGCGTTCCGTCGCTGAAAACGCGCAGCGAAATTTTCCCCGTTTCAGACTTTCCGATTAATCTGCGCGTCTCCGGCAATTCGATGCCGTGCGCGACGGCGTTGCGAAGAAGATGCAGCAGCGGTTCGACTAATGCGTCGAGAATTTGCGTATCAATTTCCAGATTTTCGCCTTCGATAAATAATTCCGCCAGTTTGTCTTCTTCCTCGCACGTTACGCGCACAGTGCGCTGCAAACGAACCGAAAGCAAGCCGAAAGAAACCATTCGCAGATGCAGAAGTTTGTCCTGCATCTCCTCAATCAATCGGCGCTGACTGTCGAAAAGCATTTCAAAATTACTTTTGAGTGTCGTTAAATCCGAGTTGATAGCGGAATTATCGGCAGCCGTTTCAATTAGTTCGCGTGTGATTTGGTGAAATTCGGTGTAATGGTCAAATTCGAGCGCGTCAAAAGTTTGCGAATTGCGAGCCGCAGATTGTGGATTTGCAGCTTCCGCGAATGAATTTTGAGTTTTGAAATTCGAGGGTTGAATTTCCGAAAGATTTCGGTTGCCGGGCGAGTCAATTTCAAAATCAATTTCCAGTTTTGCCGTGGAAATTTGAAGGCGTCGCGTGCTGTTTTGAAGTTCTTCGGTTTGCCGTTCGAGTTCGTTTAGGCGCTGTTCAAAAATCGAACGGCTGACGACCAGACCGCTGACGCATCTGACCAAATCATCGAGTTTTTCGAGCGAAACGCGAACCGTCGAACTACTCTGCGCCGATGAAATTTGATTGTTTACCGCCGCATTTGCCGTCGAAGCCGTTTCTGTTTTCAGATTTGAATCGAGCAGGGAAATTTCGGATGGCTGTGTATCTTTTTTTTTTAGCGAAGCCAGAATGTCATCGCAGCTTTTGTAGATTCGAGTAATTTTCGCGGTTAATTGAACTGAATTTTCGCCCGCCGCCAGAGCTTGAAAAGTGTCGGTCGCGCTTAGAAGCAGCTCAAAAACGCTTTCGTCAGCGTCAACTTCGTTTTCAGCCAGATAATCGAGCAAATCCTCAATCCGGTGCGCGACCTGAGAAAGTTTTTTCAAACCGACGATTCCCGCGGAACCTTTCAGAGTATGCGCGTTGCGTCGAATTTCAAGCAGCGCTTCACGATTGTTCGGCGAATTTCCCAGAATTTTTAGGTTTGTGTTGATATTTTGCACGAGTTCTTCGGCTTCCTCGGCGAAAACTTCCAGCATTTCCTCGTCAATTTCAAATTCTTCTTCCGGTTCGACAGCATTTTCCCGCTCGGTTTCAGTTGCTGTTTGAAGAATTTGAATGTTGTCAAAATACTCATCAACAAAATCGGTAATATCGGTCGAAAAGTCGTCGAGACTGAAATTAATTTTTGCGATCAGCGTTTCAAGTCGGGCAAGTTCGTCGAGAACCTGATGAGATTGCCGGTCGGTGAATTTTTCTTTCGTCTCGCCGAGCAGTTTGAGTTTTTCTTCGAGACTCGATGCGGTTTGCTCTATTTCCTCAAAACCTATTATCGAAGCGTTGTTTTTAATCAAGCCAATTTGCAAAATCGCCGAATTTAATTTGCCGAAAGCGTTTTCTTCCTGAACGCAGACAAGAATGCCGCCGCGAATTTTCGGCAGCGAGCTTTCGGCTTCCTCGACAAAGGCTTGTTTAATTTCAGCGTCCATAATATCTGTCGGAAATCGAGATTCAGGATTCAAAATCCTAAATCTCCAATCTCGAATCTAGTTTACATAAATCGCGTTTCCGCTTGCGTCGCCCGAAAATTTTCTTCTCGAAATTTCGTCTTCGGGAAGTTTAAACGGCGCGACCGAACCGCGCAATTCGTCCGAAAGTTCGACCAGCATTTTGACCGAATCGGCGGCGCGTTTCGCGCCTGTTTGAACCAATTCGGTAACTTGCGAGATATTGACCATCGCCATCGAAATATCTTCGGAGCTGTCAGCCTGACGTTTGGCGGAATCCGAAATCGAACCGATAAGTTCGGCAAGAAGCGTCGAAACCTGTTCGATTTCAACTAGCGCGTGTCCGGCGCGGTCAGCCAAGGTCGAACCGACGACGACTTCGTGAATCGTCTCTTCCATCGAAGCCACAACGTCTTTTGTTTCGGTTTGAATCGTTTGCGTCAACTGACCGATTTGCTGTGTCAGACGATTTGAGCGTTCGGCGAGCCGTTCGACTTCTTCGGCGACGACGGCAAAACCGACACCGGCTTCGCCCGCGGCTGATGCTTGCAGAGATGCGTTTAGCGCGAGCAGGCTTGTGCGGTCGGAAAGATCGTCAATCAGCCCGACAATCTGGCTGATTTCCTGCGAGCGTTCGCCGAGTTTTTTGATTCGTTTGGCGGTTTCCTGAACCTGGCGACGGATCGAATTCATTGCGCCGATGTTATCCTGCACGGCTTTTGTGCCGTAACGCGCCGTATTGAGCGCGTCTCCGGCAACCTGCGCCGAAAGCGAAGCATTGCCGGAAACTTCTTGAATTTGCAGCGTCATTTGCGAGATTGCCGAGGTCGTTCGGGAAATTTGCGAGGCTTGCGCTTCGCTTCCGCGCGCAAGCTGCTCGGTCGTATCGTTGATGGCGTTGGCTGACGCGCCGACTTGAAACGTCACGTCTTTAACCTGTTTGATGAGCGAACGCAATTCTTTGGTCATCGAATTAAACGCTTCGGCAATCGCGCCCGTCATTTCCGGCGAAATTTCAGCTTGAACCGTCAAATCGCCAGCCGCGACTTCGGAGACTTCAGACAAAAGTTTGACGATGGAATTTTGCAGTCGGTCGCGTTTTTCCTGCGTCTGAACCGTGCGGCAAAGTTTTTCCGCCATATTTTTCAGCGATTGACCGAAAACGTCAGCGTCCGAATGCAAAACGACTTCGGAAGACAAATCGCCGCCCGCTATTCGGTCGAAAATCAGGGTTTTTTCCCGCAGATACGTGGAAATTTCCTGAAGCGCGAAAAGCAAATCGCTCTGGTCTTCGGCTTCTTCGTCGAAAAATTCTCCCCGCGCGAGGTGATGAGCGATTTCATTTGCTTCCTTGAGTTCGCGGCTCAGTCTGAAATTGGAAAAATTAAGCGCGGCGAGCGCGAAAATTGCTAAAAGCGCGGCAAACAGGACGGTTAAAAGACCGGCTGTCTTATTTTCCATCAACTCGAAATGCGCCGCGCCGCTCAAACCTATGCCGAGAACCAGAAAAATTACCGCTAAAAACGAAAAAATTTTAATCAACAAATTCCACAACGGGTTCGTTTGCATAAATTTCGACTGCTCCTTGAGGCAAAGTGTTTCGGCTGGTTTCGGCGGGCGAAGAAGACTTAATGTGAGCGGCTGCGGACTGCAAAACTTCCAGCGAGCGGGAAAAATGTTTAATATGTGTTTCCGACTCTTTTAAGATTTTCACGGCGTTTTCAGCTTCGGTAATCGAGCCGACAAAAGTTTGAAAAGCCTGTTCGGTTTCGGCTGTCTGCTTGCCCGAATAGAGTTTAAGTTTTTCCTGCAATTTTAAGAAATTACCGGCGTATTTTCCCATCGCGCTCAGACTGTTGCCGGTTTCGACGGCAAATTCGGAGAGATTCGCCGCTTCTTTAACAGCCGTCTGCAAAGATTGTTCGGCTTCGCCGATTTGCGCCGAAAAAGTTTTATTAAGCGATAAAATTTGCTTGCCGGTCGCTTCGGCGCGCACTGACAGACTCTCAAGCTCTTCGGCTAAAACGGAAAATCCGTGATTTTTCTCTTCGGCTTCGACGGCTTTAATCGAAACGTTGAGCGCGATCATATTTGTCCGGTTGACAATATCTTCGATTGTTTTGCCGATGCGGGCGATTTCGCGCGAATGTGTTTCAAATTGCCCGATGCGTTTGACGGTTTCCTGAATTTGTCTGCGAAATCCACTGACGGCTTCCAGATTTTTTTGCGCCGTTTCCGTTCCGCGCCGAACATTTTCGATTGAATCGCCGACGGGCAAAGATGAAACAGCAAGTTCTTCGGAAAGTTTGCGGACGTTCGCCGGAATTTGCGCGAACGCGAGCGCGGCTTGGTTCATCTCCGAAATTTTATTTTTGTTTGTTTGAATCACCGCCTGCACGTTTTTCTGCGCCTCGACAGCCGAATTTTTCGCGTCGAATGATTGAGTTTTTACTTGAGCAGCCAGGTTGTTGAGCTGTCGAAGCAGAAAATTTACGCTTTCGGAAATTTCCTTAACCTGCGCGGAATCCGAACTTATTTCAACGTCGAATTTACCGTTTTTTACTTCGGAAACTTCAGCGGTTAATTTTTCGATGGTTGTTTCGAGTTTATTCAAATCCTGTTTGGCATTGATTGACTCGGAAACTTTGGCGAGCAGTTTTTGAAACGAACTGCTCAAACGGTCTGAGTTTTGCAAAGGCGTCAGCGCGACATCGAGGCTTCCGCCCGCGACTTTATCCATCAGATTAACGAGATTTTGTATCTGCTGATTGTTCCGGTGCAGAGTTTTCAGCAGTTCGTCGGTTTCAAGCGAACCGGAAGTTCTCGGCAGCGAAACCGCGTTGCCGCGTTCCAGACTTTTGGCGAGCAAAGAAACTTTTTCAATCGGGCTGATAACTTCATTAGTCAGCCACCAGCCGAAAACCATCACCGTAAAGGCGAGAAACAAAAACGGAATAAAAAGCGCGTAAAAAACATCGGTTGCCAGCAGCGAAACTATCAAATAGGAAATCAGCCCGAAGGTGCAGATAAAAAAAGCCAGCGCGCTCGTGGCAAGCCAGATTTTTCCTTTCAGCGAGTTGAGCAGTGAGTTGGCGGACGGTCGAGCCATATGTTTTTTATGTCGCGCGAAATCGTTAAATCGTTAGAGAAGAAAACAAATTTTCTACATTTAAGAGACACAAAGGATTTGATTTATATTCCGTTCTGCCAAATAAAAGCGGCGTTTTTTCATTTTCGATTGATTGAATCTCTTCTTTCGGCAAGACGATAATTTCGCACAATCTATCAACGGCAACGGCAACCGTAGAAGGAAAATTCGGTGACCGCAAGACGATGAATTTGGTTCTCGGCGAAAAAGCCGCGTCCGGCGCGTCGAGAAATTTTTGCAGGCTGACGACTGAAATAATCGTGCCGCGCAGGTCGGCGATACCGATAAGCCATTCTGGAACATTCGGCAGCGGC
>CAXSHW010000040.1:11816-30541 GCA_964237245.1 uncultured Pyrinomonadaceae bacterium
GTAATCAAAAGTCTCTGAGCGACTTCCGCGACTTCATTTGACGAAAAGGCGAAAAATTTCGCGCCCAAACAAAAGACAACGAATTTTTCGCTCTTTGACTGCGCGAACGATTCACCGGAGAAAAACGCGCCATTAAGATGCGCCGCGTCAAACGCGGATGAATCGTGGTCAGCCGAATTTTGTTGAGTCAAATAACTCATAATAACGAAAACGGACGATTGAAAATCATTAAAATTGCGAACTGCCGATTTTCAATCGTTCGTCGTCCACTATCCGTTTTGCACTATGTAAGTTTCGACCATTTTCATCAGCGTTTCCGGTCCGAAAGGTTTCGTAATATAGCCGGTTGTGCCAGCCATTCGACCGCGAACTTTGTCGAAAAATCCGTCTTTGCCGGAAATCATCACGACCGGCACGTCTTTGGTCGTTTCGTTGCCGCGAATGAGTTTGCAAACTTGATAGCCGTCCATTCTCGGCATATTTATGTCAAGCAGAATCAAATCCGGCACGATTTCCGCGATTTTTTCCATCGCGTCCAAACCGTCAACGGCGCAGAAAACTTCGTGACCGCTTTTTTCGAGTTTGCCTGTAATCAGTTTGCGAACCGTCGCGCTGTCGTCAACGACCAGAATTTTTCTGTTGCGCGGCATTGATTCGTGAATGCTCTGCTGTTCTTCGATTTCCGCGAGGCGAATTTTCAGGGAATTCAATTGCGAGCTTAAAACAACGTCGTTCGGATTTAACTGCGAGGCTTCCTGCAAATAAACGCAGCCTTGACGCAAATTTTTGAGATTGATTTGACCGATTGCCAGAAGTTTGAAATCTTCTGCGCCGAAATCGCGCCGATTTCGTTCGTCTTCCATTCGTTCGACGGCTTGACGCAGAATTTCGCGGTCGGATTCGCCGTGAGCGAGCAGCATTTCCAAATCCGAAAGCGTCAACATCGTGCGGCAAGAACCGCAAACAAACGGCTGCGTCTCTTCTTCGGCGCTGCAAAACGGGCAGGCAAAGACTTGATTCGACGATTCGTTAAAATTTTCATCGGTGAAAGCAGTTTCGGCAAAGTTCGCTTCGGCAGAATTTTCTTCGTCGAATTCTTCTTCATCTGAAACTGAAGTTTGTTCTGATTTCAAATTATTTTCTGCAAAAAACTCCGGTTCATCTTTCTTAAATTCTTCTGAATAATCATTTTCCGCCGCTTCCAACGGCTCGGTAAGATTTTCTTCATTTTCATAATACGACGGCAAAACGTCTTGCGGCAGTGAAATTTCGCCGCTCACGTATTGTGAGAAATCTTCTGAAACTTCCTCTGAATATTCTGACTGCGATTCAGAATATTCAGTGTGAGTTTGCGCCGCTACTTCAAAAACTTCGTTTTCTTCGTCCGCCGCGTCCGCTTCGCCGACCGCAAAATTTTTCTCGTCTTCTTTGTAAAAATAAGCGGCTTCGACTGATTCGTTGTTGTCGTAAAACTCTTCTTCGTCTGCCTGCGCGTTGAAATCCGATTGAACAGTTTCCGAAGGTTTAACGAGCGAAAAAGTATTGTGTTCGGAACTTTTATTCATTTCCGGTGACGCGAGCGACGTTTCCGAATCTGCAAAATTATTTTCATCCAGAGCGAAAAATGATTTTGCTTCGGCGACTCTGGCTTGCGATTCGGATTTTGACATCAAATCGAGCAGCGCCGTCCAATTGACGTTTGCCAGTTCGTTTTCGTCGTCAAGGTCTAAAATCTTTTCAAAACAATCAATTTTTTCTTCAAACGAGGAAACCAGAAAAGATTTTAAAACCCAAGCCTCGACCAATTCGGGCGCGTCGCTCAAAATTTCTTCGAGCATCTGTTTTGCCGCGTCCTGTTCGTCGGCGACCGCCGCCGCCGCCGCTTTTTCGAGAAGCGCGTTGATTTTTTGATTTTTAACGGATTTGAGCAAAACTATCGCGTTTTCGTTTTCCGGGTTGAGACTTAAAACTTTTTCGAGCCGCGCGGTTTTTTCTTCCGCCGAATCGGAGACTGAAGCCAGCCACAGCCAAGCCGTCTCGTTTTCGCCGTCGAGAGCCGTCGCCTGTAAAAAACACTGTCTGGCGAAATCTTTGTGAGCATCCTTTGAGGCGTTCATTCCGCGCTCGACAAAAGTTTTGGCAAGCAGCGTTCTGGTCGAATTTGCCCATTCCGAAGCGCGTTCGTTGTGCGGATTTATGTCTAAAACGTGATTCAAAAAACCGAGCAGCTCTTCCGGGTATTCGCTGACCGAAGCGAGCCGCATCCAGGCTTCTTCGTTGCCGGGTTCGATTTCGGTTACGCGAAGCAATAAAACTTTGGCTTCGGCGCGATTGCCTTCCTGTGCGGCTTTGATGCCCGCGCGAAGCATCGGCAACACTTCGGTTGAGCTTTTTTCAAAACTTGTATCATTGTAAAATTCTTCGTCAATCGAGGAGACGACTTGCGTATTTGATTCAAAGTCTAATTTCATAAGTTTTTGCTGAGTCGGAAAGTAATTAAATTTTGAAGATTTTAATTTGTTTTGTGAAACAATGGATGAGCCGGTTTAAAGCCCAAAATAAATCTAAACGCAAGATGAGTGCCAGCTTTAATCGGAAAAAAGAAAATTTTGCGAAGCGGTTATCTAACAGCGAAAAGGTATTTTGCGGGCGCGCGGCTTTTTAATTTTATCAAAAGCCGGCTATTGCGGTGACAAAAAACGGGAGATTTTGTTGACAAAAAGTGGTAATTTCGCAGAACGGATTCGATAAGTTTTTGGCGGAAAAATACGTAAAATGAATTATGATGTTATTATCATCGGCGGCGGCGCGGCTGGAATTTCGGCGGCTCTGTGGTGCGACGAACTCGGATTAAAAACTTTGCTTTTGGAATCAAACGCCGAACTCGGCGGACAATTGCTCTGGATTTACAACGAAATAAAAAATCATCTCGGCATCGAAGCGAAAAACGGGCGCGAGTTGCGAGACGTTTTCGTCAAACAGGCGGAAACTCGTGATTTTAACATTCGCCTTTATACCAAAGTCAAAGAAATTGACTTGGAAAATTTTTCGGTTACGCTTGAAACGGGCGAACGTCTTTTTGCGCGGGCGATAATCGTCGCCACAGGAATCAAGCGTCGAAAATTAAACGTCGAAGGCGAGGAAAAATTTCAAAACAAAGGAATTATCGAATCCGGTAAGCGCGACCGAAATTTAGTAAAGGACAAAACCGTCGTAATTGTCGGCGGCGGCGACGCGGCGTTTGAAAACGCTCTGATTACGGCGGATGCGGCGGCGAAAATTTTTCTTGTTTATCGCGGAAAAGTTTTTCGCGCCAGACCGGAATTTGTTGAGAAAGTTTCGGAAAATCCGAAAATTAAAATTTTAACCGAAACTGTGTTAACGAAAATCACCGGCAGAAATCGGGTTGAAGCCGTCGAGTTAAAAAATTTAAATTCAGGCGGAAAGCAAACTTTAACGACTGACGCGGTTTTAATCCGCATCGGCGTCGCGCCCGACACGGAAATTTTTCGCGGAAAACTTGATTCGGACGAACACGGCTATATAAAAATTGACAGCCGCTGCGAAACGAGCGTCAGAGGCGTTTTTGCCGTCGGCGACGTTGCGAATCCGATTGCGCCGACCGTCAGCAGCGCCGTCGGAATGGGCGCGACAGCAGCAAAAGCGACGTTTAAAGTTATAAATCAGGATACGTGAATTATGAATTCGGAAAAACTCGCCTAACGTGCGGCGAATGCGTCGTTTCCCGTAACTTGCTGAAGATGGCGCGTGTCGTTAAAAGCGTGAACGCGAACGTTATTTCTGCCGCGAATTTCAAAACGGTTGATGCCGCAATTTGATGTAATAAGCGAGGGCGTAGTTTTCGTGTAACGATTAATCGCGCCGATTAAATGCAGAGTCAAAAAACAAATCGTTCCGGTGTGAGAAAAAATGACAACGTTTTCGCCGTTGTGCGCTCGCAAAACTTCATAAAGAGCCTTTGTCGCGCGGCGAAGCAGTTGATTATAACTTTCGCCTTCGGTAATAACGTGATGGATATTACGATTAACCAGCGCATAATAATCTTTTGGAAATTGCGCCTTTGATTCGTCAAACGTCAAACCTTCAAGCACGCCGACTTTTCTTTCACGAAAAGCGGAAGTCGTGATTACCGGTAAATCTAAAATTTTTGCCAGCGGTTTGGCAGTCTCGACGGCGCGAAGTAAATCGCTCGAATATATGGTTTCGATTTTTTCTTTGGCAAGTGTTCGCGCAGTAATTTCAGCCTGTTTTTTTCCGAGTTCCGAGAGCGGAGTCGGTGAATGTCCGCCAAAACGTCCCGCCGCGTTTCCGGCAGATTGTCCGTGTCTGACTAAAAAAAGTTTGGTAACAGGCATTTTTCAAATTCCAGATTCCAAATTCCAAATTTCAGATCAAAGACAAAATAATTTGGAATCTGAAATTTGGGATTTGGAATTTTAAGCGGCAACCGTGTCGGCTTTTAGTTTCTCGGTTTGATAATGCGTCGTTAAGGCTTCGATAAATTCGTCGAGCGCGCCTTCCATTACCAAATCTAATTGGTGAACCGTCAGACCGATGCGATGATCGGAGACGCGATTTTCCTTGAAATTATAGGTGCGAATCTTCTCGGAACGGTCGCCGCTGCCAACCTGTGATTTGCGCTCGGCGGATTGCGCGTCGTGAATTTTTTGTTCTTCCATTTCCTGCAAACGCGCCCGCAAAATTCGCATCGCTTTATCCTTGTTTTTGATTTGCGATTTTTCGTCCTGCATTGAAATGACGACGTTTGTCGGCAAATGCGTCAGCCGCACGGCTGAATAAGTCGTGTTGACCGATTGTCCGCCCGGACCTGACGAGCAAAAATAATCAATCCGCAAATCTTTCGGGTCAACCTGCACATCAACTTCTTCGGCTTCGGGCAAAACGGCGACGGTAATCGCCGACGTGTGAATTCGACCGGAAGTTTCCGTCTGTGGCACGCGCTGAACTCGGTGAACGCCCGATTCGTAGCGCAATTTTGAATAAACCTTGTCGCCTTCGATAATCGCGTAAGCGTCTTTGATGCCGCCGACGCCGGTGTCGGAAGTTTCCATTACTTCCATTTTCCAACCCTGCCGTTCGGCGTAACGCGCATACATTCGCAAAACTTCCGCCGCGAAAAGCGTCGCTTCGTCGCCGCCCGTTCCGGCGCGAATTTCCAAAATGACGTTTTTCTCGTCGTTCGGGTCTTTCGGAATCAGCAGAACTTTTAATTCTTCGTCGGTTTTTTCGAGATTGCCTTCGAGTTCGGCGATTTCCATTTCCGCCAACTCGCGCATTTCTTCGTCTTCGGTCGCTTCCAAAATCTCCTTCGCGCCGTCGAGTTCTTCACGCATTCGTTTCGCTTCACGATATTTTCCGACGATTTCGCCCAGACTGCTGTGCTGTTTCATCAGTTTCGTATAAGCCGAAATGTCCGACATAATATCGGGCGAAGACAACTGCGCGTTCAGTTCTTCGTAATTTTCTTCGATTTGGGCAAGTTTCTCTAACATAAAATTTTAACCGTTCGGTAAATTGGCGAAAATATCGCTCAAATTACATTTGAAATTCGGCAAAATATCCTCGCCGTTTAATTCTTCGCTTTCCCGCAGTATTTTGAAATCCGACAAAGCTCGATAAGTCGTAACGGTTTTATTTTCCGGGCGAATTATCCAGACCATTTTGACGCCTGCCGACAAATAATCTTCGAGTTTTCCCTGCACGTCGTTGTAAGTTTCACTGAGGGAAATCACTTCGACTGCCAAATCAGGCGTGCCGTCGAAAAATTTGTCAACGTTTTTTATTTCGGCAAGTTTTTCATTGCTCAAAAATGAAACATCGGGAACGCGCACGGTTGTTCTGTCGGTAAATAATCTGAAACCGGTTTCGGCTGTTAAAACTTCACCGAGTTTATTTTGTAAAACGAAAAATCCTAAAATAACAGCGATTCTTCCGGCGATAATTCCGTGCAAAATGCTTGTCGGCATCGTTTCTCTTAATTCTCCTTCCACCAACTCGCCGCGAAAACCTTCAAACGCTATTTCGTAGAAATCTTCGACCGTTATTGATTTTTCGACGGTTGTTTCCAAAACTGCGCTCATAACTTCCTCACAAATCAGCTTTATTTCAAGTTAACGAAACTAAACGACCACTTCCAATTCTCTATGATTCGCCGGAACGTCTTCAACGTCAGACGGTTCGAGTTTCAGTGATTCTTTCAACGCTTCGATTGCCACTTCGAGCTGCGATTCGTCAGGCTCCTGCGTCGTGATGTTTTGCAGCCACAAACCCGGAATCGTCATAATTTTGAAAACCGCGCTCGATTCTTTTTTCGCCGCGTAGCGAATGATTTCATACGAAAGTCCGGCGACGAGCGGCATTAAAACGATTCGCACCAGCAAGTTAAGCCACATCGCGTCGAATTTGACGACGGAAAATAAAACGATGGCGACGAGCATTACGATCATCAGAAACGAAGTTCCGCAGCGCGGATGCTGCCGACGCTGTAATTTGGCATTGCCGGGCGTTAAATCCAAATCTTTTTCCCACGCGAAAACCGTTTTGTGTTCCGCGCCGTGATATTCAAAAACGCGGCGAATATCGCGCAGACGAGACATCGTAAAAATCATCACGACGAAAAACAGCATTCGGATCAGTCCGTCAATCAGGTTAAACGCAAGCCACGAATCGGGTTTGATTTCCCAAATATAAGCCTTTGCCGTTTGCAGAAAAGTTAAACCGGAAACGACTTCCGGCGCGGTCGCCCAACCGAGCGCGATAAACAAAACGTTGGTCAAAACGAGCGGCGCGACGATGAACAGCAGAACATTAAAAAACAGCGCGAAAACAATCGAACCGACCGCGCCCGCCGCCTGCGTCGCGTTCTTTTTCGTTACTTCCTTTTCAACCGGCATTATGACTTTAACCGGCGCTTTCGTGAAATTATCGTCGGTTGTGCCGTCGGCAAAAGCCGCTTGCGAAACTGGCTCGAAGGATTTTTCTTTGACCGTTTCCATATCGTCGTGCGCGACCGAAGCCGAAAAATTCAAGGCTTTGACGCCGAGTGCCATTGATTGAATCAAAGTCGCGCCGCCGCGCAAAACGGGCAAATCCAAAAATTTATATTTCTCGCTCCATTTCGGCAGAAATTCCGCCGTGTGAACGATTGTGCCGTCTTTTTTGCGGCACGCAATCGCGTAAGCATTCGGCGTTCGCATCATCACGCCTTCCATCACGGCTTGACCGCCGACGATCAAGTCTTTTTGCAAACTCAGAAAGAGATTCAAGAATGTTATTTTCCGCTGTTTATTTTTCTTTTTCATACGAATTTAATGACGACTTTCGATTGATTTTTGTTGTCTTTTCAGAAATCTAAAATAAAGAACCTGAGTTTAATAAAAGACTAACGCCGACCTTTTTTCACCTTTTGCCGGCGGAGTAAAATTTTTACACTCGTAAGCAATCGGCACGAAAAAAGCGTCGGCGTTTGATGTTGAAAAGCTAATGTAATCGGGAAAATAAACTCATTGTTCGCAACGATTTATTTCGCGGTTTGTCCTTGACGCGCGTAGCGTTTGTTGAAACGGTCAACTCGTCCGGCGGTGTCAATCAATTTCTGTTTTCCGGTAAAAAACGGATGACATTCCGAACAGATTTCCAGATTCAAATCCTTGCCGGTCGAACGTGTTTTAAACGAATTGCCACAAGCGCACGTGACGCTTACTTCTTCATAATTCGGGTGTATTTCAGGTTTCATTGTTTCAATGGTCTCCTATATTTTGATTGCTTATTTTTAATTTTTCACGCTTCAAAACGTAATTGGTAATAATAAGTGTCAATCAGATGAAAGGTCAAGCCGAAAGGTTTGCTAATCGTATTTCAAACTTGTGATTTTGGCAAAGCAATTGCTTCAGAGATATTAGAAAATATCATTGAAACACCAAGTCATATTCTCTTTACCTAAATCAAATTTTTGATAACCATCTTTTATAAAGTCTCTGCCAAAATATGTGGAAGGATTATATTCTTCAAAAACGACTTCAACCGGAAACTGATTTTGAGGAGGCTGTAGATTTGCAGCATAAATATATATTTTTCTGTTTTCTATTTTTGCATAATCTATAGTATATCCACTCTCTGAATCCGAAATATAGTCGTATTTTTCTGATGGTTTGTGGCAAACATTATCACTTGTCGTTAATGAAGCCTGATCGCCATTAATTCCCCAAACTTCTCTGACAAAACAGATTTTTTGCTCGCCGACCATCGCGCACTGAATTGCGTGAGTGCGGAAATTACTTGAGCAGGCACAATTGATGCTTGCTAAAATTACGATCAAAAATAAGAAAGATTTTCGCATCATTTTATCTAAGTTCGATTCTTGGTTACGATTGCATTGAGAGCAAAGTTTCCAATTTCTGCACTTTGATTCCGTAAAATTCTTTAATCGAATTAATTTGCTCGCCAATCTTTTCAGCGTCAGATTTTCTTTCCTGTTTCGTGCCGACGATCATATTGTTTTTCGGCGTGTGTTCGGTCGAGATGAATTCAAAAAGTTTTGTCGAATAGCCGCTTTTTTCGAGCAGTAAAGCGCGAAGTCCGTCGGTTAAAGTTTCGGCTTCGCGTTCGAGCATTACGCCGTGGCGGAAAATTCCGCTTAAAAATTCCGGCGCTTTCATTTGCGGGCGAATTTCCTGATGACAGCACGGCGCGCAGACAATTAAGGTCGCGTCGGCGCTGATACCTTTGAAAATCGCGTCGTCGGTCGCCGTGTTGCAGGCGTGAAGAGCGATTAAAACGTCGGCGTTCTGCAAGTCGTAATTGCCGATGTAGCCGTGAACGAATTTGAGATTTTCAAACTCGCTCGCTTTTGCGATGTCGTTGCCGAGTCCGACGAGTTCTTCTTTGGTGTCAACGCCGGTGACTTTGACGTTGATTTTGCGCGTGTTTTTGAAATAATCGTAAGTCGCAAACGTCAGATAACCTTTGCCCGAACCCATATCAACGATGCGCAGATTTTTTTTGTCGGCGAGCGGCGATTTGTCAATCAGACTGCCGAGCGTTTCGACGAATTTGTTGATTTGTTTCCATTTGTCCTGCTGTTTGTCGCGGATTTCGCCGCGGTCGGTTGTAATTCCTAAAGCCTTCAAATAAAAGGAATTCGGGTTGATTAAAATCTGCTTTTCGCGGTCGTGCGCGATGTCGGGTTTTGTGTTGAACGTCGGTTTCGCAACATTTAAGCGCGATTTTCCTTTTTTGCCGACATCGAGCTGGAAATCGTTTTCAACAGTGAAAAGATGTCCGCTGAAAAAATCGGTTTTCAAAAATTCGCGGACTTTTTCGACTCCTTCGGTGAAGTCGAAATTTTTCGCCGTGTCGCGCGTATCCTGTCTGTAAAGAAAGAAAAGCCGCGTGCCTTTTTTCGTTTCGACCAGACGCACGAGAATTTTTTGCAAATGCGCGTCGTTTCCGCGATAATTGCCTAAAGTCATTTTAACGAAAGTTTCTTTTTGCAAAGATTCGGCAAATTCGCCGATGAATTTTTCGGTATTTTCAGTCATAAAAAAGTTTGAAATCACAGATTAACACAGATGAACACGGATTTTAATTCAATCAAAAAAGACGATTTTCTGAAATCAATTTTGTATCTGCTCAGGGAAACTTTTGAAGGCTCGCCCGAAACCGGAAGCGCGTATTTGGATAAAGGAATCGGCGTTTTAAACACCATCGAAAAACTTTCCGCGCCGGAAGTTTCGCGCGAAGTCGCCCAAATGACGATTGCCGCGCAGACCGAACACGCCAAATTTTATCTCGACCGACTTGCAGAATTTATGACGGGCAGAACCGAAAAGGTCAATTGGGAACAAAGCTGGCTGATTGAAACCGTCAACGAAACCGAGTGGAATCATCTGCGTGAAGGCGTGAGAAAATCCTACAAAAATGTTTTGCAGATTTTTGCCCAAATCGAAGACTGGAATGAAGACCGAATCGGCGAAGCTATCGGAATCATCGCGCACACGGCGTATCATCTTGGCGCGATTCGGCAGATTGTGAAAATTGCTTCGGCGGAAAAATCCACCGAAAAGACGGAAATTAATTCTTGACGTTGTTTTTCAAATTTTCTTTTCCATCACAAAATCAGTTTGCGGGTCAGAACCGAGTTGGAAAATGTGTTTCCCGACTTTTGAAAATCCGAGTTTTTCGTAAAACTTCTGCGCCCGAAAATTGAATTCCCAAACGCCGAGCCACATTGTTTGAAAATTTTTGCGTTTTGCTTCAGCAAAGCATTTGTCCATCAATGTTTGCGCGATTCCCGCGCCGTGAAATTCGTGCGCGACATATAGACGGCAAAGTTCAATCGGGTTTTTATCCGAAACGCATTCTTCAATCGAATGCGCCAGCAATTTCGCGTAACCAATCATTTTATTTGCAGCTTCCGCGATAAAAAATACGGAATTTTCGTCGGCTAATTCATTTTCAAACGCCGCGCCGCTCATAAATTCCGCGATGTAAGACTGCATATCTTCCGGTTTATTCAAAGGATTTGCCGCGAAAGTATCGTTGAAAATTTTTACTGCCAACGGCGCGAGCGTTTCGGCGTCTTCGACTGTTCCGCGCCGGATTTTTAAGTTTGTTTGTGACATTTGTTAAATTTCTCGATTAAAAAGTTTGCTTTTCATAATGCGATGTTTCTGTTAAATTTTTCAATATCGAAAAGTAAGAATCAAGGGGAAAATTGTGCAAAATCCAACGAGCGCATTTAAAAAAATCCAGCCGTTTGACGAAGAAACCGGCGAACTCAACGTCATTATTGACACGCCGAAAGACAGTCGCAACAAATATAAATTCGACGAAAAACTGCAAATTTTCAAACTCGGCGGCGTTTTGGCGGTCGGTCTGTTTTTCCCGTTTGATTTCGGTTACATTCCGAACACGCTCGGCGGCGACGGCGATCCGCTCGACGCGCTTGTTTTGATGGACGAACCGGCATTTGTCGGTTGTTTGATTCCGTCCAGACTGATCGGCGTCATCGAAGCCGAACAAACGACGCGCAACGACCGTCTGATCGCGGTTTCGGCTGATTCGCGCGTTCACCAAAACATCAAATCCATCAACGATTTGAACGAAATTCTTTTGGGCGAGATCGAGCATTTTTTCGTTTCTTACAACGAAGCGAAAGGCAAAAAATTCAAAACGCTCGGACATTTCGGCGCGACTAAAGCGAAGCATCTGATCGAAAAGGGAATCGCGGCGGCGAAAAAACCGAAAACCGAAAAGAAATAAATTTAAGTTAGAACCGGCGAAACTATTAGCTTTTAGCTGTTCGCTGTTCACTATTTTGACAGGAATTCTTTCGTTTAATAGCGAATAGTTGACAGCGAACAGTGAATAAACTTAAGCAATCAGGATTTCCGCCGGAACTTCAAAACATTTACTTTAGATTGTTGATTTACATAAATAACTGATGATTCCAAAAATACTAAACGAAACGGAAAAGCGCAGGCGTTTTGTGATTCACGAACATCACGCGACTAATCTGCATTTTGATTTGCGCCTGGAAATGGGCGGCGTTTTGAAATCCTGGGCAGTTCCGAAAGGTTTATCTTTGAATCCGAACGACAAACGTTTGGCAATCGAAGTTCCAGATCACAGTTTGAGTTACATTGACTTTGTCGGCACGCTTGCCGAAGGAAGTTACGGCGCGGGTCGCGTTGCCATTTGGGACAACGGCGATTATTTGACCGAAGAAAATCCTCTGGAACAACTGGAAAAGGGAAGATTGAATTTCATTTTCGACGGCAAAAAACTGCGCGGCGGTTTCAGTCTGGTGCAGATGAAAAATCGAAAAGGTCAATGGCTCGTCATCAAAAATCGTGACGAATTCGCCGATTCAAATTGGAAACTCGAAACCGTTTTGCCGCCGAAAGCCAAGAGTAAGAATTAGCCGCGAACAGACACAAAAAACACGACATAAAACCGAATTATTTTCGTGGATTTTCGTGTTTGTTCGTGGCTAATTTATTTTCTTGTCTGTGTCTGCGGCAGTGAAATGGTCTATACTGAATTTATGAAATTCCTGCACATTTCCGATGTTCATTTGGGCTGCACACGATACCAATTAAACGAATCGCCGCGCGATTTTTTCGATGCTTGGATTGACGTTTTGCAGAAATACGCGATTGGCGAACGAGTTGATTTCGTGATTATGGCGGGCGATTTTTTTCATAAGCGCAATGTGCCGCCGGAGACGATGAATTATGCTTTTGCCGGTTTGAGTTTGTTGAAAGACGCGGGAATTCCGTGCGTGGTGATTGAAGGAAATCACGACCAGAAACCGCACGACAACGATTACAGTTGGCTGCGTTCGCTGTCGAATTGGAACTTGGTTAAACTGCTCGAACCGAAAAACGTTGACGGGAAAATCGTTTATGAAAATTGGAACGAAGAAGACGGCAAAGGCGGATTTATTGATGTCGGACGCGCACGGATTTTCGGTTCGATGTGGTATGGCGCATCAGCGAATTGGGCGATTCCGATGCTGACCGAAGCGATGAAGGAAAATCAGCGCACAGATGCGTTTCATATTTTGTTGTTGCATACGGACGTTGAAGGACACCAGACGCACCCGATTCCCGCGCTTTCGATTGCGAATTTGAAAGAACTGAAATCCGTCGCCGATTACGTCGGACTCGGACACACGCACAAACATTACGAAATTGACAATTGGGCGTTTAATCCCGGCTCGCTCGAAGTGACCAGCATTGACGAATTCCGCGAAACGCGCGGCGCGTTTTTGGTCGAAGTTGATGATGAAAATCAAATCACCGCCAGACATATTACCGATTATCGCCAGCGTCCGTTTCAGCGCTTAAATTTTGACGTTTCCGGTTACGCCGAAGCCAAAGAAATTACCGAAGCCGTGTTGGAAAAAGTAAAACTCGAAGCGCGAATTGCCGAAGCGAATCAGCCGCAGCCGATTATCGAAATCACTCTGCGCGGGCATCTCGGTTTTCCGAATTCCAATCTCGAACAGCAAAAAATCCGCGAAGAAGCGCAACGAATGACCGACGCGCTGCACGTCCGCATCAAAAATCATTCCGCGCCGATTGAATACGCGCTCGCGGCTGATGTCAGCGAAGACGTTTCGCGCGAAAAACTCGAACGCCGCGTCGTCGAAGATTTAATCATTCGTGATAATCGCTATAAAGCGCGCGTCGAAGAAATTTCCGACGCCGTAATCGGCGCGAAAAGAATGGCTCTGAGCGACGACGCACCGGAAAAAATCGCCGATTTTATCGCTTTGAAATTGATTGGAGATTCACATTCGAAAACCTAAACTTTGAATCTTGAATCCTAAACTTTGAATCTTTATGTCCGAATTATTAGAAAAAGTCGCCGGCATCAAACATTTACCAATATTTCCGTTGCCGCTAGTTTTGCTGCCGAACGAGATTTTGCCGCTGCATATTTTCGAGCTGCGTTACCGGCAAATGCTCAAAGACGTTGAATCTGAAAGAAATTTGTTCGGCGTTTCGCTTTTTGAGCCGCAGGAAAGTTTTATTGAAAAACCTTTGACCGGAACAGTCGGCTGCGCGGCTGAAGTCAAAGAAGTTCAAATGATGCCCGACGGACGTTCAAACGTCGTAACTGTCGGCGTAGCGCGTTATCGGCTGGTTGATTACGTTGACGCGGGCGAGCGTTATTTGGTTGGCGATTTGGAATTTTTTGAAGACGAAAAGGAAGACGAAAATCTGTTAAATCCTTTGTCCGATGAAGTTTTTACGCTTTTTCGGCGTGTCGCCAAAGCCGCGCACAAATTGAGCGGCGAACGCGGCAGATTTCCCGAAGTTCAGCAGACCGAACCGCAAGCCTTATCTTTTCTTGTAACGGCGGCGTTTAATCTTGAAAATGATTTAAAATATAAAATGCTCGAAACACGCTCGACCATCGAAAGATTGACGCGGCTGCGCGAAATTCTTCTCAAAGCTGTCGGCAAAATGGAAGAAACGGCGGAAATCCACAAAATTGCCAAAACCAACGGACACGGCAAGAAAAAGATAAACCTTGATTAGTGGTAATTGGTAAATGAGAATCCGAAATTCACCGTTTAGCATTTACCATTTACCACTAATTAAGATTTTGTTTGAAAAATTCAATTATTCGCTGGTCGTAAGCGGTTGATTGTTCAAGCGAAGCATTATTTATGCTAATACCGGAAGGATTCAAATCCATTTTGGTTTCCACTTTTGTTTCAGACGGAAAACATCGGCTTAGTTTAGCGGTCGAAGATTGCAGTTCCGGCGCGTCAACTCCGGCAAGCAGCAAGATTTGACGGTTCGAGATTAATTTTGCCCGGTCGCACGCCGAATTTCGCCGGTAGCAGCCGTTATAAAAATAAAAATAAGTTCCGATTTGGGCGAATTTTGAGGTGACGATGCTGGCGAAAGGAAAGCGTTTATCGGTGGCGGAAGCCAAAATATCATTCGAGTCGGCAGGAACGGAATCGAGCGCTATTGCTTTGACGCTTTCATCGTTGGCGGCGGCTGAAAGCGCGATTAACGCGCCCATTTCGACACCGTATATTCCGATGTTTTTTCCAACCAGCGCCGTTTGATTTTCAGATTTCAGTCCGCGCAAAAATTCAATTGCCGTTAGCGCGTCGTCGGTTTCGCATCCGCCGAAGGATGTGGATTTTACTGCCGGATTCGCGCCGTGTCCGCGTTCGTCGGGCATCAAAACCGTAAAATTCGTCGCTTCGTTAAGTTTTACGCCTAAATCTAAAACGTGCGAGCGGTCTGCGCCGTAATTGTGCAGCAAAATTACGGCGGGAGCGTTTCCTTCGCCGCGAAGCAGCCAGCCGCGCGACTGCGTTCCGTCGCGGTTTGTCCAGGTTTCTTCGGTTACTCTAGCGCCGCGTGCGCTGAATTGCCCGTATTTTTCCGGCGTTACCAGATACGCGGCTTGCGGCGGTTTTGAAACTGTATAAACCAGCCAGACCGAAGCGGCGACGATTGCCACAAAAAGCAGAATGAAAACGGGAAGAATCAGCCTGTAGAGGCTTTTTACGAGACGCTTTGTTTTTGCCATAATATTTGAACGAAATCGGGAAAGAAAATACAACTTGAAATGATTTTCGAGAGTCTTAAATACACAGTCCTTAGAAAAAGACTTTCGGTGAGCCAGTCAAAATGTTACCATACGGAGCGGCAAGATAGGAAGAGTTTTATTAAAAATATGAAAGCAAAATTTTTCGTCTGTTTGTTGGTTATTTCAGCTTTTTGTTCAATCGCGTTTGGTCAAGCGGTAGCAGCGAATGAATCAAAAAAAGCTGTTATCAGCGCATCAAAAGCGCAATTTTTCCCCGTTTCCGAACTTAAAGAAGGAATGCGCGGGACGGCGCGGACGGTGTTTCACGGCAGCGAGCCGGAAGAATTTACCGTCGAGATTTTAGGAGTCGTGCCGGGCGCGATTGGTCCGCATCAGGATATGATCGTCGGTCGGCTTTCAGGCGGCGGCGCAGACAGGACAAGCGTTTTTGCGGGAATGTCGGGTTCGCCGGTCTATATAAACGGACGACTTGCCGGCGCGATTTCTTACAGCTTTCCTTTTTCAAAAGAGCCGATTTGCGGCATTACGCCGATTGCGCAAATGCTGGCGATTTTTGAAAATAAACAGGATTTGAAAGCGAAGCCGACCGAACCGAAACCGTTTTCATTCGCCGAGTTAGCCGCAGCCGATTGGAAAACAAACTTGCCTAAAAACGCGACTGTTACAAATTCGATTGTCGCCGGCGGCAACGCAAACTCGCCTTTAAGCGTGGTTGCCGGACAGACTTTTCAGCCGATTGCGACGCCGATTTCATTTAACGGAATTTCGCAGGAAACTTTAAATGTTTTCGCGCCGCAACTCGCGGCAGTCGGTCTGTTTCCGGTCGCGGCAGTCGGCGGCGCGGCGCGAATCACACCGCTCAAAAAAGCCGAAGAAAACACTCTGCAAGGCGGCGCGTCGGTTTCGATGGAACTCGCGCGCGGCGATTATTCGATGGCGGCTTCGGGAACGGTTACATACCGCGACGGCGATAAAATTTATGCTTTCGGTCATCCGTTTTTGAGTCTCGGCACGTCGGATTTGCCGATGTCCGAATCGCACGTCGTAACGGTTATTCCAAACTTAAATAATTCATTTAAGCTCGCCGTGCCGGATGATTTAGTCGGCAGTATGACGCAGGACAGAGCGACCGGCGTTTTTGGAAAACTCGGTCAATCGCCGAAAATGATTCCTGTGCGGCTCAATCTAGAAACCAGCCGAAATAATCAGGAAACTTTGAATTTTGAAGTTGCTAAGGACGACTTTCTTACGCCGCTTTTATTGAATATGGCGATTTACAATTCATTTGTGGCAAACGAACGCGGGCTTGGCGATTCGACAATTGCCGTCAGCGGCGAAATTAAATTAAAAAATCAAAAGCCGATAAAAATCGAACGCCGTTTTACAGGTTCGACCGCTTCGCAGCTTGCCGCTTATTCGGTTGCCGCGCCGATAAACGCGATTTTGCAGAGTCGTTTTGACAACGCGGAAATCAGCCAGATAAACCTCAATCTGACTTCGACCGACGGCAGCAAAACCGCTACTTTGGAACGTCTTGCGCTCGATAAAACGGAAGTCAAAGCGGGTGAAAGTTTTGAAGTTCAGGCTTTTGTCAGAACCGACACGGGCAAAATTCTCTCGCAAAAAGTCTCGGTCAAAGTTCCCGCCGATACGCCGGGCGGAACTTTATCAATCGTTGTCGGCGACGGCAATTCGATTCAGGCGACGGCAGCTTCCAAACAATTCGTGCCGAAAGATTTGAGTGAACTCGTCAAGACAATCAACGAACTCAAAGACGCCGACCGTCTCTACGTGCAGACTTATCGCACGTCGAACGGCGCGATTATCGGTTCAAAAGAAATGCCTAATCTTCCGCCTTCAATGCTCGCTACGTTAAATAACGACCGCACGGTCGGCAGTTTCAAACCAACCGTGCAGACGATTTTAACCGAACAGGAACTTCCGCCAGCCGAGTTTATAATTTCCGGTCAGCAGACGTTGACGATTGAAGTTACAAGGTAATTTTGTCAGAAAACAGAAGCCGGCGCGTGAGCAAGAGCGGATAAATCAAATTTGATTTATCCGCTCTTGCTCACGCGCCGGCTTCTGTTTTTATTCTTCGCGCTTGACGTATTTAACGGAAGTTCGCCACCTTCCGCCGACGAGATTTTTCGTCGTTACTTTGACTTTTTTCTCATTGGGAATCGTCGCGTCTTCGACTTCCTCGAAAACTTTTTTCGGGCGATTGCCGACGATTGAAAATCCTTCGGTCTGATGCCAGCAGCAGCCGTCTTTTGAATATGCGTAGAGCATTTTCTTTTTCTTATCAACCTCAAACATTCCCAGATAGCCTTGTCCCAATTTCGTAAAAGCCGGACTCGAAACAAACTTATTTTGTTGTTTGGAAAACAGATAAACTTGATATGAAGGCATTCCGTAACCGCCGTTTTTCCCGTCGCACACGGCTACGTCTTCAAAACCGTCAAAGTTAAAATCGTCAAAATTCACGGCGCTTTGTTCGTCATATCTGAGCGTTACGTTCGCTTGCGCCGCGCCTTTTTTATCGAGCCAGATTTGCGTGTCGGGCAAATTTATAACTTGAAAAGGTTTGTCGGCGTTTTTTCTAAAAAAAGAATATTTCGCTTTGCCTTCGCAAAATCCGTCTTCGCACTTAGCGACTGAAATTCTTATATCGAAATCTTTGGAAGCGTTTTTTATTTCAAACTTTTGCTGCGCGAAAATTGTGGAACACAAAAACAGAAATAAGATAAATAATTTTTTCATAAGATGTATTTTTACGGATGCGTCATTTCTTCGGGTTTAACGTATTCATCAAATTGTTCGCCGGTCAACAATCCTAATTCCATCGCGGATTCTTTCAACGAAATACCTTTTTTATGCGCGTTTTTGGCAATTTTTGAAGCGTTGTCGTAGCCGATGTATTGATTCAAAGCCGTAACGAGCATCAGGGAATCTCGCAGATATTGGTCAATTTGCGGGCGATTCAATTCGATTCCGTCAATGCAAAACTCGACAAAACCGATTGAAGCGTCGTGTAGAAGGCGAACCGAGTGCAGAAAATTGTGAATCATCACGGGTTTAAAAACGTTCAGTTCAAAATTGCCCTGCGAACCGGCAAAACCGATTGCCGCATCGTTTCCCAAAACCTGAGCCGCAACCATTGTGATTGCTTCGCTTTGAGTCGGATTGACTTTTCCGGGCATAATCGAGCTTCCCGGCTCATTTTCCGGCAAAGAAATTTCACCGATTCCGCAGCGCGGACCCGAAGCCAGCCAGCGAATGTCGTTGGCGATTTTCATCAAACTGCAAGCCAGAGTTTTTAGCGCGCCTGATGCAAAAACAATTTCGTCGTGCGCGCTCAAAGCGGCGAATTTGTTCGGATGCGAGCGAAACGGCAAGCCGGTTAATTCGGCGATTTGATGCGCGGCGCGTTCCGCAAATTCGGGATGCGCGTTCAAACCCGTGCCGACGGCAGTTCCGCCGATTGCCAAATCAAACAAACCGTCTAAAACCATTTTCAAACGGTCAATGTCTCTCTGAATCAAGTTTGCCCAGCCGCCGAATTCTTGTCCGACCGTCAGCGGCGTCGCGTCTTG
>CAXSHW010000040.1:30551-36119 GCA_964237245.1 uncultured Pyrinomonadaceae bacterium
TGCGTTCTGCCGATTTTCACGACATCCGCAAAAGCGAACGCTTTCGCCGCGATTGCGTCATAAACGCGCTCGATTTGCGGAATCAAACGGTTCAAAGTTTCTGCCGCAGCAATATACATCGCCGTCGGAAAAGTGTCGTTTGAACTTTGCGACATATTCACGTCGTCGTTCGGATGAATCGGCGTTTTAGAACCCATTTCGCCGCCCGCGAGTTCAATCGCGCGGTTGGAAATAACTTCGTTGGCATTCATATTCGTCTGCGTTCCGCTTCCGGTCTGCCAAACGCGCAAAGGAAAATGCGCGTCCAATTTTCCGTCAATCACTTCGTTTGCCGCCCGCAAAATCAAATCGGTTTTTTCGAGCGTCATTTTGTCCGACTTTAATTGATGATTGACAATCGCCGCCGCCTTTTTCAAAACGCCGAGCGCGCGAATCATCTCGCGCGGCATCACGTCGAATCCGATATTAAAATGATGCAAACTTCGTTCGGTCTGCGCGCCCCAATACTTGTCTGCTTCGACTTCGATTGCGCCCATCGAATCGGTTTCAATGCGTGTCTTTTTTTCTGTTTTTGCTGCTTCTGACATTATGAAAATTCCTCAATTTTGTTTTTTTTCTTATTCTTAATTATTTTTGGAATAATGTAAAAATAGGCGGATGTTCCAAGATTTGCCGGTTTGATAAATTTTATTTTGATACGACTATTTTTTATTCCACTTTCAATAGTGAAAATCTTTCTAAACTGATTTCCAAAACGGCGTGAACTCACTAATTGCACATTATCGCCGACCAAATCAAACATTGTCCCTTTTTCAATAACTATCAAAGCCTCATAATTCGGATTTCTTTTTAAAGCATTTTCGTAAAGCGCATATTTTATGCGGCTTGTTGATAATTCCGGGATCGCCGGTTCACAATCCAGACACGTTTCCCCATAAAAATACTTACTTTTGATGTTATCTAAATTGAAATCAATCGAGCGAAACTCAGGCAAACTCTCATTTTTTTTGGCAATCCATAATTCTCTTGTAAGAGATTCTTTACCTTTAGTTATAACAAAGGAAATTCTACTGACATCGAGCTTTATTAAAGCAATCCATTTTTTTACTCCGTTAACATAAGCCAAAATATTTCCCAGTCTTTTCTTATCTTCACCGCTATAGATTACGAATAAACCTCTACTTTCATTCTCCTGTTGCAAAACATAAAGTAAAGAATCAATATGAGCGGAATCGTCGTCGGATGTAACGTTTTTGTATTCATCAATCTTTGTTTGCACAGAAACAAATTGCAAAGCTATCAATAAAATTAAAGGAAAGAAAATCTTTTTCATAGCTAATTCTTTTCGTATTCGACGACAAATCTCTTGATCGGCGGTTCTTCGTCGCCGAACATTTCTTCAAATTGAATTTGCTTGAATTGATTCGCTTCAAAGCGCGACAAATCTTTGCGCGATAAAGCCCACGGCAATTCGGGCGGAACTTCGTCGTCTTCGCGTCCGCGTGTGACGATTAATAATTTGCCTTTGAATTCGACGAAATTTGAAATCGCGTCAATCGTTTTCGGACGAATTTCAAGCGGCAGAGGCTGAATTGTGTAAACTTCCAGCACGAATTCAAACGCCGCGAACCATTCTTTCGGCGGGTCGAATAAATCGGCGGCGAAAAATTTGATGTCGGTGTCGGCGTGCAATTTACGCGCCCATTCGATTGCCGTCGGCGAAATATCGAATGCTGTTACGCGAAAACCCAAATCGTGCAAAAATCGCGCGTCGTCGCCGAGTCCGCAGCCGACAACCAGCGCATTGCGATTTTCTCCGCGCAAATTTAGTTGTTCGGCAAATCGAACGAGAAATTTATTCGGTTTTAAATCAGCCCACGGAATTCGTTCGTTGTCGCCCGCCGCTTCTTTGTAAAGCGCGTCAAACCAGCCGAGCGCGTCGCCTTTTTCCGCATATTCGGCTTGAATTTCCTTTGTTCTTTCCCGCGCGTCGTGTGTTTCAAAGCTCATAAATTTTTAAGATTCAATCGGCGCGTCCGCTTCCTTCCAAGCCGTCCAGCCGCCCGCCATCGAAAGAATATTGGTGTAACCCATTTTCTGCAAATTGTCCGCCGCGAGCGCCGACCGATAACCGCCGCCGCAATATAAAATCAATTCCTGATCTTTATCGGGAAATTTGCCGATAATATCGCGTTCGATCACGCCGCGCCCGATATGCGTCGCGCCTTTCGCGTGCGAATCGTTCCATTCGTTATCTTCGCGCACGTCAATCAGCGGCGTCCCGTTTTTTGCTTTTTCCAGAGTTTCCGCGACGGAAATTTCCCTGACGTTCGGTTTGATGCCCGCGACCAGTTTTTCAAATTCTTTTGTGTGTTCCATATCAACAAGCAGTTTAGCCGAAACAAATTTTCTAAACTAGCTTGAAGCCGCGTATCAACTTATAATAAGTTTATTGTTTTTATAAAATTTTAATAAAAGAGGGTAAAACATTGGCAGAACAATTTGATGTGGTAATTATCGGTTCGGGTCCCGGCGGTTATGTGGCGGCGGTGCGCGGGGCGCAGATGGGTTTGAAAATGGCGCTGGTTGAAAAAGAACCGGACGCGCGGCTCGGCGGAACGTGCGGTTTGCGCGGCTGTATTCCGACGAAAGCCCTTTTGCAGTCGGCGCATCTTTACGAAAAAGCCGGACATTTCGAGCAGTTCGGCTTGAAAGTCGAAGGTTTGAGTTACGATTTTGAGAAAGTTCAGAAATACAAATCGGATGTCGTGGCGAAAAATTCGGCGGGCGTTTCGTATTTGATGAAAAAGAACAAAGTGCAGGTATTCAACGGCTTCGGCAAAATCACCGGCAAAGGCAAAATCGAAGTTTCGTATGACGGCGGCAAATCGGATACGCTCGACGCGAAAAATATCATCATTGCGACGGGTTCGGTGGTGCGTCCGATTCCCGGTTTTGAATGCGACGGCAAACAGGTCGTCAATTCCGATCAGATTCTGGAATTAAACAAAGTTCCGAAATCAATGATCGTTTTAGGTTCGGGCGCGGTCGGCGTGGAATTCGCGTCGGTTTATTCGCGCTTCGGCTGCGACACGACGGTCGTCGAACTGATGGATCGAATCGTCCCGCTCGAAGACGCGGAAGTTTCCAAAGAACTCGAACGCTCATTCAAAAAACGCGGCATCAAATGTCTGACCGGAACGAAAATGGACAAACTGGAAAAGACGAAAAAATCGGTCAAAGTTTCGGGCAAAGACAGCAAAGGCAAAGACTTAACGCTCGAAGCCGAAATGCTTTTAGTGGCGATTGGCAGAATGCCGTATCTCGAAAATCTCGGACTTGAAAACACCAAAGTCGTCGTCAACCCGCGCGGCACGATCAAAGTCAACGAATTCTGCGAAACCGACGAACCGAACGTCTTCGCCATCGGTGATGTCATTGACACCGCGTGGCTCGCACATCTCGCCAGCAAAGAAGGCATTTTAGTCGTCGAACGCATCGCGGGCAAAAAAGTCGAACCGATCAATCATCGCCTCGTCCCGAACTGTACTTACTGCGACCCGGAAGTCGCATCTGTCGGCTTGACCGAAGCCAAAGCGAAGGAAGAAGGCTACGATGTCAAAGTCGGCAAATTCCCGTTTTCAGCTTCGGGAAAAGCCAGAATTTTAGGCGAAACCGACGGCTTCATCAAAATCGTCTCCGACGAAAAATATGACGAAGTTCTCGGCGTTCATTTAATCGGACCGCACGCGACGGAGTTATTAGCCGAAGCCTGCGTCGCAATGTCGCACGAAGCGACCGCCGAATCAATCGCCAATACAATCCACGCTCACCCGACCGTTTCCGAATCAATGATGGAAGCCGCCGAAGGCGTTCACGATTTGACGATTCATATGTAGATTCGTGAATCATTAATTGTTAAGGGTCAGTTGAAGAAATTCGGCTGACCAAATTAAATTTTCAGTAAGGAAAATTGAAATGGATTCAGATAATAATTTTAAGATTGCCGGAAACTTCCGAGTAAATGATTGGAAAGAATTAAGTGAAACTCTTTCAACAGATGATATTCAAAATACTGAGAATTGGAATAAGGCATTCAATATATTCAAGGTAAGAGTTGAAACAAGATTTCTAAATCCTATAAAAGAAATTTTGAGAATGTATCCAGATGGAGGTAAGGGCGAAGGTTTTTCAGTTGTTGCATTACAGTGTATTCTTCTCGAATTCTTTGAAGCATTTTGCAGAGGAATAACGTATAAAAATAAAAATCCAGACCCCAATAAATATGAATATAGTAATTCTTATGATGATATTTTTAGTAAGTTTCTAAATTCGCATCCGCCATTTTCTAAATTCTTCTGTTCACACGGCACGAATCCAAACAATGCTTGCGAAAAAATTTCCACATATACTTTTTACAACAAATTTCGTTGTGGACTACTACATGAAGCAGCTACGAAAGATTCTGCATTTATTAGAATTGAAAAGAGGGAAAATGGTAAAACTTTAGACCCTCATCACGAAATTTTAATTGAAAAACTAAACGGAAAAATCATTTTGTATAGAACGCCGTTTCAAAAAGCATTAGAAAAATACATTGAAGATTATAAGCAAGAGTTAATGTCCTCAAGCGACCGGAGAAAAGCGTTTTGCAGAAAAATGAACGAATTATGTCAACTATCAATAACTTGATCTATTTTGCTTACGGAAGCAATTTAAAAAGAGAACAGATGAACGAAAGAGATGTAGTTATTTACAAATCTCACAAAGGATTTATCAAAAACTACAAATTAGAGTTCAGTAAAAAAAGTATTGATGGTTCAAGCAAAGCAAATATCACTAAGTCTGATGGCAAAATTGTTTGGGGAATTTGTTATGTATTAGACGCAGACGGATTTGAAAACCTCAGAAAATATGAAAAAGGCTATGATGAACAGGAAGTAATTGTTTACAATGAAAATCAAGAAATCCTTTTCATCGCAAAAACTTTTATTTCAAATAAAACCTGTGACAAACTGCCAACGAAAGATTACCTAAACAAAATTATCGAAGGCGCAAAACAACACAAATTGCCGGAAGAATACATTAAAAAAATTGAAAATCAGCCAATTCAAGAATCCTGAAAATTTGCTCTGCATTTATATAGGAAAGGTTTTTGCTGATTTAGATGGGAATGTATCTTACTTTTATATTGAATAGTTTTGGAGAATAAAATTTATGCCTTTACACCACGATAGTTTGCCATTAATAGAATATGTTAAAAATGTTTCTGAGGATTTAATTGCTCCACTTGAAGATATTGGATGGGAGTTGTGGGAATCTGGTGATGACCCTGTTGACGGTCATCAAATAATACTTACCTCATTACTTCTTGTTGGCACTAAATTCGCTATTGCCGATGGGAAATTATCAGGCGCAGAAGTGGATTTTCTTGCTGATGTTTTAACACTTATCAATTCAGGTAACCCTGAAGATAGCGGTAATTTTGACCACGAAGCTAAACAATTACTTCGACTAGTGCTAAGTAACATTAGTTTTTAGAATTACATTTTCGTAATGGCGATTTAG
>CAXSHW010000041.1:0-35673 GCA_964237245.1 uncultured Pyrinomonadaceae bacterium
GAAAGTCTGCCGGAAACGGTCGAAGTCACGCACGTCAATCTCAACGACCAAACCGTCGCCGGTTTGCGTCACAAAGCTCTGCCCGTTTTTTCGGTTCAATATCATCCCGAATCCGCGCCAGGTCCGCACGATTCCGAGTATCTTTTCCAACGTTTTATCGAACTGATGAAACGCGAAAAATAATTTCGCGCCGGGTATTTCAGCAAGCGGCAAAACTGAAGAACGCTCCGTTCGCCGCAAAAAAATTATAAAAACTTTACCGCAAAGCAAATACTGATTTGAATCTTTCATATAAAATCGGCAATAATTACCCTTTTGCTTTAGTCGGGTTAATTTCCGTTAGCCGGGATTAGAGCTTTATAATTTTAAAAACTTAAAAATTTAACAGAAAAGACTTTATCAACAGGTGGTTTTTTAATGGAATCAACAATTCTTTATCTAATCCCGGCATTAGGGATTTTGGGGTTAGTCGTGATGGCGATTCAGTCTGCTTGGGTTAGCAGGCAGGCGACCGGCGAAGCGAATATGGTCGAGCTTTCGACTTATATCGCGGAAGGCGCGATGGCGTTTTTGAAAGCGGAGTGGAAAATTTTAACTTATTTTGCCATCGTTGCGGCAATTATTCTCGGATGGTCGGGAACGCTGGTTGAAACTTCTTCTCCGGTGATCGCCGTTTCGTTTATCATCGGTGCGGTTCTCAGCGCGACTGCCGGATATTTCGGGATGAACATTGCGACCAAAGCGAATGTCAGAACGACGCAGGCGGCGCGAACGAGTTTGAAAGACGCGCTTAAAGTCGCTTTTACGGGCGGAACAGTGATGGGACTCGGCGTTGCCGGACTTGCCGTTCTAGGTCTCAGCACTTTATTTATTATTTTCTATCACGTTTACGTTCTGAATGTTCCCGGCGCGACGGTCAACAACGCGGCGATGGAAAAAGCGATTGAAGTGCTTGCCGGATTTTCTCTCGGCGCTGAATCAATCGCGCTGTTTGCCAGAGTCGGCGGCGGAATTTATACGAAAGCGGCTGATGTCGGCGCGGATTTAGTCGGCAAAGTCGAAGCCGGAATTCCCGAAGACGACGTGCGAAATCCGGCGACGATTGCCGATAACGTCGGCGATAACGTCGGCGACGTTGCCGGAATGGGCGCGGATTTATTCGGCTCTTATGTGGCAACGATTCTGGCGACAATGGTTTTGGGACGCGAAATCACCGTCACCGATAATTTTAACGGACTTTCGCCGATGCTTCTGCCGATGCTGATTGCCGGACTCGGAATTATTTTTTCGATTATCGGCTTTACGCTTGTCAGAATCGCCGACGATAAAGGAAATGTGCAGAAAGCGCTGAATCTCGGCAACTGGACTTCGGTGATTATCACGGTCATCGCCTGTTACTTTATCGTAATGTGGATGATGCCCGCGCAGATGACTTTGCGCGGTCATAACTTTACAAATACGGGAGTTTTTCTGGCGATTTTAGTCGGCTCGATTGTCGGCGCGCTGATGAGTCTTGTGACGGAATTTTACACTGCGATGGGCAAACGTCCCGTGATGTCAATCGTGCGGCAATCCGACACGGGCGCGGCGACCAACATCATCGGCGGGCTTTCGGTCGGAATGGAATCAACCTTAGTTCCGACGCTGATTCTCGCATCGGGAATTTATCTGTCGCACTACTTCGCAGGTCTTTACGGCGTTGCAATCGCCGCCGCCGGAATGATGGCGACGACCGCGATGCAATTAGCGATTGACGCTTTCGGACCGATTGCCGACAACGCGGGCGGCATCGCCGAAATGAGCCGTTTGCCGAAAGAAGTTCGCGGCAGAACCGATATTTTGGATGCCGTCGGAAACACGACCGCCGCGACCGGAAAAGGTTTCGCCATTGCTTCGGCGGCTTTGACGGCGCTCGCGCTGTTCGCTGCTTACGTTGGTCTTGCGGGAATCAGTTCGATTGATATTTACAAAGCCGACGTTCTCGCCGGATTATTCGTCGGCGGAATGATTCCGTTTATCTTTTCATCGCTCGCAATCGCCGCCGTCGGACGCGCGGCAATGGCGATGGTTACGGAAGTCCGGCGGCAGTTTAGAGAAATTCCGGGAATTATGGAATACAAAGCCAAACCGGAATACGATAAATGCGTCGCCATTTCGACCAAAGCCTCGCTGCGGGAAATGATGCTTCCGGGCGCGATTGCTTTAATCACTCCGGTCGTCGTCGGCTTTGCTTTCGGACCGGAAGTTCTCGGCGGCTTACTCGCGGGCGTAACCGTTTCAGGCGTTTTGATGGGAATGTTCCAAAACAACGCCGGCGGCGCGTGGGACAACGCCAAAAAATCATTTGAAGCGGGCGTCGAGATCAACGGCAAAATGGAATACAAAGGCAGCGACGCGCACAAAGCGAGCGTTACAGGCGATACCGTCGGTGATCCGTTCAAAGATACTTCGGGACCTTCGATGAATATCTTGATTAAATTGATGAGTATTGTCGCGCTGATTATCGCGCCGCATATCGCAATTCATTCAAACAAAGTAGTTGATCCCGAATCCGCGCCGAAAGCTCAAGTGCAGAGAACAGTTGAAGTTCCGGCTGAAAAGAAACTGTAGCAGAAATTGTGGATCGGAAGTTTGTTTAGCCGCGACCACACGAATTATTCACGAATAAAATTGAAAAATAATTCGTGTTAATTTGTGTCGGTCGCGGCTAATTTCTTTTCTCTTCAAGTAAAATGATTTTATGAAAACGATAAAAGTTCAATCGAAACAGCGCGAAGAGATGATTGAGATTACGACGGAAGTTTCAAAACTTTTGCCTGAAACGGGCGAAGGCGTTTGCGTGCTTTTCACGCAGCATACGACGTGCGGTTTGACGATTAACGAAAACGCCGACCCGGACGTAAAGCACGATTTTCTGCTTTTTTTGAAAAACACGATTCCGCAGTTTTACGAAGGCTTTCGGCATTTTGAACACAATTCCGACGCGCATCTCAAATCTTCGCTTGTCGGCTCAAGCGTGACCGTTCCGTTTGAAAACGGCAAATTGCTTTTGGGCAGATGGCAGGGAATTTATCTGTGCGAATTCGACGGCGCGAGAGAACGAAAAATTTTACTGAAAATTATTTAGCCGCTAAAAGCAGAATCAGCCGCGAACGACACGAATTATTTTTACGAATTTATTCGTCTCGTTCGCGGCTGATTTCTTTTGTTTTCAAATTACAATTTTCCTTCGGCTTCTTTCTCTTTAATGTCGGCGTCAATCGTCGCTTCGTCGCCTTCCGCCGCGCCGGGCGTTCTGCCGGGCGAACCGCTGTTTTCAATCGTCGTATTGTTTGCCGGATTGTCCGATTCGTTTTCGTTTTTTTTCGTTTGATTATCGCTTTTGTTATCCGCTGTTGACATAAATTTTCTCCTTAATTTTCAGTGTTTTCGCTTTAATTAAATATACACAAACCGAAAATTTCTGTCGCTTTCTTGATATTAAAAAAATATTTTTCAATTACCTGACACCTTTTGCCAAAAAATCGCGCGTTTATAAGTGAAGGACGTTTTGTTCTCTTAATTTTATATTTGCAGGAGTCTTAATAATTATGATCAATCATCTTTCCATCAGCGCGCGCGACCCTGAAAAAGTCGCCAATGTTTTTGCCGAATTGTGGAACGGTTACACGTTTCCGTTTATGGCTTGTCCCGATTCTTTTATAGTTTTAGCCAACGACGGCAAAGGCACGGCGATTGAAATTACGCCGATTAACATCGAGCTTTTACCCGGCGAAAATTTGCCGGTCGAAGACGAAAATTTCAACACGCAGACGCCGACCGAAGAATTTGAAGCGAAATTCACTCCGCGCGAGCGCGTTTCAGAATATTCAGCGACGCACGTCAACATCAACACGCAGTTAGACGCCGAAACCGTTCGCGCGATTGCGACGCGCGAAGGCTGGCGCGTTTTAACGTGCAATCGCGGCGGCGGGCTTTTCCAATTAATTGAAATCTGGGTGGAAAATCGCCTGATGATCGAAGTTTTCACGCCGGAAATGCAGGCGCGTTATCTCGAATTGATGCAGCCCGAAGTTATTGCCAATATGATGCGGATGCCGCTGCGGACGAGACCTGTCGCGGCGACGAATCTGAATCTGGTCGGCTAAAAAAATTCAGCCGCGAACCGAACGCGAAAAGAGCGGAAAAAGTTTAGAGTTAGCACCTGAACTTACTGATTTTCTTCTGTCTTGTTTTCCGAAAAGGGTTCTTTTCGGGTTCGGTTTCGCGGTTGAACCATTTTTAATGGTGATGATGTTCTTCTTCGGCTTCGCGCAGTTTTGAAATATCCAAAACTTTCGTGTAATCGTCAAAGTGAAACATCGAATCGTCTTTGCAGGTTTCGCAAAAATACGAAATATCTTCGCCGAGATACATATCTTTCATATAAAACGCGATCATACAGCCGTAACAGCGCTGAATGCGCTTGCCGAATTGTTCTAAAACTTCCGCCTGATTTTCCATTAATTCGATTTTAAATCACCGACGCGGAAAAACCAAAATCGCGTCGCCGACCGCGCGTTCGCCCGTCGAGTCCGACGGATGATTGACGACTTTGCCGTCCAAAAACATCGTGCTTGAGCCGCCGCCGTCCAAATTCATCGCGTCGGTCGCGCCCATTTCCAGCAAAAACGCCGCCAAATCCGGCAAACTGATGCCGCCGCTCGCCTCGCTTCTGCCGTCAACCGTCACCATCAAAAACCTACCGTCTTTTAATTTCGCCGCCGCCGTGCGTGGATGATGCGTTTCGACAAATTTTCTATCAGTTTTTTCTTCCTGCCAAGTGATTTTTAACTTTCCGTTCAAAATCAATAAAGGAATGCCGCTGACAATATCTTCGGTGGCTAAAATTGAAGGCGGAAATCCTTCGTGATTTTCGGTCAAGCCGTCTCCGAAATTGACTTGCGAGAACATAAAATCGGCTTTCGCACCGACTTTTGCTTTTGACAAAACTTCTTCGCGCCGTTTTCCGCTTGCCGAAATCACGAAACCGTCGTTGGGAATTTGACTGCTTCCTTTACCGTCAAAAATTTCGACGATTTTACGATTTCGCACGACGATTTCGATTCCCTTCGAGTTAGTCAAAGTCGTTCGGTGAAATTCGGGCGTGTAAATAACCAGATCATTTTCCTTGCGCTCACGATTAATGCCGGGCGGCGCATCAAACGGATATTTGTTGATGGCAAGCGAACCGATTAAATCCAAATGATTGATGCTAACCGTTGTTTGAACCGGCGAATTAGCGATGAACAGCGCGATTCTGTTTGAGATAGATTCGCTCAAAACTTTTCCGTTGATTTGTAGGCTGCTGACGTCATCGCCTTCAAAAATACTTTTATCAATCCTGAAAAATCCGGCGTTAATCGCCGCAATCGCGCCGTGTCTGGCAGCGATTGAAGAAGTTTTTTCGAGTCCGATTGCCGCGTCCATCGCGTGAACGACATCAAGCCGAACTTTTGTTAAATCGAGCCGCAGCAGATTAAAGACGACATTTTCGTCTTTGCCGTCGGCTGCTTTCATTTGTCTGGTGATTTGCGCGTGTTCAATTCCGTCGCGGACGGTCTGAAAATCCTGCGCCGAAATCGAAAGGCAAAAAACAATTAACCACAGATAAACGCAGACGAACGCCGATGCTTTTTTCATAAATTTTTCGGTTCGATGGTCAATAATTTTACCGCAAAGTGATTATTCGACGAAATTTTTCCAGTTGCCTCTCCAATCGAATTCTTCGAGCGCGGCGAAGCGTTTTTTGTAATCGTAGAAAGATTTTTCGACGTAGGCGTAACCCGGATAATAATAAGTTTTGCCGGTTTTCAGCGCGTAATCAATCGTCAGCAGCATCGTGAAAATTCCGAGACTGCGGGAAATTTCCGTCGGTTCGAACATCGCGTAAATCGCCGAAACCGCCGTCGCGCCGACATCGAAAAACGACGCGGCGAACAGTTTTTCATCTTTGTAAACGCAGACTTCGAGCGCCGCGCACGGAACTTTTGCCGGTTCAGACGACAGAAAATTATACAGCGAATCAGGCACGGCTTGATCGAAGCGCCGTTTGTGGCGTTCAAACAAATCTTCTTTTTCCGCAGTGATTTCAATCGGACGAAAAACGATGTGCAAATCCTGATTGCGCTTCAAAACGCGCCGCTGACTTTTTGAATTCACAAAATCCGTCAGCCGAACGCGCAGCGGCAAAACGCGGCGCAGTTGGTCGGCGTAAAAACCGATATTGTAGCGATAAAAATGCGTTCCGAAATGCCGCCAGCCTTCGGCTAAAAGCGCGTCTATCTGCGCGGCAGCGACTTTTGAAGCGTGAAATTCTTCGTTGACGAATGAGAATTCGTTAATGATTTGCGATAATTCAAGATCGGTCATCGGAAAATATTATGACGGAAAAACCGGCGCGTAAAAAATATACGAAATCAAATCTGCCGACAAAAATCTGCCACGTCTGCCGCAAACCTTTCGCGTGGCGCAAAAAATGGCAAAGCGTCTGGGAAGATGTAAAATTCTGCTCGGAACGCTGTCGCCGCGAAAACAAAACCGGCAAATAAATTTTACAGAATTTGTTTGAAAACACGCACTCTAAAAAAATCTTTTCACTGTTCGCTATTATTCGATTAAAAAAAATCAAAATTCACCGAAAAAACAGCGAACAGTTGATAACGAATAGTTTCACGTTCGTTTAATTTGTTTGAAAGAACTATTTTTCGTTCAGAGCTTTTACCGAAAGTTCGTGAAATTTTCGCCGCACCGAATTGATATTTTCAAACGGCAGCGCGCGATTGTGCGTCCGATTGGTCAGCAAAATAAAAATTCGTTCGGTTTCCGGCTCGATCCAGAGCGAAGTTCCGGTGAAACCGAGATGCCCGAAACTGTCTTTTGACAGAGCGTTTGAAGCCGTCGAATCTTTCGTCGCCGCAAGCTGAAACGCAATCGAACGCGCTTCGTTCAAATCGGGCGTGAAATTCGTGCGAAACAATTTGCACGTTTCCGGTTTCAGCAAAACGGTTTCTTCCGCCAAAAACTGCTGCGCGATTTTAAACGTCTCAAAAGCGTTTGAAAAAAGTCCCGCGTGACCGGAAACGCCGTTCATAAAATAAGCGTTGCCGTCGTGAACTTCGCCCCAAATCTGATAATCGCGCCAGTTGTATTTTGAAACCTCAAAACCCGAATCAATGCAAGTCTGCCTTTCAAATTCGTTTCCAAATTCGCTTGCCGCAATTCGTTTCTGCAAATTTTTCGGTGGATTATAGAAAGTATTTTGCAGATTTAACGGCTCGAAAATCTTCGTTCGAACAATTTCTTCGAGCGTTTTTCCATAAATTTCTTCGAGAATCAAACCAAGCGTAATGAAATTCAAATCGCTGTAAACAACTTTTCTGTCAACCGGATTTTCATTTGGAAACTCTGCGATTATATTCGTCAAAGTATAAAAATCGCGCTTTTTTGTAATCAAATAAAGCGGTTTCCAAGCCGAAAAACCTGAAGAATGCGTTAAAAGATTTTGAATCGTAACTTCCTGCTTATCTTTCATATAAAAGAAGCTGGAATATTGGTAAATTTTCTCGGTTAAATCTAATTCACCGTTTTCAATTGCCTTCGCGCACAACAAACCTGCGATTAAAACTTTCGTCAAACTCGCCAAATCGTAAATCGTCTCAAGATTCGCCGCAATTTTTTCCGGTTCGACGACGGCAAAACCAAGCGCGTCTTGAAACTTGATTTCACCTCGTTCCGCGACGAGATAAACAGCCGACGGAAAATCTTTCGCGTCAATTCGAGATTGTAGAAATTGGGAAATTTTTTCGGATTTCATTTGAAAATCTCCAACGCTTCTTCCGTCCATTCGTGTCCAAAATTTGTCCAATTTTTATTCGGCGTCGGAAAATTAGTGCGACAATATCCGCGTTTATCGAAAAAATCAAAAACAGCGTGCGGAAAATCGTTTATTAGAAGAACAGACTTTAACCCATCTTCAGACCAGAAAATTTCGATTTTCGACGGAATATGTTTGTCTGTAATATCTTTTACATTATAGATTTGCATTGCATCGCAAATTTGATTTTCGGATTTTTCTGCATCCAAAGCATAAAAATATCCGGTTTCTCCCTCATCTTCAAAAACAGTCGCAAAGCGTCCTTTGTGCGATTCGCCGAAAATAGTTATCGCTTCTCCAATGTTAATTGTTTCTTGAGCAACTATAAATAGTTCAGCCATATTTCAAACATTTAATCTGCTTCGATGAGTTTCGATTTTGTCTAAAACTTGCAAAGCCAAATCAAGCGCGCGTCGTCCGTCTTGCGCTGTAACGGGCGACGTTTTGTCCTGCAAAATCGAATCAACGAACGATTCAATTTCGGCGCGAAGCGGTTCAATATCGCTAATTTCCAAACGATTAATCGAAATTCCGAGCAGCGGGTGAACGGCGTTTGGCGCGAGCGACGTGATTGAGGCGAATTTTGTCGCGTAATCTAAAACGACGTAGGAATTCGTTTGATAAAAGCGCGTTTTGCGAATTTTTTCCGTGCCGATTCTTGACGCGGTGATATTGGCGACCGCGCCGTTTTCAAATTCGATGCGGGCGTTTGCCGCGTCAACTTTGTCGCTGATGACCGGAATGCCGACGGCGCGGATTTCGGAAAATTTGACATCATCGCCGACGAGCCAGCAAATCGCGTCTAGGTCGTGAATCATCACATCAAGAACAACGTCAACGTCGAGACTGCGATTCGGAAACGGCGAAACGCGATGGATTTCAAAGTATAAAGGTTTTGTCACAAACGGACGCAGCGCGACCATCGCCGGATTGAATCTTTCAAGCTGTCCGACCATAATTTTCGCGCCGGATTTTTCGGCGGCGGCAATCATCAAATCGGCTTCTTCGAGCGTGCGGGCAATCGGTTTTTCGACCAGAACGTGAACGCCTTTTTCCAAAAAAGCGCAGGCGATTTCGCAATGTGTTTCAGTCGGCGTGGCGATAGAAACGGCGTCAACTCTGTCTAATAATTCGCGCCAGTCGGTGAAAAACGCGCAATTGTTTTCTTTCGCAATTTCCCGCGCCGTTTCCGCGTTCGCGTCGCACACGCCGACGAATTTTATTTTCCCTGCGTCTGCTAATTCGGCGTGATTTCGGGCGTGATGTCTGCCGAGCGAGCCGACGCCAATCACAGCAGTTCGCAGATTTTGGATTTTAGATTTTAGATTTTGGATTGATTCCATAATTTGAACGCCAAGGCTTTTTCGGCAATACTTAACATTTTCACGAAAGATGGCGGAAATTACAAAGACCGAAAACCAAAAACCGAGAACTGAAAACCGCATTATTTGGTTTTTTTTCGTGCTTGCGGCGATTTTCGTCTATTTTTTCGCGCTCGGTTCGATTCCGCTTTTAGGTCCCGACGAGCCGCGTTACGCCGAAGTCGCGCGGGAAATGTTTTTGCGCGGCGATTGGGTAACGCCGACGCTCGGCGGTTTCGACTGGTTTGAAAAACCCGCGCTTTTATATTGGCTCGAAATAGTTTCGTATCACATTTTCGGCATTTCCGAATTCGCGGCGCGTTTCGGTTCGGCAATTTGCGGACTCGGAACGATTTTTTGTTTGTGGATTTTGGGAAGGAATTTAACCACTAAGGATGCAAAGCACGCAGAGAAAAACCGAAAATCAAAAACCGAAAATCAAAAACCGAAAACCGATTTTGCTGATTGGCTTTTTCTGATTTCAGCTTCATCGGTTGGAATTTTGACATTTTCACGCGCGGCGAGTTTCGATATTATTTTGACCTTTCCGATTACGGCTTCGCTCGTCGGATTTTTTATTTTCGACCAATCTAATAAAAAATCAATTACCAAGTATTATCTGCCGCTTGCCGCTTTTTATTTTTTCATCGGCGTCGCGCTGCTGGCAAAAGGTTTGGTCGGTGCGGTTTTTCCGTTGGCAATTGTAGCGTTTTATTTTATATTGTCGCGCAAGTTGCCGAATAAAACTTTTGTTTTCAGTTTGGTTTGGGGCGCTATTTTAAGTTTGGCGGTGGCGGCGGTTTGGTATTTGCCAATGTATCTGGTCAACGGCTGGAAATTTGTTGACGAGTTTTTCGTTCAGCAGCAATTTCAAAGATATACTTCAAACAAATATCTGCATCCGCAGCCATTCTGGTTTTTCTGGGTGATTTTGCCGCTTTTGACTTTGCCCTGGCTGCCGTTCTTTGTCGCTTCGATTTTGGATTTCCTGAAAGTTCAAAGTTCAAAGTTCAAAGTTCAAAATCCAAAATCTGAAAACCAAAAAACAAAAAACTCCGCGCTTTTGCTTTTTTCGATTTCCTGGCTGCTCGTGCCGCTGGTTTTCTTTAGTTTTTCCGGCTCGAAACTTCCCGGATATATTTTGCCGTCTCTGCCGGCGGCTTTGATTTTGACGGCGGAATATGTCGCGCGATTCGTCGGCGAATCGCGGCGCAGAAAGCTGATTGTTCAAACGATTGCCTGGCTGACTTTTGCGGCGGTTATCATCATTTTACAGTTTTTTGTCGTTTCGTATGCGCGTTCGGAAACGATCAAACCGCTGATTGAAACGGCGCGGAACGACGGTTACAATGACGAAAAGGTTTTGAATTTCAACACGATTTCGCACAGCGCGGAGTTTTACGCGGCGGACAGACTGATTCGCGCGGCGGACGGAAAACAGCGGCGATTTTTTACGGCGGCGGAAATTGCCGAAGAAATGCGCCGCGAAAATTTATCGAATGTTCTGGTTCTCGCGCCGCTTCAATTCGTCAGTCAACTGACGGAAAGCGACGCGCTCGAAGCTCAGGTTTTGGGCGACAATACTGAGCTGGCGATTGTCGCGGTGAAAGTAAAATGATTTCAACAATTTCAATTTGCAAAGTGAATTATTTCAACTCGCGCCGCCGCTTTCCAAAAAGTTTCTATGGCATCTATAATTATGCGAAAGGCATCTTTTGAAGTAGAAAGACGCACGATATGCCGGGATAATTCGTTGTCAAATTCCTTTAATTTTCTTGATTTATTTTGCGTCTTCGCCACTTCAATTTTTTATTACAAACACCGATGAAAAAAGTTTTGTTCGTTATTTTATTCGCGTTTTTTTCATTAAACATCTACGCGCAGAATGCGTCGCCGCGATTCGATTTAAACAATTACGGCGTCAAAATCGAGCCGGACAGACGCCTTATAGTCGTGCTTGCCGCGCTCGAAGCGGCTGGAGTCGAAACCGATTTGACGGAAAAGGGCGCGGCTTTTCGCCAAAAACTGCGAGCGGATTTGCAGGATTTAGACCCGGAACTGCGGCGCAAATTGAAAAATTTTGTTGACCTATACAAACGCAATCATCCGAAGGCTTCACAGACGGAAATTGTTTCGCCGTTCATTTCGATGGCTTACGCGCTCGGTCCCGTGCCGGATTTAAGCGAACCGTCTCGAACGACGGATTTACCCGACGATTTACTGGAAGTTCTTGATTTCGCGCCGCTGGTGCGCGAATTTTACCGCCGCGCGTTAAGCGCGAAACTCGACGGTTATGTTAAGGAATATCAATCGGCTGGCGACGCAATGCGAAAATCCGCGAGCGAGATGGTTGCCGAATTGCTCGATTATCTGCATACAAAACCGGAATTATTTTACTCCGAACGGGTGAAAACCTCTGTCGCGGCAGCCAAAAATAAAAATAAAACTTTAGAAAAAGTTGAAATCCGCGACCACGAGCGCCGATTTTTTATTGTGCCGGAACTGCTTGCTCCGAAAGGAAAGATTAATTTCAGAAACGTCGGCGACGATTATTATACGATTGTTCCGCCCGACACGGATTTGAGCGTATCGGAAGTACGGCGAGCTTTTCTGCAATTTGTTATTGACCCGCTAGTGGCAAATAACGCGAAAGATATTGTCACGTTTCGTGATGGTATAAAAAGCCTTTTAGACGAGCGGCGGCGAGAAAATGCGGACGTTTCGCCGGATGTCTTTCTGGCGGTTTCGCGTTCTTTGGTTGCCGCAATCGAAACCAAAGAAATAGAATTCGGCAAGACACGCATTGCTACCGAGCAGGCGCGCAATAAAATTGACCAAATGAAAACGGTTGAGGAAAAAAAAGCAGTTTTCGACAAACTCGAAATTTTTAAACAATCTGTTGCAGACGAAACTGCGCTACAGCTTTCCGAAGCGTATGAACGCGGCGCGGTTCTGGCATTTTATTTTGCAGACCAGCTAAATGGTTTTCAAGGTTCAGGTTTTGATATTGCAAGTTCCTTGCGCGATATGATTTTATCGCTCGATACGACGAAGGAAACAAATCGTTTGACGCAGTTCGCGGCAGTGCGCAAACGCGCTCTATTAGCACGCGAAGAACGCCGTAAAAATGCGGGAAGTATTGAATTATTTGTCGAAAATCCAGTGACGAAAAAACTGCTCGATATTGACAAAATCATTCAAGCGAAAAATTACTCGACCGCCGAAACACAATTGAAACAACTGCTCAATCAAAATCCGAACGACCAGCCGAGAATTTATTACACGCTCGGTCGCGTGGCGAGTCTTTCCGCAGAAGGCGCGAGCGAAGAGGAAACAAAACGACATTTACTCGAAGCGAAAGTCGCTTATGAAAACGTCATTCGTTCGGCTTCACCGAAAACCGACACGACTTTGATTTCTTTGTCTTATGTCGCTTTGGGAAGAATTTACGAGTTTTACGGTGAAAAAGATTACGCGATAAAAATCTATGAAGCAGCAATTAAACTTAATGACTCAACTGACCTGTCGTATAAGCAAGCCGTAGATGCGAGAGAAAGATTGATGAAAGAGCAATAAAAAATTCAACGTGCGGAAACGAAAAAGAGTTGAGAAAGAAATTTCTCAACTCTTTTTTCATTGAAACAAAACTTGATTATTCAATCGGACTGCCTTCAGTATCCAAAATCGTAATTGGAAAATCGAGTTGTTTAAGACCCGGTTCAATCACTTTTCGGTCGCCGACGATGACAATCGCCATTTTGTCCGGCGTCAGATACTTGTTCGCTACGCGATTGACATCTTGCAGCGTTACGGCGTTGACTTTCGAGATGTAATCGTTGAAATACGAATCGGGCAAATCGTAAGTGACCAGATTTGAAAGCTGACCGGAAATTTGTCCGACGGTTTCAAAACTGCTCGGAAAACGGCGAATCAGACTTTGTTTGTTGGTTTCGAGTTCCTGCGCCGAAACCGGAATCGCGCCGCGAATGCCGTTCAGTTCCTTTAAGAATTCGATAACCGCTTCTTTGGTCGAGCCGGTTTGAATTTCAGCCGAAGCCGCAAACGGTCCCGCGCCGCGCCGGTAGGAAAATCGGCTGTATGCGCCGTAAGTGTAGCCTTTATCTTCGCGCAAATTCATAAACAGACGCGCCGAACCGCTGCCGCCCAAAATCGAATTCATTACTTGCAGCGGGAAAAAATCCGGGCTGCTGCGGTCAACGCCGACTTGTCCGATGGAAACCGAAGACTGCGCCGCGCCCGGTTTATCAACCAGATAAATTCCCGGTTTGGCAATCATTTCTTCTTTATCCATCATTGCTGACGCCTTAACATCGCCCGCCTTCCAACTGCCGAAAGACTTTTCGAGTTTCGGCAAAAGCGTCTTTTTATCAACGTCGCCGACAACAATCAGAGTCGCGTTGTTCGGACGATAATTAGCCGTGTAAAAATTGACCAAATCATCACGCGTCAGAATTTTGACGCTTTTTTCATCGCCCGAAAGCTGGCGACCATACGGCTGATCTCCGTAAAGCACGCGATTGTAAACAACATCGGAAACCGCCGTCGGATTTGAACGACGCTGAATGAAACCAACTAACGCGCGTTTGCGAGCCGTTTCCAGTTCATCTTTCGGAAACGCCGGATTAACGACGATATCGGCGAAAATATCCAACGCCTGATCGAGATTTTTCGTTAAAGTCTGCATCGAAACATTTGTCGAATCCCAGCCCGCGCCCGCGCCGACCGACGCGCCGATTGACTGCAAACCGTTGGCAATGTCAATCGCCGAACGATTTTTCGTTCCCTGATTGAGCATCGTCGCGGTGAACGACGAAACGCCGGATTTATCGTTCGGGTCGAGTGTTCCGCCCGAATTTAGAACCAGATTCATTGAAACAATCGGTAATTCGGCTTGACGCACCATCCAGACATCCAAGCCGTTTGAAAGTTTTGTTTTTTCAATCGGCGGCAGGTTAAATTTCGGATCGGGTCCGGGTTTCGGCAGCATCGCCGTTTGTTCGGCGGATTTTGCCGCGTCTTTTTTCTTTTCGTTGGTTGAACTCGGACGATTCGCCGCCGCGTTCATTTTCATTCCGCCTTTGCCCGGCACGAAATTCATTACCAGACGATTCGCGGTCAGATATTGTTTGGCGACTCTCTGAATGTCGGCGGGCGTTACTTTGCGGTAACGGTCGAGGTCGGTCTGGAAATAATCCGGTTTGCCGAGATAAGCGGCGTAACTGCTGAGTTGTCCGCCTTTACCCAAATCAGTTTGCAGACGGAAAATGCTCGACGCTTCGATGCCGTTGAGCGCGCGCGTCATTTCTTCAGCCGTCGGCGGTTCATTTTTGATGCGTTCGATTTCGACGTTGACGGCTTTTTCCATTTCGTCCAGAGTTTTGCCCGGTTTGGTTATTCCGACGATCTGGAAAAGTCCGGCGATTTCGCTGGTATTATTTCCCGCGAAAATGTTCTGGGCGATTTCCTTGCCGTAAACCAGATTGCTTTGCAGGCGCGAACCGCGACCGGCAGAGAGAATATTGCCGAGCATATCGAGCGCCGGTTCGTCCGCCGTGTATTGCGGAACGGTGTGCCACACCATATACATTCGCGGCAGCGGAACATTATCTTCGTAAGTTTTGCGAATTTCGCCGTCTAATTTCGGTTCGGGCTGATTCGGACGATTGATTTTTTCGCCTTCGGCAATCGCACCGAAATATTTTTCAATCCAGTTGCGCGCGTCTTTTTCGTTATAATCGCCGGACAAAACGAGAATCGCGTCGTTCGGCGTATAATATTTGCGGAAAAAACCTTTCACGTCATCAACCGAAGCGGCTGACAAATCTTCCATCGAACCGATGACCGAATGATGATACGGATGTCCGACCGGATACATAATTTCGCCGATTTTTTCGCTTGCCGTTCCGTAAGGCACGTTATCAATGCGCTGGCGGCGTTCGTTTTTGACGACATCGCGCTGGTTGTCAAGCTTTTCCTGCGTCAGAGCGTCAAGCAATCCGCCCATTCTGTCGGCTTCGAGATACAGAGCGCGTTCGAGAAAATTCGACGGCACGACTTCGTAATAATACGTGCGGTCTTCATTGGTCGTGCCGTTGACGTTGCCGCCGACTTCATCAATTGCGCCCAAGTAACCGTCGCTGTAATTTTTCGAGCCTTGAAACATCATATGCTCGAAAAGATGCGCGAATCCGGTTCTGCCGTCGGTTTCATTTTTTGAACCGACGTGATAAAAAACGTTGACGGCGACAATCGGCGTTGATTTGTCTTCGTGCATAATCACGCGCAGACCGTTTTTCAAAGTATATTCTTTATATTTAATCGGCGGCAGTTTATCGGCGCTCATCTGAGCGGAAACCGATGCCGTCACGAATAAAACAACAGCGAATATAAAAACAAGTGTTTTCTTAAAATTCATCACAAACTCCTTTTAATTTTTGGGAATATAAAATACAAATTTCGTATGGCTTAGTTTATTAAATTGTTGATTCCGTTAAATACGCAAGACAAGCGAAAAGGTTTAACGATGCGCGAGAAACCGATTTCAATCGCAAAAAACACAAAAATTTATCGAGTCTTGCGCTTGCCTAAAACGGCATTTTTTCAAAACCTGTGTTCTGAAAAATAAAAAATTTTATTTTTACTGGCTTTGTGTTTTTTCGCAGATAGATTTTTATGATGTAAAATGAAACATCAAAGATTGCTCTAAAAACTTTCAAAATGAACGAATTAGAATTTTTTTTCGCCGACTGCGCTTCGAGAGTTGACGAGAAACTTGAAAACCTCGTGCCGCGAGCCGAAGTCGAACCGGCGAATCTGCACCGGGCGATTCGCTGGAGTTTATTCGCGGGCGGCAAACGCTTTCGTCCGGCGCTCGTTTTCGCCGTCGGGCGAACGTTCAGCGTGTCGGAAGAAAACCTTTTGACAACAGCGGCGGCAATCGAGATGATTCACACATATTCGCTTGTTCACGACGATTTGCCCGCTATGGACAACGACGATTTGCGGCGCGGACGAGCGACCTGTCACAAAAAATTCGACGAAGCGACGGCGATTTTAGCAGGCGACGTTTTGCAGACTTTGGCATTTCAAGCGATTGCCGAAAACGAAAAATTACCGGCGGAAATTCGCGTTCGACTCGTTTCCGAAATCGCCCGCGCCGCCGGAACGCCTGTCGGAATGGTCGCCGGACAGCAGTTCGATTTGGAAGCAGAAGGCAAAACAATTTCAATCGGACAGCTTGAGAAAATCCATCACAGCAAAACGGGCGCGATAATTTCCGTCGCGGCGCGCGCGGGCGCGATTATCGCCGAAGCAAACAAAAATGAACTCGAAATTGTTACGAATTACGCCGCGAAACTCGGACTTCTTTTTCAAATTACCGACGATTTGCTCGATATTACGCAGACCACAGAAGTTTTAGGCAAAACAGCCGGAAAAGACGTTTCGGCTGAAAAAGCGACGTATCCGGCTCTTTACGGCTTGGAAGAAACGCGAAAACTTGCCGGAAATGTTCACGACGAGGCGTGTCGAGAGTTGAAGAAGATTGATAAAAATACGAATTTACTGCGCGAAATCGCCGATTTTATTTTGAATCGCAAAAAGTAAATTTCATTGAATCTTTCCCGCAAAAATCTGTATAATTAATCGAGGACGCGGAAAACGTCCGCGATTGTCTGTTTCCTTCCTCTTATTTTCAAATGAATTCGCCCCGAATAAATTTCGATAAAATCTGGCGACCGTGTTTGGTTGCGGCGGCGATATGTTTCCTTTACGCGAATGTTTTAGCGAAATTGGGAAGCGATTGGTGGACGGACGACAATTATTCGCACGGTTTATTAGTTCCGTTTGTCATCGGCTACATCGTTTGGCTTGAATTCGACCGGCTGAAAACTGCCGTTTCAAAACCGCAGTTTCTGCTCGGCGGCGCGCTTGTTTCGTTCGCGCTTTTGATGCTTTTGGGCGGAACGCTCGGCGCGGAACTTTTTACGCAGCGCGTATCTCTGGCGTTGATGCTGGCGGGAATTATTGTGTATTTTTTCGGCGCGAAGATTTTGAAATTTCTCGTCGTTCCATTCGCGCTGTTGTTTTTAGCGATTCCGATTCCGCAGATTATTTTTAATAAAATCGCGTTTCCGCTTCAGATTATAGCTTCGCAAATGGCAATTTGGGGAATTAGATTTTTTGAAGTCGCAGCGGTCAGAAAGGGAAACGTGATCGAGATTTTGCCGCAAGGCTCGACGCAGATTATCGCGCTCGAAGTCGTCGAAGCGTGCAGCGGAATTCGTTCTCTGATGACTCTGGTCACGCTCGCGCTGGTTTTGGCTTATTTTACGCGCTCAAAACGCCGCGTAGTTGAAGATAATCAACTCGGTTTTTTGACGAATCGAGATTTTTGGCGAACGATTATTTTGATGCTGGCGGCGATTCCGATTGCTGTTTTCACCAACGCGGCGCGAGTCGCAGCGACCGGCGCTCTGACTTTTTACTACGGCAAAAAAGCGCTCGACAGTTTTTGGCACGATTTTTCCGGGTGGCTGGTTTATCTGGCGGCTCTTTTTTTGCTGATTTCTTTTAATTTTTTGCTAAAATATCTTTTTTCAAAAACCGGAAGAAAATCAGCCGCGAACGAACACAGATAAGTGCGAGATGAAGACGAAAAATAACAATTCGAGATTTTATTTGCTTTTGGGCGTTTTGCTTATCGGCGGCGTTTTTATCAACTGGTTCGAGCAGCGCGGCGAAGCTGAAGTCGAGAGAAAATCATTGTCGGAAATTCCCGCAAAACTCGGCGATTGGCGGCAAAAAGGCGACGCGATTCAGTTTGATAAGCAAACCGAAGCGGTTCTTCGCGCAACGGATTATACAATGCGGGAATACACTTTGCCCGACGGTCGTTTTGCCAATCTTTATGTCGGATATTACTCATCGCAGCGTTCGGGCGCGACCTATCACAGCCCGCAAAATTGTCTGCCCGGCGCAGGTTGGACAATGAATCAGCCGGAACTCGTCGAAATAAAAAACGCTTCGGGGAAAACTTTTACGGCGAATAAATTTATCATCGAAAACGGAATCTATAAAGAAGTTATGATTTACTGGTATCAGGGACGAGGGCGCGCCGTCGCCAGCGAATACGAAGACAAAGTTTATACGGTTTTAGACAGCGTTCTTCGTCGCCGCTCGGACGGCGCGATGGTGCGCGTGATGACCGATGTCGGCAATTCCGAAGCCGAAGCCGACAAAGCCGCGATTGATTTAGCCGCCCGAACCTCCGACCAACTTTCCGACTTCATTCCCGAATAACTTTCACAAAATTTTTCACGCCGCAAAAAAATGTTTGATTACGAAAAAAATTAGAGTATAATCACCCAAATTCACAAAAGAAATTTGACTCGTGTTTCAGCGGTTTTGGAAGGCAAAGTTTCTTTCCCCGTATCCAGCCCAAAACGGCAAACATAAATTTTTCTGAAAAACAACGTTGATTCGATGTTTTTTCTAATGCCGACACGAAAAGTCGGATTAACTGTTGACAACTCCTTTTTTGAAAATTAGTTTTGGCTTTTCCCGCGGTCGTTCTCGAAAGTTTGCCCTTTTGCGAAAAACCGTAAAAATTCGTCCGAAAAGATTTGCCGTCCAGTGTCCTGATCGGCAAATCTTAAAACGGCGAAAATCAGGCGGGAAAAGTGTCTTTAATAATATGATCGAGTGCCGAATTTTCCATTCCAGATTTTTATTGCTGCTTGCCCTTGCTTTGGGCAGTATTTGCACTTTTGCTTCCTGCAGCAGCCAATCTAAAGAAAAACATATTACCCGCGGCGAAGAATACTTGCAGAAACGCAGGTTTGAAGAAGCCGTGATGGAGTTTCGCACCGCCGCCGACATTGATAAAACGTCGGCTAAAGCGCATTGGGGTTTAGCGCGGGCGTATGAAAATCTCGGCTCATTTTACGAATCGGTTGACGAACTTCGACAGACGACCGAACTCGACAGCAACAATCTCGAAGCCAAAACCAAACTCGGCAATTATTTTCTGCTTGCCAGCCCGCCGCAAATTCCCGAAACCGAAAAAATTTTAGCGGATATTTTCGCCCGCGACCCGAATTATATTGAGGCTTGGGTGTTAAAAGCCAGTCTTTTAAAGGCGCAGGGAAAACCGGAAAAAGAAGTTTTGGATATTTTGAACAAAGCAGTCGCGCTTAATCCGAATCGCACTGAAACTTATTTGAGCCTGGCGCGATTTTTTATCAAAACCGGCAAACCTGACGAAGCGGAAAAAGCGATTCAAAAAGGCATTTCCGTTAATCCGAACGCCGCGCCCGGTTATCTCGAATACGCCAGATTTCTCGATTATTCAGACCGCGCCGCTGATGCCGAAGCGCAATTTAAAAAAGCCGTCGAAGTCGAGCCGAAAAACATCGAAGTCGGTCAATCAATCGCCGAGTTTTACCTGGCGCAGAAACAATTTGACAAAGCCGAACAATCTTACAGACGCTTGATTCAAGTTCAGGAAAACAGCCCGGAAAGCAAGATGGATTTGGCAAACTTTTATGCCGAAATCGGGCGCGCGGACGATGCCGTCAAAATTTACAACGAGATTTTGGCTGAAAAACCAGAATACGTTCGGGCGCGTTACAAACTCGGCGAAATTTATCTCGACCGACGTGAAACCGCGAAAGTCAGCGAACAGGTCGAAGAACTTTTAAAGATCAACGACAATGACGAAGAAGCCTTGATGCTTCGCGCCCGCGCTTCGATGCAGTCGAATAAGGCTGATGACGCGGTTAAGGATTTGGAAGATATTTTGAAGAAAAAGCCGAGTCAGAAAAACGCGCTTTTCTATATGGCGCAGGCGCGTCTGGCGCTCGGACAAGTTGATCAGGCGCGGGCGGTTATCGGCGATTTGGAAAAATATCACCCGACTTTTTTGAAAACAAAACTGCTCGAAATTCAGGCAAGTTTTGCGAGCGGCGAATCCGAAAACGCTCTGCGCGAATCCAACGAACTGCTCGAAGCGGTCAAAAACGCTTATCCGAATGCCGAAACCAATCAACAGACATTGACGGATTTACGAATTCGCGCTTTGTCGGCACGCGGTTTGGCATATTTGCAGCTTGGAAAATTAGCGGAAGCGCGCGCCGATTTGCAGACGGTTCAGAGTTTTATGCCGAATTCCGCCGCCGCGCTCGTTAATCTGGCAAAAGTCAGCGTTGCGGGAAATAACTTAGCCGAAGCGTCGAATCTTTACCAGAAAGCTCTCGCGGCAGACGGCAAAAATTTTGATGCTTTGAGCGGCGCGGTCAATGTTTTGAGTCGGCAGAAACAATTTGCCGAAGCGCAGCAGAAAATTGATAAAGCGATTCAGGAAAACGCCAACCGGACAGACGTTTTGCCCGCTTTGCATTATTTGAAATCGAATGTTTTTACAGCGGAACGAAATCAGCCGCAAGCCGAAGAAGAATTGAAAAAAGCGATGGCGATTGACGACGGTTATCTTCCGGCGTTTTCGGCTTACGCATCCTTGCTCGCGGCGCGAAATCAAATCGGCGAAGCGATAAACGAGTATAAAAAAATTGTCGAAAAGAAACCTTCGGCTTCGGTTTTTACATTGATCGGAATGCTCGAAGACGCTCGCGGGAATGCTTCGGAAGCCGAGAAAAATTATCGCAAAGCGCTGGAAATCGAACCGGAAACGCCGATTGCGGCGAATAATCTGGCGTGGCTCATCACGGCAAACGGCGGAAATCTCGATGAGGCTTTGCAGCTCGCGCAGTCAACTGTTGATAAAAATCAAAACGTCGCCGGTTACCATGACACGCTCGGCTGGGTTTATCACAAAAAAGGTCTGCACGCGCCTGCCGTCGAACAGTTAAAAAAGGCGGTCGCTTTGGACGAAGCGGAGGCGAGGCAAACGAATTCAAACGTAAATCCGGCGTATCGCCTGCGTCTCGGAATGGCACTGGCTTCGGCGGGCGACAAATCTTCAGCCAGAAGAGAAGTCGAAAATTCTCTGCAAAACGGAAACAGTTTGAGTCAAAAGGATATGCAGGAAGCGAAAAATCTGCTTACAAGTTTGTAAATAAAGTCGGAGGTTAAAGATGTCAGCAATTTTACTGGACGCGACCAACAGCAATTTAATTTTGGGTTTTATACCGGAATCGCTAGGCTTACTGATTTTCGGCGTTGCTCTGATTCTTTTAGCCGCCATTTTGCGGCGAATTTTTAACCGGAACGAGGAACATCAAAGAATCGAAAAGTATGAGCGAACGGCAGAGAAAATAAATCGTTAAGCGCAACAGATTCCTCAAAAACCTATATAGCAAAGAAGATTTTAAGCTGAATAAAGCAAAGATAAATAAAAGAGAAGGTTAGAAAAAATGAGCGTTGAATTTAGACAGAGAACGGCGGGCGAATTTATCAAGATATTGAAACGCCGAAAATGGCTGATTCTGCTGCCTGTTATCACGATGACGGTGGCGATAGGTTACGTTGTATATCGGCTGCCGAGCGTTTATGAATCGAAAACCCTGCTTACCGTCAAGCCGCCGACGATTTCGGAAAAAGTCGTCCAGTCTCTGACCGACGACGATTTAACGCAGCGTCTGCAAACTATTAATCAGCAAATTTTAAGCCGCTCGTCTTTAGAGCCGATGATTGCCAAATACAAACTTTTTCAACTCGAAAAAGACGCGGGCGTGCCGATGGAATTGATTATCGAGAAGATGTATAAAAACATCACCGTCAAGACGGAAAGAACCGATAACGAACAAAAAGTCGCGGCTTTTACAATTACTTACCTTGACCGCTCGCCCGAAGCCGCCAGAAATGTCGCGGCGGAACTTGCCAGCAAATACGTCAACGCGCAGGTTCTCGATTCAACCGAACGAGCCAAAGACACGCAGGATTTTATTGACAAACAGCTTAATCAGGCAAAGGAAAGCCTCGACGCTCTGGAAAAAGAACGGCTGAACATAATGACGCAGAATGTTGACACTCTGCCCGAATCTTCGCAAGGTTTGATCGCGCAGCTCGAAGGACTTCGCCAGCGCGAAGACACGATTGCCAAAGAAAAAGAAACTTTGATAACGGAAAAAGGACGATTGAACGACAGCATTCGCGCGCTCAACAGTCAAGCCAGATTGATTGAAGATTTCGGCGAAAAGGAAACGCAGGACGCTGTTAAAGGCGCGACTCAAATCGAAGATACGCCGGCTTACGCGCAGCTTGTGCAGAAACGCGCGGAACTTAACGCGAGACTGGAAAATTTGAAATTAACCTTGCGCGAAAAGCACCCGGAAGTAATCAAGGCGCAAAACGATATTGATAAAGTCAACGACGAAATCGAAAAGCTGAAGCAAAATACGCAGGCGCGTGTGAACACGGCGAGCGTGGCGAGTTCGCGTAAAGCCGAACTGCAAAAGCAGAATTTAGAAATTGAAAAGCAGAAAACCGAAGGTCAAATCACGCAGATTGACCAGCAACTGCAATTCAAAGACGAAGAATTAAAGCAAAACGCGGCGCAAATTTCCGTTCTCGAACAGAAAATCAACACGATTCCGAATGTTAAAGTCGCGCTCGAAAGCATCAACAATCAATACGTTTCGGCGAAAACGACTTACGATGATTTATTGAAAAAGAAAAATGACGCGAGCCTTCAGGTTGACCGCGAAAGCAACGCGCAGGGCGAAACGATTCGCGTGCAGGACGCGGCGAGTCTGCCGTCGTCGCCGGTCGCACCGAAACGCGGGTTGCTGACGGCTTTCGGCGCGGCTGTCGGACTCGTCATCGGATTGTTTTTGGCGGCTGTTTTTGAGATTCCGCATATGCTCAAAATTCAAAATATCGAAGACGCCAAGCATTACACGGGACTTCCCGTTCTCGCTTCCGTTCCGGCGCTGATGTCGCACGACGAAAAGAAATGGCTCAGGCGAGTTCACTGGTTCAAAGTTTTGGCTGGCGCGGCGACGGCAATCGGCGTTATTCCTTTGATTGTTATAGCGCTTGAGAAAACGCGCGTTTTCGAGCGTGTCGTTTCATAAGAAATTGCAAATTCCAAACTGAAGACAAATCTGGAATCTGAAATTTGAAAATCCGGAATTTTTTGAGAGGCAAAAATGTATAAAGAATTTTTTGGTTTAGAAGATACGCCGTTCACGTTGACGCCCGACCCGCGTTTTATCGTGTTCACGCCAAGTTATAACGAAGTTTTGGCGAGCCTTTACTACGGCTTGGAAAACGCCAAAGGCTTGGTTGTTCTGACGGGCGAAGTCGGAACCGGGACAACGACGGCGCTCAGGTGGATTTTGCGTCGGCTCGATTCGAGCGTTCTCGCCGCTTACGTTTTCAATCCGCGTCTTTCGATTGATGAATTTTATCATCACGTAACGCAGCTTCTCGGCATCAGGGATTGGTCGAATAAAGCCGAACTGCTTTCGGAAATGAGCAAAGTTCTGGAAGAACGCCATCGTCGCGGGCTTCGCACCGTTCTGATTGTGGACGAAGCGCACGAGCTTTCCGATTACGTTCTGGAAGAAATTCGCCTATTGATGAATTTTGAATCCGACAACGCCAAACATTTGCAGATAGTTTTGACCGGACAACCTGAATTGCGCGAGAAACTCAATCAGCCGAATTTGCGCCAGCTAAAACAGCGCGTCGCGCTCAGATGCAAAATGCACCAGCTTCCGAACACGGAAGAAGTCGAACGTTATATTACCGAACGTTTGTTGATCGCCGGTTCAAACCAGCCGAATATCTTTACGCCCGGCGCGATTGATTTTATTTTTCAATGCTCGGAAGGCATTCCGCGCCAAATCAATAATTTGTGCGACAACGCGATGCTGACGGCTTACGCGGCTGGCGAACAAATTATCGGCAGACAGATTGTCGAAGATGTCGCGGATAATCTCGATTTGCTGCCGCGCAACGAAAAACTTCTGGCAAGCGAAAAACCGGTCGAGAAAATTCGTTCAGCCGGAGTTTTGACCGACGAAGCGCGCGAGGAACTCTGGAAAAATCACAGCCGCGTCGAAACTGTCAATAATCCGAAAAGATTTCCAGCCGAAACCGCTAACGGTAATTCCAATGTCAAATATAATTCGTTTGACGATTCGGACGACGAAATAAGTTTGGAAATATGAGAAAGCAATTAGCAGTTGATAATCAGTAATTAAAAGTTTAAATCAACAGCTAATCTTCAACCGTCAATATCAATTACCAATTATAAATTGAATTATGAGCATTCTAAAAGCGTTACAGAAAAAGCAAGGCGAGCAGGCGAAAACGGAAGAAGCGGCGGATTTGGTAAACGTCGTGCCTTTTGAGAAGAACGGCAGACGTGCCAACACTCCGCCGGAACTGCTTGCGGCAAAAGAATTTAGAATCGGAACACCTGGTTTGGCGTTCAATGGGCAGTCAGATTCGACAATCGGGAAGGCACTCCCTGAATTGGAAACGAAAAATACTGCCGGGGCAACTTTGAACGCTGTCGGTTCGACGCGCATCGCCGAAAAACGTCTCCCCGAATTCGCTTCGTGGAACGTCGAAGCGGAGCGCGTCGAACCGCGTCTTATCGCCATCACACAGCCAAACTCAAATTACTGCGAAGAATATCGCAGTCTCAGAACGCAGATTCTGCATAAAAGCCAACGCCAGAAATTGCAGTCAATCGTTGTGGCGAGCGTCAATCCGAGCGAAGGAAAATCCGTTACCGCTCTGAATTTATCGTGGCTGCTGGCGCAGACCGACGGCATTAACGCGCTGATAATTGACAGTGATTTGCGAATGCCGAGCCTGACCGATTATCTGGGAATCGAAACCGACAAAGGTCTCTCGGACATTTTGGCGGGACGCTCTTCGCTCAACGATTCGATTATTAAATTACAACCTTCCGGGCTTCATCTGCTTCCGGGCGGCGAAGCCAGAAATGATGTCGCCGAACTGATTTCCGGTCCGACATTTAAAGAAATCCTGCGCCAGGCGCGTGAGATGTTTGATTATGTGATTATTGACGCGCCGCCGCTCGGAATTTTTACCGACGCGACCGTCCTTATAAATCACGCCGACGGCGCAATGCTCGTTGTTCGCGCCGGAAGAACTCGCTACAGCGCGATTGACCGCGTTCTCGAAGCGCTTCCGCGCGACCGAATGCTCGGCGTCGTCCTTAATCAGAGCGAAGACGTTCTGGACGAAACTCATTACAATTACGGATATTACAACAGCGCGCGAAAGAAGAATTAAAAATTAAGAACTAAAGAATATAAAAATTGAAAACTAAAAAATCTTTTCATAATTTTCAATTTTCAACTGCAAAAACAGATGAGCGGAACTAGACTCAGCCCGCGCACCGTTTGGTTAATTTTAGCGGATGCGGCAATCATTTACGGCGGAATTATTCTTGCCCTCTATTTGCGGCTGGGTTCTGCCGGTTCGGATTACGAACTGAACGAAAGAGACGGCTGGGAAAAAATCGGCGTCGCAACTTTACTGTGTCTGCTTAATTTATATTTTTACGATCTTTACGATTACACGGTGATGGGCAACCGGCGCGAGCTGATGCTGCGCGTCATTCAAGCGCTCGGCATCGCCTGGGCGCTGCTGGCTTTTCTGTTTTATCTCGTTCCGCCTTTATTCATCGGTCGCGGCGTGCTGGTCATTTCGGTTCCGGTCGTTCTGGTTTTGCTGCTTTCGTGGCGCAGTTCTATTCACTTGCTGACCGGACACCCGGAAATCGGCGAGAAAATTTTGATTGTCGGCACGGGACAATCGGCGCTCGACACGGCGCGAGCGGTTTGGGAACGGCGCGACGCCGGTTATCGTATCGTCGGTTTTGTTACTGAAAATGAAGGAAACCAATCCGAAGAGATTGCAAAATTGCAGATTCTCGGAACGACCGGAGAACTTGCCGCTATTATCAAAAATGAAAAAATTGACCGCATTGTGATTGCCGTGCGCGAGCGGCGCGGAACTTTTCCGACCGAGACGCTTCTGCAAATGAGTCTGGCGGGCGATGTCTGCATCGAAGAATGCACTTCATTTTTCGAGCGCGTTACCGGACAGGTTAATATCGAAATGCTGCGTCCTTCGTGGCTGATTTTTGCGGGACGCGGACGCGACACCCGTCTGAAAACTATTCTACGCGAAATCGTTCATCGCACTCTGGCTTTGATCGGACTCATCGTATCGCTTCCAATCGCTTTGATTACGGCGTGTTTAATCAAACTCGATTCAAAAGGCTCGATTTTTTACCTGCAAAAAAGAGTCGGAAAAAACGGCAGAACGTTTGATGTCATTAAGTTTCGCTCGATGAAGACCGATGCGGAAAAGGACGGCAAACCCGTCTGGGCGACGACTGACGATGACCGCGTAACGCGCGTCGGACGTATTATTCGCGTTATTCGTGTTGATGAAATTCCACAGTTTTGGAACATTATCAAAGGCGAAATGAGCTTTGTCGGACCGCGCCCAGAACGTCCGCATTTCGTCAGTCAATTAGCCGAAGAAATTCCGTATTACGAGCATCGGCACTTGACTGCTCCGGGACTTACCGGCTGGGCGCAGATAAAATATCCTTACGGCGCGTCGGTCGAAGACGCGCGGCGCAAACTGCAATATGATTTGTATTACGTCAAAAATCAGGGCTTGGCGCTCGATTTGGTCATCGTTTTTGAAACGGTAAAGACTGTTTTATTCGGGCGCGGCGGAAGGTAGAAAATTTTAAAAATTAAGAATTGAGAAGGCAAAACAGTTTTGGGTGAAAATGGACAAAATTCGTTAATAAACCTTTTTAGCGATTGGTGGAGAAAGTGATATGAAAGCAGTAAAGATAATTCAAAACGTCAGTTTAATTTTAGTGTGCGGTCTGTGTTTCGCGGCGGCGGTTTTCGCGCAGGAAGAGACGCCGAAACAGCAGGAAACAATAACGCAGGCAGATGCTAAACCGGATGCGGGTAAAAAAACTAAAAAAGGCAGAAAGGTTAAAAAAGCTAAAGAAGCCGCGCCCGAAACGCAAACGACGCCGGAGGAAGTTCAAGCAACTGACGACAATTTGCCGGAAGCCGAAGCCGCCGTTTTGCCGTATTACAATAATTATTTGACGGAATATCGTCTCGGTCCGAACGATGTAATTTCGGTGGAAGTTTTCGGTCAATGCCCGGATTATTGCATTAGCGGGAAAACCGTTCCGCCGACGGCGCGAATTTCTTATCCGTTGATTCGTGAAGGCGTTCTTGTCGGCGGGAAAACCATCGAGCAGGTGCAGGACGAAATCACCAAAAAGTTGGATGAATACATTATTGACCCGAAAGTTTCCGTCACGCTCGACAAAGCAATGTCGGCGCGTTACAGCGTTCTAGGAAAAGTCGTCGCGCCGGGCGTGCGCGTGATGGACAGAAAAGTCAGTCTTTACGAAGCAATCACCGAATCAGGCGGAATTTTAAAAGACGGCGACAAAAAGCGCGTAACGATTTATCGCCTTAACGCGCAGGGCAGACTCGCGCCGCAGACCGTCAATCTGCTTGAGATTGAACGCGGCAAAGCCGATATGATTTTCCTCAATCCGGGCGACCAGGTTTTTGTTCCCGACCAGGGATTTAAGCTGAACGTCAATACGGTTTTCAATATCTTGCAAAAAGCCAGCATTGCCCGTCTGCTCTTCGGAAGCCCGTTTTAATCAAGAAGCTAACGAAGACGCGCAAACGTAATTCTTCGCTCGCTTCGCACTTATAAATATGTTTCCCTTCAAAAAAACTCTGATTTTGTTTTTGCTATTCTTTTGTTTTCAAACAGCGAAAGCCGATTGGGTAAAACTGGAATCAAGCACGCTCGCGTGGTTTTACGACGTTTATTTTTTGACTGAAAACAAAGGTTGGATTGCGGGCAGCGGCGGAACACTTCTGACAACCGTTGACGGCGGACAAAGTTGGAAAAAAGCGAAAATTCCTACCGAAGATAATCTGCGCGAAGTTTATTTTAAAGACGAAAAAAACGGTTGGCTGTTGTGCGAGCGCAACATTTACAGTCTCGGCACGCTCGCGCCTTCGTATCTTTTGAAAACCTCGGACGGCGGCGCAAATTGGGAACATATCGAATTCGGCGGCGAAAAACGCGAAAGAATCGCCAAAATTTTCTTCGGCGAAAACGGTTCGGGCGCGGCAATCGGCGAAGGCGGCGCGTATTTTGCTTTGCAAAGTGATAAAAAAACCTGGAAAAAATTACCGTCGCCGATTCGGTATTTGATGCTCGACGGCATTTTTACAGACGATTCACACGGCGCGATGGTCGGCGCGGGCGGAACGATTCTTTTTACCGAAGACGCCGGTTTGTCCTGGAATAAATCAAGCGTTTCCGGCGATTCAAAAACGAAATTAAATTCCGTTTTTTTTATCAACCAAAAAACAGGCTGGGCGGTCGGCACAGAAGGCAAAGTTTTTCAAACTTTTAACGGCGGAAAAGTTTGGCGAGAACAAAATTCTACAACCGCGAAGGATTTGACCGACGTTTTTTTCAAAAATACATCGGAAGGTTGGGCAGTCGGCGACGAAGGTTTGATTTTGCACACGACGACAGCGGGAAATGTTTGGACAATCATCGAATCGAATGCTAAACACAGAATTGAAAAAATCTTTTTCATCGGCAAAAAAGGCTGGGCAGTCGGTTTCGGCGGCACGATTTTGACTTACGAAGAAGGCGTTGCAAAAAATGAACATTCTACTCCGCCCAACTTAAAGACCAGAAACTAAAAACGGCGCTCGCGCTTGACATCTAAGTCTGAATTTTCGTAGCATTGCAATTCGCCTTTGAAATGAAAGCGGCGCGGTTTTTGAACGGAAAATTTGGACGTGAGTGTGCCAAAATTAAAATTGAGCGAAAAAGTTTTCGGGCATGTACGTCAATTGGTAGACAGCCTCCCTTACAAGGAGGAAGTTAGGGGTTCGAGTCCCTTCATGCCCACCAAAGTTTGAAAATTTAAGGTTTGAGGTTAAAAATCAATAATCTGTGGTTTTTAATTCTTAATTGATTTTGCGGAGTCGTAGTTCAGTTGGTTAGAACGCCAGCCTGTCACGTTGGAGGTCGCGGGTTCGAGTCCCGTCGGCTCCGCCATTAATTCCTTTATTATCAGGGGTTTCCGAGTCGCCTTCCGAGGCGGCTTTTTCATTTTCTTCATCTGTATCCCAAAACGTGCCTTCGAGTTCTTCGGCGAGCTTTCCGGCAATCAATCCGGTCGTCTTATTCAAGAATTCCGGCGAGAGATGGTTATAACGCTCTAATTCCTCTGAACGGTGTCCGGTCATCTTGCTAATAATTGCGTCAGACACGCCTTCCATAAACAGCATCGTGGTTGCAAAATGCCGCAGATCGTGATTCCGCAGATCAGTAATACCCGCTAAATCCAGAATCCGGTGAAAGCGTTTGCCAATATCCCAGGCGTGCGGCTTCTGAAAAGCGTCCATATTGCGATATTTGACATTCGGACGAGTAGGAACAGATATTCGTATTTCCTGCCCAACAACTTTAATTAACTAAGAATAAGAACAGCGCGTCTCTATTTTAACGGATCAAATTCTGCGCCGCCGCTTCCCCCGTTTCGATTGCGCCTTCCATAAACCCTTGCCAGTCTGCTAAGTGTTCGCCCGCAAATAAAACTTTCAAGTGCGGACGCTGCAAAATCGGGCGAATGCCGAACCATTGACCGGGACGATAAAGCGCATACGCGCCTTCGGTGTATTTGTCGCGCTGCCAGGCGTAAGACATAATTCCCTTCGCTAGTTTCGGCGCGTTTTCATTAAAATCAATAAGGTCGCGCGTGATGATTTTCAAGCGGCGTTCGTCCGATTGCGAAGCCAGAACATCGGCTTTTTCTCCGACCGCGTAACTCGTCAAAATGCCTTCAGTTCCCTTTTGATTCTGCGTGCTGTGAAAATAATAATGCGAAGTCTGGTCGGAAACCATCGAAAAGTTTTCGTCCTTCCAAAAACGATTTTCAAACAAAATCGAATTTTTGCAGATTCTCGCGTAAATCAATTCTTCCGCCGCTTCGGTTTGCGCGGAAAGCAGCGGCGGATTAAATTTTATTTTCAGCAAACTCTGCGTCGGCGCGGTGCAGACGCAGGCGTCGGCTTTGAAAATTTCCGCTGCGGTTTTCACTGTTACTATTCCGGCGCGTTGATTTACTTCTTTAACGAGCGTGTTTAACCTGATATTTTCCGCGCCGATGCGTTTTGCAAATTCCAGCGCGAGCCGCGAATTTCCGCCGGTCATTTTGTAATCCATTTCGTTTTTCGGACTTGATTCGGCGTATTCCGCCAAAGCCGAGAAAGCCGAAACGTGACGAATTGATTCGCCGAAATCGGTGCTGTCCATCAAATCGCGCAGGCGCAAATCGTCTTCGTTGAAACCGATTTTTTCGAGGTATGTCCACCAATCGAGTTTGTCTAATTTCGTTTCCTGCGCGACGTTGAGTTTTTTGTAATTTTTTACCGCTTTCGCAAAAGCTGTTCGGGCTTGCGGCGAAAATCCCCAATTTCCCGGACGCGAAACCACGCCGTTTTGCAGCAGATAATCGTCAAACTGATGTTGTTGCAGCGGAATCGAAAAATCTCGACACAACGATTTTAATCTTTCGTGGCTTTCGCCGACCCATTCGCCGCCGAGTTCGCAAACGAGATTTTCGTTTTGCGGAAAAGAATAAGAAAAAACGCGCCCGCCGATTCTGTCTCTCGCCTCCAAAACGGTTACGTTCCAGCCCGCGTTTTTCAATTTATAAGCAGCGGCGAGTCCCGAAAATCCCGCGCCGATGATAACGCAGGATTTTTTTCGCCGTTGGGCAAAAACATTCTTCGACGCAAGCGCGATTCCGGCGGAACTCGCGCCCAAAATCCCCAAAAATTCGCGGCGGTTAATTTTATTTGCCATAAAATTTTTACGAAAATCGGACAGTTTCACCACGCCGGATTTTTTCCGATGCGATTTGATTTTAAACTATCGAAACGCATTCAAAACCAGATACAAAATATACACGCTCACCGCAATCGAACTGATGAGAATCGCAATCAAAGCCAAGATCACCACGCCGATAAAAAGATAATCAGAAGTTGTTCCCTGATCTTTTCCGGTCGCGCGTTCCCGAATCAAATTCATATTTTTCTTGTTCGATTTCCACACGAAATCGAACGCATCGCCCACAATGGGAATCGAGCCGACGACGTAATCAAGCCCGATATTAAAAGCCATTCTGAGCAGAGTGATTTTCGGCACGCCGTAGCGAACGCCCGCGATTAAAATATAAAACGAAGCAATCGAAGTTATCGAATCGCCGACGTTTGGAATCAAACCGATCAGCGCGTCAAGCCCGAAACGCCAGCCGACGACAGGAATTTTTATCCAATCGTCCAGGTAGCGAGAGAGATTTTCGAGACTTTCTTCGAGTTCGATTTGCTTGCGCTCTTTGACCGCCGTTTCAAAACGCGAACGCTTTTGAATTTCTTTCATAATTTTATTCAGCCACGAATTACACGAATATCACGGATGAAAAGATAAATAAGAACAATAATTTTCAACGCATTTTTTAAATCAAATCTTTATTTATTGTTTTCTTATTCGTGATATTCGTGTAATCGTGGCTAATTCTTCCTTTCCTGCGGCGAATTGCCTTCGACAATCTTCACGCTCAAAATTTTATCGCCGCGCACGAGATTATCTACGATTTTCATTCCCGCTTCGTTCACTAGACCGAAAACCGTGTAACCACCGTCGAGATGCGGCTGCGGCGAATGACAGACAAACCATTGCGAACCGCCCGTATCTTTGCCCGACAGAGCCATTCCGACCGTGCCGCGCTCAAACGGAATTTCGTTGATTTCGTCGCGGATTTCCCAGCCCGGACCGCCGTTGCCGTCGCCGCGCGGATCGCCGTCCTGCACGACAAAATTCGGCACGACGCGATGAATCGCCAGACCGTTAAAATAATTTCTCCGCGCCAGTTTGATAAAATTATCAACCGTCAGCGGCGCGTCTTCGGGGAAAAATTCGATGGTAAAAGTTCCCTTTTCGGTCGTCACGATTGCTTTTGCGCTTTTGCGCGAAACGGCGCGGACGTAATCGGCGTTGGTATTTAAAATCTGTCCGAGTTTTGTTTTCGTTTTCGGAGTATAAGGTTTCACCAATCCGACTTTTTCGGCGGCGTTTGGAAATTCAGCCTGCAAATCGTTTTGCTTTATCAATTCGGCGGCGTGTCGCCTGACCAAAAAATCCGGCGTGTTGAGCGCGAGTTTCAGCGAATCAGCCGCTTCGCTTTTATCCAATTTAACAATCGCCGAAAGAATAGCAAGTTGCGCGTCGTTAAATTGTTTATCGGTTTTGAGCGATTCGGCAAAAGCGATTTGCAACGCTTCGACGTTTTCTTTCGTCGCAGGCTGTTCGCCCAAAAGTTCAGCGGCTGTGGCGCGGGCAAAAACATCATTATATTTTGAAAAATCTCGCAAAATTTCCGACAAATCATTTGTCTTGAAATTAGCGAAAGCTCTTAACTTGTCGGATATAGCTTTCTCTGTGATTCGGTCGGTTGCAAATTCATATTCTTTGTCTGACTTTAATTGTTTTCGCAAAATGTCGGCGGCTGTGAAACGTAAAGAATTGCTTTCATCAAAATTTGCTAATTCACTCAGTCCTTGTGCGTAACCACTATAAAATTGCCAGCAAAAGTTTTTAACGGAAAGAGCGCTACATATATAATCTGCCGGCTTAATTGCTAAAAATTTTGATGGAGAAATTTTTGCAAATGCGATATGAATTTCAGGAGAAATAAAGTATTCCTTTAAACCAAAATCTGTTAAAAATTTTACAGATTTTTCGTTATCCGAATTCGGCAAAAGCCTGCCCAAAGTCGTCGCAATTTCAAGTAATTCGTTTTTCTCGGACGGATTGGCGAATTTTGATTTTTTGTAATCAATCAAAAGATTTTCGCCGCGTTCGAGCAATCTATCAGCGGCTTTCGAGTTTTTTAAATTTGCCAGACTGCGGATTGCCGAGACGCGGACGCGCGAGTCTTCGTCTGAGGTGGCGGATTCGAGCAATAAATTGAAAGCGTTAGCGTCTTCCGCCGCGCCGAGCGCGCGGGCGGCGTTGGCGCGGGCGATTAGGTCATTGTCCGAAAGCAGCATCGCGCGGAGTTTTTCGTCGGCGGTTTTAGCGCGAAGTCTCGATAAAGTGTTTGCCGCGTCAGCTCGAATTCGCGCGTCCATATTGGTCAAAAATTTCGCCGCGACCGCATCGCCGTCTTCGGGTTTGGCGCGCAAAATCGCCGTGATTCCGAGCAAAATAGTTTCACGGTTTTGTCTTTCGCCGCGCGTGTCTTCGTCATCTAAAACGTCGAGAATCGCTTCTCCCAAATCTTTCGATTTGTCGTCTTTCGCATTTGCCGCCGCGATTTTCCCCGCCGCTTCAACGGCGCGGGCGCGAACTTCCGGCTGATCTCTGGTGTTTTGCAAAACTTTCAGAATCGCGTCCGCCGCTTTGATTGATTCGATTTCGCCGAGCGCGAACGCCGCCGTTTGGCGAACCGAAATGTTTGAATCGCTTTCGAGCAAATTCGTCAAAATCGGAATCGCGTTTTCGTTTTCGATTCTGCCGGCGGCGAGCGCGGCGCGGGCGCGAATTTTCGCATTCGGACTTTTCAGCAAATTTTCCAGCGTTTTATCGAAACGAAGCGCGTCTTCGGCTTTCGAGATTTGCGCCAAAATATTCGTCGGAATTTGCGCGAACGTCTGGATTGAAAAGCAGATAAAAATGGCAAAGCAGATTTTTGTAAAAGTTTTCATCGGTTGATTTTTTATAGTTTGATGCGCGAAAAAGATTTTAACGATAAAAACGCCTAAAACCAAGTCATTTACAAAAAGGCGCATTTCGGGTTTATAATCGAAAGCGAAATTAAAATCACTCACAGGAAATTATCAATGCTAAAAAATCTTTTAATCGTCGCGCTCGTCTTAAATTTCGTGTGTCTGCCGCTTACTGTTTCGGCGCAGGCGAAGCAGAAAATTTCAATGCTTCTTTACAACGGCAAAATTTTCACGGCTGACGAAAATTATTCGATTGCCGAAGCGGTCGCGGTTGACGGCGAAAAAATCGTCGCGGTCGGCACGACAAAAGATTTGTTGGCGAAATATTCGGCGGCGAAAGAAATTGATTTGCAGGGAAAACTCGTTACGCCCGGATTTAACGACGCGCACGTTCATTTTCTGCGCGGCGGTTTGTCGCTTTTGACGGTTGATTTGACGGGAACGAAAACGCTCGCCGAAGCGCAGGCGAAAGTTGCGGCGAAAGCCAAAGAAGTAAAAGCCGGTGAATGGATAATCGGGCGCGGTTGGGATCATACGATTTGGAAACAGAATTTTCCGAACAAAGCGGATCTGGATAAAGTCGCGCCGAATAATCCGGCGTTTTTCGTGCGCGTTGACGGTCACGTCGCGTGGGTCAATTCGGCGGTTTTGAAATTGGCGGGAATTGACCGGAATACGAAAAATCCCGACGGCGGCGAAATCGAGCGTGATGCGAGCGGCGAAGCGACGGGAATTTTGAAGGAAAACGCGCAGAATCTCGTAACGAATCTCGTGCCGCAGCCGACCGAAGAACAGATGGCGAAAGGTTTGGAACTCGCGCTCGATATGGCTTTGCATTACGGCATCACTTCGGTTCAGGACAATTCGGGTTATGAAACGACGAAGATTTATCGCCAATTTTTGAACGCCGGAAAATTAACCGTCCGCGTCGCCGAATGGCAGGCGTTTGACGATTCGCTAAACGAGATAAAACGTCAGCGCGATGAATTCGCCGCATTCAAAGACGACCCGAATCGTTTAAAATTAACCGCGCTCAAAGGCTTTGTTGACGGAACTTTGGGTTCGCGCACCGCGTCGTTGCTCGTGCCTTATTCGGACGACGACAAAAACACCGGAATTCTGCGCTATACGCCCGAACAATTGACGAAAATGATTATTGAGCGCGACGCGGCGGGTTATCAGATTGCGCTTCACGCGATTGGCGACCGGGCAAATCGGATGGCTTTGGATGGATTTGCGGAAGCATTTCAGAAAAATTCAAATTCGATGGGAAGATTTAAGACAACTGTAAATACAACGCCGCCTGCCGGACAAAAAGGTCTTTGGACTGAATTTTTGCTTACTTATAAATCTCCGCGCCATCGCATTGAACACGCGCAGGTGGTCAATCCATCAGATTTTGAGCGATTCAGAGAATTTGCCATTATCGCTTCGATGCAGCCTTCGCACGCGATTTCGGATAAGCGTTGGGCGGAAGACCGTTTGGGTGAATATCGCGTTTTGGGCGCGTATGCGTGGCATTTGATGCAGAGCTACGGCGTTCACG
>CAXSHW010000042.1:0-35237 GCA_964237245.1 uncultured Pyrinomonadaceae bacterium
AGCACACGCGCGATATTTTTTATCTCGGCGAGCGGGAAATTGCCGTTTTGACGAAAGATTCGGTGCGCGTGACGGATTTTGACGGAAACGCGGTCGAGCCGAAACAGCAGCGCATCACTTGGGACCCGATAATGGCGGAAAAAGGCGGCTTTAAACATTTTATGCTCAAAGAAATCTACGAGCAGCCGCGAGCCGTCCGCGACACCGTGCGCGGGCGAATTTCGCTTGATACGGGCAAAGTTTATCTCGACGCGATGGATATTTCCGAAGAAGATTTCCAGTCAATTACTTCAATCAAAATCGCGGCTTGCGGAACGAGCTGGCACGCCGGAATCGCCGGAAAATATATGATTGAAGAACTCGCGCGAATTCCGGTCGAAGTTGATTACGCTTCGGAATTTCGTTACAGAAGTCCGGTTTTAGACGAAAACACTCTGCTGATTGTCATTTCGCAGTCGGGCGAAACGGCAGACACGATTGCGGCGATGCGTGAAGCTAAACAGAGCGGCTGCAAGGTTTTAGCAATTTGCAACGTGCAGGGTTCGATGATTACGCGCGAAGCCGACGGCACAATTTTGACGCACGCCGGACCGGAAATCGGCGTCGCTTCGACAAAAGCGTTTACGTCGCAAATGATCGCGCTGTATCTTTTCGCGCTATATCTCGGACAGCTTCGCGGCAAATTAGACGAATCACAGTCAAAATTTCACGCGCAGCAGCTTGCCGAACTGCCGCTGAAAATCGAGCGGCTTTTGAGCAACGACGACAATATCGAAGAATTGACCAAAGAATTTTTCCGCACGACGGATTTTCTTTATCTCGGTCGCGGCATCAATTTTCCGGTCGCTTTGGAAGGCGCGTTAAAGTTGAAAGAAATTTCATATATTCACGCCGAAGGTTATCCGGCGGGCGAAATGAAACACGGACCGAACGCGCTGATTGACGAAAAATTGCCGGTCGTCGTCATCAACACGCGCGAGCAAGGCAATGCGGCGAGCGAGTTGCGCTACGAAAAAACGCATTCAAACATCGTCGAAGTCAAATCGCGCGACGGCATCGTCATTTCGATTTTAACCGAAGGCGACGAAATGAGTTCGCGCGTTTCCAATCACGTTATCGAAATTCCAGAAACGTCCGATTTGCTCGCGCCGATTTTGTCAATCGTGCCTTTGCAGCTTCTCGCGTATCATATCGCCGTTCGGCGCGGCTGCGACGTTGACCAGCCGAGAAATCTGGCGAAATCGGTAACGGTTGAATAAATTTTCGGCGAGTTTAAAATAAATTGGAGTTTTGTTTTTAGCAAAAACGGCGTGAACGAAGCGCCGGAAAATGCTCAAAGCAAAACTCCAAACGCTTTTTAAATCGTTGAAAATTCGGAGTTTGAATTTACACGCGGCTTTATTTGCGAGTTGGTTTATAATAGAAATTATAAGTTTGATTGGCGAAAAATTTTATGAGCAGAAAAAGCATTTTGGTTGTTGACGACGAGAAAAGTCAGCGCGAGATTTTGGAGATGATTTTGTCGGGCGAAGGTTACGACGTGACGACGGCGAGTTCGGGCGAAGCGGCGATGAAATTTGTCGCCGACCGGCGTTTCGATCTGGTTTTAACCGATTTGAAAATGACCGGAATGAGCGGACTCGATTTGCTGAAGGAACTGACGGATTTCGATAAGTCTATTATCGTCCTGCTTTTAACGGCGCACGGAACGGTTGATTCGGCGGTTGACGCGCTGCGACTTGGCGCATTTGATTATCTGCAAAAACCTTACGACCGCGAAAAACTGCTCGACACGATTTCGCGCGCTCTGAACAAACTTTCGACTCTGGATGCAGAAATAATTTCCGCTTCGCCGGAAATGGACAAGGTTAAAAAACTGATCGTCAAAGTCGCCAAATCGAATTCGACCGTTTTAATTCGCGGCGAATCGGGAACGGGAAAGGAATTGATCGCCCGCGCGATTCATCAGAATTCTCTGCGGTCGAGCGAGATTTTTCAAGCCGTCAACTGCGCGGCGATTAACGAAAACTTGCTCGAATCGGAACTTTTCGGACACGAAAAAGGTTCGTTCACCGGCGCGGTCGGCGAGAAAAAAGGTCTGTTTGAAGTCGCCGACGGCGGAACTTTGTTTTTGGACGAAATCGGCGAACTCGACATCGCTTTGCAGGCGAAAATTCTGCGCGCGTTGCAGGAAAAACAAATTCGGCGCGTCGGCGGCGTCAAAGAAATCTCGACCGACGTGCGCGTCGTCGCGGCGACCAACCGCGATTTATTGAAAATGTCTCAGGACGGACGTTTCCGCGAAGATTTGTATTATCGCTTAAATGTTCTCTCGATTGAACTTCCCGCGCTGCGCGAACGGCGTTCGGACATTCCGGTCTTGATTGATTATTTTTTTCAAAAACACACGCGCGGCTCGAATCAGAAAATCACAATCGAAGGAAACGCGAGAAAACTGCTCGAAAATTACAGTTATCCGGGCAACGTCCGCCAACTCGAATCGGCAATCGAACGCGCGATTTTGCTGTGCGAAAACAGCACGATCACAACCGAAGATTTGCCGCCCGAAATGCTGCAATCGTCAAGTCCGGCGTCGGCTAACGACCTTTTCAAACTTCCGGCGGAAGGCGTCAATTTTGAAGATGTCGAACGCAGTCTGATTATGCAGGCGATGGACAGAACCGACAACAACATCACGAAATCGGCGAAATTGTTGGGTCTAACGTTTCGCACGCTGCAATATCGCCTGGAAAAATTCGGCTTCAAAAAAGACGGCGCCGAAGAAGAGGAAGAATCCTAGAAGAATTTTCTGAAAACTTTTATGTTCAATAAATTAGGTTATAAAACGGCGTGGTTTTTGTTAATTGGAACGGTTTTAATGGCTTTCGCAATCGTCGCCGTTCCTGTTTGGCTGATTCAGCCGTTCGCGCCGCAGACGACGAATAATTTGTCACTTTCTTTTTTGCTGAAAAGCTGGTCGCCGATTCTGACGATTTTTGCCGCGCTCGTTTCGATTGCTCTGAGCGTTTTTATTTTCCTCAAATCAAAACGCTGGTTCGGCAAATCGTTTTTGCTGATTCCGCTGGCTGTAATTTTAATTTGCGCGTGGTTTGCCAGACAAAATCATTTCGAGTGGATGTTTAATCCGCTTGCCGTGTCTGTTTATGCCAAAGCGTCTGAAACTGATTTTGTCGGTGATGACGATATGATTTTAGCGGTTAAAATCGGCGGCGACGCGGTTGCTTATCCGGTTCGGCAGATGGCGTATCATCACATCGTGCAGGATGTCGTCGGCGGACAGCCGATTACGGCGACTTATTGAACGCTCTGCCACACGGGAATTGTGTGGCAGTCCGTCGTGAACGGACAGAAACTGACATTTCATCTGGCTGGAATCAACAATCAAAATTTTATTATGCGCGATGAGGAAACCGGCTCTTGGTGGCAACAAGTTTCCGGCGAAGCGATTCAGGGCGCACTGAAAGGTCAAAAACTTGAAAACGTCGAGATGGACGAATTATCTTTCGGCATTTGGAAACGCGAAAATCCGAACGGTCGCGTGCTGCGCCCCGATGAAAAAATTCTCGCGGCGCAAAAATACGAATCGGTGGATTGGGAGAAACAAGTCGGAAAAATGCCGGTCAGAATTGCCGGGAAAACCGACAATGCGTTTGAACCTAGAACTTTAGTTGTCGGCGTCGAATTAAACGGCGACGCGAAAGTTTATCCGTTTTCAGCGATTGAAAAACAGAGTCCGATTCTCGATGTTGTCGGTGGCGAAGATATTGTCGTTTTGCTCGGCGAAGACAAAAAATCAGTGCGCGTTTTTAACAGGGAAATTGACGGGAAATCGCTCGAATTTTTGATGAAACCCGAATTAGCCGAAATTGTTGACGCGGAAACGGGAAGCACCTGGGACTTTTCGGGCAAAGCCGTGAGCGGCGAATTAGTCGGCAGGCAACTGCAAAAAATCAATACTTTGAAAGATTTCTGGTTCGACTGGAAAACTTATCATCCGAACACAAGAATTTATAATCTCGGCGCGAGATAAACCGAACGCAAAATTTATTAAGTCTTTTCGCTTGAAGAAATTTAAAACTCATTTCCTGAAAATTCGTTATATAATCCCGGAACTAGCATCAAAAGTTATGGATTCGCGGCGTGGCGCCGTTGGCAGACGAGGAGAAAATTATGGAATGGTTTTCGACATTGAGTTTGGCGCTCGGCACGGCTTGGACTTCGGGCATAAATCTTTATGCGACCGTGACGGTTTTGGGACTTTTGCAGAAATTTAATTTGACGCATTTGCCCGGCGGTTTGGACGTTTTGGACAATTGGTGGATCATCGGCGTCGCCGCGTTTTTGTATGCGGTCGAGTTTTTCGCTGATAAGATTCCTTATGTTGATTCGGTCTGGGACGTGGTTCATACATTTATCCGCGTTCCGGCGGGCGCGTTGATGGCTTATGCGGCGACGAATCAGACCGACGCTTCGGTGATGACGATTGCGACTCTGCTCGGCGGCGGACTTGCGCTGTCGTCGCACGGAACGAAAACAGCTCTGCGCGCGGGCGCGAATCTTTCGCCCGAACCCGTTTCCAATTGGGTCTTATCAATCACCGAAGACATTATAGCGTTTCTCGGCACAATCGCGGCGGTTTTCGCGCCCGTTTCAATCGTTGTCGTGCTGACGATTTTTACGTTTTTCACCGTCTGGTTTTTCCCGAAAATCATTCGCGCTTTTCGCCGCATTCTCAGTGCCGTGCGCTCGATTTTCGCGGGCGGAAGTTTTCGTGAAGTCGCTAGCAAAGCACCTTAAAATATTTTAATTTTGAGTTTGAAATTTAAAGTGCAAACTTTCCAATTCGATTCGTTCTATCGCTGAAATTAATTCAACGAGGAATAAAAATATGAAAGCAATCAAAATTACCGCCGTTTTGTTTTTAGCAATTTTTTCAGCGTGTTCGACAAAATCTTCCGAATCTTCCAAGTCTTTTAATACGAATTCATCGGTTGGGATGATGAATTCAAGTTCGATGAGCATTGCGACGGAAAGGTCCGCAGGCAATGGCAAGGGACAGGGGATCGGCGGTGGCGGCGGTGGCGGCGGCGGCGGACGCGAAATGCCTGTTACGCAAAAGATTTCGCTTGAGCAATCCGAACAAGCTCAGACTGCACCGACGCTGATCGAGCGCAAAATTATTCGCAATGCCGATTTGGAACTTGAAGCGACCGCGCCGGATGAAGCGCAGAATAAAATTGCGGCGATTGCCGAAAGCAAAGGCGGATTCGTCATTGAATCAACTCAGAGCAGCAGCGACAGCAGCAAAACGGCGATGCGCGACACGGTGACGATGACGATTCGCGTGCCAGCCGAAAAGTTTAATGAAGCGCTCGACGAAATTCGCAAAACGGCGAGTCGCGTGAGCGTCGAAACCGTCAAAGGTCAGGACGTAACCGAAGAATTTATTGACATCGAAGCGCGTCTGAAAACGCAAAAAGCGCTCGAAGCGCAGTTTCTCGAAATAATGAAACAGTCGAAATCGGTCGAAGACGCGCTCAATGTCCAACGCGAACTCGCTGACGTGCGAACGGAAATCGAGCAAGTCGAAGGCAGAAAACATTTTTTGGAAAATCAAGCGAGTCTTTCGACGATCAAAATAAAATTGCAGACACCGACAGTTTTTGCCGCTAACTCGACCGGATTTTTCGCGCGTCTAGGCGAATCAATCAGTTCGGGTTTAGACGGCGCGATGAGTTTTATACTGGTAATGGTTACAGCTTTGCTGGCGCTTTTGCCGTTCCTTTTATTCATCGCTTTGCCAATTTATCTGCTGATACGCTACCTTTTAAAAAGAAATCGCAGACAGGAGTTAGCCGATGAAATCGCGCGGGAAGAAATTAAAAACGGGTGAACTGAAATGGAACGAACTTTTCAAATTTTAGCGGTGATTCTGATCGGAATCGCCGCGTTTTTTCTGTGGGAAGGCAACACGGACGGACTTTTTATCGCGGCAGTCGCGGGCGCGGTCTGTTTCTTTTTGAGCATCCGTTTTCAAGTCGGCGTCCGCGTAAAACAGCGCGAAGCGGAAAAGCGTCAGGCTGAATCTAACGACGAAGAAGACAAAGATATTTCCGACAAACAGCAATCTCCGACCGAAATTTGAAATGAAAATAGTTCTCTCAACATTCGGCTCGCTCGGCGACCTTCACCCGGTTCTCGCGCTGGCGATTGAACTGCGACGACGCGGACACGAAATTATGATTAACACGCTGGAAGTTTACCGCGAAAAAATTGACGCGCTTCGATTTGAATTTCATCCGCTGCGCCCGAATCTCAACCCGGAAACCGACAAAGAACTCGCGCGCGAACTGATGGACGCGAAAAGCGGTTCGGAAATGCTGCTGAAAAAAATTATTCTGCCCAATCTGCGTCCGATGTATGAAGATTTGATGGAAGCGATTCGCGGCGCGGACTGTCTGATTTCGACCGAAGTCGTTTTTCCGGCGCGTTCGGCGGCTGAAAAAAGCGGCATCAAATGGATCACGACGACGCTCGCGCCGGGAACTTTTCTGTCGCCGTCCGATCCGTTTGTGCCGCCGACCGCGCAGTGGCTCAAACATCTGCGTTTTCTCGGCAGCGGTTTTCATTCGGCGATGTATAAAATCGTGCGGCGAACGATTGCTTCGTGGTTCGCGCCGTATCGGGAATTTCGCGGGGAACTCGGATTAAGCGAAAATCTCAACCCGCTGTTTGAGGGAAAATCGGATTTGCTCAATCTCGCAATGTTTTCAAAAGTTCTCGGTAAACCGCAGCCGGATTGGTTTCATTCGACCGTGCAGACCGGATTTTGTTTTTATGACGGTCAGGACGATTTGGGGAAAATGCCCGAAAAACTGATCGAATTTTTAGACGCGGGCGAGCCGCCGATTGTGTTTACACTCGGTTCTGCCGCCGTGATGGACGCGCGTGATTTTTTCGAGGAAAGCGCAAAAGCGGCGCAATTATTAAACGCCCGCGCCGTTTTGCTTTACGGAATTTTTAACGAAGCGCCGAAAATAATGAAAAACGGAAAACGGAAAATGGAAAATGAAGGAAAGTTTTCGCAAATTGCGGCGTTTGATTACGCGCCTTATTCGCAGATTTTTCCGCGTGCCGCGTGCGTCGTTCATCAAGGCGGCGTCGGGACGACCGCGCAGGTTTTACGTGCGGGAGTTCCGCAATTGATAATGCCGTATTCGCACGACCAGCCGGACAATGCGGCGCGTTGCGAACGAATCGGCGTGGCGCGAATAATTTCGAGAGAAAAATACACCGGCGAATCGGCGGCAAAACAGTTGCGACAACTTTTTTCGGATTCGAGTTATCAAACAAAAGCATTTGAAATCGGCAAAATCGTTCGAGCCGAACACGGCACAAAAACGGCTTGCGACGCGATTGAGGAAGTTTTGCAAAAAAGGTGAATTTCATTAAAAAATAGCGTAAAATAAAGACGGAAGGTGAAAAAAAATGGCAAACACGATTACATTTGAAATGCCCGAAGGCAAAGTGAAAAGTTTTGAGAAAGTGTTGGACGAAACCTTAAAAGTTTTGCGCAGAATGGAAAGGGAAAGCCCGAAACGCGAAGCGAGAATTGCTCAAACGCAGACCGAAACTCAAAAAATAAAAAAAGATATTCAAGAACAGTTGACGATTTTAAATGAGAAAAGCAAACGACTTGACACGATTTAGGAGCAGACCGAATGCTGGAAAAAATCTATGAACTTTTGTCGAAAGTTTTTAATTTGACGACGAAAGTCGAATCTCACGATAAGCAAATTGAACAGTTAAACGAGGAAATTAAAGAGCTGAATAAACTTTACCGGGATTTAATTATTGCCATTAATCGCGTCGCTGACCGGCAAGAATCAGAGCGCGAAAGAATACTGACTTTGGTGGAAAATCAACTTTTAAAGTTTGAACGGCGATTGCCTGACGGAAAAAACGATAAAACATAAATCTTCCCTGCAAAAATCGTGGACAAAATAAAAAAACTTTTAGAGCAAAACAAAGAATGGGCGCGGAGTGTTAAGGAAAACGATCCGCAGTTTTTCGAGAAACTTTCCGAACTGCAAAAGCCCGAATTTTTATGGATCGGATGTTCGGACAGCCGCATTACGCCCGCGAACAGCATCGGACTTCTACCGGGCGAGATGTTTGTGCATCGCAACATCGCAAATTTGGTGATTCATACCGATATGAATTGCCTTTCGGTGATTCAATTCGCGGTTGATTCTTTGAAAGTCAGACACATAATTGTTTGCGGACATTACAGTTGCGGCGGCGTTAAAGCGGCGTTTGAAAACACCAGACTCGGTTTGATTGATAATTGGCTGCGGCATATTCAAGACCTTGCGCATAAATACGAAAATCAATTGAGCAAGGCAAAAAATGACGAAGAAAGATTGGACAAATTATGCGAGATTAACGTCATCGAACAAGTCGTCAACGTCGGCGAAACGACAATTTTGCAGGACGCCTGGCTGCGCGGGCAGCAAATCGCCGTTCACGGCTGGATTTATTACATCTCGGACGGCGTTTACCGGGATTTGAATGTGACGCTGCAATCAGTCGAAGATACGAAAGAGTTGCGTCTTAAAGCACTGAATAAATCTCAGGAAATCGGAGTCGGAAAATGAAGAAATCTTTTGCGGTAATTTTAATTTTGTTGGCTGCCAGCGGCATTTTCGCGCAAATGTCCCGAAAGCCTTCGCCGACGCGCGAACCGAAAGGCGCGATGGACAAAACGCCCGATTCGGTGAAACGCGCTTTGAATAAAATCAGTTCGCGCGAAGATTTCGACTCAATGGCGCGTGTCTATCATCAGGGAACGCCTTATGCGCTGCCGCACGCGATGTTTATTATTGACCGCAAAAACAAAAATAAAATCTATTACGTCAACTCGCAAAAATATCGTTTTCACAAAGATTTTCTGCTCGCCAATTATCTAATCGCGCGCGGCGAAGACGTTTTTACGCCGATTTATATTCGGCAGGACAGACGATTTATCGTCGGAACAGTCGCGTATCAAACGCCAATCGAAAAATTTACGTTCGAGCTTTACGAAGGCGATTTGGCAAACTCCGATTTGATCAAACTCGCTTACGATACGATTAACAAAACGTTTTTCGAGCCGGTCGCGTTCAAGCCGAATTCGCTGGTTCAAGACGAAAACTCGGAAAATCTCGGCATCACGCGCATTTCAGCCGACGAAATTCAGAAAAATCAGGAATATCTCGCGCTCAACACGGGCGAAGCCGTCGGAAGAATTCATATTATCGAAAAACTCGACGACACGGTTGAAATCGGTGACAACGAAATTTTAGTTTTGAGAAATCTGCCGGAAACTCTGCCGCCCGTTCGCGGAATTATCGTCGCGCAGCCTTCGACACCGCTGTCGCACATCAACATTCTGGCAAAAGGCTGGAAAATTCCGAATGTTTACATCAAAGACGCCGACAAACTTTTGAAGGAATACGACACGCGCTGGGTGAAATTCACGGCGACTTTAGATGACCGCACAATCGTTCCGGCGAGTCTCGAAGAACTGCGGAAAAATCCTTCGCCCGGACAATCGTCAGCGCCGTCGAATTTAACAGTCAAAAAACTCGCTTCGATCAGCCAGATGCGCAAAAAAGACAGTCTGATTTACGGCTCGAAATCGGCTAATCTCGGCGAAATGATTAATGCGAAAATTCCCGGAATCGTCGTTCCAGCCGGTTTTACCGTTCCGTTTTTCTGGTATGACAAATTTATGCGCGACAACGGCTTCGACAAAAAAATCGAAGATTTGCTGGATCAAAACGATTTCGTTCATAATCCGCGAGTCCGCAAACAAAAACTCGAAGAGTTTCGCCACGAAATTCAAAAAGGAGAATTTGATGCTTCGTTAAAAGCCGAAATCATTCACAAATGGAAAACCGAACTCGGCGGCAAAGGCGTTTTTATTCGCAGCTCGTCAAACTCGGAAGATTTGCCGAATTTTTCCGGCGCGGGACTTTACGATTCGGTGAAAAATCGCAAAACCGAAAAAGATATTATCGAAGCCGTCAAAACCGTCTGGGCTTCGCTCTGGAATTCCAACGCATACGATGCGCGTGTGCGCAATTACGTTGACCAAGACACGGTTTATATGTCGGCGCTGATTCAGGTCGGCGTTGATATGGAGAGCGGCGGCGTGATGTTCACCAAAGACCCGTTCGACAACGACAATAAAAACGCCGTCTATATTAGCGCGGTTTGGGGACACAACGATTCGGTGACGGCGAATAAATTTGTTCCCGAACAGGTTTTGTATAATCCAAAATCAAACGCCGTGCAGGTTTTAACGCTTTCGCAGCAGGAAAGTGTGTTGAAATTCGCGCCGGACGGCGATTTGATGGAAACGAAGGAAAATGAAAACAGAAGAGTTTTGACCGACCGCAACGTGCGCGAACTGGTCAAAGCCGCAGATAACATCAAGCAGGTTTTCGGCGGCAAAAAAGATCAGGACATCGAATGGGGAATTATGAACGGCAAAATTTACATCGTTCAGACGCGACCGTATATTGACAATTAAAAATGCGAAAATACGCCATTTTAATTTTACTGCTGACTTTTTCAATCGCCTGCGCGACGCCAAATGGCGCGGAAAATGTTTCAAGACAAAACACGAACAATCTCGTCGCTGCGAATGAAGCTGAAAACAAAAATCTCGCCGCGCCGAATTCCGCAATTACTGTAAATTCCGAAACCGCGAAAACGCCGAACTCAAATTCCGCCGTTTCCAACAAATCGTCGGATTCAGCGGAAAGAATCAAATTCGCGCCCGACGCGATTTCGGCGAATGTCGGCGGAACTTTGAAGGATTACGAAGATTCAAAAAGTTTTATGATCGAAGTCAAACAAGGTCAAACTCTGCGCACCGAACAGGTTAAGGAAGATAATTCTTTGGATTATATTACAGTCGAAATCCAGGATTCGACCGGCAAATACGTCGGCGATTCGGACGCTTCGTGTAATAATCGCAAGGAAATCAAACCGACGACGGCAGGCGATTATCGAATCAAAGTCAAAGAATGTCTGAAAGCCGACGCGTGGCGCGGAGAATTTTTACTGAAAGTCAGCGTCGAGTAAATCTGATTGAAAAAACGCAAAAATCAGCTTCTAATGCGAATCATTGAGCTGCGCGAATCAAAAAGAATCAACTGAAATTCAGCGAATAGTTAATAGCGAAAAGCGATTAAGTTAAACGCGCAACTGTTCACTTTTCACTATTAACTATTCGTTGTTAAAATGCGGAAAAACTTTCAAACTGTAAATCTTGCTTCGCGGTTTAACTTCAAAATTATTCTTCGTTTTCAAAATCTCTCTTTGCCAAATCGCGCATTTTGCTGCTGACCAAATCGTAGGAAAAACCTTGCCGTAAAAGGTAATCGTAAAACTTTTTCGCGTCTTCGCGCGTTTCGGGTTTGCCTTTGATTCGCAGGCGTTTTTCGATGGCGCGTTCGATGATTTCCGATTCGGGCGTTTCTTCAAAAGCCGTTTCGAGCGCGGTTTCGACCGTTTCTTTGTCGAGTTTTTTCATCGCCAGTTTTTGTTTCAAAACTCTTTTGCCAATCGGTTTTTGCCGAATCTGCGACGCGGCGAAACTTTTTGCAAACTGCGCGTCGTTTAAATATCCGTAACCGGAGAGTTTTTCGATCACTTCTTCGACGATTTCTTTATTTGTCCAGTCTTTTTCGAGCAGTCGCGTGCGCAATTCGACGATTGAACGCTGTTTAAAAGCGAGCAAATTAACGGCGCGGTCAAAAGTTCTCTGACGAGCGCGTTCGACATTGATTGGTTTCGCGGGTTTTTCCGCTTCGTCGGTGTCGGGCGAGTAAGGTTTGCGTTTTTTCCAGGTTTTTTTGAACACGTCTAATTTTAGAACGCTTTCGGTTAATCTCAAATTTCATATTTGCAAAACTAAAATCTTAAATCCAAAATCAAACTTGAAATGGACGGAATTTTAATTATAGATAAGCCGGAAAATTTTACTTCGCACGATGTCGTCGCGCGTCTGAGGCGAATTTTGAAAACGAAAAAAATCGGACACACCGGAACGCTCGACCCGTTTGCGACCGGCGTTTTGGTGATGCTCGTCGGCAAAGCGACGCGGCTCGCGCAGTTTTTGGACAAAGACAAAAAGGAATACGAAGCGACAATTCGATTCGGTTTTGAAACCGACACGGGCGACAGGACGGGAAATCCGAAATTCCAAATTCCAGATTCCAGATTCCAGATTTCAAATGAAGAAATTGAAGCCGCTTTATCAGAGTTTCGCGGCGAAATTTGGCAGACGCCGCCGATGTATTCGGCGAAAAAAGTTGACGGCAAAAAACTTTATGATTTGGCGCGGAAAGGAATCGAAGTCGAACGAAAACCGGTCAAAGTAACGATTTATGAAATCGGGAAAACGGAAAATGGAAAATGGAAAGCGGAAAACGCGCAGATGAATGAATCTGGAATCTGGAATCTGGAATTTGGAATGAAAGTTTCGTGTTCGGCTGGAACTTACATCAGAACTTTAGCCGAAGACATCGGGAAAAAATTAAACGTCGGCGCGCATCTTTCCGAATTGCGAAGAGCGAAAGCGGGAAATTTTGATTTGTCTAAAGCCGTTACTTTGGAAGAATTAGAAGAAATCGTCGCCGAAAATAAACTTGACGAAAATTTAATTTCGATGAACGACGCGCTCGTTCATTTGCCGAAGGTTGTTTTGAATGAAACGGAAATTAAAGACACGCAAAACGGAAAAAAGCTGAGATTTGAAGACGCTCAAATCGCTGATAATCAAGCGTTTAGAATGGTTGACGCGGCGAACGAACTGGCGGCGGTCGGTTTTTACGACGACGAACAAAAATTTATTCAGCCGCGCGTAGTTTTGTTATAGAATGAAGCGAAAGGAAAAAATTTATGAATAAGAAAAATTTGGCGCTGGGCGCGGTCGGAGTGGTCGGCGGTTTGGTCGCGTGGAAATTGTTGTCGCGGGCGAACGAACTCGATTGGGAAGATTACGCGGACGAAATGCACCACGCGGAAAATTCGCATTTCACCGAAGTTGACGGCGCGACGGTTCACTATCAGGAATTCGGCGACGCGGCGAATCCGACTTTGATTTTGATTCACGGTTTTACGGCTTCGACTTACGTCTGGAAAACGGTCGCGCCCCGATTAGCCGAAGAAAATTTTCACGTCGTCGCGGTTGATCTGCTCGGCTTCGGATTTTCCGACAAACCGGCGTGGTTTGAATATTCGATTGCGTCGCAAGCCCGAATGATCGAACGATTTATGGACAGATCGGGAATCGGTCGCGCGACGCTCGTCGGCAGTTCTTACGGCGGCGCGGTCGCGGCAACCGTCGCGCTCGATTATCCCGAAAGAGTCGGCAAACTCATTCTGGTCAGCGCGGTCATCAACGACGAAGCCAAACAAAGTTCGATCTTAAAGTTGACCGCAATACGCGGCGTCGGCGAAATCGTTTCGCCGTTTTTGATTGATTCAAAAAGATTTTTGAAATTCCGAATGCAGCACACCATCGCGCCCGCCAATCATCATTTAATCACCGACGAGCGAATCAACGCCGTTCATCGTCCGCTAAAAGCGAAAAACGCGCATCATTCGGTTCTGGCGACCGGAAGAAATTGGGACGCTAACCGCATCGAATCCGACGCGCATTTAATCAACCAGCCGACGCTTCTGATTTGGGGCGAAGACGACCACGTAATTCCTGTGCGCAACGGCGAAAAACTCTACGATTCGATTCTCAATTCGCGCCTCGTCGTCCTCAAAGACTGCGGTCACGTTCCGCCCGAAGAAAAACCCGAACGATTTGTGAAACTCGTCACGGAGTTTTGCGGCGATAGAAAAAGGGAAAAATGAAAACTAGGACAATAGGACAATGTATTTATTGCAGAACCAATAAACCGCCGCTAACTAAGGAACATACTGTGCCGCTAGGGTTTAACGGCGATTGTATTCTTTTTGAAGCCAGTTGCGAATCTTGCAGAAAAATTACTTCTAAATTTGAACGAATAGTTCTTCGAGACACATTATTCGTTGTCCGTGCCGCTGTTGGTTCTAAGACTCACCATCCAAAGGAAAGAGAGAAGAAATATCCTATGTATATAATCAAGGACGGCAAGGAAAAAGTTGTTGAAGCACATTGGAAAGATCATTGGAAGGTTATACCATTACCCGTTTTCAAATTACCTGCATTTTTAGATGGACGTAATTACAGAAGAGGTATAGAGGCAAATAGTATGGATTTTGCTTGGGTCGGAGAAAGCGCCCAAGAAATTGCAAAAATACATAATGCTGACGATATTCTTTTTAAAATGAAAAATCCATTGAATGTCGCACACGCATTTGCTAAATTAATTGCCAAAATCGCATATGGAAGTGTTGTTTTACATTTTGGTTTAGGTGGTATTAAAGAAGCATTTGTAGTCCCAGCATTACTTGGTAAATCAAATGATATAGGACGTTGGGTTGGTTGTGATGGCAAGCGTGAAATGCTGACTGGAAAATATAATCTCTGGCATACCAAAATTAAGGTTTTCAGGGGTTTATATCTCGCACGAATAAAGTTATTTGCAAAAGCAGATGGAACAGAATATTTGGTTGTAGTGGGAAGTGTAAACGAAAAAACCCAAGCGTTACTTCACCTACTTGGACACTCAGACTCATAAGAAAAATAAAAACAAAACTGATTTTGGCAATATCAAAAATACCGATAATGCCCGATGATTTTCCAGTCGAAGATTTTGTCGTCGGTTTGCGCGCCCGCGCCGATGTTGTGGATGATCAGATAGCGTTTTGTCGTTTCGTTGTAAAAATTTGAGACGAGTCCGATGTGCGTCATTCCTTTGCCGTCCAAATCCCACGCGACGACATCGCCGGGTTGGTAATCAGCCGGATTTTCGGTAATCGTCAGAGATTTTCCCTTTCGTGTGAAAAACGTCTGCAAGTTCGGCACGCGGCGATGGTCAATGTTCGCGTCGGGCGATTTCAAATCCCACTTTTGCGGATAAGCCGCGAAATTTGCCGTCATATCTTCGTGAACTTCCTTTTGCAGATCAACGCCCGCTTTGCGAAACGCGCGAATCACCACGTCGGAACAAACTCCGGTTTCAATCGGAACATCGCCGTTCGGATACGCGATAACGCGATAATTCGGGTCGTAATTTTTTGTTAAATTCGTCTGCTCAACCGCGCTTTCGAGCAGTTTTCTGATTTCGTTGGATTTAATCCCGGAAAGTTTCGGTTTTTCCTGTGCGGTCGAGAATAAATCGGTCGAAGTTTGGCGGGAAATTGTTGAAAGATTTGTTTGACAAGCCGGAGCAAAGACGACGAGGTAAAGCAAAAAAACACAAGAAATTTTGTTCAAAACAGACATTTCAAAACTCACTCCGAAATTTATTTTTCGAGCGGAAAGCCGGTTAAAGCGTTTTCCGCCTTTTTGTTTTGATGCCGTTTATTCCGATTCGAGAAGTCGGTTTATCGTCGAGTCGAGTTTGTCTTCCTTTCCATAACCGTTGGCTTTAAGCTCGATTTCGCCGGTCTGGTTGATAAGATAATAAGCGGGATAACTCATTATTACTCTGCCGCTGCCGTCTCTATCGGCATATTTTAATAATACGCCGAAGCTGTCCGGGAGAAGGTTAAAATCAAAAGGTTTTTTCTTGATAAAAGATGTGACACTATCTGCGTTATCGGTCGTTAAACCGAGAAAAACTACGTCTCTATTTTTATATCTTGCCGCTAATTGATTGAGTTTGGAAGTTTCCTTCGCGCAAATCGGACATCTGGTTGACCAGAATGTCATCAACACAACTTTGCCTTTCATTTCGGCGAGGTCAAATGTTTGTCCCTGCAAAGAAATAGCGTTGAAATTTTGCGCTTCGTTTTTTACCTCGCGTTGTTGACCGAAACAGACGACGGAAAAAACTATAAGCAAAAATAAACAAGTCAGAATACGCATTAAATCTCCTGATAATCTACACAGAGCCTTGTGTTGATAGAATCCGACACAAAAAAATAAAGATTTTTATTTGAAATATATCCGGCGAATGCGGAAAATTTTTAGTTGACGCTCGAAATAAATTTGTTGTCAAATTTTATCTCTGACAAAATAGTCAGATAAACTTTTTGAAGGTTTTGCGTCTGTAAAAATTCTAACCGAAAGCACAGGGATTATTCAAAGCGAAACGGACAAAATCTAACATTTCGGCGAAAATAATTTTTTAGATGAAATAATTCGGGGGAAAAATCCGACGAAAAAATTATTAACGGAACGTTTTTGTGGCAATCCGAATGTGTTCGGTGGATTATTGATTGACTATTTTTGCGGTTAATCGTCCCTATCTTTGTTTTGACGAGCTAACGCCGTGACGATAACGCCGGCGGCAATCGCTCCGGCGACAATTTTGACCGGATCGGCGACCGGCGGCGGAACGCTGACCACGCCGTTTTCGTCATAAATCGCCGGACTGTTGACGTAACGCCCGTGCGCGGGCGGCGTGAAATTTCGGGCGAAATCTTTTAAATGCCGCGCCGCGTTCGCGCCCAGAATCGGTTCGCCGTGTCCCGCGCCGACGGCGTTCGGTTCTAAACCGGCGAGCATTTCGACCGAACGCCGCGCCGACTGCCAATCGGGTGTAAAAGGCGCGGGCGGATTGCAAAATTCTTTCTTTTCAGTAATTTGCGAAATCCACGAATCGAGATTCATCGTCGCCAGCGCGTCGCCCGCAATCAAAGTTCGGTCGCTCTCTCGCCACAGCGAAATGTGTCCGGCGGTATGTCCGGGCGTGTGCAGAAATTTCCACTCGGACATTTCGGGAATTTCGCCGGTGTCGGGCAATTGCTGAACTAGACTGCCGAAATCGTAACCGCTGCGTGGGAAAAGCCGCGACATTTGCGCGATTGCGCCGCCGACGGTCGGGTCTTGCGGCGGATAATCGGATTTTCCGGTCAAATACGGCATTTCCAGAGGATGCGCGTAAATCGGCACGTCCCAATCTTCGGCGAGACTTTTCGCCGCGCCCGCGTGGTCGAAATGTCCGTGCGTCAACACGATTGCCGAAGGTTTTCTGTCGCCGTAACGCGACTCAGCCGCTTTTTTAATTCGCCCGTGCGACAGCGGCAAACCCGTATCAACCAAAATCCACGAATCGTTTTCCGGCGTATCAATGAAATACGCGCCGACGAAAATAATTTTCGTGTGATAGACGCCTTCGGCGACATAAGTTAAATAATCTTTCGCCGTTCGATTGCTGTGTTTTGCCGTTTGATTTTTCTGTTTTGAAACTGCGGTATTTGACATTTTTTATTCTCTGCTGACAACTCGGATTCTGATTCCCGATTCGGAATCCGAAATCTGGAATTTTCAAACGCCTTCGGGAAAAGTTTCCGGCGCGTCGTTGTGTTTCCAACTCGAAACCGTGTCCAAAGGTTCGACCGCGCGCGTTTCATCAAAGTGTATCACGCCGTCGAATTGTTCGGACAGGACAGCGGTAAAATAATGGCTGTAACGCTCGGTTTCAGGACGATAAATAACGCCGGCGGCGCGTTCCAACGGCGATTTTTGCCGCGAATCTTGAATTTTCGTCTGCCGCCGATTCAATCCGTCAAATTTGTTAAATTTCTACTGTAAAATTTTTTGCTTCACGCTTCTGTCCGCTCGCCGACATTAGCTTTTTCTTCGCCTCTCCGCCCGAATGATTTTATGGTAAAATCAAAGTTATGCTGCTTGAATCGCTCGAAGCTCAAAATTTCAGAAATCTGCACGGAAAAATCGTCTGCGGACATAATTTAAATGTTATTTTCGGCGAAAACGGTCAGGGCAAAACCAACTGGCTCGAAGCGATTTATTTATTAGCGACAACAAAATCTTTCAAAACCGCTCGATTGCAGGAAGCGATCAAATTCGACGCGGAATTGGCGATTGTGCGCGGCACGGTTCATCAGGGCGAAGACATCAATCGCGTGCTGCAAGTTGCAATGCAGGGCAACACGAAATCCTTGAGCGTCAACAACAAAAAGGAAACCGTCCAGCGATTTTTGGGACAGCTTCACGCCGTCGTTTTCAATTCGGACGAACTCGAAATCGTGCGCGGCAACCCGGACGCGCGCAGAAAATTTTTAGACGGCGGAATCGTTTCGATTTATCCGCCGTTCGTCCAGACGCTCGCCGATTACAATCGCGTCGTTCGCCAGAAAAATTCGCTTCTTCAATCGGCGCGGGACAACGAATTTTCAGTCGAAAAAGTCGGCGAATTGCTTGAGCCTTGGAACGAGCAGTTGATCGCGCTGGCGACCAGAATTTACAAAGCCAGAATTCGTTTCGTCGAAAGGCTAAACGAAGCGCTTGAGACGAAACTTTTCGGGCGCGAAGAAATTTCGATTCGCTATAAATCGTCGCTCGAAGACAAAGGCGATTTGAACGATTATGCGAATTTAATCGCCGAAAGATTGAAATTGCGCGTGCAAGCCGAACTCGTTTCCGGCTACGCGCTGATCGGCACGCACCGCGACGATTTAGATATTCTTTTCGACGGACACGATTTGCGAAAATACGGCTCAAGCGGTCAGCAGAGAAGCGCGCTGCTGATTTTACAATTGGCGAATTTGGCGGTTTATCATTCGCAGCACAATGAATATCCGCTGTTTCTGCTCGACGACATTGACGCGGAACTCGACTACCAGCGCATCGGACAACTGCTCGAATTTCTGGAAGACAAAACGCAGACTTTCGTCACCACTTCAAAGGAAAGTTTCGTCGAAAAATTCGGACAAAACGCGCAGGTTTTCACCGTTTCCGGCGGCAGGGTTTTGGAAGCCGAAATAAACGGCGGCGCGCAGCATCAATTCGGCATCTAAAATACAAATAAAACTTGTGTTTATCGGCTTTTCGCGCTGTTTTTATTTGCGAAAAAATGGTAAAATATAAGTTGATTTCAGGTATCAAATAATGAACAGTGACGCGGCTCGTAAATTTATTGAAAGTGATGCGGAAAAACTCGGCGGAACGCCCGTTTTTTACGGCACTCGCGTTCCCGTCAAAAATCTTTTCGATTATCTGGAAGCGGGCGACAATGTGGAGATTTTTCTCGATGATTTTCCGACCGTTTCGCGCGAACAAATCAATGGTTTTTTGAAGTTATATATAAAGTAGAGTTTCGGGATTATGAAAATAAATCTTTTTTTATTGTCAATAATCTTTGCTTTCACTTTTAGCTCTAATCTTTTCGCTCAAGATGTAAAATTAGGCGCAATACCAAGTTGGACGAAAGGAAGCTCGAACGCAAAAGTAAAAATTGAAGTCTTCAACGATTATCAATGTCCGACTTGCCAGATGTTTAATGAAAAACTGAAAACAATTGAAAAAAGATTCTCAAACAATTTGCAAATAACATTTCGCCAATTTCCTTTAATTGCAACACACGACAAAGCAATGCTGGCGGCGCAGGCAGTGGAAGCCGCAGGAAAACAAGGAAAGTTTTCGGAGATGGCGAATTTGCTTTTGGAGCGACAAAGAAATTGGGGAATAAAAAAATCGGCAAGAAACGCATTTGTTTATTATGCAAAGAAACTTAAGCTAAACGTCGGAAAGTTTAAATTAGATTTGGAAAGTCAACAGGTTAAAGACAGAATTGACGCGGATATTGAACGCGGAAGGTTTTTGGAATTGAAAGGAACACCGACAGTTTTTCTTAACGGTAAAGAATTAAGTTTCACGGAAATGGACGATTTAGAAAAAGTCATTAAAGAAAATTTAAGTAAATAAAACAGAGGAATAAAAAATTGGCTAAAGCAAAAACAGAATACACTGCGGATTCGATTACGGTTTTGGAAGGGCGCGACGCGGTTCGCAAGCGTCCGGCGATGTATATCGGCTCGACTTCGGATATTGGTCTGCATCACCTTGTTTATGAAGTTGTGGATAATTCGGTTGACGAAGCGCTCGCGGGTTATTGCGACACGATTGAAGTGGCGATTCATATGGACGATTCGATCACCGTTATTGATAACGGGCGTGGTATTCCGACCGGAATTCACACTGAAGAAGGACGTTCGGCGGCGGAAGTCGTGATGACGATTCTGCACGCGGGCGGAAAATTCGACTCGAATTCGTATAAAGTTTCCGGCGGTCTGCACGGCGTCGGCGTTTCCTGCGTCAACTTTTTATCGGAATGGCTGAAACTCGAAATCTGGCGCGACGGCAAAACGCACGAAATGGAATTCCGCGCCGGAATTCCGGTCGCGCCGCTCAAACAAACCGGAAAGACGACAAAACGCGGCACGAAAATCACATTTAAGCCGGATTCGACGATTTTTGAAACGACCGTTTACAGTTTTGAAAAATTGTCGGAACGTTTGCGAGAAAAAGCATTTTTGAACAAAGGCATTCGCATTTTTATCAAAGACGAGCGCGAAGAACCGGAAAAATCGCACGAGTTTTATTACAAAGGCGGCATTTCCGAATTCGTCAAGCATTTGAATAAAAGTCGCAGCGTTTTGCACGACGAGCCGGTTTACGTCGAACAAATTTCCGACGCGCTTTCGATTGAAGTGGCGATGCAGTATAACGATTCTTACGACGAAAAGGTTTATTCGTTTGCCAACAACATCAACACGGTTGACGGCGGAACGCATCTGTCGGGTTTTCGCGGCGCGATCACCCGCACGATTAACGCTTACGCACAATCGTCGGGTTTGGCGAAGGATTTCAAAACCGCGCTTTCCGGCGACGACGTGCGCGAAGGACTTGTTGCCGTAATTTCCGTTAAATTGCCGCAGCCGCAGTTTGAAGGTCAGACGAAGGGCAAACTTAACTCGGACGTAAAAGGCGCGGTCGAATCGTTTCTAAACGAAAAACTCGGCGAATTTTTCGAGCAGAATCCGTCTGTCGCCAAAAAAATTGTCGGCAAAGCCGTTGACGCGGCGCGAGCCAGAGAAGCCGCCAGAAAAGCGCGCGAAATTGTGCGTAAAAGCGCGATGGGAAGTTCGACTCTGCCGGGAAAACTGGCTGATTGTCAAGAAAAAGACCCGGCGTTGTCAGAGCTTTATTTAGTCGAAGGCGATTCGGCGGGCGGTTCGGCAAAGCAAGGTCGCAATCGCAAAAATCAAGCGGTTTTGCCTTTGAAAGGTAAAATTTTGAACGTCGAAAAATCGCGTTTCGACAAGATGCTCGGACATTCGGAAATTAAGGCTCTAATTACCGCGCTCGGCACGAGCATCGGGAAAGACGATTTTGATGTCTCGAAACTGCGTTATCACAAAATTTGCTTGATGACCGACGCCGACGTTGACGGCTCACACATCAGAACCTTGCTTTTGACGTTTTTCTATCGTCAAATGCCGGAGTTGATTGAAAACGGACACGTTTACATCGCGCAGCCGCCGCTTTACAAGGTGAAACGCGGTAAACGCGAAGAATATATCAAAGACGAAAACTCGATGCTGCGCTATATGATGAAGCAGGCGACGAGCGACATTCAGCTAAAATCCGACGGCAACGGCAAAACCTACGAAGGTCGGGAGTTATCGAGACTGCTCGAACAAGTTACGCAGTTTGAGCGATATACTTCACGGTTTGCCAGACGAATCGGAAATGATGAGCGACTTTTAAGTGTTCTGCTCGATGCGTTTAGCGGTAAAGAAGGGATTTTGACCAATCAAAAATTAAAGCTGCGTCAGGTTTTTGAAAAAGAAGAATTAATGGCGCAGGTCGAAGGCAAAGTCGCTGCCGCCGGTTATCGAACCGAATTGCTCAACGACGAAGAACACGGGTTGGCGGAAATTGAGATTACGCTTTCAAACGGCACGAACTTTATTTTTGATTGGAATTTAGCAAGTTACGTCGAGTTTCAAAAAGCCATCGAACTCGGCGGAATTTTGGAAGCCGAGCTTCCGGCGCCGTTTGTTTTGGGCGAAAACGGCAGTTCACAGGAAATCGCCACGCGCCAGGAATTGCTTGGAATTGTTCTTGCGACGGCGAAAAAGGAGATCGGCATTCAGCGCTACAAAGGTTTGGGCGAAATGAATCCCGAACAGCTCTGGGAAACGACGATGGATCCTGAAAAGCGCACGCTTCTGCAAGTTCGCGTGGAAGACGCAATTGAAACCGACGAAGTTTTCACTGTTTTAATGGGTGACCAGGTTGAGCCGCGTCGCAAGTTTATTGAAGACAACGCGCTCGACGTAAAAAATCTCGACGTTTAATCAATAGAAAAGCCGCACAAAAAAAGCACTGACGACAATTTCGTCAGCGCTTTTTTTATTGGTAAATGAACTTTGAAATTTACCGGGTCGGACTGATAACGGCAAAACCGCTGCCGGTGTTGTCATTGTTGTTATGTCTTATCACGAGAATCGCGGCAACGGCAACGATTGCGCCGAACACAATAAGCGGACCGACATAACTGTTTCCGTCGTCAGAAGTTGTCTGCGCCGGAACGATGGCGTTGCCATTGTTTGTATGAACCGAACCGACTTCGGCGCTTGTGTTAGTCGTTCCCGCCAGAACGTCAACGGTAAAAACGTTATTCTGGCTGGCGTCGCCTGCAACAATTTGGTCGGGAGTCTGGATTTTTACTTCGACTCCTTCGCTGCTGAAAACCTTAACTTGTCCGGCGATTAGATTTCCCGAAATTTTATTGTCGCCGAAACTTAAACTTAAAATTGAATTTGGCGCGAGATTGACAGAACCCAACTTGCCCAATTTCACTGTTGCGTTATTATCTTCGGTTGTAGCGACCGTGCCTGACGAAAAAAATGTGCGCCCGCTAAAAGCGCGTTCTCCGTTAAGCATCGCATAAGGCGCGCCGTTCGCGTTATTTCCCGACACGATTAATTCACCTGCTGCTGATTTGGTTTCCGGCGATGCCAAAGCGACCATTGAGGAAGCGGCAAAGACGGCGAACATTAAACAACAGGCTATGATATTGCGAAAATAAACAGTCTTGCTGTTTTCTTTCATTTTTTAGCCCTCCTCAGTTTGTGCAAAATAATTTTTCTCTCCAATTAGAAATGATTAAACTCAAAATTAGAAATTAGATGAAAGTTTAATCTTCTATCGAACATAAAGTCAAAGTTTATTTTGTAAAGAATCCGTAAAGCGTCCGATTTTAAGATTTAATTTTAGAAGAGTTTAATTTTAGAAAACCTTCCGTCGAAAGTTTATTTAATAAATACCGTGATCACATATCAGGCAAACCGTTGCGTTTACGACGTTTTTCTAAAAAACTATTCTTTCGCGGCGACTTTAGCTTTATTCCAGAGCGCGTCCATTTCTACCAAACTTGAATCGGCTAAACTTTTTCCGCGATTTTCCAGTTCGGTTTCGATAAATTTAAATCTCCGGCGAAATTTGCGATTGGTTTTCTTTAGAGCCGTTTCCGGCTCGACATCCAACTTTCTGGCTAAATTAACAACCACGAACAACAAATCACCGATTTCTTCTTCGATATTTTTCGTTTCGTCTTTTGCTATTGCTTTCTTTAATTCATCAACTTCTTCCGTCAGTTTATCAAAAATCTGTTCCGAGCTTTCCCAATCGAATTTAACTTTTGCCGCTTTTTTCGTCAGTTTATTCGCTTCAATCAATGCGGGAAAGACAAGCGGAACATCATCTAAAATCGAATCTTTCGCTTTTTCGCCGCTTTTTGTAATTTCGCGTTCGGCTCGTTTAAGTTCGTCCCAATTATCTAAAACGTCGTTTGCCGTGTCGAATTTTTTATCGCCGAAAACGTGCGGATGACGCAGAATCATTTTGTTTGTGATCGCGGCGCAAACGTCTTCAATCGTAAAATCTTCGCGTTCTTCGGCGATTTGAGAGTGAAAAATAATTTGCAGCAGCAAATCGCCGAGTTCTTCGCGCAGATTTTCGGTTTGTCCTGCGCTCGCTTCCTGAATCGCGTCGAAAGTTTCATACGCTTCTTCGAGCAGATACGGCGCGAGCGATTCGTAAGTCTGTTCACAATCCCACGGACAGCCGCCGGGCGCGCGCAGCCGTTTCATCACATTAATCAGTTCATCAAAATTTTTGGACATAATAATATTTCGGTTTTTGGTTTTCAGTTATCAGTTTTTGTTTTAGGTTCAAGTATCGAAAGCCGAAAACCAAAAATCAAAGACCGAATCTTCCGATTTTGAACTTTCTTTCGGCAAAATGCTACTATCGAAATATCAAATTTTAGAACATTCAGGTAAAAAACAATGATTGGAAGAGAAGAAATTAACGAAGAAGAACAGGATTTAAAAGTCACCGACCGCCGCAAATTTAACCCGGACGGCAGCGTCCGCGAAGGCGTCGAACTCGCGCCGGAAAAACCGAAAACCGAAACGCCGAAAGCGGAAACGCCGATTTATTCGCCCGACGCGGAAACCGTCGAAACATATGACAACGCTTCAATCGAAAAACAGATTCAGACGGAAGCGGCGGAAGATTTGCCGCCGCTGAACGCCGACGACAATGAAATGGAAGAATTTCCCGGCGCGGACGATCCGGCGAGTTTCGTCAATTTCCTGACGACGCTTGCATCACAAGCCGCCGCCGCGCTCGGCGCGATGCCGCATCCGGCGACCGGACAACGCACGCTCGACCTCGAAACCGGCAAATACTGGATCGAAGTTTTGGCGATGCTCAAGGAAAAAACGCGCAATAATCTGCATCCGACCGAGCAAAAATTGTTCGACGGAATCTTGGGCGATTTGCAGATGCAATACGTTCAAGTCGCGCGAATGGCGGAAGAACAACTCAAAAAACAAGCCGCGCAAAAATTCTCGGCAAACGACATTCTCGGAAAAAAGTAAATCTTTTTCAGTGGTAAACGGTAAATGGTAAGTGGTAAATAAGAAATTCGTCTTTATATTTACCACTTACCATTTACCGTTTACCACTTACTATTATGAAACTAACCTTTCTCGGCACAGGCACTTCGACCGGCGTTCCATCAATCGCCTGTGATTGCGAAACTTGTCTGTCCGACAATCCGAAAGACAAGCGTCTGCGCGTTTCGATTTTCATCGAACACGACGGCAAAACGATTCTCGTTGACACTTCCGCCGACTTTCGCCAGCAGGCTTTACGGGCAAAAATAAAAAAACTCGACGCGGTTTTGATAACTCATTGCCACGTTGACCACGTTTTCGGCTTGGACGACATTCGCCCGCTCAATTTTCGTTACGGCGCGCTCGGAATTTATGCCGACGAAAACGCCTGGAAAGACCTTCGACGCATTTTCCAATATATTTTCCAGCCGACGCATTTCGGCGGCGGCTTGCCGCAACTGATTCCGCACACGATTGAAAAAAACGCCGCATTTTGTTTCGGCGAAAATCTAACCATCACGCCGCTCGAAGTCATTCACGGCAAACTGCCCGTCATCGCTTATCGCTTCAACGATTTCGCCTACGCGACCGATTTGAATTACATCTCGCCCGAATCAATGGACAAACTGCAAGATTTGGACGTTTTAGTTCTCGACTGCGTGCGAATCAAACCGCATTCAACGCATCTCGGTTTATACGAAGCGCTCGAATACATCGAAAAACTAAAACCGAAACGCGCGTTTTTAACTCACTTAAATCACGACGTTTTATACGAACGCGACACAAAACTTCTGCCCGACAACGTTCGGTTTGCTTATGATGAATTGGTGGTTGAGAATTAAAATTATGAAAAAGACAAATTTTATTACGTTAGTTTTGGGTTTAATTATTTTGTTGAGCAATCAAATTATTTACTGTCAAGAAAATAGCATAAAACAAGAACAAAAAATATGTAATCCGTTTATTGAAGGATTAGAGTTTTGTATAAAACCACCAGTAATTCCAATTAAAGTTGGCGAGGCTGTAATTTTCAATTATTCAATAAAAAATCTTACCGGAAATGAGATAGAAATAATTGGCGGGCGTCGAGGCGGCACTGGACTTCTACAAATTAGTGTCATTGATGAAAATGGCAATAAAATTCCAACTATTTTAGAAAATCTAGCTAAGAAACAAAAAGAAGGAACTCTCTCAAAGGAAGAATCAGGAAAATATTTATCGTATTTGGCTTATTCAGGACCTGGATCAACGATTATTAATCCCAATGAGGAAAGAAATTGGTCTTGGAATTTAAACTTTTTATACGAATTCAAAACTAAAGGTAAATACTTCATCGAAATAAAGAAGAAAACGCGGAAACAAAACGAAAACAGCAGCACCGAAATCTTATTAGGAAAAATCGAAGTTGAAATCAAGTAGTTGAGAGAAGAAAAAAATAATCATCAAATTAAATTCCGCCAATCGACACCAGAAGATTTGCCAGAAATCGTCCGAATGCTTACCGATGATTTTCTCGGCGCGCAACGCGAAAGATTTGAAAATCCTCTGCCGGAAAGTTATGTAAAAGCGTTTGAAGAAATCGAAGCCGATAAAAACAATAAATTGATTGTTGCGGAAACGGGCGGCGAGATCGTCGGAACTTTACATATCACGTTTATGCCTTCAGTCAGTTTTCAGGGCGGCAAACGCGCAACGGTCGAATCGGTTAGAGTTGAAGCAAAATATCGCGGAAAAGGAATTGGCAAGCAATTAATGCTCTGGGCAATCGAACGAGCAATGGCGGAAAATTGCGTCGCGCTGCAACTGATGACCAACAACGACCGCGCAGACGCGCATCGTTTTTATGAAAATTTGGGTTTTAAGAGTTCGCATCTCGGAATGAAATTTTATCTGAAATGAAGATTTTTCACGGCACGGACAATGCGGGAATTCAGCGCGGCACGGTTTTGACTTTGGGCGTGTTTGACGGTTTGCATCTCGGTCATCAGCGGATTATGGAGACGGTTGTCGAACGCGCCCAAGCGACGAACAGCGCACCGACGGCGATCACGTTCGATCCGCATCCGCGAGCGGTTTTGTTTCCCGACAGTGCGCCGCCGCTGCTTCAAACTTTGGATCAAAGGTTGGCAAATTTTGAAGCTCTCGGCATTGAACAGGCGATTGTCGTTCGTTTCGACAAGAATTTTGCCGCGCAGGATGCGGAAGTTTTTCTGCGCGACATTGTTTATGAACGCTTGCAGGCGCGGGAAGTTTATTTGGGCGAAGGCTTTTTCTTTGGCAAAAATCGCGGCGGCAACATCGAACTTTTGCGAAAAATCAGCCGCGAACTCGGATTTTTCGCCGACGAAATTCCCGAAATAAAACTGCGCGGCGTTCGTATTTCTTCCTCGAAAATCCGCGAACTGCTCAAAGACGGAAAAGTAAATTTGGCGCGCAGAATGCTCGGCAGACCTTATGGCGTCGAAGGTCAAATCGTCCACGGCGACCGGCGCGGTCGAACAATCGGTTTCCCGACCGCGAACCTGCATCCGCGCAATCGCGTCATTCCGAAATTCGGCGTTTACGCGACCGCAACCTTGATCGAAAACGTCTGGCGCAGAAGCATCACCAACGTCGGAATTCGCCCGACCTTTGACGGCGACAAAGAACCTTCCATCGAATCGTATATTTTCGATTTCGACGGCGACCTTTACGGCGACGTTTTGCGCGTCCGTTTCCTGCACCGAATCCGCGACGAACAAAAATTCGGCGGAATCGAAGAACTAAAAGCGCAGATCGCCAAAGATTCAGCCGTCGCGCTCGATTATTTTTCGCACAAAGGCGTTCAAAATATGCTGAATTTGGCTTGAAAAGGATTTTTTGCCCACGAAATACACGAAAGAAACGAAAAAAAATTTGATCTTTCTTTTCGTGCTTTTCGTATATTTCGTGGGCAAATTCTTTTCTTTCAAAACTTTGTGAACTTTTTTGCAAACCAAGTCGTTTTTTGTGATTCTAAATAAACTTATGCAAAACGATTTAGCGACGCGCGAAAATTTAAGTGATTTGGTTGTCAAAGATGTGATTATTGAGCCGACGGCGGAAAACGGTAATCACCAGCTTTTGCCGGCGAAAAATCTGCCGGTGGCGAAACAAATTTCCAACGAGCAGTTGATTGCCGAAGAGAAACTTTTAATCGAAAGGGAAACCGAAGTCGAACGCAGTTATGAAGGTTTTCACGGTTATCTGCGGCTTTTTCACGTTTCAAAAGTGATCGGAATGCTCGCGCTGTATCTTTATCTCGACCAGTATGAGATGCACCACGCGCAGCATTTGAAGCAAGCCGAAGCGCGAATGGAAATCGCCCGTAAGCTGAGTTGGCTGGCGATTTTGGGCGAAAAAGTTCACCTGACGAATCTCGGATTTTTTCACGAATTCGTGCAGATTCTGCGCTGGTTTTTTATTGGAAACGAATCAAACAAAGAACTTAATCAAGAAAAACAAGCCGTTTGGCTTAAGGAAAATCTCATCGAATTAGGTCCGACGTTCATCAAAATCGGACAATCCTTAGGAACGCGCGCCGATCTTTTGCCGCTGCCGTTCGTCAAAGCGTTGGGCGAATTGCAGGACAATGTGCCGAAATTTCCCAATGAAATCGCGTTTGCCCGCATCGAAAAGGAACTCGGTAGAAAGATCAATCAGGTTTACGAAGAATTCGATGTCGAACCGATTGCGGCGGCAAGTTTGGGGCAAGTTTACCGCGCGAAACTTTTCACCGGCGAAGAAGTCGCCGTCAAAGTTCAGCGTCCGAATCTGACCGCGACGATCAAAGGCGACATCGAAATACTGCGAAAAGTGACGAAATTCGCCGAACGATTTCCGAGTTTAAACGAAAACGCAGATTGGGCTGGAATGCTGCGCGAATTTGACGAGACGATTCACGAAGAAATGGATTATTCGGCGGAAGGCAAAAACGCCGAACGCTTTGCCGAAAATTTCAAAGAGTGGACGAACATTCACGTTCCGAAAATTTACTGGAACGCGACGACCGAAAAAGTGCTGACGATGGAGTTCATTCACGGCACGAAAGTCACGTCGCTCGAAGAATTGCAAAAACGCGGCGTGTCGTCCGAAAAAGTCAATCGCTTGCTGATCCGAACATATTTGAAACAGCTTTTGGAAGACGGATTTTTTCACGCCGATCCGCATCCGGGCAACTTGCTCGTGATGCCCGACGGACGCTTGGCGTTTTTCGATTTCGGAATGGTCGGCAGAATTTCGGCGCAGTTGCAGGCGAAAATGATTGACGCGTTTCTGCACGTCGTCGCCAAAGACGCGGCGGGAATCGCGGACGATTTGATCGAACTCGGCTTCTTAAAACCCGGCGCCGACGAGGCGAAAATCAAGGAAGTCGTCATCAAAATGTTCGCGCTGCATCTTGATTTGAAGCTGAAAGACGTGAAATTCAAGGAATTAACCTACGATCTCGCCGACGTGATGTATGATTACCCGTTCCGTCTGCCGTCAAATTTCACCTATATTATGCGCGCTCTGATGACGCTCGAAGGCATCGGCATTATCACCGACCCGGAATTTAATTTCTTTGAAACGGCGAAACCTTACGCCAAAGAATTTATGTTCAAACGCGAAGGCAAAGATTTGCGTAAAATACTGACCGACAAGCTCTTAGGACGCGACACCGAAGACGGAAGCATTGATTTGGACAGAACGTGGAAACTGGCGAAAATGGCGGCGAAAACTATTTGGAATTCGAGAAAGTAATTTCTCATTAAATTGAATTTGAAACAAAAATCGAATTAGCGTTCAATCATTTAGATATGAAAAACGCTAATTCGATTTTTGTTTTCGTAATTTCTTTGTTGTTTTGTGTTTACAGCTTAAATGCCCAATCTAAGATGACTGACAGAATCAAAATCACGCACATTAAAAAAGATTTTTCGGTTCAAGAACTCGATAATAAAGCGTGGAAATCGGCGAGTGAAACTTTGATTGATAAATACTGGTCGGGCGAAAACGCGCCGACGGGCAGACAGTTTAAGGCGAAACTTTTGTGGTCGGATTCGGCGATTTATGTGCGGTTTGAAGCGAATCAAGCCGAACCGTTAGTCGTTTCCGACGCGCCGAATTTGACGAGTAAAACAAGAGGGTTGTGGGACAGAGACGTGTGCGAGATTTTTCTCGCGCCGCGCAAAGAAGATTTTCGGCATTATTTCGAGTTTGAAATCGCGCCGACGGGCGAATGGATTGATCTCGGAATTTATCAAATGCCCGACAAGCGCGAAACCGATTGGGATTATCATTCGGGAATGAAATCGGCGGCGAAAATCGGCAAAGATAAAGTCGTCACAGCGATCAAAGTTGAATGGAAAGCGTTTGGCGCAATGCCGAAAGCGGGCGATGTTTGGCTCGGAAACATTTTCCGTGCGGTCGGCAAAGACCCGACGCGCGGTTATCTAACTTGGCAGCCGACTTTAACGAAAGAAGCGAGTTTTCACGTTCCCGAAAAATTCGGCAAATTTGAATTCTTATAAAACGGAAAATGGAAAATATAACTACGCAATTTTCCGTTTTCCATTTTCCATTTTCCGTTTTTTACATTGCTAATCCGCCGTCGGCTTGGATGACTTGTCCGGTAATATATTTTGCCGAATCGGAAAGCATAAAACACGCGATTTCGGCGACTTCGCGCACATTTCCGAGTCGTCCGAGCGGAATCATTTCGAGAATTTTTCGGTGGTGTTCTGCGTTCATTTCGCTCGCCATATCGGTTTCAATCAAACCCAAAGCCAGCGCGTTGACCGTGATTTTTCGGCTGGCGATTTCCTTGGCGAGAGATTTCGTTAAACCGATCATTCCGGCTTTTGAGGCTGAATAATTCGATTGTCCGAGCATTCCGACAACGCCGGAAATTGATGAAATATTCAAAATCGAGCCGCCGCTTTCATTACGCATCATCGGACGCAGCGCGGCTTTTGAAAAATTCCACGCGCCTTTCAAATTCGTGTCAATCACCAAATCCCAATCGTCTTCCTTCATTCGCAAAATCAACTGGTCGCGCGTGATTCCGGCGTTGTTGACCAGAAAATCAATCGCGCCGAATTCATCTTTGACTTGTTTGACAAACTCGGCGGACGCTTCCGTGTTCGCTACGTTGCATTGCGCGGCGAAACATTTCACGCCCGAATTTTCGACTTCAGCTTTCAAATTTTCCGCTTCGTTCGCGCTTTTCGAGTAATTAAAAGCGACGTTCGCACCGCGTTTCGCCAGTTCGAGCGCAATAGCTTTTCCGATTCCGCGCGTCGCGCCGGTGACGATTGCCGATTTTCCTTCAAATTGTTTTTCGCTCATAAGTATCAGTCCATTTCCATATCTTCGATAAAACGCGAATCATCATTATAGTTGAAATCTTTCCGCTTGATTCCCAATTGCTCTTCAATAATTAACCAAACTTTTGTTGAAACATAATCACGCGACCGCTTTTCACATATTTTTGGCAAACTCATTAAATAATCAATGACCATTCGAGGTGTAACTAATGTCTCGGATATTTCATTTGGAACAGTTATTTTAAATTCATCTTCAATTCGATAAACTATTTCAACTAAATCTAAACCCATAAATTAACTGTTTAAAGCATTTCGTTGAAGCGTGAAAAGCTGGCTGACACCTGTTTCGGCAAGCGCGAGCATCTGGTTCATTTGTTCGCGGTCGAATGGTTCGCGTTCGGCTGTGCCTTGAATTTCAATGAATTTTCCCGTTCCCGTGCAGACGATGTTCATATCAACTTCGGCATTTGAATCTTCTTCGTAGCACAAATCTAAAATCGGCGTGTTTTCGATCATTCCGACGCTGATTGCCGCGACTTCTGAAATAATCGGATTTTTTTTGAGCTTTCCCGACATCAGCAATTTCTTGACCGCCAGACCGAGCGCGACGCACGCGCCGGTAATCGAAGCGCAGCGCGTTCCGCCGTCGGCTTGAATCACGTCGCAGTCAATAAAAATTTGGCGTTCGCCGAGTAGTTTCATATCAACGACCGTTCGCAAACTGCGCCCGATGAGCCTTTGGATTTCTTGCGTTCTGCCCGAAGGTCGCAGAGTTTCGCGGTTCGTGCGCGTGTGCGTCGCGCGCGGCAGCATCGCGTATTCAGCCGTTACCCAGCCGATTCCTTTGTTACGCAAGAAAGGCGGAACTTTTTCTTCGACGGTTGCCGTGCAAATAACTTTCGTATTGCCGACTTCGATTAAAGCCGAACCTTCGGCGTAAGGCGAAAAATTCGGCGTAATGCGCGTTAATCTGATTTGGTCGTTTGTTCGATTGTCAATTCTTGTATAACTCATTCGTTTAGTGAAAAGTGAAAAGTGAAAAGTGAAAAATTATTAGTTATTCACTTTTAGTTTTTCACTAATTTGTCTTTTCCGAAAATTTCAATAGCTTCTAATTTTGCGGGTTTCGCGCCCAAAAATCTTTCGGCGACGCGAGCGAAGCGTTCAGCCGCGTCCGTTACATAGAAATTATCTAAATCATCGCATAGACGCCTTTCGGTTTTACGTTTCGGCGGATTATCGTTGGTTAGATTTTTATCTTCGAGCAATTGTTTTACCTCTTCGGCAGTCGCTTCGCCCGAATCAATCAGAATAACATTTGCGCCGACGGTTTCCTGTATCACGTCGCGCAAAATCGGGTAATGCGTGCAGCCCAAAACAAGCGCGTCAACATTTTTTTCGAGGATTTTTTGCAAGTATTTTCGGGCGATTGAAATCGTTTCAGGCTCGCGCGTCCAATTTTCTTCGGCGAGAGGCACAAACAGCGGACACGCCGTTTCAATGATTTCCGCCGTTTCGCAAGCCTTTTTTATCGCTTCCGAGTAAGCGCGACTGGCAACGGTCGCTTCGGTCGCAATCACGCCGATTTTTGGCTTATCAAAGTCTTTTTTAGTAATCGCAACCGCTTTTCTCGCGCCGGGTCCGATGACGCCGACGACATCTATTCCGACCGCGCGCCGAATCGCCGGCAGCGCGAGCGCAGATGCCGTATTGCACGCGACAACGAGCAATTTTATGCCGCGCGAAGCTAGAAATTGCGAATTTTCAATCGCATAACGTTCAACTGTCGTTAAGGATTTTGTGCCGTATGGAACACGCGCCGTGTCGCCGAGATAAACGAATTGTTCATCCGGCAGTTTCTCGTGTAAAGCTCGATAGACGGTTAAACCGCCGACTCCGCTGTCAAAAATTCCTATTGGTTGATTTCTAAACAAAAATTTCTTGAGTCGCTCCCGTTTGAAATTTAAAAGATACGATAATTTGTAATTTATGGCGAGAGTAAATTGCAAAAAGCAGTCATAAATTATAAAACACGATAATTATTTACTTTTGAACATTTATACTTAAATGTTTCGTCACGGTTGCAAAAAAATCAAAACCGTCTTGAGAGAAATTCGACCGAAATTTTGGGTTCATAAGATAAAAAATAGTTTATTCTGAAAAAATATCATTAAAATAAGTAAAGGCTTTTCTACAACTTAACGATTTAACGCGGTTTTAACAGCCTTTATGTTTTGAAAAGATTTGACTAATATACTAGGATACTCTACGAAGTTTTTAACTTTGACCTGAATTTTTAATAAACAGAGGAAATCAGTATGAAAAAAATTATATTTTTAACTTTAGTCGCCGCTTTAGCAATGGCTTTTGTCGGTTGTAGCGCAATGAATGAAAACAATTCAAACAAAGCAGTCGTAGTCAATAATAATATGTCTGCCAATTCGATGACGAGCGCTAATATGATGATGAATTCAAATGCAATGACGACCAATTCAAATGCAATGATGAATTCAAATATGAGCAATAAATCGTTAACCAGAGAAGAATACGATAAAGACAAAGACAAATACAGCGCTGAAGCCAAAAGCGCCGGAAGAAGCGTCGGAACAGGCGTTAATGACGGTTGGCTGTGGACGAAAACCCGCGCCGATTTGCTCGCTACAAACGATTTGAGAGAATCAACTATCAATGTTGATGTCAACAATGCGGTTGTTACTCTTACGGGAACTGTCGCCAGCAAAGAGCAGGAAACAAAAGCCGTTCAAGTCGCGCAAGGCGTGAGCGGCGTTACCAGCGTCAAAAATATGTTGAAAGTTCAGCCAAACGATTCGCTGACCAATCAAACTGTCGGCACCGGCAACAGCAATGCGAAAATGATGAACGCGAACCACAAATAGTCGGCGTTTAGATTTTGCACAATAATAAACCTGTCGTTTTTATGAGCGGCAGGTTTTTTCTGTAAAATCGTTTGCCGTAATTTCAATTGATTTACGCGGCAAAAGTTTTTTCGAGAGTTGTTAAACCGACTATTTTGCGATATATTTTCAATTCGCTGTTGATGCGGAGAGATCGCATAATGGTATTGCAGTAGTCTTGAAAACTACCGGGCGTAAGCCTATGCAGGTTCGACTCCTGTTCTCTCCGCCATTTTAATTCCGCTTTTGCGACTTTGAAGGAAATTCAAAGTCGTTTTCGTTTTCCCGCATAAAATCCGCTTTTCGTAAAATTTTTGTTGATTTTATTTTCGGTTTTGGTATAGCCTTAGATAAAACTGAATGGTTGTTCATTCATTTCAATTTCATATTTTGTTGAATTATGTCACGTTCAAAAAGTTCAAATGCGGTTGCCCGCGCCGTTATTCCAGATAAACGCGAAGCGATTTTGCGGGCGGCGATTAAAGTTTTTGCGGGAAAAGGTTATTTTAATTCCAAAGTCGCGGACATTGCGAGCGAGGCGGGAATCGCCGACGGCACGGTTTATCTTTATTTCAAAAGCAAGGAAGAGATTCTGCATTCGATTTTCGACCGCGCGATGGAAGAATTTATCGCCGAAGGAAAACGTGAAATCGCCAAAATCGAGCGAGCCGACGAAAAATTGCGCCGGATCGCCGAACTGCATTTGGAAAAGCTCGGCGCTGACCGCGATTTGGCGATTGTTTTCCAGATCGAGCTGCGCGGCTCGACCAAGTTTATGGAAGAATTTTCCGCCGCCGGTTTCGCCGAATATCTGAATATAATTCATCAGACTATCGAAGACGGACAAAAAACAGGCGCTTTTCGCAAAGATTTGAACGCCACCGTTTGCTCGAAAATTCTGTATGGCGCTTTGGACGAAATGGTGACGAATTGGATTCTGTCAAAAAAATCATACGCGCTCGCGCCGATGGCTGATGAGGTTTTGAAAGTTTTTTTCGGCGGTGTCTCAAAGAAATAATTCCAGATTCATAATTTCAGATTTAAAACTTATAGGACTTTCTCAAATTAGCTAAAAGCGATTGCCGGATTTCGCAATTGTTGT
>CAXSHW010000043.1:0-34400 GCA_964237245.1 uncultured Pyrinomonadaceae bacterium
GCGGATTCATTCTTTATTTTTATCAAATATCTGTTCAACTGCGTAAGTCCTAAAAAAGACGAAGCCGAAACTTCATCTTTTTTTATATTTTGTCGCGGGCAAATTGTTATAAAATTTATCATTCTGCCAGTTTTTCGGATTTTCGATGATGTATCGGCGAATTCGCCCGAATTCGAGATCGTTCCTGATGATGTGGTCGTGAAAGCGCGTCTGCCATTTGAAATTTTCGTCAATCGAACGCGCGGAAATTGTTACCGCCGATTTGAAGCCGCGCATAATCGAACCGAGATTTTTCGATTGCGGGGCAAATTTCGACGTTGTGGTAAAGACGCGATGCATCGCGTCTCTACGTGGCGCGTCGTTATCGTCGGATGGCGCGTCGTTATTGATGGTAGAGACGCGATGCATCGCGTCTCTACGGTTGTTGAATTCGTTTTCGCCGATGATGATAATGGCATGAAAATGGTTTGGCATCACGCAGAATACGTTTAATTCCAAATTCATATCGGGACGTAAAGACAACGTTTTGTTCCATTCATTTTCGACGAGTTTACCGATTTCGGACAAAATCATTTTTTCGCTGCTGATTTCACCGAAAAAATGGCGGCGATTGTCCGTGCAAACCGTCACAAAATACGATGCCGCCAAACCGTAATTCCACGATTGCAGACGCGCTGACGGAATTCGATATTTATTTTGAAATTTGTCTGCCATAAGTTTGAATTATGTTGCAGATTCGAGAATTTTTGCAACGGAATAATGTAAAAGGCATTGATTTTTGATTCAAATTTTCCCGTCAGCAATGGTAGAACGCGGTTGTGAACGTAGAGACGCGATGCATCGCGTCTCTACCCATATTTACGTTTTGACCCGAAAACGATTAGAATAATGAACACAATTATTAAAATAAAAACAATCAAAAAAATGTCAAAAATCTATTACACACTAACCGATGAAGCACCGCTGCTGGCGACGCATTCTTTTTTATCAATCGTCAAGGCTTTTACAAAACCTGCCGATATTGAGATCGAAGTTCCCGATATTTCGCTCGCCGGACGAATTTTAGCCAATTTCACTGAATACTTGAAAGACCACCAGAAAGTTCCCGACGCGCTGGCGGAATTGGGCGAATTGGCGGCGCAACCCGAAGCCAATATTATCAAACTTCCAAACATTTCGGCTTCGGTTCCGCAGTTGGAAGAGGCGATTGCCGAACTTCAGAAAAAGGGTTTCGCGCTGCCGAATTATCCGAGCGAGCCGAAAACGGACGAAGAAAAAGCGATCAACAAAAAATATGCAAAGGCTTTGGGAAGCGCGGTCAATCCTGTTTTGAGAGAAGGAAATTCCGACCGCCGCGCGCCGAAAGCGGTCAAGAATTATGCGAAGGCGAATCCGCATCGAATGGGTGTTTGGAGTGCGAATTCTAAAACTTCGGTCGCACATATGGAATCGGGCGATTTTTACGGCACGGAAAATTCGACGACCGTGGAAAGCGCAGGAAAATTTAGAATCGTTTTTTATAACAATGATGGCTCGGAAACAGTTTTGAAGGATTTCGCGCCGTTAAAAGCGGGCGAAGTGATTGATTCTTCGGTGATGAATCTTGCCGCTTTGAAATCTTTTGTCGAGGACGCGATTGCCGAGGCGAAAGATAAAAATGTTCTGCTTTCCGCGCATTTGAAAGCGACGATGATGAAGATTTCCGACCCGATTATTTTCGGGGCGATTGTCGAAACTTATTTCAAGGACGTTTTTGAAAAGTATAAAGACACTTTCGCTGAATTGGACATCAATCCGAATTACGGATTGGCGACGCTGTACGAAAAAATTGCTGGACATCCGAAAGAAGCAGAAATCAAGGCGGACATCGCCAAGACAATCGAAAAATCGGCTAAACTGGCGATGGTCAATTCCGACAAAGGAATCACCAATTTTCACGTTTCGTCCGACGTGATCGTGGACGCTTCGATGGCTTCGCTGGTGCGCGGCGGCGGCAAAATGTGGAATAAAAAAGGCGAAGAAGAAGACACCGTGTGCATTATTCCCGACCGAACTTACGCCGGTTTTTACGACGCAATCGTTCAGGATATGAAGCGCAACGGCGCGATTGACCCGAAGACGTTCGGCTCGGTTCCGAACGTCGGTTTGATGGCGCAGAAAGCTGAAGAATACGGTTCGCACGACAAGACTTTCCAGATTTCAGGAGAAGGAACGGTCAAAGTCGAAGACGAAAACGGCAAAGTTTTGTTAGAACAGAAAGTTGAAAACGGCGATATTTTCAGAATGTGTCAGACGAAAGACGCTCCCGTTCAGGATTGGGTAAAATTGGCGGTCAACCGGGCGAAACTTTCCGGCACGCCGGCGATTTTCTGGCTTGATAAAGATCGGGCGCACGATTCACAAATCATCAAAAAAGTCGAAAAATATCTCGCCGATTATGATACAGACGGTCTCGACATCAGAATTATGGATGTCAAAGACGCGATGACCGAAACTTTGAATCGGGCGCGGGAAGGCAAAGACACGATTTCGGTTTCGGGCAATGTTTTGCGCGATTATCTGACGGATATGTTCCCGATTCTGGAACTCGGCACTTCGGCGAAAATGCTTTCGATTGTTCCGCTGATGAACGGCGGCGGTTTGTTTGAAACCGGAGCCGGCGGAAGCGCGCCGAAACACGTCGAACAATTTGAAAAAGAAGGCTATCTGCGCTGGGATTCGCTCGGCGAATTTTTGGCGTTGCAGGCGAGTTTAGAGCATTTAGCAAACACGCAGGAAAATCAAAAAGCGCAAATTTTGGCGGATGCTCTGGACGAAGCGAACGCGAAATTTCTTGCCACCGACAAATCTCCGGCAAGAAAAGTCGGGCAGATTGACAATCGCGGTTCGCATTTTTATTTAGCAATGTATTGGGCGGAAGCGTTAGCAAATCAAACCGCAGACGCGGAATTGGCTGAAAAATTTGCCCCAATTGCCGAAGCGTTGAAAGAAAACGAAGCCAAAATCAACGAAGAATTGATCACCGCCCAGGGAAAACCGCAAAATGTCGGCGGTTATTATCAGCCGAATTCCGAAAAGACCTACGCCGCAATGCGACCTTCGGCGACGCTGAATGCGATTGTGGACGGAATATAAATTCCAGGAGACGCAATTGTGAACGTAGAGACGCGATGCATCGCGTCTCTACGGAATATTGGTTATTTTATTTTATGGTGAATAAACTGGTTGTGGAAACTGATAGGAACTGAAATTTCATTGCTCGCTGGCGGTTTTGTTCTTTTGAATCATATCTTGGATCGTGTCGGTTTCGCCGATTTCGTAAAGGCTGACCAGACTATCTTCGATGGTAAAGATTTGATGAACGGTAACATCCGCAAGAACATTGCCCTGCAAATCTTTGATGATTTGATGAACGGTGACAACGTTTCGATTCTGTTCGTCCGTCTCGAATTTTAAGGTTTCGAGTTCGGGTTGAATATCCTTAAATTGCTTAGTCCAATATTCGCGCACCGCATCGCGCCCGTAAACGAAACCGCCTTCCAGACCGTTCGCCCATTTCACGTCCGGGCGCATCAAAGAAATAATTGTTTCGATCTCGCGCTTGTTAAAAGCATCGTATAAATTTTGCAAAAACTCTTTATTTGAACTCATAATTATTCACCATATAATACGATTATCGTTAAAACAAGAAAGCGGAACTGCTTCAAATAATTTTTGGGAAAATGAAACCGTCCCGCTTCGCGTGTTCAAAGATACACATAGATTTGATTGGAATTTATCCGTGTTCATCCGTGAAAATCTGTGGATCCATAAAAACAATTTTGTAGCATTCAATCTTTATTATTTGTAAAAAATAATTTCTATTTTATACTCACAAAACAATGAAAAACGAGTCCGCAGGCGAGAGCGAATTTTTGCGTGAGGAAGAGCGCGTCGAGGCGCAGAGTCGTGAGTTTAAAAAAGAACTCGGATTGAGCGATCTGGTTTTGACGCAGATTTTGTTTATTGTCGGTTTGCCGTGGATCGGCGTGGCGGCGAAACAGGGAAATTCGCACGTTGTTTTGTGGCTCGCGGCGATGCTTTTGTTTTATATTCCGTCGGGCGTGGTCGTCAATTATCTCAACCGCCTGATGCCGCTCGAAGGCGGGCTTTATCAATGGGCGAAGCTCGGTTTTAACGAACTGACGGGTTTTATGGTCGCGTGGAATCTGTGGCTGATGGCGATTTTAAGCACGTCGGAAGTCGGGCTGCAAATCACGCAGTATCTCGTTTACATTTTCGGCGCGGACAGCGAATGGCTGACTTCGAGCCGCTGGTTTATCGGTTTGACGAGCGCGTTGGTCATCGGAATGCTGGTTTTGCTGACGAGCATCGGTTTGGGTGTCGGCAAATGGATTCACAAAGCGGGCGGAATTTTGATGCTGGCGACGTTTGCGGCGATTTTGATTTTGCCGTTTTTAGGTTTGGCAAAAGGCACGCTTCCCGAATATCATCCGCTGCAATTCGAGATGCCGGTGATGTCTTTGATGACTCTGAATCTGCTCGGCAAAATGGGTTTCGGCGCGTTCGGCGGCTTTGAATATGTGGCAATTCACGCGGGCGAATGCCGCAATCCGGCGCGGACGATTGCGCGTTCGATTATCATCGCCGCGCCGATTATCGTGCTGATGTTCATTTTCGGCACAAGTTCGATGCTCGCCATTGTCGGACAGGAAAATGTTGATCTGATCGCGCCCGTGCCGCAGCTTTTAAGCAAAGGTTTCGCGCCGCTCGGCGTGGTCGCTTTTATCGCGCCGCTGACGATTTTAGCTCTTTTGGGAATTCGCCTCGCGCAGTCGAGCGTAATGTTTTCCGGCAACACGCGCCTGCCGATGGTTGCGGGTTGGGATCATCTTTTGCCCGCGTGGTTCACGAAACTGCACGAAAAATACAAAACGCCCGTCAATTCAATCGTTTTCGTCGGCGCGGTAACTTTGATTCTTGGATTAATCGGCTTGATCGGAGTTGGCAAACAGGAAGCCTTTCAATTACTATGGAACGCTTCGGGCGTTTTCTACGCGCTCACTTATCTCGTGTTGTTCGCGCTTCCGCTGTTCGGTCTGCGGCGGGCAAATAAAACGCATCCGTGGTGGCTGAAAATCGCCGCGCTGTCGGGGCTTTTGATGACTCTGCTTTATGTTTCGCTCTCGATTGTGCCGATCATCCAAGTCGAAAGCCGCATCGCTTTCGCATTGAAAATCGGCGGTTTAATCGTCATTGCAAATTTGATCGGTTATAGCATTTTCTATCTCGGCGCGAAACGGCGCGAAAACCGAAAATGATTCACCGAAAATATTCGGGATTTCAAACCTAGAGACGCGATGCATCGCGTCTCTACCACCGTTGTAATCATAGGTCTGCAAGGCGCGCCCGCGCCGCGTCCGCGCCCATCATTTGCGCCATCGTCTGCGCAGTCGAACCGTCTATTGACTGCAATGTCGCGTCCGCGCCTTTTTCCAGCAGCAGATCAATAATTTCCGTGCGATTAAACATCGCGGCGAACATCAGAGGCGTTTTGCCGTCGGGCATTCTGGCGTTGACGTTCGCGCCGTGTTCGATTAAGAGTTGCGCCATTTTCGTATCGCCTTTGAACGCCGCCCCCGCCAGCGGAATTTGTCCCATATCGTTGGCAAGCTGCGGATCGCCGCCATTTTCGAGCAGCACGCGCGTCATTTCAAGCTGACCGTTATAACTCGCCAGCATCAAAAGCGTGTTGCCTTTGCCGTCGCGGATATTCGGCGCGTCGAAACCCTTTTGAAAAAGTCTGCGCATTCGCTTCGCGTCGCTCGAACGGACGAGCTGAAACAATTGCTGAATCATTTCATAAGTTTCTTCATTCATTTTCGGCGCGGCTTGCGCGGAATTCGAATTTTCATCAGACATAATTTTCTCCCGAACGAATCGTGTGTTAACTTTAAATATTTTCAATCGCTTCTGCCAAATTGAAATCGTTCTGTGTCAAACCGCCGGTGTCGTGCGTTGTAATTGCAAATTCCGCGTAACCCCAGCCGAAATTTATGTCAGGATGATGATCTGCGGCTTCGGCAATCTTGCCGACCCGATTGACGAATCGTAAACTTTCGGCAAAATTCGTGAATGTAAATCGTTTTTTTAAATTTTTACCTTCTACTTTCCAGCCTTTCAAATCAGCCAGAGCCGTTTCTATTTCTTCGTCAGACAGTTTTTTTCGCGCCATCGGTTTTTTCGCTTCCTTTGTTTTAGGTTATACTTTTTGTTTTGCAATTATAATGATTTGGCAGAGATTTATTCAAAGATGTATTTTTATAAAAAGATTTTAATTGTGTTATCGGCTTGTTTTATTTTCGCCTGCGCCGGAAAATCAGTGCCGTCAACGCCGCTCGAAACGCTGAAGGCTTACACGCTCGCCATTAAGAAAAACGATTCGACCCAGATGAAACGTCTGCTTTCCGACGCTTCGATAAAAATGGCGGAACAGGAAGCGAAATCTCAAAACACAACACTCGACGAGGTTATTAAGCGCGAAACGCTCTTTAACGAAAATCAGCGCAGCGTTGAATTTCGCAACGAAAAAGTCGAAGGCGACCGCGCGACGATTGAGATGAAAAATTCTCTCGATAGTTGGATTAGCGTTCCGTTCGTGCGTGAAGAAGGCGTCTGGAAAATTGACAACCAAGGCTTTGCCGACCGGATGCAGCAGCAGATTGAAGAGGAAAACAACAAAAAACTAAACGATACTATCAATCAAGGCAGAGAACCGTAGAAAGTGAAAAACTGAAAGTGAAAAACTAAGCCGAATCGAAAATGGATTCATTGAAAATTTACTCAAACAAATAAAATTTAATTTATGAAAAATTATCAAGCAATCATCATTGCTCTTTGCTCGTTTTTTATTTTCGGTTGCAGTCAAACGCAGCAGACGAATAGTCCGACCGAAGTTTTGAAAAATTTAAACGAAGCCTCGAAAACCAGAGATGTCGAAGCGGTAAAAAATTCGGTTTCAAAAGGCACGCTCGCCTTAATGGAAGACTCGGCGAAAAAGCAGAATACGACGGTTGACGAACTTTTGAAAAAAGACAACGGCGTGCCTTTCAAAGAATTGCCCGAAACGCGCAATGAAAAAATCGAAGGCGACACGGCGACGCTCGAATTGAAAAATACGACAACCGGCGGTTGGGAAACCGTTCCGTTTGTCAAAGAAGACGGAAGTTGGAGACTCGCGCTGGACAAATATATGAAGGATTTGCAAAAAGCGGCGGAGAGCTTAAAAGCGTCCGTGCCGAACGACAACGAATCCGACGCGAACGCTTCAGTGCCGGACGCGAACAAAAAACCGTCTGAAGCAGCAAATAAACCGGCAACATCCAAAAAATAATCAACCGCACACTAAGGAGAATCAGAGTGTCAATTATCAAACCCTTTCGCGCTTTACGTCCCGCGCCCGAACTTGCAAAACAGGTTTCCTGCGTGCCTTACGACGTTGTTTATGAGCCGGAAGTTCGGGCATTTATCGAAGCCAACCCGCTCAGTTTTTTGCGCGTAACGCGCTCGGAAGCCGAGTTTCCCGAAAACTCGAATCCCGATTCGAGAAAAGTTTTTGAACGAGCGAAAGTAAATCTGAAATGGTTCATTGACGAAGAAATCTTCGCCCGCGAAGCCGAGTCGTGTTTTTACGTTTACCGGCTTTCGACCGACTCTCAAGCGCAAACCGGCATCGTCGGCTGCTGTTCTCTGGACGAATACGAACTCGGAACGATAAAAAAACACGAAAAAACCCGTCCCGATAAAGTCGAAGATCGAACCGGACATATGCTCGCCGTCCGAGCGCAGACGGGTTTGATATTTCTGGCATTTCGCGCGACCGAACAGATTAAGCTGTTAATTTTTGAAGCGATGCAAACCAAGCCGATTTATGATTTTCATTGCGCGGACGGCGTGCGGCAGACAATTTGGCGCGTCGCTCTGACCGAAAATTTTTCGGAGGCGTTCGCGGAAATTCCGGCGCTCTACATTGCCGACGGTCATCACCGGATAGAAAGCGCGAAGCTGGCGCGAGACATTTTGCGCGAGCAAAATCCGCATCATACGGGCGCGGAAGGTTAAAATTTCGTCGTCGCCGGAATGTTTCCGTCGGAAGATTTACGGATTTTGGCTTACAATCGCGTCGTGAAAGACTTGAACGATTTGAGCGACGAAGAGTTTTTTCAACAAATCGTCAAAAATTTTGACGTAACCGAGACAGATGAGAAAGTTCCGCTGAATCACGGCGAATTTTGTATGTATATGAACGGCAAATGGTATAAATTGAAATTTGCCGTCGCTTCAACCGGAGAAAAAGACGCGATTGAAAATTTGGACGTGAGTATTTTGCAAAATTATCTGCTCGCGCCGATTTTGGGAATCGAAGACGCCAGAACCGATAAACGCATCGGTTTCGTCGGCGGCGCGCGCGGAACTGACGAACTCGAAAAATTGGTCAATGAAAACTTGGCTAAAATAGCTTTTTCGCTGTTTCCGACGACGATGGACGACCTTTTCGCCGTCTCCGATATGAACGAAATTATGCCGCCCAAATCAACCTGGTTCGAGCCGAAGTTGAAAGACGGTCTTCTTATTCACCTGATTTAGCGACCGAATTAAGGATTTCAAATTACGAATTACGAATGAAAACTGAATTTTTGCAATTGGTAATTTGAAATTCTTAATTCGTAATTTTTTTCTATGTTTGAAACCGACAGATTAATTTTGCGGCGACTTGACGAGCGCGATGTTGACCGGATTTTTGCGATGCGCAGCGACCCGGAAGTGATGCGTTTTATTCGCGCGCCGCAAAATCGAAGTGAAACCGTCAATTGGCTGAATCTGGTTTCAAGCCGCTGGGCAAGCGACCACATCGGGTTTTGCGCGATTATCGAAAAACAAACGGACAAATTCGCCGGTTGGTGCGGATTGTGGCGTTTGAAAGAAACGAACGAGATGGAAATCGGCTATGCGATTGCCAGAGACGCCTGGGGAAAAGGTTTCGCCACCGAAGCCGCGCGTGTTTTTTTGCGATACGCTTTTGAACAGTTAAAGCCCGACAAAATCGTCGCCGTCGCCGAGCCGGAAAATATGTCTTCGCGCCGCGTGATGGAAAAACTCGGAATGAAATTCGTGAAGCTCGGCGAGTTTTACAATCGGGAATTGGTGCAGTATGTCATCAGCCGGGAATCGTGGCTCGAAGGTCAAAAGGTGAACAAAAATGAACTCGCAATCTCTAAAAATGAGTTTTTGATTGATTAAACCGAGTTTGGTTTTTTATTTAGCAGCCTCAAAAAGAGAAAGTCCGAAAATATTAAAGTTTTCGGACTTTCTCTTTTTAATACTTTACCTTTCACGAATGACGACTCGATAAGCGCGCCGAATTTTTTATCAATTCGGCGCGCTTATCGCTGTCAAACTTTACGGTCCGGGATAAGTGGACGGCGATCCGTAACTATAATGCGTGTCATAGTTAGCAATCGGATAGTCTCCCTTTTGTCCGAATTGAATGTTCACGACGGCGCTATCCGAACTGCGCAGGGTAAAGAATCTTCCGTCTTGCGGATTCCAGACCGAGATGTCGGTTTTACCATCGCCGTCGTAATCGGCTTGTGTCGTAAGGAACGGAGCTGTTCCAAACTGAACTGCGCGGAAAGTTAGACCGTTGCTGTTCAGGATATACCACGTATAAGGCGGACCCGTGCGAACAACGGCAAAGTCGGTTTTACCGTCGCCGTCGTAATCGCCGGGGACGACCAAATCGCTGCCCAAACCGAACTGCACGGCTTGGAAACCGGCTGTGCTTCGCTGCACGTAGAATGTTCCCTGTTGCGAGCCTTGTCCGCGATAGACGGCTAAATCCGCTTTACCGTCGCCGTCATAATCGCCCGGCGCGGTTCGGTCGGTATCCAATCCAAATTGCGCGCCGCTGAATGTGAAAGTGTTGCTGGTCAGAATATACCAGGTCATTCTTCCGCCTGAGCGACGAACAACGGCAAAGTCGGTGCGACCGTCGCCGTTGTAATCACGCGCGACAGGTTCATCACCGTTTACGCCGAATTGTATTGATTGAAGAGTATTGGTGGCGCTTCTCAAAACATAGAAAGTTCCGTTGCTCGGTCTGAAAACAGCGATGTCGGCTTTGCCGTCGCCGTCGTAATCGCCCGGCGTTTTGATGTCATCGGAGAAACCGAACGGTGTGCCGGTAAAACTATTGTCGGAACTTCTGCGAATAAACCAGGTGTTGCTGCCCGGACGGAAAATTGCATAATCCGATTTACCGTCACCGTCGAAATCAAGAACGGGACGGCGCGGTGTCGGCGTTACAGTCGGCGTCGGAGTTGCCGTCGGTGTGCCGGTTGGTGTCGCCGTTGGCGTCGCCGTCGGAGTTGCGGTAGGAGTCGCTGTTGGAGTTGCTGTTGCGGTAGGCGTCGCCGTCGGAGTTGCCGTCGGCGTCGCGGTCGGAGTTGCCGTCGGTGTCGCAGTCGGTGTCGCGGTCGGAGTTGTCGTCGGCGTCGCAGTCGGCGTCGCAGTCGGCGTTGCTGTTGGTGTCGCTGTTGGCGTCGCTGTTGCTGTTGGTGTAGCGGTCGGCGGCGTCGTTGGAGTTGCCGTCGGTGTTGCTGTCGCCGTTGGAGTTGCCGTCGGTGTTGCCGTTGGCGTCGGAGTCGGTGTGCCGCCGCAAGGAGTTAAAGGCGAGGATGTGTTGCGCGGAACAGGATTCGTTACAACGGTAAAATCGTTGTTATTATTGTCTGTATCCGTGCATCCGTTGGCATTACGGACGACGCCTTGTATGCTGGTTAATGCAGTTCCGTTATTTGCCGGGGCGCCGCCTTCGGCATTTGCCGCCGCGCCGTATGCTACTTCATCAATGATGCGGGTATCCGGCAATGTGCAAGGAGTTGCGTCGGCGCCACAACCAAGGGCGGTTGCTGTATTGGTTAGAGCAATCTTGCCGCTAGCTCCTGATAGATTAATATTGGTTGTTATAACATCGGGCGTAATTGCGAAATCAGCTCCTACTGTTCCGCTTCCACCTAATTGAATAAAATAATGTTGACCGGGCTGCACAGTTACATCCGGCAAAGCGAAAATGTTTGTCGCGCTGCTGCCGAATTGTCCGGTTGCCGAACCGTATTGCAATGCTAAACCGTTAAGCGAAACAGGACTGTTAGAGAGATTAAATAACTCTACATAATCATTTTTATAAGTCGCCCCGGCGTTGCCGCCAGCACCGTAAACCTGGCTGATGACAATCGTTGTCGAAACCTGCGGCGCTGAAACGTCAATTATTCCGTTGTTGACTTTGCTTAACAGCAAATCTTTAATTGTCGTATCCGCTGACGCGAAATTAGCAAAAGTCGCGCTTATAAACAGCGTTAAGATAGACAATATGCTTAGAGCAAATTTTTTATTCATAATTCTCCTCATTCAAGATTAAAATCTGTAATTGGCTGCGTATTAAATGTAACAGCTTACATTTTGGGAAATATGCAGTTTGGGAAATCAAAGATTGATTTGCAGCAAATATAACACAAAATGCTTTTGAAGCCATATCGAGAAACTGTTAATAATATGTTTCATAAGTAAAACTGAAGGGAAATTCCGGCTTTTTACTCGGACGGTTTTTCTGCTACAATTTCAAAACGGATAATGTTAAGCGAGGTTTTACGAATGCGATTCAACAAGTTTTTGTTGCTGCTGATTTTCAGTCTGACCGTTTCCGCCGCACTTTACGCTCAAGACAAAAAAAATGAGGACGATGAGATTTTACGAATTGACACTCAATTGGTTGATGTTCCGTTTGTCGTAACCGACAACAGCGGAAAAGCGGTGCTGAATTTAAAGAAAAGCAATTTCGTAATTTACGAAGACGGAAAACCTCAGGAAATATCGGACTTTGCGACGACCAACGCGCCGTTTGAAGTTGCGCTGCTGCTCGATACTTCAGGCTCGGCTCGTTCGGATTTAGAGCTTATCAAACGAGCCGCCGAAAGTTTTATCAATTCTCTGCGACCGGGCGACCGTGTTTCGGTTATCGCTTTTAAAACCGACCGAATTGACAATAAATCTGTCGCCGTCAGCGAAGTTTTGACTACTTTGACCAATGACCGAAATAAGCTGAAAGATGTTCTGGCGCAGGTCAAAACCAGTAACGGAACGCCTTACTATGACGGACTGCTGGAAATCGCCGAAAAAGTTTTTAACGAAAAACCGAAGGACGAATTTCGCGGGCGTCGCGCTTTGGTCGCCTTGACCGACGGAGTTGATTCGACCAGCGTCGCCGATTTTTCGGAAGCCCGCGAGCGATTCGCGCAAGCCGGAATCGTTTCTTATTTTATTCAAGTTGACACGCGCGAATTTTTTGAAGATAACCTTTTGGGCGATTGCGAAGGCGCGATGCGTTTTTCCCAGGCGCAAATCAGACGTTATTATCGAATGTTCAATCCGAAAGCCAATGTTGAAAAAGTTTCCGCCTTTTGTCAGCTCGGAGATTTTGAAAGGCTCGCCATCAGCAAAAAACTTTATGAAATCGCCGATTTTGAGATGAACGATTTAGCAAAAACATCGGGCGGAAAAGTTTTCGCCGTCGCCGATTTGAGCGAAGCCAGAAACGCTTTCGCCAAAGTCGCGCAGGAAATCGGCACGAAATACAGTCTCGGTTATTATCCGTCGAACGAAAAGCGCGACGGCAGCTACCGAAAAATAAAAGTCGAACTCAAAGGCGTTCCCGTCGGCACTCAAGTTCGCGCCCGCGAAGGCTACACCGCGCCGCAAAACTCAAAATAATTATCAAAACTGCCGACGATAGTTTTAATCTCATTCTGGAAGAATGTCCGCATTGTGACTTTAAAAACTTGCCTTAGATAAGTTTTTCCTGTATATAAATGTTTCAAACATTTACTATTTCTGGAAAACTTGCAGGCGCGACGACTGCCTTGAACAGGTTATTCGCCGGATGCAATTTATTTCCAAATTTTTTGAGATACAGGAGATTAATTTTATGTCACAATTTCTTTCAATACTTCGCGGGTTTTCTTCCCAACTGATTCGCGCTCGGATGTTTTTGGCAGTGGTCGGCGGTGTTCTACTGCTTTCGGGTATGGCGCACGCCTCGCTTATTCCGTCTCTGGTTAATGGTCCGGTCAATATCGGCAACGGACAATTTCGATATGATTACCGAATTAGCCTTAGTGCCGACGAAAGGATTGATCCGGCGGCGACCAACGGAGTTACTTGTCCGGGTCCGAGCAATTCAAACGTCCAATGCAATCCTGCGGGAACGTTTGTTACCTTTTATGATATTCCCAGTTTTATAACCGCCAGCGCTCCGAATCCGGGGACGGGCGGTCTTCCGGCGGGTGGATTTTTTTCAACTGTCGTGCAATTCACGGGACAGACGCCGAACAGCATCAACGGCGCGGCATTTGATAGCCCGTCTTTGCCTAACGTAGTTTATATATACACCGGTCCGGTTATCAACGGTCCGGCAGTGTTTACGGGTTTCAGCATAATTACGACACAGAGCGGACTAAATCCGTTCGGCAATTTCACCAGCCAATCAACTAATAATACTACCAGCAGCACGTCGGGAACAAGCGACCAGGTAATCGGGTCAGTGCCTATTCCGGTTGGAACGACGGCGGCGACCGCCAGCGTCAGCGGTAGAATCGTCACATCCTTTGGCAAAGGCATTCGCGGAGTGCAGGTAACACTTACCGGAACAAACAGCCCGGAATCCAGAACCGTTTTGTCAGGGCAGTTCGGATATTATAATTTCCCGGATGTGCAGGTAGGTCAAACATATATTATTACAGCTTCGGGCAAGCATTACGGCTTTACTCAAAGCACTGTGTTGCGAACCATTTTGGACGATACGCCCGATGTCAATTTTTACGCTTTTGATGCGGGTAAAATAAGATAAATTCGGAAAACTTGAAAAGCCGCGCCGCATATTGTCGGCGCGGCTTTTGCTTGCCCGATTTTTGTCAAGACGGCTTTTTTGGCATATTATCAGAACTGTCGGAGAAGGATCATAAAATTTAAGATGGCAAACAAACAGGAGTTCAAGCGAGTAATTTTGATTGTTTTGGATAGCGTCGGCATCGGCGCGATGCCCGACGCCGAAAGTTGGGGCGACGCGTGCGCGGACACGCTCGGACATATTTTGGAATCGCGCAAAGTCAATCTACCGAATTTGCAAAAATTGGGTTTGGGCAATATTCGCCGATTTGAAAATCTCGCGCCGGTTGAAAACCCAATCGGAAGTTACGGCAAATGCACTTTGAAATCAAACGGTAAAGACACGACAACCGGACATTGGGAAATCGCCGGAATCGTAATGGAACGCGCGTTTCCGACTTTTCCACAGGGTTTTCCACAGCGAATAATTGATAAATTCGTCGCCGAAACAAGAGTTCCGGGCGTGCTGGCAAATGTTGCGGCATCGGGAACGGAAATCATCAAAGAATTCGGCGAAGAACACATCGAAACCGGCAAACCGATTGTCTATACTTCCGCCGATTCCGTTTTTCAAATCGCGGCGCACGAAGCGGTTATTCCAATCGAAAGACAATATGAAATCTGCGAAATCGCCAGGAAAATTCTCGACGGCGAAGATCAAGTCGGGCGCGTCATCGCGCGTCCGTTCGTCGGCACAAACGCTGACAATTTCAAACGCACCGAAAATCGTCACGATTACGCCGTTCCGCCGCCGGGCGATAATTTGCTGCCGTTGCTTCAGAAAAAAGGTTTCGATGTCGTGTGCGTCGGAAAAGTCGCGTCGGTTTATGATTCTCTGGGCGTAACCGAAGATTTGTCCGCTAAAAACAACGAGCAGTCAATCAATCAGACAATCAACGCTTTGCAGGACGACACGCGCGGGCTGATTTTCTCGAATCTGGTTGATTTCGATATGCTCTACGGTCATCGCCGCGACATCGAAGGTTACGCCAAAGCGCTCGAATACTTTGACGAACGCTTGCCGGAAATCGCCGATCATTTGGACGACCGGGATTTGTTGATTATTACCGCCGACCACGGCAACGACCCGGCTTTTTCCGGTTCAGACCACACGCGCGAATACACGCCTTTACTTGTTTACGGCAAAAATGCCAAACAGGGCGTCAATCTCGGAACGCGCGGCAGCCTCGCCGACATCGGACAGACGATTGCTGAAAATTTTAACTTAAAATTAAAAGCAGGCGAGAGTTTTCTAAAAGAGATAAGCGATTAATAAAATCCTTACAGCGCGCAAATTTCATCAATCAAGTTTTGGTTTAACTAAACCGTCGGCACAAATTCCGGCTGTAAATCCGCGAGCGTCGTCAGTCCGGCGTAACCGCTGCACATATCGTCGAGCGCGACGCCGAAACCCGAACGACGATAAAATTTCAAAATGTTCAGCAAGTGTTTCGTGTCGAGAACTGTTTCCGTCGCGAAATTGGAAAAAATCAGACGCAATCGCACGTAATGTCGCAGTCGAACGTCCTGTTCCGGTCGCGCATTTTGATTGAAATTTGTCGTTCATTCGACTGAAAAAACCTTATAAAAATGAAACAGGTATAAACCGCGTATCAAAATTTAGCCGTCCCGTCGAATTTCAAAGAATCCTCAAACTTTTACAAAATCAGCATACAATCGCCGTAACTGTAAAAACGATAGCGCGAATTAACCGCGTGTTTATAGGCGTTCATCGTCAAATCATAACCGGCGAAAGTCGAAACCAGAACGAGCAGGGAAGATTGCGGCAGGTGAAAATTTGTTAAAAGTCCATTGATTGTTTTGAATTTATAATCGGGCGTGATCGTTAAATCTGCGAAACGTTCGCCTGCTGAAACTGTTCCGCTTTTGTCAATTGAAGACTCTAAAGCGCGTGTCGTTGTCGTTCCGACGGCGATAATTCTTTTGTTTTCGGCTTTCGCGCGGTTCAAAATTTCCGAAGTTTCCTCTGAAATCTCGCATCTTTCAGGCATTACTTTGTGTTCGGACAAATCCGAAACGCGCACCGGCTCAAAAGTTCCGTAACCGACGTGCAGAGTGATTTCCGCAATCGTCGCGCCGACGGCTTTTATTTCGTCTAAAATTTCTGCGGTGAAATGCAGTCCGGCAGTCGGCGCGGCGATTGCTCCGCGCTGTTTGGCGAAAACTGTTTGATAACGATTTTTGTCCGCGCCCGATTTGCCGTTTTCACGTTTGATATACGGCGGAAGCGGAGTCTGTCCGATTCGGTCTAAAACGTCGTTGAAATTTCCTTGGGTTTCAAAACGGACGAAGACGCGACCTTCTTCGTTTTTCTCTAAAACTTCCGCCGTTAAATTTTTGTCGAACGCAATTTTTTTGCCGGTTTTCAAACGCTTTGCCGGTTTTGCGAGCGTTTCCCAAGTTTGATTTTCCAATTCACGCACCAGAAAAAGCTCAACTTTCGCGCCGGTTTCGGACTCGCCGAAAAGTCTCGCCGGGAAAACTTTTGTATTGTTGAGAACTATTACGTCGTCTTTTTTTAGAAATTTCGGGAAGTTACAAAAATGTTCGTCGCGGAAATTTTTTTCGCCGCGATTGACGAGCAGCATTCTTGAATCGGCACGTTCTTCGAGCGGATTCTGAGCGATGAGTTCAGGCGGCAAATCGTAATCGAATTCTGAAATCAACATAAGGCGGCTATTCGATTTCAAGGCGAGTTCTGGCTTCCCAGAATTCGGGATAAAAACGCTTTCCTAAAGTCGTCGCTAAATAGCCGACGCCGGCTGAACCGCCCGTTCCCATTTTGCCGCCGACGGTTCGTTCGACCATTTTAATGTGGTGAAAACGCCATTGCGAAACGAGTTCGTCGTGTTCGATTAATACTTCTTCGAGTTCAAATTCTTCGGGAAATCGCTCAATGTCGCGGATGATTTTGACGACTGATTCGACGCGCGTTTCAAAAGTGTCAACGTCAAATTCGCGCGTTTTCAAGAAATCGAAATAAACTTCGTGCAGAGTTTCCGCCGCGAATCTTTTTTCCAGTCTTTCGACCGCAAATTCTTCGTCGAAAAAGCGCATCAGTTTTTCGTCTTTCAAACCGGAAAGAAATTCGATTTCACGAAACTGCGTTGATTGAAAACCGCTCGCCGGTTTGAGTTCGTCGCGGAACAGCAGAAAATCGTGCGGCGTCATCGTTTCGAGAATTTTAAATTGCGCGACCAGAATTCGTTCGATTTCGCAAACGCGCCGCAAATTTCTGACGGCGCGCATTATTTTATTTCCTTTGATATAGACGATAGTCGCGTCGAGTTCGTGCAGAATTTGTTTGAACCATAATTCAAAAGTTTGATGAATGATGATAAACAGCAGTTCGTCGTGTTTTTCCGGCAGCGCGAGCCTTGCTTGCAGCTCGACGAGTTCTCGAACTTTGAGATAATTATTGTAAGAGAGCGAAGGTTTTTCGCCGTAATTTTCGGGCATAATTTTTACTTTTGCGGTTCGCGGATGCGCGAGGATAAAAATAACAAAAATAAACAAGTTAAATAAACGCGCATTTTATCTCCTTCGATAAGGCGAAATGTGTTTTTATCTTCGTTTATGACGGGTTTTATGTCAATTTTGACGATTTATTGCAAAAAAACAAAAATAGTTCTTGACAGAATGTGAACTTTCCGTTAAATTTTCCCTCGTTCTATCAAAAAACAACACAAAAAATTAAGCCTAAAATCTTGAAGTTTAAGATTTTCTACTTGTTAGAAAGTGCGTTTTACTGTTCTATCAATGCGCGTCGGGCATCGCCGTAGTTTTGGCTTTGCGAAACGTGAAATTTTTTGTCCGAGTTTTATGAAAACGCTATCCGGCTTAGAACGAAATCGAACATTTATGTTCATTAAAAAATAAATTCACTGAAGTTTGCAGGAGGAATTAGAAAAATGTCAAAAGCTATCGGTAAGGTCAAATGGTTTAACAACGCGAAAGGTTACGGGTTTATCGAACAACCCGGCGAACAGGATATTTTCGTGCATTACAGCGCGATTTCCGGCGACGGTTACAAAACCTTAACGCAAGGTCAAGATGTCGAGTTTGAAGTAACAAACGGTCCGAAAGGTCCGCAAGCTGAAAACGTTCTGCGTGTTGACGGATAAATTAAACAATTTGACCGTCGGCGGTTTTTGTAGAAAAACCGGACGGCGTTTGTAAATAAAAACGGCGACCTTCTTTTAAGGTTGCCGTTTTTATTTATGGAATTAAAAATTATAGATTTCAAAGTTTTCATTTGAAATCTTAAAATTGTCTTTCTTAATTCTTAATTAACTGATTTCTTCACCGCGTTTCTTTAGCATTCTGCGCCAGAGTTCGCGGTAAGAAGTAAAACGCGCAACGACGGCGTTAAATTGATAGCGTTGCGCGTAAGTCAGGTTTCTATCGTCGGAGATGCGTTTGATGTTGGCTTCGAGCCGCGCTCTCGCTTCGAGCGGCGGACGTTTCGCGCCGCCGTTAAAGTAAATGTCGAAATCAATTTTCAGCTTGCGAATATCGTCTTCTATTCGCCCTATTTGCTGGTCAATGCCGGCAGTTTCTTCCTGCTTCGTCTGTGTCTGCCGGTATAATTTATTTCCTACGAGTGCCATTAATTTAACTCCTTGAAAAATCTTGCCCTTTAAAAATAAACTTCCAAAACAGAAATTATTCCTTAGTTTTTAATTTTTTCGGTTAAAATCATTGGTGAAGAACTAAAAGTAATGCCAAAAGAATACTTCACCGCAGAGGCGCAGAGTAAGCGCAGAGAGCAGGCACAGAGATTTTTGTCTTTCTCGGCGACAACTCGGCGTCTCTGCGGTGAAAAAGCGTTTACCAAATAATTTTATGGAAAAAAGCGGATCGTCAGATGTTTCCGAAGTTTTGCGGCTTTTGCCTTCAATTGATTCACTGCTTCATTCGGGAGTCGGCGGCAAAATTCTGCTCGAAACAGGAGCAAAACATCTGACCGTTTTAGCGCGTGCCGTTATTGATTTGATGCGGCGGGAAATCCAGGAGAAAGTTGCCGCGAATTCGTCAAAGACGGAAAATTATTTGCGCGAAGATTTATTGAAAGAAGCGGAAAAACGACTTGAAACGACGTGGAATAGCGAACAAAATTCGGGCTTGCGAAAAGTTATCAACGCGACGGGCGTTATCATTCACACAAATTTAGGACGCGCTCCGCTTTCTGAAAACGCCGGAAAAGCTCTGATTGAAAACGCCTCCGGTTACTGCACGCTCGAATACAATCTCGACGCGGGAAAGCGCGGAAAACGCGGCGCGCGAGTCGAACGGCTTCTCGCGGAAATAACGGGCGCGGAAAGCGCGCTTGTTGTCAATAATTGCGCGGCGGCAGCATTTCTGGTTTTAAAAGTTTTAGCGAGCGGCGGCGAAGTGATAATTTCACGCGGCGAACTCGTCGAAATCGGCGGCGATTTTCGAATTCCTGACGTGATGACCGAATCCGGCGCGATTTTAAGGGAAGTCGGCGCGACCAACAGAACGCGCGTGTCCGATTATGAAAACGCGATTGCCGGGCAAACTCGAATGATTCTGAAAGTTCACCCGTCGAATTATCGAATCGTCGGTTTCACAGCCGCGCCGGATTTGTCCGAACTCGCCGAACTCGCGCGTCGAAACAACATTCTGCTTTACGAAGACGCCGGTTCGGGCGCGATTTTCGATTTGCGTGAATACGGTTTGACCGACGAACCGATTATTTCAAATTCGATAAATGACGGCGCGGACATTGTTACGTTTAGTGGCGACAAATTACTCGGCGGCGCGCAGTCCGGTTTGATTGTCGGGCGCGGCGAAATTATCGAAAAACTAAGGAAACATCCGCTTTATCGGGCTTTGCGCGTTGATAAACTGATTTACGCCGCGCTCGAAGCGACGCTCGAATCTTTTAATCGTGAAACGGCTTTGCAGGAAATTCCGGTTCTCAGAATGCTTTCGATGACCGAAACGGAAATTAAGCGAAGAGTCGAAAATTTTACTCAAGAATTACGTGGAAAAACCGGCGAGAAGCACGATTTAAGTTTTGAAATTGTTGAAGGGAAATCGGTTGTCGGCGGCGGTTCAGCGCCTATGGTTCAGCCTTTGACAACGCTTTTAGCTTTGAATCACGGGAAAATGACCGCCGAAAAATTAGAAGAAAGTTTGCGGTTTTCAAAACCGCCGATTATCGCCAGAATTTTGGAAGATAAAGTTTTGGTTGATTTGCGAACCGTTTCCGAAAGCGAAGAAGCAGAACTTTTGGAGATTTTGAAGAAGATTTAATCACAAACAAACACGAAAAGGCACGAAAAGTTTTGATTTTATTTTGTGTTCTTTCGTGTTTGTTCGTGGCTAAAAAACTTATCCGTTTTTCTGCGCGAAATCTTTCATAAAATCAACGAGCGCTTCGACGCCTTCCTTCGGGAAAGCGTTATAAATCGAAGCGCGAATTCCGCCGACCGACCGATGTCCTTTGAGTCCGTCCAAATCTCGCGCCGTCGCTTCAGTCGCAAATTGTTTTTCAAGTTCTTCGGACGGCAGACGAAATGTAACGTTCATCAAAGATCGCGCCGGTTTGTCGGCGTGTCCGCGATAAAAACCGTCGCTCGCGTCAATCGCGTCGTATAAAATTTTCGCTTTTTCTTCGTTTTTCTTTTCCATCTCGCCGAGTCCGCCGTGTTTTTTGATATGCTCGCAGACGAGATTGATAATATAAATTCCCCAAGTATTCGGCGTGTTGAGCATCGAATTATTTTCGGCGAGAGCGCGATAATCAAGCATCGAATGTTGATTTTCGGGAACTCGCGCAATCAAATCGTCGCGGATAATCACCAGAGTTACGCCGGAAGGTCCGATATTTTTCTGCGCTCCGGCGTAAATAAGCGCGTATTTTTCAACGTCAATCGGTTTCGACAGAATGTTCGACGAAGCATCGCAGATGACCGGAATGCCTTTTCCGTCCAAATCGTATTTAAACTCGACGCCTTCGATAGTTTCGTTAGAAGTGTAATGAACGTAATTGGCGTTTTCGCTGAAATCTAATTCATCCTGCGCCGGAACTGAACGGAAGGCGGAATCGGCGGTTGAAAAAATTGTGTTCGCGTTGCCGCAGCGTTTTGCTTCTTTGACTGCTTTTTTGCCCCAAGTTCCCGTAACGACATAATCAGCCGTGTCGCTTTTTGGCAAAAAATTCATCGGAATCATCGAAAATTGCAGGCTCGCGCCTCCTTGCAGAAACAAAATTTTATAATTTTCTGGAACTTTGAGAAGCTCGCGGATGCCGCGCGTCGCACTTTCCAAAATCGGCTCGAAATGCTTCGAGCGATGACTGATTTCCATCACGGACATTCCGATTCCGTCCAGCGAAAGCAGTTCGCTTTGCGCCTTTTCCAAAACTTCGACGGGTAAAATCGCCGGTCCGGCGCTGAAATTAAAAATTCGTTTCCTCATTAAATCTCCTTGTTAAAATCGCCGCCGTTTGTAAAAAGTTAAGATAGCACAACGGAGCAGTTTTATAAATTTACAAAAATAAACTTTTTCGCTTCAATTTTTTGCAGAAAATAAGTTAAAATATCTCAAGTCTAACAACTCAAATTTTATCGAGCGCATCAAAAATGAGCTTTTCTCGATACAAACAGCGACAATTTTTGGAGGTTTCTAATGTTTCGTAAAAATTATTTTACTTTTCTGTGGGTTACGATTTTATTTTTGTCAGCCGGACTTTCGGCTTTCGCGCAAACTGCTCCGCTGCGCGGGCGGGTTGAGCTTAAAAAAGCCGACGGCACAACTGCAAAAGTTGATAAGGCTGTAGTTGATGTCTATCGAACCGACGTGAACGGTAAAGCGCCGTCGGCTAAAACTGATAAAAACGGCTCGTTTGTCTTTGCCGGTTTAACTTTGGGACAGACGTTCGCGCTGGCAATTAGCGCGCCGGGCATCAAACCGGAAATTTATCCGAATGTTAAAGCGGGAATGGAAGATATTGTGGTTACAGTCTATGAAGGCGACGGTAAAAAATACACTGAAGACGAAGTAAGACAAGCACTCGCCGCGCCCGCTAACTCCGATGCCTCTCAAAAAGCTCCGCAAACGACCGCCGAACAGAAAAAGGCGGAAGCCGAATATCAAAAGCAAGTCGCCGATGTAAACGCGAAAAATGAAAGAACTAAGAATAATGACGCTCTCATTCAAAAGGATTTCACCGAAGGCGCGGCTGCTTATAAGGAAAAAAATTATGATGTGGCAATCAGCAAATATGATGAAGCCATCAATGCCGAACCCAATTACGCAGGCAGCGCGCCTGTGCTGTTAAACGCTAAAGCGGTGGCTCTAAAAGACAGAGGTTATGACAGTTACGCTCAAGGCGTAAAAGCCGCCGATGCCGCTTCCAAAGCGAGTTTAAATGAATCCGCAAAGAAAGATTGGAGTGCCGCGCTCGACTCGCTTAACAGAGGTTTGGATGTTCTAAAAGCGGCGACCGCTCCCGATGCCGCCGAGCAAAAAAAATACGACGCCAATAAATTGTTTATTTACACCAATATGATTGAAGTGCATCGTTTATTGAACAGGTCGGGAATTGATAGAACGAAAGCCGCCGATGCCAAAACCGCTTATGAACAGTATCTGACGCTTGAAACAGACGCGGCGAAAAAAGCGAAAGCTCAATTGGATTTAGCCGACATTCTGCGTGAAGCCGGAGATTTTGACGGCGCGTTGGCTACTTATCGAAAGGTTTTGGAAACTTCGCCCGAAAACCCCGACGCTTTAGCCGGCGCCGGTCTGTCTCTGTTCGCTTTGGGAGCGAGCGTGCAGCCTGAAAATACTGCGCAGGAGCAGGAAGGATTAAATTATTTGCAGCGCTTTACCGAAGTCGCGCCCGAAAATCATCCGTTAAAGGCGAGCGTAAAAGAAAGCGTTGATTACTTGAAATCAAAAGCGTTGACTCCGCAGAAAACAGCAAGACCTGCCGCCGGCAGGAAAAAACCCTAAAGTTACTGCAAAATCCAAAATCAAAAAGGCTGTGTTTTTATAAAAACACAGCCTTTTTGATTTTGACTTGCCGGATTTTTAATTGATTGAAAATTAATCAAAAAGATTTCTTGACACAATCAAACTAAACATTTATTATTCATATTGAACGATGTTAATCATTGTTTACTATCTATACGCTCAAGCAGTAAATTCAGTAAGACACTTCAAAATAACACTTCTCGACGATTACAAAATAAAGGGAAGGCTTCCGTAAATAAATGTCAGCAAAACTTGGGGAAATCCTTGTCCGTGAAAATTTAATCACATCGCAGCAGTTGCGCGAAGCCCTCGAATATCAGCGCACAAGCGGCGGGCGTTTGGGGTCAAATCTGGCAAAGCTCGGATTTATTTCCGATGATGTAATAACGGCTGTTTTATCGCGTCAATACGGCGTTCCGTCAATCAATCTTGAGCTTTTTCAGATTGAACCGGAAACCATCAAGTTAATTTCTCACGAAGTCGCGCTCAAATACGCGGTTTTGCCGATTTCAAAAGTCGGAGCGACTTTAACGATGGCGATGGCTGACCCGACCAACGTTTTTGCGATGGACGATATTAAGTTTATGACCGGACTCAATGTCGAACCCGTCATTGCTTCAGAAGCGTCTCTCCAGGAATCAATCGCCAAGTATTATAGTTCGACCAGAGAAATTGATGTCGCCGGCGTTGATTTATATAAAGATTTTGAAAAAGTCGCGGCGCGCAAACTGAAAAACGGCAATGGCAACGGCAATGGCAACGGCGCAACGACGATTGAAAGACTCGTCGAATCGGATTTAACCGTTTCGCTCGACCGCTTTGAATTCAGCGCGAACGATACCGGAGAATTTGAGCTTCTCGAAGAAAACGAAGAAATTGATCTTGCCGAACTTGCCAAGGCGAGTGAAGACGCGCCCGTCGTGCGGCTCGTCAATGTTTTGCTCGTTGATGCGCTTCGTCGCGGGTCGAGCGACATTCACGTCGAGCCGTATGAAAAAGATTTTCGCATCAGGTTTCGTATTGACGGCGTTTTATATGACGTAATGCATCCGCCGATGAAAATGCGCGACGCGCTTATTTCGCGTCTGAAAATTATGGCGAAACTCGATATTTCCGAGAAACGCCTGCCGCAGGACGGACGCATTAAAATCAAAGTAAAAGTTGACAATCGCTCGCGCGAACTCGATTTCCGCGTTTCGACTCTGCCGACGCTTTTCGGTGAAAAGGTCGTGCTTCGTCTGCTTGATAAAGACAAATTGATGCTCGATATGACGAAGCTCGGTTTTGAAGAAAAGAGTTTGGAAATTTTTCAGCGCAATATTTCTAAACCTTACGGAATGGTTCTGGTTACAGGTCCGACCGGTTCGGGTAAAACCAACACGCTCTACTCGGCATTACAGGCTTTAAACACAGCGGAAACCAACATTATGACGGCGGAAGACCCGGTTGAATTTAATCTTCCGGGAATCAATCAGGTGCAGATGAAAGAGCAAATCGGACTGAATTTCGCCACCGCGCTGCGTTCATTTTTGCGTCAAGACCCGAACATCGTTCTCGTCGGCGAAATCCGCGACTTTGAAACGGCGGAAATCGCCATCAAAGCCGCGCTCACCGGACATCTTGTTTTATCAACTCTGCACACAAACGACGCGCCCTCGACGATTTCTCGAATGGTCAATATGGGCATTGAGCCGTTTCTGGTTGCGACGAGCGTCAACATTATTCAGGCGCAGCGTCTTATTCGCCGCATCTGCCCAAATTGTAAGGAAGAGCAAAAACTTCCGGTCGAAGCCTTCATCGAAATAGGATTTTCGTCCGAAGAAGCGCCGAGCCTCAAGGCTTTCAAAGGCAAAGGCTGTCAAAACTGTAACGGTACGGGCTACAAAGGCAGAATCGGACTTTACGAAGTAATGGAAGTAACGGACGAACTCCGCGAGCTGATTATCATCGGCGCGAGCGCGATTGAATTAAGAAGAAAAGCAATGGAACTCGGAATGATAACTTTGCGCGAATCGGGACTTTATAAGTTGCGCGAAGGTATGACGACGATTGAAGAAGTCGTTAAGGAAACGGTTCTGTAGAATTTGGAGGAAATATGATTTTTAGGGCAATTGCATTATCTTTGGCTTTGCTAATCGGAATCGGCGCGGTCGTTCCTTTAGTAACAAATTATACGGAAGCCAGCGTTAAGGCGAAAAAACACAGGAAAAGAGAATGGAAAGGCGTCAAAAAGTATTCCAAGCGCTGGTGGCAATTATATCGCCGTCAGGAACGCCGCAAAAAAGCGCTCCACGCCCGAATTCGTTCTTTGAGACTTCGCCAAATCCGGCTCGCTAATGCGCGGAGCGCGACTCAAAATAACAGTGTGAGTCAAAATTCAGTTGTTAAATCCAATCAAAAATCAGTCGCGGCAGATTCTCCGCCGGCGATGCTTCCTTCGGGCGAAGCGGCGCCGAGAGGTTGGAAACGCGGCACAACTTCGCCGAGCGAACTCCAATATCGCGTTGACGATGAAAAAGGCGCGAATCTCGGTTCGGCTTCCGTTTCAATCGTCGGTCCGACACAAGGCGCGGACACCGACACCGCCAGAAGCAAAACGGTCGGCGGCGTTGCGACAAGCTCTCTGCGCGGCACTGTAATTGACCGAATGATTAAAGAATCGGGTTGGGTCGTCAACGATTATCAGAAGGAAATCGGCGGCAAAAAAGTTTACGTCGTTGTCGCGCAATCGCCCGGCGTCGGCGGCACGATTCAAGCGCGTCTGTTTTATTTTACCGAAGTCGGCGGCAGCATTTACAGCGTGGCGACCAATGCTCCGGCAGATAATACGAGACGGATCGAAGAAGAATCTGAAAAGGTTATCAATTCGCTTCAGCGCAAAGCGAGTCCCGTTCAGCAAGCAGAGCTTAAATAGTGAACAACAAGAAGTGAAAAGCGAAAAATTAAATCCTTCACTTTTCACTTTTCACTTTTTCATTCACAAAAATTATGAGTTTTGACCAGCAAGTAAATATTGAATCGCAACTGACGCTTCCCGATTTGTTGCGGAAAATGACCGCGATGGGCGGTTCGGATTTACATTTATCAACCAATTCGTCGCCGCAGGTTCGTGTTCACGGGCATCTTCATCAACTGACGGAATTTCCGCCGTTCACGCCCGCCGAAACGAAACGGCTCGCTTATTCGGTTTTGACCGACGCGCAAAAACACAGATTTGAAGAAAATCTGGAACTCGACTTTTCGTTCGGATTGAAAGGAATGTCGCGGTTTCGCGCCAATCTTTTTAATCAAAAAGGCGCGGTCGGCGCGGTTTTTCGCGCGATTCCATACGAAATAAAATCATTTGAAACTCTGGGTTTGCCGCAGGTTGTCGCGGATATGTGCAAAAAGCCGCGCGGATTAATTCTTGTAACCGGACCGACCGGTTCGGGAAAATCAACGACGCTGGCTTCGATGATTGATAAAATCAACATTGACCGCCACGAACATATTTTAACCATCGAAGACCCGATAGAATTTCTGCATAATCATAAAAATTGCGTCGTCAACCAGCGCGAAGTCAACTCTGACACGCACGGTTTTGCCGACGCGCTTCGCACCGCTCTGCGTCAAGACCCTGACGTTGTTCTGGTCGGCGAATTGCGCGATTTAGAGACGATTGAAATGGCTCTGCGCGTTGCCGAAACCGGACATTTGACGTTTGCGACTCTGCACACAAATTCAGCCGCGTCAACTATTAACCGCGTCATTGACGTTTTTCCAGCCGGTCAGCAATCACAGATTCGCACGCAGCTATCTCTGGTTCTCGAAGGAATTATGTGTCAAGCGTTGTTACCGAAAGCAGCGGGCGACGGGCGCGTAATGGCACTGGAAATTTTGATTCCGAATTCCGCTATCCGAAATCTTATCCGCGACGACAAAATTCACCAGATTTATTCGATGATGCAGACCGGACAAGATAAATTCGGAATGCAGACATTTAATCAAGCGCTCGCCACTCTGTATATGAAAAAGCAAATCAAACTCGACGTTGCGATGCAGCGTTCGTCAAACCCGGACGAATTAAAAGATTTAATCGAGCGCGGTTCAGGGTTAAATCAATCTTATACGGGACAAGTCAAACCGAATATGCCGGCGCCGGGCGGCGGAAGTCCTTATGCACAAGGTCGTCCCGTCGGACAACGCCCGCCGGTCAGATAAATTAAGAATTAAGAATTAGAAATTAAAAATTAAGAATTTGACTCAAAAAAATTAAATACTCGCATTTATCTTTTCAAGTCTTAATTCTTAATTGAAATCACAGGAGCTACACAGAAAAATGCCAACCTACGTTTTCAAAGGTCGTAACCGCTTAAATGAAATGATTTCCGGCGAAAAAGAAGCCGCCAGCCAGGACGAGCTTCGCGCCCTTTTGCGCCGTGAGCAAATCGTGATGACGCAAGCCTCTGAAAAAGGACGCGAAATCAGTATTCCCAAACTCGGTAAGCGCAAAAAGGTCAAAGCTAAAGAGTTAGCCGTTTTTACGCGCCAGTTTTCCGTGATGATTGACGCGGGTTTGCCGCTCGTTTCCTGCCTCGATATTTTGGCGGAACAGCAGCAGAATGTCTTTTTCAAAGAAGTTCTGCATCAGGTTCGCCAAAACGTCGAAGAAGGCGCGACGCTTGCCCAATCAATGGAAAAATTTCCCAAAGTATTCGACGGACTTTATACGCATATGGTCGAAGCCGGAGAAACGGGCGGTGTGCTTGATTTGATTTTGCAACGCCTGGCGACTTTGATTGAAAAGGTCGTCAAATTAAAACGCAGCATTATCTCGGCTTCGATTTATCCGTCGGCGGTTGTTTTCGTGGCAATCGCGGCGGTAACGGTGATTATGGTCGTCGTTATTCCGCAGTTCGAGCAAATCTTTTTAGGACTTCTCGGACCGGGCGAAGCCTTGCCGCTGCCGACCAGAATCGTGATGGGAATCAGTAATTTTCTTGCCGGTTGGGGCGGTTTGACATTGCTGGTAGCTTTGATTGGCAGCGCGGTCGGCATCAGTTATTATTACAAAACGCCGAAAGGTCGTTATCATATTGACGGAATTTTGCTGAAACTTCCGATCTTCGGCAGTATTTTGCGTAAGATTGCCGTCGCGCGTTTCTCGCGTATTCTTTCGACTCTGCTTTCTTCGGGCGTTCCGATTCTGCAATCTTTGGAAATCACAGCGAAAACCGCCGGTAACGTCATCATCGAAGAAGCGATTATGAAAGTCCGCGCCGGTGTCGAACGCGGCGAAAATTTTGTTGACCCGCTGAAAGCCACCGAAGTCTTTCCGCATATGGTCGGACAGATGATCGGCGTCGGCGAACAAACCGGCGCGCTCGACGCGATGCTCGGAAAAATCGCCGATTTTTACGAAGAAGAAGTTGATTCGGCAATCGCCGATCTGTTGGCGATGATTGAACCGGCATTGATTGCTTTTCTTGGTATCACCATCGGCTCGATTGTTATTTCAATGTATCTGCCGCTCTTTACGCTCATCGGAAAACTCGCCGGCGGCGCGAAATAGTCTTGTGGATATTCATATTTTCTGAATTGCTTTGTCAAAAAAAAAAGAAGCCGGTTGTATAAGTAGGCTTCTTTGTTTTTAATCGTTCCTTAACTGAATTTGTTACACAAACGTTGTTTGGAAATTTGATAGGTAATCAGACGCGAAGCAAAAATCGTTCTTCACTAACTTTTGATTGTCATTGATTTTTCGGCAAATATAGACTATTTCAGATAGGCAATGTCTGCCAGCAAACAGGAAATAAGATTTGTCTTTCAGAGGTTTTTTCAACTACTTCTTTTTTCGAGAGTGGATATTATATCGTTCAAATTAAAATTCTTCGCGCACAGTAAAATCAGCAAATGATAAATCAGATCGGCGGCTTCGTTTTTGAAAAGCTCCGCATCGTCGTCTTTCGCTTCAATCACAAGTTCAATCGCTTCTTCACCAAATTTTTGCGTGATTTTATTGATTCCTTTAGCGAAAAGTTTTGACGTGTAAGAATTTTCCTGCGGATTTGTCTTGCGATCTTGAATCGTTTTTTCGAGTTCGATTAGAAAGTCTTCCGCTTCATTTATTTCGTTGAAACAGGTTTCCGCGCCGGTGTGACAAACCGCGCCCGCCGGATTCGCTTTAATCAAAATCGTGTCGCCGTCGCAGTCAATCAAAATTTCTGCGACATCAAGAAAATTGCTGCTCGTTTCGCCTTTTGTCCAGAGTTTTTGCCGCGAGCGCGAGAAAAATGTGACTTTTCCGGTTTGATTCGTTTGCTCAAACGAAGCGCGATTCATATAACCGAGCATCAATACCTTGTTTGTCCGCGCGTCCTGCACGATTGCCGGAACCAAACCGTCGGGCGATTTTTCAAAATCTATGTTCATAAACGTATTTCGATATTTTGATTTTTCAAATAATTCTTTAAATTCGGAATTTCAATTTCCCGAAAATGAAAAATACTCGCGGCAAGCGCGGCGTCAGCTTTACCGTCAACGAAAACTTTCGTAAAGTCTTCGACTTTCCCCGCGCCGCCCGAAGCGATGACCGGAACATTGACCGTTTCGGAAACTTTTCGCGTCAACCCGATTTCAAAACCCTTTTTCGTTCCGTCGGCTTCCATCGAAGTCAGCAAAATCTCGCCCGCGCCCGCGTCCACTCCGCGTTTTGCCCATTCAATCGCTTTCAAACCGGTGGCGATTCTGCCGCCGTTCAGGAAAACGAACCATTCATTTTCGATCAGCTTCGCGTCAATCGCCAAAACAACGCACTGCGAACCGAAATTCTTCGCCGCTTCTTCTAAAATCTGTGGATTTTTCACCGCTGAAGTATTAATCGAAACTTTGTCCGCGCCCGAATTTAATAAAACTTCGATGTCCGCAATCGAATTGATTCCGCCGCCGACAGTGAACGGAATATTGATTTTTCGAGCTACCTTTTTGACTAATTCGCTCAAAGTACGACGCTTTTCGTTGGTTGCTGTAATGTCGAGAAAAACGAGTTCGTCCGCGCCCTGTTCCGAATAAATTTCGGCAAGCTCAACCGCGTCGCCCGCATCGCGCAGATTGACGAAATTCGTTCCTTTGACCGTTCGACCGTCTTTGACATCGAGACACGGAATTATTCGTTTAGCCAACATTATTTAAATCTTCGAGCCTGATTTTCCCTTCGTAAATGGCTTTGCCGACGATCACGCCCGCACAGCCGATTTCGTTCAATTCAAAAATATCTTCAAGTTTTGAAACGCCGCCCGACGCAATTAATTTTAACGTCGGCATTTCGCTCAAAATCTCTTCATAGAGATCGTTCGCCGCGCCTTCGAGCAAGCCGTCTTTTGAAACGTCGGTGCAGAAAACCTGTTGTCCGCCGCGCTCAAGGTAATTTTTCAGAAACGGTTTAATTTCCAAATCAGTTTCCGTCTGCCAGCCGTTGATCGCCAATTTTCCGTTTTTCACATCCGCGCCGAGCAGAATCTTTCCGCCGCCGTATCGGTCGAGCCAGCGAAAAAAACTTTCCGCGTCTTTGACCGCGACGCTGCCGATGCTCGCCAATGCCGCGCCTGCGCTGAAAACCGATTCGATGTCCGCGTCGGTTTTAATGCCGCCGCCGAAATCAATCGTTAAATTCGTGTTTGCCGCGATTGTTTCCAGCACTTTCAGATTAACGATTTTTCCGGTTTTCGCGCCGTCCAAATCAACAATATGCAAACGCCGTAAACCGAACGATTCAAATTCTTTGGCAACTTCCAAAGGATTTTCGCGGTAGATTTTTTTACTCGCAAAATCGCCTTGCGACAAACGCACGCACTTGCCTTCGATCAGATCAATCGCGGGAATTATTTCGATCATAATTTAAGAAAATTTTCCAAAATTCGCTCGCCAATCGCGCCGGATTTTTCCACGTGAAACTGCACGGCGTAAAAGTTTTTATAACTAATCGCCGCCGAAAATCGCACGCCGTAATCGCACGCCGCAACGGTTTCCGCGCCCGTTTCGACGTAAAAGCTGTGGACAAAATAGACGAACGAATTTTCTTCGATGCCGGCGAATAAATCAGTCTTCAAATCGAAAATATTGTTCCAGCCCATTTGCGGAATTTTCAAAGTTTTAGACTCGAATTGTCTGACGCGATACGGCAAAATTCCGAGACATTTCGTTTCATTTTCTTCCGACGACGCGCACAAAAGCTGCATTCCGAGACAGACACCCAAAACCGGCTGTTTTAACGATTTAATTGTTTCGTCAAGTCGTCTTTCGCGCAAATAATTCATCGCCGTTGACGCTTCGCCGACGCCGGGGAAGATAATTTTATCGGCAGTCTGCAAAACTTCCGCGTCGTCGGTCAAAATCGGCTCGACGTTCAGACGATTGAGCGCGTTTTTCACCGATTCGACGTTTCCGGCGTTGTATTTAACGATAGCGACTTTCATAGACTGCCTTTGGTCGAAGGTAAATTTTCGTCGTTAATGTCGCGCCGCACAGCCATTTTTATCGCTTTGGCAAACGCCTTGAAAATCGCTTCAATTTTGTGATGTTCGTTCGCGCCTTCGGCTTTGATGTTCAAGTTACACAAGGCTTTATCGGTGAACGATTTGAAAAAATGAAAAAACATTTCGGTCGGCATTTTTCCGATCATTTCGCGTTTGAATTCAGCTTCCCAGACGATCCAGTTACGTCCGCCGAAATCAATTGCAACCTGCGCCAAACATTCATCCATCGGCAATAAAAACCCGTAACGCGCCATTCCGCGTTTGTCCCGCAAAGCCAAGTTGAACGCTTCGCCGAGCGCGATTGCCGTGTCTTCAATCGTGTGATGTTCGTCAATATGCAAATCGCCGTTTGCCGCGATCTTCAAATCAATCGCGCCGTGTCGGGCGATTTGCTCCAACATATGATCGAAAAACGCGATTCCGGTCGAAATTTCCGCTTTTCCGTTTCCGTCCAAATTTAATTCGATTTCAATTTCAGTCTCGTTTGTTTTACGCGAATGCACGACTTTGCGCGGCGGCATTTTCAAAAATTCGTAAATCTCGCGCCAGTTTTCCGCGGCGAAAACATTTTCTGTTTCCGGTAAATCAAAATTCGGATTCTTAATAAATATCGCCTTCGCGCCGAGATTTTTCGCTAACTGAACGTCAGTTTCACGGTCGCCGATGACAAACGAATTTGCCAGATCATATTCCTGATCGTTCAAATATTTCGTCAGCATTCCCGTGTTCGGTTTGCGCGTCAATTTATTTTCGCTCGCAAAGGTTCGATCTACGAAAATATCCGTAAATGTAATTTGTTCGTTTTTCAAAGTTTCGATAATAAAATTCTGCACCGGAAAAAATGTTTCTTCGGGGAAACTTTTTGTTCCCAAACCGTCCTGATTTGTCACCATTACGAGTTTGTAATCGGTTTCGCGGACGATTTTTCCCAGATAAAAAATGACGTTCGGCAGAAATTTTAATTTATCGAACGAATCAATTTGAAAATCTTCAGGCTCGAAAATCAAAGTGCCGTCACGGTCAATAAATAAAACTTTTTTCATATAATTTTTAGCCACGAACAAACACGAAATTGCACGAAAATATTTTAAAACAATCTGTGTTTATCTGTGCAAATCGGTGGTTTCATAATTCTTCAGCGATTTCAATAAAGTTTCGTTTTCGTTCGGCGTGCCGATTGTAATTCGCAGACAGCCCGCGCAAAGTTCGATATTATTGCGATTTCGCACGACGATTTGCGTGTCGAGCAAAAAATTATAAACCGAATTCGCGTCGGTCGTTTTCACCAGAACAAAATTTGCGTCCGACGGATAAATTTTTTCGACAAACGAAAAACAACGCAATTTCTGCATTAAATTTTCGCGTTCGGAAATGATTTCGGCAATTGTTGTTTCAACCTGCGATTTGTTTTCCAAAGCCCGCAAAATCGTTTCCTGCGCGATTTGCGAGACGTTATATGGCGGCTTGACGCGGTTAAAAAGTTTGATGATTTTTTCGCCGCCAAACGCCAGACCGACGCGCAGACCGGCTAAACCCCAGGCTTTTGAAAATGTCTGCAAAACGACGAGATTCGGGACATTTTTAATTTCCGAAATCAGCGATTTTTGCTTTGAAAAATGAATGTATGCTTCATCAGCGACAACGATTCCGTGGAAATCTTTCGCCAGCTTCAAAACGTCTTCGCGCGGAAAAGAATTTCCCGTCGGATTGTTCGGCGAACAAACGAAAAGCAGTTTTGTGTTCGCGTCAATCGCGGTTTTTATCGCTGCAAAATCAAGCTCAAAATCTGCGGTCAAATTCGCGCGTCTGATTTCGACATCGTTGATTTCCGCCGAAACTTCATACATTCCGTAAGTCGGCGGACAGATCAGAATATTATCAACCTGCGGGCGGCAAAAAATACGAAACAGTAAATCAATCGCTTCGTCGCTGCCGTTGCCGACGAAGATTTCGTTCGGTTTGACCGCGTTCCAGACGGCGATTTTTTCCTTGATTTCCAATTGCAAAGGGTCAGGATAACGATTGAAATTTTCAGGCAAAGGCGAGCCGAAACTGTTTTCGTTCGCGTCGAGAAAAATCCGCGCCGCGCCGCTAAATTCGCTGCGGGCGGACGAATACGGCTTGAGATTCTTGACGTTTTCACGAACTAGATTTTCTAAATTAAACATAAGATTTTCAGCCGCGCACAAACACGAAAATTCACGAAAAAGCATCAAGAAATTTAGCCACAGATTTTCACAGACGAACACAGATAAATCCGAGAAATAAATGCAAAGCAATGATTTTAAATTCTTTTTTATCCGTTTTAAAAAATCTGTGTTTATCTGTGTGCATCTGTGGCTAAAATTTCTTCTGTTTCTTTTTCCAAATTCTTCAATCGAATCGAAATCGCATTTTTATGTGCGTCCAAACCTTCGGCTTCCGCCATACATTCGATTGTTCGACCGAGATTTTTCACGCCTTCGGCGGTCAGTTTTTGGAACGTGATTTTTTTGACGAAACTATCGAGCGACACGCCGCTGAACGCTTTGGCAAAACCGTTTGTCGGCAGCGTGTGATTCGTGCCGGAAGCGTAATCGCCAGCCGATTCGCACGAATAATTGCCGATGAAAATAGAACCGGCGCTGACGATTTTTTCCGCCGCTTCATCGGCGTTTTCGACGGTGACGATCAAATGTTCGGCGGCGTATTCGTTTAAAATCTCAATCGCTTCGTCTAAATCTTTGACTAAAATCGCTTTGGAATTTTCGAGCGATTGCGCCGCGATTTCACGGCGCGAAAGTTTGGCGAGTTGTTTTTCGAGTTCCGTATTTGTTTCGTCAATAACTTTTTCGCTCGTCGAGATAAGCAACGCCT
>CAXSHW010000044.1:0-6296 GCA_964237245.1 uncultured Pyrinomonadaceae bacterium
CATTTGCCGGATAAGGCGAGGCAACCGCCGCGTCGTTGATGGTTATCTGCCCCGTGTTGCTAAATGTGGTTTGAGCAAAACCTGAGAAGACAAAGACGACTAAAATCAAACTCAAACTGTTCAGTATTGGCGAAACTTTCATATTTATATTTGTTCAATTTGCGAAGAATCGAATTTTTGGTATCAGCTAAATAGAAAATCAATTGCGTAGTGAATGTATTTTGTAGAATCGGTTAAATCTTTTGAATATCAATCAGCAAACAAACTAAAAGGCTCTATCAAAGAAACTTTGTATTTATAAATTAAATACCGGAAAAAGTCCTGTTTTATTTGCATTCAATAAAGAACAACCGGAATTTAGTGTTGCGTAAAAGCGATAATAAAAACTATAAATTAGTGTTTCGTAATATCTTAAAAGGCTTGAAAAATTCTTTATTAGTCTCAAACAAAATTCTTCCTGCTCAGTTAGTTTTAAAAGTGAAGCTCAACAAATACCATTAAATTATGAATAAAGTCAATGAAATGTTTCGATATTAGCGCTCTAATTCCGCGCGATTCCACTTTGCCAGATTCGCGCCCGCCTCGTAAGTTGAATTTAGAAAATCCTTTAATGTTTCCTTTGGATTATCAGCCGTTCTTACATCTTCATACATCAAAAAGAATTCGTTCATCTCGGAGCTGTAAAACGCTTTTTCGGGCTTCACTTGGGCAGCTTTAAATCCGTCGGGTTCAGGCGCCGCATAAGAGTAAAAAGCCGCTTCCATTCCGTTGCCGCCGAGCCAGAAGCCGTGACTGATGACGGCGTGCGAATAGGCTTCGCGCGTGATGGCGTCCGCGCCCTCTCTTTCGGGTGCGAGTTCGCCGTTAAAGCGCGTAACGGCTAAATCAAAACTGCCCCAGAAAAAATGCACGGGCGAAACTTTGCCGATAAATTCGGCGCGAAATTCCGTGAAGATTTTATCAACCTCGATTAAAGCCTGCCAGAAACGATTGGCGTAAACGGGATCGTAGGATTTGTGCGTTTCGTCTTCATCAAACGGAATCGCGTTCGGAATTTCGTCAGGTAAATGGCGAATTTCAGGATTAATTCCCAGAGAATCAAGCATCGCCATCGTTTCTTCATAAAACCGCTTGACTGATTTTGGTTCTAATTTAATAGTTTTTGTTTCGCCTTTACTCGTCTTTATCACCAAATTGTGGTCAACGAAATCGAACTCGATTTCAAAAACGCCGTTTTCATAAGGCATTGCGGAAGTCGTCAAACCGCGCGCCGAAACATACAGCGTAACGTTCCAGAAATGATTAACCAGCGGCGTTTGGACGAGCCGGATTTTGCCGACAATCTGCGTCCACAATTGCAGAGTATCCTTAGTCGCTTCCCATTCGGAAAGTTTTAGCGGCGGAAAACTTTCATCGGTTATTCGATTAGTTTTTATTTCGGAACTGCTCATAACTTTTCTCCTCAAGTTCGACTTTTTTCACAAATCTCTAATTGCCTCTTTAATTAGCAAAGTAATTTACAAAGTATTTCTATTTCAAAATCCCTTTTCATTTACCGTCGGAAACCGCGCAAAGACCAATGTTTTTCGTTTATTTTAACTTAAAAAAACTTTGTCAACGTAGCACCAGCGCCAATTTTCGCCCGGCTCGAACGATTCAACAATCGGATGCGTCGTCTCTTGAAAGTGTTTTGTCGCGTGTTTATTTTTTGAGGAATCGCAGCAGCCGACGTGACCGCAACTCAAACATTCGCGCAAATGCACCCAGGTATCACCAATCTCCAGACATTCTTTGCAGCCGTCGCCGCTCGGTGTAACGTCTTTTATTTCGCTCAAGTGAGCGCAAGCAGATTGTTCCATAATGTAAACACCTCCAAAATTTTGCCTTCCGTAACGAGCGTTAAACGAAAATTCTTTTAACGTTATTTTTACAGCATAATCAACCCGCGCCGCAAGGCTTGAGTGACGGCTTCGGTGCGCGTGTTGACGCCGAGTTTGCCGAAAATCGAAGCGACGTGAAATTTGACCGTGTGTTCGGAAATCTTTAAACGAACGGCGATTCTTTTGTTGCTTTCTCCTTCAACGATCAATTCCAAAACTTCCGCTTCGCGCGCGGTTAAGGCTTCAATTATTCGTTCGTCCGAAAAAATTATTTCGCCGTCGCTCGCGCTTAATATCGTCGCATCGGCTACCGTCAAACTTGTTTCGATAAACTCCGGCGATAAAACCGTCAGATTTTGCGTGACTGCTCGGACTGTCGCGCTCAACTCGCTCGCCGAAGCGTCTTGCGGCAAAATTCCGCGCGCGCCGCTTTGCAAAAGTCTGATTATGTGTTCGGAAATTTGCAGTTCAAACGGCAAAAGCGCGATGACAAACGGAAAATAGATTTCTTCGGAATCGTTTCCGTCGAAAAATTCAAATAAATTGTCGAAATCTTTTTTCCGTTCGATGTTGACCAGAAGTACGTCAAATAATTTACCGATTGAAAAATCGGCGAGCGCGGCGGAAATTTCCGCCGCGCTCGCTGCCACGACAATATCGTCGTCTGTCTTCAATACGGTTTCTAAACCCGCTCGCGCGATTGGAGAAGCGGCGACGATGGAAACCGTGATTCTGTCATTTTCACTGTTCATTGTCTTTAGCAGCCGCGTCGTCTCCAGCCTCTTCCATATCCGCGTCCGCCGCCGCGCCGCTCTCTTGCGGGACGCTCGCCCAAAACGATTTGGATTTCCGTCAATTCGCCGCCGCGCAAAATTTTGGCTTTGATTGTGTTTCCGGCTTCTTTTTCCCGAAGCGAATTTTGCACGTCCGACGGGTCGAGCATCGGTTTGTCGTCAATTGCCAGCAGAATGTCGCCGATTAAAACTCCGGCTTTTTCAGCCGCGCCGTCCGCCTCGACATTGAGCATCATCAAACCGCTCGCCTGCTGCAAATTTAATTTTTCGCGCAAATTTTCCTGCAAAGGAACGGCTTGCGTGCCGATACCGAGATAAGGTTTTGAAATTCTGCCGCCAGCCAGCAAAGCGTCAACGACTCGATTTACCGTTTCCGACGGAATTGTCAAAGCCAATCCGCGTCCGAATGCCGAGGTATTTAAGCCCAAAACTTTTCCGTCCGTATTAACCAGCGCGCCGCCGGAAAACCCCAGAAAGATCGCCAATTCTAAACTGATAAAGCGTTCGATTTCGTCGCCGCGCCACGCTCGCCACGCGCCGCTTGTTTGATTAATTATACCGAAACCCGCCGTTACGCCGCTTTCAGCGCTTGCGCGTCCTACCGCCAGGATAAGATTTCCGACTTTGACTTCCGACGTTTCCGCAATGTCCGCCGGTTTTAGAGACTTCGCCGCGTCTTCGTCGTCAATTTTCAAAACGGCGAGGTCAGTTCCCGCGTCGCGCCCGATGAGCGTCGCCGAAGTCGTCTTTCCGCCTTCGAGCGTGACGGCGATATTTTCATCGCGCCGAATCGTATGATTAGTCGAGACAATTATTCCTTCGCGCCATAATACACCGCTCGTCGCCACACGCGGTCGAGCGTCTATCGCCACTACCGACGAAGCCGCAGTTTCAACCGCCTTCGTTATCTGCGCGGAAAAATCCGATAACCGGTTTCCGCTTTCTGCATTATTTGTTTCCATTTTTTTATACTCCATTTTACTTTAACCGAAAAGAAATTTTCCTTTTCTTTGATTTGAGTATAAAAGAAACAAATATCTCAGACATCAGCCGTTCGGCTAGGAGAGCGAGCAGTTAATTCGGTTAGGAAAAAAGAAAAAATGTAAAATACGCGGCACAAGCTGAATTGAAAGACTCGTTCAAAACATTATCTTAAAACAAAAGAAAAAGAGATGCTTTTACACATCTCTAAATTTTTTAATAGAAATTAAAATGGTGATCCGAGAAGGACTCGAACCTTCGACCCAATGGTTAAAAGCCATTTGCTCTACCGACTGAGCTATCGGACCACATTTGTTTGAAAGTTTTGCGAAAACTCCAACTTTCAATCGAATTTACGATTTTACATATTGAGGTCAAACTTAGCAAGTTCGGCGCGAAAAATTTTCCGTGTATTTTAATTCTTAAACCAGCTTTCCATTACTGAATCCGGTAGAATAATCGTTTGGTCGCGTTCCGGTCCGGTGGAAATTAAACCAACCTCTACGCCGACTGAATTTGAAAGAAACTCGACGTAGTTACGCGCTTTGGCAGGCAAATTCTCAAATTTTGTAACGCCTAAAGTTTCCGATTTCCAACCTTCCAAAGTTTCATAAATTGGTTTAATTTTCTGTAAATCTTGCGAAAGCGCCGGAAAAGTATCTACTTTTTTGCCGTCAATTTCGTAAGCGACGCAAATTTTGATTTCGTCGAGCGCGTCAAGCACGTCTAGTTTTGTCAAAGCGAGCGAATCGAATCCGTTGAGTTCGGCGGCGTATTTTGTCGCCACCGCGTCGAACCAACCGCAGCGGCGCGGGCGTTTCGTTACCGAACCGTATTCGTTGCCGCGCTGACGAATTAAATTTGCCGTCGTTTCTTCGTCGTTCAGCATTTCGGTCGGAAACGGACCTTCGCCGACGCGCGTGGCATAAGTTCTGACGATTCCTAAAACGCCTGTAATGTGATGCGGCGGAATTCCGGCGCCGACAGCAGCGCCGCCCGCCGTCGGATTTGACGAAGTAACATACGGATAAGTTCCGTGGTCAACGTCGAGCAGAGTCGCCTGCGCGCCTTCGAGCAGAATTTTTTTGTTTTGCTTTTTAGCTTCGGCAAAATAATGCGATGTTTCGCAGACAAACGGGCGCAATCTTTCAATCAGCGCGGAAATTTCCTTGAAAATTTCGTCCGCGTAGAGCGGCGGTTGCCCGTAGAGAACGATAATGCGATTAGCCTCTTCCAAGTTGCGCTCGATGCGCATTTTTAAAACTTCCGGCGCGAGCGCGTCCGACACTCTGATGCCGCGTCGTCCGGCTTTGTCTTCGTATGCGGGACCGATTCCTCGTAAAGTCGTGCCGATTTTTTCGTTGCCGAGCCGTTCTTCGGAAGTGTGGTCGAGCGCGCGATGATACGGCATTATCAGATGCGCGCGGCTCGAAACTTTCAGGCGTTCGGGCGTGACGGAAATTCCCTGCGCTTCCATCTGGTCAACTTCTTCAAAAAACGCTTTCGGGTCAATGACCATTCCGTTGCCGAGAACGCAAACCGAATCTTCGTGGATGATGCCGGATGGCAAAAGTCTGAGAACAAACGCTTTGTCGCCGACATAAACCGAATGTCCGGCGTTGTGTCCGCCTTGATAACGCGCGACAATATCGAAACGGTCAGCCAGCAAATCAACAACTTTTCCCTTTCCTTCGTCGCCCCATTGCGCGCCGATAATTACAATAATCATAAATTAATGGTAAGTGGTAAATGGTAAGTGGTAGATGGTAAATCAAAGAATCTTTCCGACATTTACCACTTACCATTTACCACTTACCACTAAAAAAGTTTTTATTCTCGTTCCTTCTTCCGCTTCGACATCCAACAATAATTTCACATTTTGCAAATTAAACGGCGGCTTGTCCAAATAAACAGCCGAATCGAAATGCAGCCGCATATCGGGTCCGTGCGGAACGTCCAAATTCGGCACGACTTCGATTTTCGGATGCGGATAATGTTCGGTAACAATCAGATATTTATATTTACTCGCTTTTTTCAAAATGCTTTCAATTTCCGCATTTGAGAGATGCTGCAAAACTTGTCGAATCAAACATAAATCTCCGTTCGGCAATTCATCTTCGACGATGTTCACACAGCGAAATTCAACGTTTTCATCGCCGTATTTATCGTTTAAATACTCGACTAAAGTCGGCACGACATCACAGCCCGTATAATGAAAAGCGCCGGAAACGAATTTTGAAGCCACGCGAAAATCACCACAACCCAAATCCACCGCGTTTCTTACGTCGTTTTCGGCAATAAATTTTTTTATCGCCGCCGCATATTTCGCCGAATACTTTTCGGTCGAGCCTTCGCCCGAATAAAATTCGCCTTTCGCGCCTCCCCAGACATTTTGAGCGTAAATCTCTCCAAAAGTTTCGGCGACCGTTTTGTCGGCAAATTTTCGATGACTTTCGGCAACGATTTTTCGTCGGCGCCACTGCATAATCGAAGACGGAATTAATTTTTTTACGGCGTTTTTCAAATTATTCATCTCGAATCCAAATTCTTCCATTCTTCCGCCAGCATCGCGTAAATCGCCCAATCCCGAAATTCATTGTTCAGCCACTCGACCTGTCGGTGAACGCCTTCGAGACGGAAA
>CAXSHW010000044.1:6306-12831 GCA_964237245.1 uncultured Pyrinomonadaceae bacterium
TTCGTGTTTTCGACGTTGCAGTTGATTTGTATGCGATTCAAGTTTAAATCATCAAAGGCGTAATTGACGAGAACGCGGCAACATTCGGTCGCCAAACCTTTACCCTGTGCTTGTTTATCGAGCCAATAACCGATTTGAACCGACTTATTTGCCGGATTCAGATGATGCAAACCAATCGTTCCGACAATTTTTTCGTCGAGCGCGATTGCAGTCGCAAACGTATTATTTTCCGCAAATTCGACCAAGTTAGTTTTTACAAAATCCCGCGCCGTTTCAATCGAATAATCGTCCGAAACCCAAGGCATCCAAAGTTTCAGTTCCGCCAAATTTTCGCGCACGGCAAGATAAATTTCTTGGGCATCGCGCATCATCGGCAAAATTAATCTCAAATTTTCATTGACGCGAAAACTGAACATTATTAAGTAAAAAGTGAAAAGTGAAAGCAAAACATTTTTCACTTTTCACTTTTTTGTTATCTGATAAAGCCGCGCGTATTTTCGCGCCGCATTTTCCCACGAATTATCAACGGTCATTCCGTTCCACTGCAATTTGCGCCAGGCGTCCGCGTCATAATAAGTGAATAACGCTTCGTAAATCTTTTCCAAAAATTTATCGGCGCGGAACTTAGTGAATTTAAAACCGTTTCCGCTGCCGTTTACACGGTCAAAATTTTCAACCGTATCGTCGAGTCCGCCGACGGCGCGGACAATCGGAACAGTTCCGTAACGAAGCGAATACATTTGATTTAACCCGCACGGCTCAAACCGCGAAGGCATCAAAAAAATGTCCGCGCCCGCTTCGATTTGGTGCGCCAGAGATTCGTTGTAACCTTTGTAAATTCCGACTTGTTTCGGCGCGGCGTCTTTCAAAAACTGCAAAAAATCTTCGTATTCCGCAGCGCCCGAACCGAGCGCGATAAAATATGCGCCGGTCGCCAAAATTTCACCCGCGACTTGCTGAATCAACTCAAAACCTTTCTGCGAAGTCAGGCGCGTAACGCTGGCGAAAATCGGCTTGTCTAGATTTTCAGGCAAAAAGAATTTTTGCAAAAGTTGGCGTTTGCAGTTGAGTTTGCCGCTCAAATCTTGAGAATCGAAGTGCGCCGACAAATCCGCATCGGTCGCCGGATTCCAAACGTCGTAATCAACTCCGTTCGTGATTCCGAATAAGCGGTCGCTTCTTTGCCGGAGCAGCCAATCCAGCCCGTAACCGTTTTCAGCCGTTTGAATTTCTTGAGCGTAACTGGGCGAAACGGTCGAAAGCATATCAGAATCGGCAAGTCCGGCTTTCAAAGCCGAAGCCGCGCCGTCGAAAGAAAAAGCGTTTCGGCTAAAATCGTCGCCGAAACCGAGCTTCCAAAGCTCGTCCATTCCGAACGCGCCTTGATAGGCGAGATTGTGAATCGAAAAAACCGTTTTGGTGTTTTGCCAGAATGCGTCCCAACGGCGAAGTTTAGCGATCTCGACCGCCGCAAAACCGCAGTGCCAATCGTTCAAATGCACAATGTCGGGCGCATTTCCAATTCTTCTTAATAAAACAATCGCCGCGTGATTGAAAAAGGCAAATCGTTCGTAATCTTCACGAAAACCGTAGATTGACGAACGAAAAAAGAATTCCGGCGCGTGAATCAAAAACGTCGGCGAACCGTTTGCTTCCGAATAAAAAACTTTCGCCTGATAATTTTGCCCGCGCCAGTCAATCCACAAATCGTCAATTGCCAAATGCCCGACTAAATCTTCTTTCGTCTGCTGATAAAGCGGCGTAATCAAAAGCGCGTCAACGCCGACTTGCCGCAAAGCCTTCGGCAACGCGCCCGCGACATCGCCCAAACCGCCCGTTTTTGAATATGGAACTGCTTCCGCAGCCAAAACCGCAACTCTCATTATTAGTTATCATTTATCATTTAACATTCAAAAGTTGTCAACTGCTCGTTTTCCGATTTTAAAATAATTCGCCGCTGACAAAGAAATTTCTTGACCGTTTGATTTTTATATTTTATGATTTTCTTAACACTAAAAGGAGGTGATCCAAAAATTTATGATTAATGATTACAGTGAGGTCTCTGCGACCTAGCAGCAAGTCTCCAAATAGTTTGCGGACTTGTTCGGCTTTATCAAAACAAAGCACAGGTCAATCCAAACAGAATAACCGAAAAACCGTTTATTTGCTAGAGTTTAGCGATAAACGGTTTTTTCTTTTCATAAAACAATGCGATTTCGTAAACTATTTTATAAGTTTCAGAGTTTATTAAATTAACGGAAATCAGAAAATAAAAAATAATAAAGCAGCGGGAAATTTGCTCAGATTTTTTGTCTGCGCTTCTGATATTTTCATTCTTAAACGAATTGTAATTATGGCTAAAGATTTGGTTGAATACGAAAATCCGCCGGAAATTCTTACCGATGAAACAAACGTCCGCGAAAACGGAATAAAGTTTGAGTATATTCCTTCGCTTGACGGCGTTAGAGGTATTGCGGTTCTTTTAGTGTTTTGTTTTCACGCGGGTTTGATTTTTCCGTTTTTCAAAGCTCATTTTCAAGGCGGATTTCTCGGCGTTGATGTTTTCTTTGTTTTGAGCGGTTTTTTGATTACTTCAATTTTGCTGCAAGAATTTGACCGAACCGAAAAGATCAATTTCAAAAAATTTTATCTACGCCGTTTTTTGCGATTGATGCCGGCATTCTGGCTGTTTTTAGCGGTTATGTTTTGCTTTTCCCGCCAACTTTTTGCCGAATCTCTCGCCGAACAAATTTATTCGAACAATACGTTTATTTACGCCTTGCTTTATCTGACTAACTGGCAGCGCGCGTTAAACGGTTCCGATATTGCCGGACTTTTGGGTCATACCTGGTCGCTGGCAACCGAAGAACAATTTTACCTTCTCTGGGCTGGACTTCTGTTTTTGATGCTTACTCGGCTCAAACGAAATTCGGTTATCTTCGTTACTGCGACACTCGTTTGCGCGACCGCCGTTTTTCGGGCTTTTCGCTGGCATGGGCTTGATTCGGTTGATTATCTTTATAACGCTTTTGATTCGAGGATGGATTCGCTTTTAATCGGGTGTTTTGTGAGCCAAATCGTTTCGTGGAAAATGCTGCCGAAATCTTTTCTCAACTCGCGCGCGTTTAATTTTTTAGCGGTTTTCTCTCTGTTAATTGCCGTCGCTATTATTTTCAATTTGCCCGAATCGTATAACTCGGCTTTTTTATATCTCGGCGGTTTCACGATTTTTTCGCTGGCAATCGGGATTATCATCGCGTGGCTCGCAAACGATTCAAAAAACCTGTCAAGGAATTATTTGCGAAAATTTTTGGAGAAAAAGTCTGTTGTCTGGATTGGTAAAACTTCTTATGGGTTTTATTTATGGCACACCGCCGCAATTTCCTTTGTATTTCCGATTTTCGGAAAACCGCTTGTCAGGCTGCTCGCGGCATTGATACTTTCACTTTCGCTCACGGCGATTTCTTATTATTTGCTTGAAATTCCGTTTCTCAAACTCAAGAAAAAATTTAAATAGAATCTGCATTTTAAAAATTACTTCGATCAGAAAATTTTCGTTTTGCTGATACTTTTTATTTCGCTTTCGCGCATTAACAAGTAAGAGATTCTTTCAAGAATTTAGACTTTGACGAAAGAGGACAAAACTATGATTAACGCGACAACTGCAAATAAATTTGCATCATTGATTAACAAAAAAGCTGCGAATGAAACTGACCGATTTGTTTTCGGACAAAAAGTAGGTCTGATTACGACGCTTTTCGGTTGTTGGCACAACAATATCAGCCGCCCGTTTATCAATGGAAAAGTAGCTTACAGAAGCTGTCTGCAATGCGGCGCGAGAAAGCGGTTTTATCCTGAAACGCTGAAAACCGACAAAAACTTTTACTTTCCGCCCGCGACGAAAGAACCGCGAGTGTAATTTTAGTGAAAACTTCGCACAAGAAAATTTTTCGAGTTTGCCGTCGGACAACATATTTAATCTCCGGTCGTCCAACCAAACAAAACAGCCGCTTGAGCAATCAAGCGGCTGTCTTCATTTTCGGCTGACAAACAAATTATCTTTCACCCAAAATCGCCAGGGCTTTTCGACAAATTCTTCGGCGTAATCAATTCCGATTCGTTTTCCGCTGGCAATTTCCGAACCGGAAAAAGTTCTGAAATCTTCGAGCCAGACTCGTTCGCCAAGCAAATCCGCGTTGTTAAAACTGCGGTCAATGCCGAGCGCGATGCAGAGTTTTCCCGGACCGGAAGTTAGATTTTTGTCGGGCATTGTTCGATTCAGATTTTTGCTTTTAGCGTTACGCCGCTCGCGCATCAATTCGACGTTTTCGACAGGTTCGACGGCGCGAATCAAAATCGCGTGCGGCGTGTCAATCGCGCCGACGACGACGTTAAATTGAAAATACATTCCGTAAATGAAAAAAATATACGCCGTTCCGCCGACGGCGAACATCGTTTCGGTGCGCGACGTGCGCCGATTTCCGTAAGAATGCGCGGCTTTGTCAATCGCGCCCAAATAGGCTTCGGTTTCGACAATCATTCCCGAAACTCTTTCACCCGCTTCCGCCGTAACGACCAGAAGTTTGCCGAGCAATTGACGCGCGATTTTTAAGGTATCATCGCGCGTGTAAAATTCACGCGAAAGTTTTTTCATAAACAAAAAGCGGATTAAAGAAACAACGCGCCAACTGTTCGTTATTCGCTATTAACTATTCACTGATTTCTAATGATAAACTGAGCGAAACAATCGAACAAACAGCGAACAGTGAACAGTTAATAGCGAACAGTTTTTCTTGGTTTTTTCCGTTTGAGTGTTCAAACAAGTTTTTAAATTTGCGTCTTATTCTTTCCCGTAATCTTCCGGGTAATAAATCAATTCGACGACATTTCCGCCGATGCCTTTCGTATAAAAAGAAGAAGTGCCGTCGCGGTGCGGTTTAATCGGGCGATTTTCCCGCGCGGCGGCTTTTTCCAATTCTTCCAAAGTTTCAACTTTTAATCCGAGATGCTGCGGATGTTTGGAATTCGGCGGCAGAAGCGCGATCCCGAAACCGCGAGCGTCGCGCATCATCGCCCAATCTTCATAAATAGTCTCGACGGTAAAACCGAGTTTTTTGTATTCTTCGACATCATTTTCAAGGTTTTCACATTTCACAGCCAAATGGTCAACCGTTCCCGAAAATCGCAAGTCTTTTTCTTCGTTCATATTTTAAAACTCCTTTTTCTAAACTTTAACAATTTTCACGAAACTATTGAAACGATTCGCGCTGTCTAAATTGTGTTTGGTCAAATTCGTTTGAATTTAAAATGAAAAAAGAGTCGCCTGTTTATGCGACTCTTTTTTCCATTGGATTAGTTTTTTGAATTATTTGACCAAAATGTCCGAAGATAATCCGAAATAAACTTGTCTGACACTTCCGTCGCCGGAGTTGCGGATTGACCAGAGTCCGTTGCGATAAACCGCCTGGTCAGCGCGCCCGTCGCCGTCAAAATCGCCGACTATTGATTTGTCTTTGTCCGAACCGAACTGGCTTGATTCAAAAGCGGTCGTGCTGTTTAGAACATACCAATTGCCGTTTCTGAACTGCGCGATGTCCGCAAATCCGTCGCCGTCAAAATCGCCCGCGACCGGAACATCAGTCGCCAATCCGAAATTTTGGACTGAAAAACTTTCGTTCGAGCTGCGTAGCGAATACCACGTTCCTTCGGTTGGACGATAAACCGAAACGTCTGCGCGTCCGTCGCCGTCAAAATCTTCCGCAATCGGCGTGTCCGTTTCCAGACCGAAACTTTTTGCTTTGAAAGCGCCGTCCGAGCTTTGACGAATATACCAATTGCCGTTTCTGTAAACCGCAATGTCGGCTTGCCCGTCGCCGTCGTAATCTGCCGGAACTAATTTATCACCCATTAGACCGAAATTTTCGACGCGCAAATCCTGTGTTTTTGACTGCCAAATATACCAGTTTCCTTCCGAAGGTCTAAAGACCGCGTAATCGGTTTTGCCGTCGCCGTCAAAATCCGCCGAAACCGGAATGTCGCCGTTTACCCCGAAATTGAAAACGCTCATTTGATTATCACTCGATTTCAAAACATACCAGTTGCCGTCGGACGGGCGGAAAACCGCCAGATCGCTTTTGCCGTCGCCGTCAAAATCATTTTTCGCGTGAAATTTTTTAGCCGTCGAATCAAAGTTTATTCCGGCTGCGTTGTCGAGCAAATTAACGACATTGTTTGCCGAACCGAACGAGTATTTGCTGCTCAAAGGCTGTATGACATAAGTTTTACCGACGGTTTTTTCCGCAAACAGATAATTTCCGTTCACGTCGGTTCGCGTAAACGCTCTTGAATTTGATTCCGCATCAATCAACACGACCAGCGCGTTTCGGATTGGATTTCCTTGAAATCGAAGTTTGCCGGAGATGTCGGCGTTCGCGGCAGTCGGCGAAAGCGTGAAAGGCACGTTCGCAGTTGCCGTTGTAGTGCTTGCGACGCCCGCATTATCAACCGCAACATATTGAATGCCGA
>CAXSHW010000044.1:12841-33670 GCA_964237245.1 uncultured Pyrinomonadaceae bacterium
TTACAGTTCCGTCAACCGGGTCAACCAGAATCGCCTGCGTCGGATTTCCGCTTGTATTCGTCGGAATCGTCACGCCGCCAGCCGGAAAATTCGCGGATGTGTATTTTGTGCCGTTAATAGTGATGCTGGTCGCATTGCTCGGAAACGACATAATGCGAATGTTCGAAACAGTTCCCGTATCCGTCGCCGAAAAGGTCGCTGCGGGAACGGTCGCATCGAGCGTTCCGCCCGGATTCGTTTGACTTGCCGCCGTGCTGTTACTGGCAACCGGAGATTGTTCGATACCGAAATTGGCATTTGTAATTGCGGCTGTGCCGATTGTTACGGGCAATAATCCGTTGACTGTTCCGTCGTTTCCCGTTCCCGAACCAAGATTTTCGCCCGTGCTGACCCAGCCTGTCGGTAATGCGGTCGCCGGCGCGAGACTCGATTCAACACCTTGATTTTTGGTTACTTGAATACTGTAATTGCCCGAAAACGCTGTCGGAAAAGTGTAAGTTCCGTTTGCGGCGACGGCAACGCTCGATACAACGTAATTGTTAGCATCCAGTAAGTTTGCGTATAACTGCGTGCCGCTCGGCAATCCTGTTCCCGTTCCGTTCACGGTAGAATCCGTCAAACCATTCTGGTCGTTATAAACCGTTCCACCCAAAGAAGTCGAAGCGAAATTTTTACCGAAATTAATTTGACAACTGAGATTTAATGAACCGTATCTGCCTTCGGGCGCGCCGCCGACGGTGCATTTGCCGCTGGTCGTAAAAGAATATGTCCAGTTAAACTCACTGATATTTAAATAAAGAGCGGCGCTCGCATAATCAGCGCCTGTTCCGATACCCGCTTGATTTGTAGTCGTCGCGGCGGTAATAACGTTTCCTGCTATAACTTGCTGTGTGTTGGCGCTCGTCAAAACCTGATTTAAAGCCGTCGAATAAGATACCGATTCTTTGAGACCGCCACAGGCAGAAGAGCCGTCATTGTCAATCGTAGTCGCGGCAACGCTGATTACTTTCGGCGTAACAGTTCCTGAAACTACGAATTGAACTCTATATGTTATGCTGCCCGTCCAAGCGGTATTACTTATGAAGTTATTAGTCTGACCGATGCTCGGCTGTAAATTCTGATCAAATCCGAAAGTAGCTCCCGGCAAATCCGCGTCAGTGTAATTTGTCTGACTGCTATCCTGATTATTGCTATAACTCTGCACCGTTACCAGCGCGTCAAGCGTCGTTCCGTCCGGCGCTGTTCCGGCGTTCGCGTATCTGTAAACCACACCGACGGTATTGGTAGTGCCGGAAACTACCGTTCTGTTTGCATTGTTAAAATTAATTGAAGTAACGGACGCTCCGTTACACGGCGCAGATTCAGGCGCGAATGGAATTTTAGAATCACCGCACTTTGAAGATAAATTGTTAAGCGAAGGCTGGTTTGCAAAAGCCGAATTTTTTGATGCGGCTGTAATATTAAATTTATTTTCCGTATTTTGTAGAATTTGATTAATTGTCGTCGAATCGTTTTTCCCCGACACAGCGTCGGTCGAAAATTTTGCCGGCAATTGTGCCGCCGCAAAAACGGCGTGCATAAAAATAACTGCTAAAACCAATGTAAACTTGATTTTCATATTGTCTCCTGGAATTTTATTGGAAGTTATCCGGCAGGTTGAACTAATCGTAAAAACAGCAAAAAGTAAATGTTTTATTAAGATTCGCTGAAACAGAGATTTCCCGATGAGGTCTTAGTTCAAAATCAATGCAGAACAAAAACTTTTAACATAATATAACATTTATTTTTTATTAGCAACAAATAATTTGACTCTACTAAAATTAGAATTAATCGTTATAATTTCTTTCCAAATTTTGCGAATTTTGATTAATTTGTAATCTTTTTTGACAATTATCTCTTGCTGGTGTAATTTGACTTTTACAGTTTGTGAAACTTTTCTCAAAATCTTAAGGAGGAATGAAATGGCACAGGAAAAGAAAAAAGTTTTGATTGTCGGCGGTGGTTTCGGCGGATTGTTTACGGCTTTGGAAATGTCCGGCGACGCAGACGTGACGCTCGTCAGTGAAACCGATCATTTTTGCTTCAGACCGCTTTTGTATGAATACTTAAGCGGCGAAGTCGAAGCGTGGCACATCGCGCCGGATTACAAAGAATTATTTGACAGAGACGAGATTAATTTTGTGCGCGGCGAAGTCGAAGAAATCAATTTTGAACAGAAACAAGTAAAAGTTTCTTCGCGCGATGAATCGCTCGATTATGACGCGCTGGTTTTAGCCGTCGGCGGCGTGACAAATTATTGGAACGTCAAAGGCGCGGAAGAATTCGCTTTGCCGTTTCGCACGATTGCCGACGCCGATTTGCTTCGCAACCAAATGATAAAGGCTTTAGATAAAGTTTCGCCGTCGGTCGCGCCGCAGGAAGCGCGTGAAAAACTGACATTTGCGATTGTCGGCGGCGGCGCGAGCGGCGTCGAACTCTCGACAAAAATGTCCGATTTATTGACCGACGCTTTCAAAAGACGCGGAATAAAAGGCGCGCCGCACATTTTATTAATTGAAATGAGCGACACACTCGTTCCCGGAATGGGCGAAGACATTCGAGATTACGTCGAAAAAGTTTTAGGGGAAAAGCATATTGACGTGAATTTGCAAACCAAAGTTTCCGCCGTTGAATCGCACGGCATCGTTTATGAATTCAACGGAAAACAAAGTGAAATCGAGACGGTTTTGACCGTTTGGACAGCCGGAGTGAAAGTCAATCCTTTGATTGAAAAACTCGATTTGCCGAAAGACAAAAAAGGTTTAATATCGGTTTTGCCGACTTTGCAGGTCAAAGATTTTGAGAATGTTTTTGCGCTCGGCGACATCGCCGATGTCGAAAAAGTCGCGCCGACACTCGAAGGCACGGCGCAAATCGCATTTCAGGAATCGAGCTTGCTGGCAGAAAATATCAAAGCGTTTTTGAACGGAAAAGAATTGAAAACGAAACAATTTGAAGAACTCGGAGAAGCATTAAGTTTGGGAACAAAAAGCGGCGCGGTCAAAGTCGCCGGGAACGTAATCGGCGGAATCGTGGCGCGTGACGCGCGATTCGCGCTTTACACATCGCGCCTTCCGACGTGGCATCATCGCCTAAAAGTCGGCGCAAGCTGGTTTTTCGGCGGCACATCTCCAAAACCTTTGCAGCCGCTCGGAATCAGCTAAAAAAGTTCAGCCGCGAACAAACACGAAAGAACACGAAAAAGATTTAATTGTTTATTTCTTTTTCGTGTCTTTTTGTGTCTGTTCGCGGCTGATTTCTTAGTTTTCAAACATTTTTTTCAAACTTTCCGTATAAGGCGCGCGCGCGACGCCTTTTTCGGTGATAATCGCCGTGACCAGATCGTTCGGCGTAACATCGAACGCATAATTGCTGACGGAAATTCCTTCGGGCGCGAGTTGGATGTCCTGAACGTGCGTGATTTCCCGGATATTTCTTTCTTCAATCGGAATTTCCTCGCCGGTCGGACAATTCAGATCAACGGTTGAAAGCGGCGCGGCGACGTAAAACGGAATGTTGTGCCGTTTTGCCAAAACCGCGACCATATAAGTGCCGATTTTGTTGGCGACATCGCCGTTCGCCGCAATTCTGTCCGAACCGACGACAACCGCGTGAACGTTTCCTTTCTGCATCATATGACCGGACATATTATCGGTGATTAAGGTTACAGGAATATCGTCCTGCAACAGTTCCCAAGCCGTTAATCTCGCGCCCTGTAAATACGGACGAGTTTCGTCGGCGATGACGGAAACGGTTTTTCCTTGATTGACCGCGCCGCGAATCACGCCGAGCGCCGTTCCCCAAACGCCGCCGGTTGCCAGCGCGCCCGCGTTGCAATGCGTCAAAACTGTCGAATCGTTTTCGATTAATTCGCCGCCAAATTGAGCAATCAAACGCTGCGATTCGATGTCTTCTTCGTGAATATCTTTCGCGTCCTGAATCAAAATTTGCTTAATTTCCGAAACCGATTCCCCTTCCGCTTTCGCCTTTTGAAAAGTTTGCTTCATCCGGTCAATCGCCCAAAAAAGATTAACGGCGGTCGGTCGCGTTTTACTCATTACGTCCGAAACATAATCGAGTTCGTCTTCCAAATCAACGACGCTTGTGCCGACAAAATTTTTCGCGCCGAGAGCGATGCCGTAAGCGGCGGAAACGCCAATCGCGGGCGCGCCGCGCACGACCATATCTCTAATTCCGTCGGCGACTTCGCTAAACGAACGCAAAGTCAGCCATTTTTCTACAGTCGGAAGCAGACGCTGATCGAGCATCAAAACGCCTTCATCGCTCCATTTTACAGGTATTATCATTTTTTATTTTGTTCCTTTTTTTTATCGAGCTTTGGTTGAAATGATAGAAAATAAACTGCCGAGAAGCAAAGAGACAAGCGAACGGATACCTGATAACGGATAAGGGAAAATGGATAATGTTTTGTTTTGAATTATCAATTATTCGTTATTCATTTTCCCGATTAAAAAAACTCTGGATTTTTCGCTTGTAAAAATGGTAAATTTTCCTTAAGCGAACTCTCGCTTTATTTACGACTCAAAATTTATTTTGAAAATGGAAAAGACATCTGAATTTTGTTTAATCGTCGAAGGAAATTATTTTACCGTCGAAGAAGCCAAGCACGCTTTGTGCGACCCGTTTATCGAAGAATATGTCGAGGAAAACGGCAGATTTCGACTGCACAATTTTGAGCAAATCCAAGCCGTCAGCGGAATTCCGCTCGGCGATTTGGAAATCGGGCTGGTTGACGACGGCATTTTTGAAATTTCCTGCCGCACATCGCCGCAGATTCTCAATCGCCGGAAAGCCGAACTGCTCGCCGAAACGCTGCGCCGACAAGCTATGTTTGACGAAATAGAAATCGAACCGCTCGCTTAAACCGAATTGCTTGTTCTTAAATGAAACCTGTTAAACGGCAATTTCGGTTGTGATATTCTATCTCCATCTTTTTCTGAAATTTTTATCGAAAATTAGAGTCGAATATGAAGAAAGTTTTTTCGGTTTTATTGATTTTCAGCTTTTTAGTTTTTCCCCTTTTAAATTCTGCTCAAAAAGCGAGTTTTCCCGAAACAAAACAGTTGCAATCGCCGCAGAATCCGCGACTCGGTTTTGTGATTCACGGCGGCGCGGGCGTGATTCGGCGCGGTGATTTGTCGCCGGAGAAAGAAAAGGCGTATCGCGCCAAACTCGAAGAAGCATTGATGGCTGGCTACAAAGCGTTACAGTCGGGCAAAACTTCGCTCGACGCAGTGCAAATCGCAATAAATTTGCTGGAAGATTCGCCGCTTTTTAACGCGGGCAAAGGCGCGGTTTTCACAGCCGACGGTAAAAACGAACTCGACGCCGCGATAATGGACGGCAAAGATTTGCGAGCCGGAGCAGTCGCCGGACTTCATCACGTCAAAAACCCGATAAATTTAGCACGCGCCGTAATGGAAAAATCGCCGCACGTAATGATGATCGGCGACGGCGCGGAACAATTCGCCAAAGAACAAAACATCGAACTCGTTCCCGAAAAATACTTTTTCACGCAGGAACGCTGGGACGCTTTGCAAAAAATTCTCCAACAGGAAAAAGCCGCGAATGATGGGAAAAAAGTTTCGCAAATTGATTTGCGCGAAGAACCGTATAACAAATTCGGCACGGTCGGCGCGGTCGCGCTCGACAAAGACGGCAATCTCGCCGCCGGAACTTCGACCGGCGGAATGACCAATAAAAAATACGGGCGCGTCGGCGACGTTCCCGTTATCGGCGCGGGAACTTATGCAAACAATGATACTTGCGCGGTTTCGGCGACGGGTTGGGGCGAATTTTTTATCCGTTTGGGCGTGGCGCGTGATATTTCCGCAATGATGGAATATCGCGCTCTGCCGATTCAACAAGCCGTTGACGCTGTTATCAAACAAAAACTGCAAAAATCGGGCGGCGACGGCGGCGTAATTGCGATTGATAAATTCGGCAATATCGGAATTTCCTTCAATTCCGAAGGAATGTATCGCGCCTATGTTGATATGGACGGAAAACCAGTCGTCGAGATTTACAAAGACTGAAACAACGGAAAACGGAAAGTGAAAAGCGGAAAATATTCAAACGATATTTTCCGCTTTCCGTTTTCCGTTTTAAATTTACCTAAGTTTGCATCGAAGCCAGGAAATCGGCGTTGGTTTTCGATTTCGACAATCTTTCCAGCACGACTTCCATTTGTTCGACCGGCGACAAAGGATTAAGCACGCGGCGCATCACCCAGACGCGGTTGAGGTCTTCTTTACTGAGCAGCAATTCTTCTTTGCGCGTTCCGCTGCGCTGTAAATCAATCGCCGGAAACAGGCGTTTGTCGCTCAAGCGGCGGTCGAGATGAATTTCCGAGTTGCCCGTTCCTTTGAATTCTTCAAAGATAACATCGTCCATCCGCGAACCCGTATCAATCAAAGCCGTTGCGATAATCGTCAGAGAACCGCCTTCTTCGATGTTGCGAGCCGCGCCGAAAAATCGTTTCGGTCTTTGCAGAGCGTTCGAATCAATACCGCCCGACAGAATTTTGCCTGACGGCGGCACGACAGCATTATGCGCGCGAGCAAGGCGCGTAATCGAATCGAGCAGAATCACGACATCGCGTTTGTGTTCGACTAATCTTTTCGCTTTTTCAATCACCATATCGGCGACCTGAACGTGGCGCGTCGGCGGTTCATCAAAGGTTGAAGAAATAACTTCGCCCTTGACCGAACGCTGCATATCGGTCACTTCTTCGGGTCGTTCGTCAATCAGCAAAACGATCAGCGTCACTTCGGGATGATTGACCGTAATCGAATTGGCAATCGTTTGCAGCAGCATCGTTTTGCCGGTGCGCGGCGGCGCGACGATCAGCGCGCGCTGACCTTTTCCAATCGGCGTAACCAAATCAATGACGCGGGCGGCGACTTTTTCCGCATCGGTTTCCATTATCAACTGCTCGTCCGGATAGAGCGGCGTTAAGTTGTCGAAGAAAACTTTCTCGCGCGAATGTTCGGGCGCTTCAAAGTTGATCGCTTCGACTTTGATCAGCGCGAAATATCGCTCGCCTTCTTTCGGCGGACGAATTTGACCGGAAACAGTGTCGCCCGTTCGCAGATCGAATTTGCGAATCTGCGACGGCGAAACGTAAATATCGTCGGGACCCGGCAAATAATTGTATTCGGGCGCGCGAAGAAATCCGAAACCGTCAGGCAGAGTTTCGAGAACGCCTTCGGAGAATATCAAACCGCTTTTTTCGGTTTGCGCGGCGAGCAGTTTGAAAATTAACTCCTGCTTGCGCATTCCCGAAGCGCCTTCGACATCCATTGCTTTTGCAATGTTGGTTAATTCAGAGATGGACATATCCTTCAAGCCGGACAAATCTAACGTTAAGTTGTTAGCATTTCCATCTTTTTTCTCGGCTCTGACAGGTTCGGCGACGACGCTTTGCTCTTCAGATTCTTCGGCAATTTTCTCCGCGCCGTTTTCTTCAGCTTTGCTCACTTTACTAACTTTTGTCTGTGTTGTTCTGGTTGCCATTTTTGTATCCGTTTGATTTTTGGGAGTTAATTATAGATTCTCTAAAGATTTGGCGATGAACAGAAGGCGCGAGTGAAACTATTATTATTTAATCAGCAACTAAACTCGTAAAAATATGATTTTGTATGGATTTTCGTTGCGGCGCAATAAAAAAAACAAGCCCTCTGATCGGGTCAAACCCTTGAGTTATTTGGGAATGGTTAATTATTACCTGATTTGACCGAATAAATCAACCTTTATTTTTGTTTTTTTTCAAGTGAATTTGCGATTTCATTCCAAAGTTCGTCTTTTCCGCGTCCGTCCGGCGAAGAATAAGCGATTACGCGGCTTTCAGAGAAGGTTTTTTCTATCTCAAGCAAACTATTTTTTAAGCTGTTATTTGATAATTTGTCGGCTTTGGTGGCGACTACAATGTGCTTTTTTCGGTGAAAGACGAGCCATTCGTGCAAATCTCTATCGAGCGCGGTCGGCTTATGTCTCGAATCTATCAAATGCACCGAAAGCGCCAGTTCTTCTCTTTCGGCAAGATATTCTTCCGCCATCTTACCCCAATCGGCACGCATTGTTTTAGAAACTTTCGCATAACCGTAACCGGGCAAATCAACGAAATAAAATTTTTCGTTGATTAGAAAAAAATTAATTGACTGCGTTCTGCCCGGCGTATTGGAAGTTCGCGCCAATCCTTTGCGATTTAATAATGAATTTAAAAGACTGGATTTCCCGACGTTTGAGCGTCCGAGAAAAGAGATTTCCGGCAAGCCGTCAGTTGTCCAATGAGTATTATTGAATGCGCTTTTGACAAATTCGGCGGACGTGATTTTCATATTGCGATTTCTATCCGTTGTCTTGCGGCACGCGGCAAATCGTTCAACCGAAAGCGCTAAAGTGAAAATAAACAACCGGAAATCGGCTTTAGATTATTTTTCGTTTGTCGTTTATTTGCCTATGCCGATTTCGACGTTTCCGCGCGCGCCTGCATCCAGCGTTTCATTCGTTCGCGCGTCGCCGCGAGTCTTTCTTTGGCGTCGGGCTGTCGCATAATTAATTTTTCGAGATTGCCCATCATATTCGGAGCGCCCATCGTTTCTCGCAATTCGGACAAAAACGGTTCTATTTTGGCGAATACGACCCAGTATTCGGTCTGCGAATCAATAAACATTTCTTCGTCAATCGCGCCGTGATTAACGAACGAAGCCGCCATATCCCAATAAGTCGTAACCATTCGATAATAGGCTGACGTTTCCGCTTTTATCATCGCCTGCATAATATCCTGCGTGCTTTCGGGGAAAAACGAAATTATCCAGCTTCTGGCTTCGCGCATCGTCGGTTCGCGTCGCAAATCGTAAAGTTTTAAAATCAATTCGGCTGATTCGGCTTTGCTCATAAAAATCTCCTTCAGGTTTTATAAAAATTTTGCGGGAAGTTTTCAGGTTTGAAAGTAAAATGAAACTGCCGGATAAGTCAAACTATGGAAAGTGAAAAACTAACAACTAAAAGTGAATAGTGGAAAATTGAATTATACACTTTTAGTTTTTCACTTTTAGTTTTTCACTCTACAATGCGTTTATGCTTTCGATTGAAGAACTGACGGAAAATTTGCCCGACACGCGCGGCGCTCAACTTTTTTTCGAGCAATTTTCCGAAAAATTTCCCGCTGAAGCAAAAAAGCTCGCCAAAAATGAAGGCTTGTTGTCAGACATTTTGACGCTCGCGGCTTTTAGTCCGCTGCTTTCGACAACCGTTTTGCAAAATCCCGATTATATTTCGTGGCTCAACAAAAGTTTGCGCTAAGGAAGAAATTCTCGAATCTCTGGCACGCTTCGCGCTTGTAAATACAAATGTCGAAACAAACATTTTGCTTGCCAGATTTCGCCGCCGGGAACTTTTGAGAATTTATTTGCGTGATGTTCGCGGGCTTGGCACAATTGTCGAAATCACCGAAGAAATTTCAAATCTGGCGGACGCGATTTTAGAATATGCTCTCGGAATCGCCAGACAAGAACTCGATAATCGCTACGGAATTCCGCTTGCCGTTGACGAAAAAGGGCGTGCTACACCGGCGCGATTTTCAATCGTCGCGCTCGGAAAGCTCGGCTCGAAAGAGTTAAATTACTCGTCCGACATTGATTTGCTTTTTATTTATTCAAACGACGGGAAAACTTCCGGTCAGGGAATTCGCGGCGCGGTTACAAACCGTGAGTATTTCGTCAAACTCGCCGAATTTATTACGAAACTCGTCGGCGGACAAGCAGGCGAAGGCGCGGCTTATCGTGTTGATTTGCGCCTGCGTCCGAACGGGCGCGTCGGCGCGCTGGCGATTTCCTTGAGCGAAGCCGTCAATTATTACAAAAAGTCTGCGCGAAGCTGGGAACGGCAAGTTTTGATTCGAGCGCGTTCGAGCGCGGGCGACGAGAAAATTTTCCAAACGTTTTACGAGCAAGTAAAAACGAGCGTTTTTTCGGCAAGCGAAACCGTCGAGAATGCGCTCGAAAACGTTCGTCTTTCAAAGGAAAAAATCAACTCCGAGAAAATCTCGGAAAAAAATTTCAACGTTAAATTGGGGCGCGGCGGAATTCGTGAAATCGAATTCGTCGCGCAGGCGTTACAGCTCGCCTACGCCGGCAGAGACGAATGGCTTCGCGCCGCGCATACTCTGATTAGCCTTTCGCGTCTCGCCGACCGAAATTTGCTTTCGGAAGCCGAATTGACCGAACTGTTCGAGGCTTACGAATTTCTGCGGCGGCTCGAACATCGCCTGCAAATGGAAAACGGCTTGCAAACGCATCTTGTTCCGAACGAAACGGACAAGCATTCTCTGGTTGCCCGACGAATGAATTTTCTGAACGTGCAAGAATTCGACGCTTCTCTAAAATTTCATTCGTCGAATGTCAGCCGAATTTTCGAGCGTATTTTCGGACGCGAAAAACGCCGTAAAACTGTCGAAAGCGCCCGCGAATTTTCGTCTTCCGAAACAGGCAAGCCAGCCGAAAAATCTTTCCCGCAAAATTTGAGCGCTCATTCTGCCGATTCGCAAACGAATCAAAGTTTGAAAATGATTTTTTCATCGCTGGACAAATCCGAATCTGAAATTAATTTGAACGGCGAAACTTTGAAAACGCTCAAACTTCTTTCGGAAAATTCACCCAATTTTGCTGAAATGTTAGCCGCAAATCCGAATTTAATAAAATTTTTGCCCGACGAAACGGAAGAATTTAAGGAAGAAAATTATTTGCGGGCGTTTCTCGCGGCTGTCGAAAAAGAAAAAAGTTTCGCGCGGGAATTAGCCGTTCTGCGAACGATCCGGTCGCGTTTTTTGCTCGAAATCGTCGCGTTCGATGTCTTCGGAAAAATCACGATTCGAGAAACTAAACGACTTCAAACAAAATTAGCCGAAGCCAGCCTCGAAGCCGCACTTTTTATCACCGAAGGCGAACTGAAACGACGGTTTTCTTTTGAAAAATCCGCAGATTTCCCTTTTGCCGTGCTTGGTTTGGGAAAACTCGGCGGCGGCGGAATGGATTACAATTCGGATTTGGATTTAATTTTAATTTACGATGACGAAAAACCTCTGCCGGTTTCAAATTTGACGCACGCCGAATTTTATTCACGCGCCGTCGAAATTTTCGTTACCGTTCTTTCGAGTTTGACGCGCGAAGGTCATCTTTACAGAGTTGATTTGCGCCTTCGTCCCGACGGCAAAAACGGCGCGAACGTTTCCGGCAAAACCGCTTTTCTGAATTATCTGGACGCGCGGTCGGCAATCTGGGAAATGCTGGCTTACGTCAAATTGCGCGGCGTCGCGGGCGATTTAAATCTGGCAAAAGATACCGAAACCGAAGCCAGAAAAATCATTCACGAGAAAGCATCAAAATTTAAGGTTGAAGATTCGGAATTCGGAAATTTGAGAAACGAAACCTTGCGCGTCCGCGAACGGCTCGAAGAAGAAAAATCCGCGTCGCGCAAAGGCAAGGAAATTGACATCAAATTCGGCGCGGGCGGAATGCTCGACGTTTATTTTGCAATGCGTTTTTTGCAATTGCGCGACAACATTCAGGACGAAACAGAAAATCGTTCAACCGTTTTTATGCTCGAAAAACTCCGCGATAAAAATTCTCTGTCGGCGGAAGATTTTCAAAATTTTACAGACGGCTACGAATTCTTGAGCGAACTCGACCACAATTTACGCTTAACCGTCGGACGTTCGACACGCTTGCCGCTTGCCAATCAACCGATTTTGCAAACGATTGTCAAAAGAATGAAGCTCGCGTCAATCAAAGATTTGCTCGAAAAATTAACCGTTCATCGTCTCGAAATTCGCCGTTCTTTTGAAAACATTCTCAAAAATTGATTGTGATACCGAAACAAACTGTCACAAATACTCACATCAAACAAAATTCGCTCTATAAAATTTTAGATATTCTCTTTTCAAAAGAGAAAAAATTCAATAGAAACGGGAGAAATATGAAACGAATTTTATTTTTGTTGTTAATCTTGGGCGCATTTATTTGCGTGGTTTCCGCTCAGACTGAAACTTTAACAAACGACGACATCGTGTTGATGACAAAATCCGGCTTGAGCCAAACTTTAATCGCCCGCAAAATCGAAGATTCAAAAGGCAATTACGAAACGACGACCAAAGCGTTGATTGAACTTAAAAAAGCGGGCGTCGCCGACGAAGTTATAGCGCTGTTGCTGGAAAACAAATCTGCCGTTCAAAAGGCAAACTCGACGGCGGAAAACAAACATTATAAGGACGATACGAACGCGCACGTTGTTCTCGAACCGAAAGAAGCTCTGCGTTCGGCGAAAACAATCGCCATCGAAAAATCTTCAATCAATCCTTCGCGTCAGGCGCTCGAAAAGGAATTATTAAAACGTAAAGATTGGCAGCGGTTAAACTTAAATATCGTGCGTTATAAAACCGACGCGGATTTATACGTCGAAATCGGTTTCGTGCCGCTTTCGATTATCACGCATCGCTACGTTTTCAGAATTTACGACCGCAAAAGCGGAACGGTTCTGGCGGCAGGCGAAACAACTTCGTGGGGCAGTCTGGCGGAAAATCTGGCGCGGCATATCTCAAAGGAATTAATAAAGGTTTTATAAAATGAAATTTTGCTTGCCAGAACATTTGTAAAAGTGTTAATATCCTTCAACCTTTCGAGCTAACCAAACTCGATTTTTCTAAACTCAACACTTAAAAATTTAATTTTCTGGAGAATCAAAAATGAAAAGATTTCTATCTTTATCCTTAACTTGTATATTGTTACAAAGCGCTTTTTACTTTGTGTTATTGCCGACTGATATTTCAGCACAAACCGCTGCGGCTGTTGCCAAAAAACAGGAGACATTAAACAACGAGTCAATTATTGAAATGCTAAACGCCGGACTTGCCGACGCTATTATCATTGCAAAAATCAAATCGTCGAAAGTGTCTTTTGACACATCCGCACCCGCGCTGCAATCGCTGAAAAAACAGGGTATTTCTGATTCGGTAGTTTTAGCTATGGTTCAAAAAGCATCCGGTATGGAAGTCACCGCCGCTGCTTCAACCGGAAACTCTGACAACAGTAACGCATCGAGCGGCGTTGCGACAAGCGTTGCAGTCCCGGACGGAACAGAACTTAAAATCATGACAACCGAAGACATCAGCGGTCAAAAAGTCGTTGAAGGCGATTCATTGTCATTCAAAGTCTCCGAAGATGTGAAAGTTAACGGAAAAACTATTATTGCTAAAGACACGCTTGTTAAAGGAACTGTCGCCGCCGCAAAGAAAAAAGGTTTTATGGGCAAAGGCGGGGAATTAAGTGTGCGTATTGAATCAACCCAAACGGTTGACAATCAAAAAATCAAACTTCGCGCGTCAAAAAGCGGTTCTGGCGGAGATAACATGGGTTCGACCGTTGCTTTAACCGTGTTGTTCGGACCACTCGGATTATTAAGAAAGGGTAAAGAAGCCGTCATTAAAGCCGGGACTGTTTTGACGGCTTACACCGACGAAGCCAAAACGGTGATGGTGACAAACTAAACATTTTCCATTTTAGATTGAAATTCTTCAAACCAGCATCGCTCGCAAAAGCGGTGCTTTTTTCGTTCTTCTTTTGTAAATTCCGCGTTGAGCGGCAAGCGTTCAACCAGAAATTTCTGCTCGTCGGTTAATTCTTCCCAGCTTTTTAATCTGAAAGAATGACATTGCGGACACAATTTTTCGCGGAAACCTTTCATCTTCTTTATGCGTTTAAACAATTACAGTTTAATATCTTTAACAAGTTCTGCAAAATTCAAGCTCGAAATTCGGAAATTTTATAAATGAAAATAAGTCGTCTGTGGTTTTTGCTGTTTGTTTGCGCTGTGTTTGCGCCGTTTGCCTCTGCGCAAACCGAAGAAAAATTTGATTTCTATACACGCGGCGAATATCGCGCTGAAGTTCCACGCCCGCAAACGATTTTACGTTACGATGTCGGCGATTTTCACACGACTTACGCGCAGATGGAACAGGTCGTTGAGGCGATTGCCAAAGCCGCGCCCGACCGCGTGAAAATTTATGACATCGGCGAAACCGGCGAACATCGAATGCAGCACATTATTGCGATTTCCGCGCCGGAAAATATCGCAAAACTTGACCAAATCAAAGCTAACAACCAGCGCCTGACCGATCCGAGAACGACGAATCCAACAGAAGCGAATCAGATAATTCAAACAAATCCGGCGATTGCGTGGATGGCTTACGCGATTCACGGCAACGAATCGGCTTCGTTTGAAGCGATGATGCAAATCATTTATCAACTCGCCGCATCGAACGAACCGCAGACTTTGGAGATTTTGAAAAACGACGTAACGCTGATTCTGGCGAGCGAAAATCCCGACGGACACGAAAGATTTGTAACGTGGTATAACTCCGTCGCCACCGGAAACGCCGACCGCAACGCTCTCGAACACCGTGAGCCGTGGTCAATTTACGGACGTTTGAATCATTTTCGTTTCGACCTCAACCGCGACAATATCGCCGCGACGCAGAAAGAAACGCAAAATATGCAGAGAGCTTTTTTTGAATGGAATCCGCAAGTCTCCGCCGACCATCACGGACAACCGTCGCAATTCTTTTTTCCGCCAGCCGCGCTGCCGATAAATCCGAATTTGCCGCAGCCCGCGACAAATACTTGGCTCGATAAATTCGGACGGGCAAACGCTAACGCTTTTGATCAGAATAAATGGGATTATTACGTCCGCGACATTTACGATCTTTTTTATCCGGGTTACTGGGATTCGTTTCCGTCTCTAAACGGCGCAATCGGAATGACTTACGAAACTGACGGCGGCGGATTTAAAGGTTTGCGCTGGACGCGCGACGACGGCTCGATTGCGACTTTGCGCTCGGCAATCGCCAAACATTATGTTGCGTCTCTAACAACGCTCGAAACTCTGGCGAAAAATCGCGTTCAGAGATTGCAGGATTTCTACGACTTTCGCCGCACGGCGATGAACGATGTCGCGGGCGAAAAACTAAAACGCATTGTCATTTCGCCCGAAAAAGATTCGGTTAAAACCGCTGACCTGCTAAAAGTTTTGCAGCTTGCGCGAGTTGAAATCAAAGTCGCAAACGCTTCGTTTTCGTCAAATTCGGCGCACAGTTTTATGCAAAAAGACGCGCCGGGCGTTTCCAAAACTTTTCCCGCAGGCTCGTATGTTATTGATTTAAATCAGCCGCAAAAACGAATTATTAAAGCCCTGCTCGAACAGGAAACTCCTCAGGACAAAGCGTTTATCGAAGATAATATGGCGCGTTTCCGGCGCAATGAACGGCGCGGAACATCCGCAAACAAAGAAGATTACGGTTTTTACGACATCACAGCCTGGAATTTGCCGCTGGCTTTCGGCGTTGATGCTTTTTGGACGGAAGATGCCGGAAACGTTAGCGCGAACATCGTAACGCCCGAATTTGTCGAACAGGCAAAACAGGGGACAGTTTCCGGTCGCGCTCAAATCGCCTACATAATTCCATACGAAACGGACGGCGCGAGTGTGCTTGCTTTGCGATTGTTAAAAGAAGGTTTTCGCGTGGCGGTGGCGACTAAAACTTTGACTGCCGGCGGCAGAAATTACAATCGCGGCACTTTCGTCGTCAGAGTTACGAGAAATAACGATAAAATTCACGAAGCCGTCGCGCGTCTGGCGCGTGAACTCGGTGTCAATGTCGCGGCTGTTAATACCGGATTCAACGAAAACGGCGACACGGGCGTCGGCAGCGAAAACGTCGTTTCGCTTTCCAATCCGAAAATTGCGATAGTCGCCGATGAAGCTGTTGACCAGACAAGTTACGGCTCGATCTGGTGGACACTCGACCGTTACGGCGTTGATTTTACGCCGCTCACAATTAACAATGTCAAAGGCAGAGCGTTGAAAAATTACAACGTTTTAATTATGCCGAACGGTTCGCCCGGTGCTTATTTCAGCGCTTTGGGAAGCGGCGGCGTGACGGCATTGAAACAATGGATTTCCGGCGGCGGAACTTTAATCACTGTCAAAGGCGCGTCGGTTTTTGCCGCGTTGAAAGATGTCGCTTTGACATCTTCAAAACTCGTCGGAAGCGATGATGACGAAGATAAAGACAAGGCGATTGCGGAAGACGAAACGGACAAACGCAAAGAAGACGAAACGCGCCCGACGCCTTCACCGACGCCAAAAACTAAAAAATCTCCTTTGCCTGAACCTTTGCCGACGCAGGAATTAAAATTTGACAAAGCCGACGGCGCGCCGCCGATTTTGCCGCCAATCGCTTCGCCTTCGTCAAATGCGGGAAAAGTTCCCGAAGGCATTCCGGGCGCGATTTTTCGCGCGACCGTTGATCGCACGACTTATCTCACTTATGGCATCGAAGACAATGAAATTCCGGTTTTGATTTCGTCCGGTTACTTTTTCCGATTTTCAAAAGAAGGAACAAACGCCGTGTTGTTTGACCCGAAACCGGCGAAACCTTTGACGATTTCCGGCTTTTCGTGGGAAGGAAATACGGAAAGACTATTGAAAGGAACGGCGTATGTCATTGATGAACCGACCGGCGCTGGTCACGTTATTTTATTCGCCGAAGAACCGTTTTTTCGAGGTATTTTTCGCTCGACGACAAAATTATTTTTTAATTCGATTTTGTTTAACCAAACTTTTTAATTCATTTATCATTTATCATCCAACATTTAACAGATGCGCGAACGATAAATGATAAATGATAAATGATAAATGTTCACGATTCGCGCCAGTTTCAGCGATAAATTTGAGGTCAACGCGCCGATTGAAAAAGTGCGCGAATTTTTCGCCGACATCAGAAATTTTATTGAATTGATGCCGAATGTCGAAAGTATCCATAAAAACGCGGACGATACGGCTCGGTGGTCAATTCGCGCTGAAATTCCGATAATCGGTTCGATGCGGCAATCTTTTGATGTCGAGCTTGCCGAAAATACCGACGAACGCATCGAATGGATTCCGAAAGCGGGCGAGCAGCAAAATTTTTTGCGTTATTCGGCTGATTTTGTTGAGAAAAACGAAACTGCGACGTTTGTGCAATTTTCGCAAAATGTCGAATTGCGACGCAACAAAGCCAGAGAACTTCATCTGCTTGCCGGACTCGCGGGCGAAGGTTCGGTCAGTCAGGGAATGCAGTGGGAAGTCGCCGGAATGATTAAGAAATTTGTCCAAAAAGCAAAAGTTAAATTAGAAAATTCAAAGGGAAAGAATTAAAAATTATTTTTCGGCAAAGAAAAATAAAAATAAGGAGTAAAAAATGAAAAGCAAACTCGTTTTAATCGGAATTATAACTTTATTTTGCTCGGCGAGCGTTTTAGCGCAATTAAATTTGCCGCGCGAATCGCAGCGACAGGAAATCGCGCAGACAATTGGCGATACGAGAATCGCTGTTGTTTATCATCGCCCGAACGCAAAAGGGCGCGAAATTTTCGGCTGCCAAACGACCGACGTTGTTCCGAGCGGCGAAAAAACTTATCCGTGTCTCGTTCCAAACGGTCAAGTTTGGCGCGTCGGCGCGAATGAAAACACGACTTTTGAAACCAATCACGATTTGAAAATTAACAGTCAAACTTTGCCCGCCGGAAAATACGGCTTGCACGCGATTCCGGGCAAAGACGGCTGGACGATAATTTTCAACAAAGTAAACGATTCGTGGGGCAGTTTTTCCTACAAACAGGAAAACGATCAATTGCGCGTATCGGCGAAACCGCAGGTTTTGCCGGAGAAACAGGAAACAATGTCGCTCAACTTTGAAAACATCAAACCGACGACCGCCGATGTTGTTGTTCGCTGGGACAATTTGCGCGTTCCTTTTACCGTTGATGTCGGCGACGTGAACGCCAGAACTTTTGCGGCGATTCGCAGCCAGGTAGCAAACTTAAAAGCCGACGATTCTCGCACGCCGGTTCAAGCCGCAAGTTGGGTTTATACGCAAAAAATGACGGCGAATTATCCTGAAGCGATCAATTGGCTCGACGCTTCGCTGAAAGTGAAAGAAACGCCGAATGCGCTCGGTCTAAAGGCTTATCTTTTAGCCGCGACGGGCAAAAAAGCCGAAGCGATTGCTGCCGGCGAACGAGCGATTCAAATGGCGAAAGCAATGACGCCAGCCGGAGACACAACCGATATAGAAAAGCACGTTGCCGAGTGGAAAAGCAGTAAATAATGGAAAATGGAAAACGGATAATGGATAATGAAATGCTTTTGTTTTACATTATCCATTTTCCGTTTTCCGCTCTTAAGTAACCGCGCCGCCGTCAACGATGACGACTTCGCCGCTCATAAAGCTGTTGCGCGGGCTGACCATAAATGCTGCGAATTCGGCGAGTTCGGCAGGTCTTCCCAAGCGTTGTCTGGCGACCCAAAAATCGTGCATTTGTAAAAGTCTCTCGGGCAAAGAATGTCCTAAATCAGTGTCGAAAATTCCGGCGGCGATGGCGTTGACCGTTATCCCGAAATTCGACGCCTCGCGCGACAGACACTTTGTGAACCCGATCATCGCGGCTTTTGAAGTCGCGTAATGAACCGATGTCGGAAGACTGCGAATCGCGCCGATGCTCGTGATATTGAGAATCGAACCGGCGCGCTGACGAATCATTTGTTTATAAAAAGGTTTTGTAACGGCGAAAAGACTATTGACATTGGTGTCAATTACCCAATCCCACGACTTATCGGTCGTCGTCGCAAAATTATCCGGCTTATTAACGGCGGCATTGTTGACTAAAATATCAATTCCCTGCCACGCCTCTTTGATTTCACGGACGAGTTTTTTGATTCCTAAACGGTCAGTGACCGAAACCTTAAAACTCAAAGCGCGTCTGCCGTGAGCTTCGATTTTAGCTTTCGTTTCTTCGGCTAAATCGTCGCGCGAATTATAATTAAAAGCGACATCCGCGCCTTCACGCGCGAAAACTTCGCAGATTGCCGCACCGATGCCGCGCGTTCCGCCCGAAACAAAGGCGCGTTTTCCTTCCAATAAAAGAGTCACAAATTTATTTTCTCCAATAGACTTTTAAGAGTGTAAGGTAATACATTGAGAAAAGGCAAAATAGAGGTTTAACCTGCCGGACGGATTTTGTCAAATACAAATAAATTGAGCCGTCCATTTACCGCAACGGCTTGAGATTATATTTGTTCCCTTCAATGTTTAAACAGTCACCTGCAAAGATTCTTTTGCGACAAATTGAGTCTGTGAAGGCAAAAGCGCGGCAATTTCCCTGATAATCATCTCAGTAGAGTTCGGTGCAGCCAAATCAATGGTTGCCGCTTTCATATCGGTGTATTTCTTTGAATCGCCCAAAAGACTTTGAATTACAGGAATAATGTCGCCCGCTTTTTTCAGCAAAATGCCCGCGCCGCGTTTGGCAATCATATTAACTGTTCCAGCTTCCTGCGGCATCGGCGGTGTAGTCGCGTCGGCGATTATCGGAAGACGGCAGGCAAGAGCTTCAAACGTCGTCAAACCGCCGAGTTTGCTGATCATCACATTTGCCGACTGCATTAGTTTTTCGATTTCATCGGAATAACCGATAACTTTGACGGGAAACTTTGCCGTTTTCGCAAGTTCTTCGGCTTCTTTTTTGAGTTCTTCGTTTTTGCCCGCTAAAAATATCGCCTGCACGTCGAGTTCGCCGCGCACAAGTTCACGAAAAATCTGTGGAATGTTGCCGCCGCCGACCCAGCCGGCATTGACAAAAACCGTAAATTTCTCCGGGTCGAGACCAAAGGCTTCGCGTGCCTTTTGCGCGGCTTTTTCATCAACTTCACAGAACTTTGGATCAATCGGCATTCCCGAAATTTTGATTTTTTCCGGTAAAATTCCGTAATCAATGAGTTGTCGGCGCGATTCTTCGTTCGCTACCAGATAAAGCGAAACATCGTTGCATGCCCAGCCTTTCCAAAAACCGTAGCACGGATCGGTAACGACCGTAACAAGCGGAATTTGATCGGACAATTTAAGATTCTTCAAAATGCGCGCAAAAATATGCTGCGTCATCGGGTGAACGCTGACGACGACGTGCGGACACCATTTTTCAAAAATTTCGGTGCAGAAACCGATGCACCGCTTATGAAAAAATTCGCGTGTTTCAGGACGAAATCGGTTCATTGCCCAATAGAGATATTTCATCCAATGCTGTTTGTTTCGTAAAACCCAATTGTAGCCGTTAACGAGTTTTCCGGTAACGTGATGAGATTCTTCGACCGCTTTGACCACGCGCACGACTTTTGAATCGCCTTCCCAGACACGATTGATTCCGGCAACCAACGCTTGCGCCGCCGAACGATGTCCGCCGCCGGTGTCGGATGAAATTATTAAAATTTTCGGTGTGTTTTGCGGCATTTATAAAATGAGTAGTAAGATTTGTGCAAATCTTACTACTCCAAACTCGATAAATTACGCTTTTACAGCAATTCCTTCGCTTTGCGGAATCTGGTTCTCCATCTCACGACTCGCCTTTTTCATCTGGCGTTCGAGTTTTTTAATCTGAATCAGATGTTTCGGATTAAATGGCAAACTCGGATAATAGGAATTCGATTCGTGTGTGCAAAAGCAGCCGTTTTTGGCTTTTTTGCGCCGCGCGACCATTTGCGGAGAGTTCCAGGCGCCTTGAAAATTCCAATCAAAATCGCGCAAGTTGCCCGTCGCTTCAAGATTTTCGCACGATGAAATCGTGCCTTCGTCGAAGATGACCGCGCCCGCAGTTCCGGCGTAACAGGTCATTTGCGGTTCGC